>URMK01000040.1 GCA_900548905.1 uncultured Lachnospiraceae bacterium | reverse complement strand
TCCTTTTCAGTCCCGGGAGCGCCGCTCCGGCAGCGGGCGGAAGGCCATTTGGCGCCTGCAAAGTTTGAGTAAGATAACAGCAAAATACGATTGCTCAAGGAGGATAACAGGACATGGGAATATCTATTCAGGTAAACGAAAAGAGAATCAGGGGCCTGCGCAGCCCTATGCTCTACGGCCATTTTATCGAGCATTTCCACAGACAGATCTATGACGGTATTTATGATCCGGCCAACCCTTTATCGGATGAGGACGGCATGCGCACGGATATCATAGACGCCATGCGCCGGATAAAGGTTCCCATACTCCGCTGGCCGGGAGGCTGCTTTGTCTCCTCCTACCACTGGAAA
Source organism: uncultured Lachnospiraceae bacterium (assembly GCA_900548905.1). GTDB lineage: Bacteria > Bacillota > Clostridia > Lachnospirales > Lachnospiraceae > Eisenbergiella. Next base: position 58,758 of record URMK01000040.1, on the reverse strand, counting down.
GACGGTGTGGGAAAAAACAGACAGCCTTTTTTTGATAAAGCCTGGCGTGTGGAGGATCCCAATACCTTCGGTACGGATGAATACATAAAAATGTGCCGCAAAATCGGCTGTGAACCCTACATCTGCACCAATGCAGGAACCGGAACCGCAGAAGAAATGAGCGACTGGGTGGAATACTGCAACCTGGAAACCGAAGGGAAATATGCCAGATGGCGTATTGAAAACGGCAGCCCCCGGCCCTATCAGGTAAAGTACTGGAGTATCGGCAATGAAAATTACGGTTTCTGGGAAATCGGCGCCAAATCCGCTGAGGAATGGGGCAGGCTGGTGAAGGAAGCGGCCAAAATGATGAAGCATGTGGATCCGCAGGCCCAGCTATCCGCCGCAGCCCTCTCCGATTTGGACTGGAACATCAATCTGCTGAAAAACTGCGGACCGTTTTTGGACTGGATTTCTATCCATGAATACTGGGATATGATGCCGGAAAAGAACGAGCCGGCCACCTACGAACAATGCATGGCTTACACAGACCATATCGGCCACGCGGTGGATGAGGTGAGAGGTATGCTGGCCGCTATGAAGCTGGACAAAAAAATACGGATTGCCTTTGATGAATGGAACCTGCGCAGCTGGCACCATCCCAACGTCCACACCGTCCGGCAGGGTATCTGCAAAGAAGAGTATGTCACTCCCAGGGATAAAAATGATGACAACAGCATGTATACGATGGCAGACGCTGTTTTCACCGCCTGCTTTTTAAGTGAAATGAATCGGAACTGCGACATCGTGGGTATGGCTAATTTTGCGCCAATCCTGAATACCCGGGGATGTATTTACAGCTATCCGGAAGGAATCGTCCTGCGCAGCACCTATCATGTATTTGATTTGTATGTGAATTACATGGGAGATACTGTAGTGGATGTATGGGCGCAGGATGCGATTCCCTCTATGCAGGCAGCCGGCAAAAACGGGCAGGAACTCACCGTGGATACCCTGGATCTTCTCGCCACTACCTGGTCGGATCGCCCCGGAGCGGCTGTTGCCGCCGTCAACAAGCATCCCTCGGAAGCCGCCTCCATCCGATTATCCCTGGCCTGTGAAGGGATGAATGCCGTTATATACCGGCTGAATGGAGAAAGTACGGATTCTTACAACGATATTGGCCGGACCGGGGTTTCCATACGGAGAGAGGAACTGGGGAAATACCATGCTTCTATGGAAATCAGCCTGGAACCTCATTCGGTAAATGTAATTCAATTCCTGCCCTGAAGCGTTCCCAATATGAAATGCACTACGCCGCAGTCATACTGAGCCCATATTCCATGGCGGGCCTCATCACCGGAGCGTATCCGATCCGTGACAAATGCGCCTTCTTCAAAATGCCCTTCCTCCAGACAGAGAAATTCCATTCCATGAGCCAGGTGCTGCCCGTTCATCCAGCCGGCAGGCAGGGATCCGTCCTCCGGCGCCTGCTCTGTAAAAAACAGCCTTACCTTATGGCCCACCAGGAAAAACTCATCCTCTCCCATGCAGAACAGCAGCCCTCTCGCCGTTTCCTCCGTTAGGCTTACCGGCACCCTGCGGGGCTCCCCTTCACTATCCCTGCCATGATGGTAATCAAACGGTACCCAGCCCGCATAATCCATAGCCACTCCGGCAAAAGAAACCCTGCATCTGCGGTTTCCCACTTCCAGGAAACAGGAATCCTGTCCCACGCTTTGGCAAAAGGCATAGAGCGCCCGCGCCCCGCCGCCCGGCAGCAGCAGTCCTGCTGCTGCCGTAAGCATCGTAAAGGAATGCATCACCGGCTCTGCGGACTCCTTCAGCCTTCCCTCCGGATCCAGACAACTTTCTATTCCAAACACATGATATCCAATAGCCTGACGGTTCCCCACCGCATCAAACATACAGGTGGCATTCACGGCGGTCAGGCCGGATTCGGGCACATACAGCGGCCATCCCTGCTCTTCCTTTCCGTATATGCCATAGGCTTTCCGCACCGCCTCCGGATTCTGTTCATAGATATCCGGGCAAATGGCGTCCAGATGCCCGCAGGCGCAATGCCACAGCGGAAGGCATTTGGAAACCGCGCCGCCGCAGGGATATTCCAGCCCCGCCAGATTCCATCCGTAATCGCTGTTGCGGTCCATCCAGACATTGGTATACATAAAAATATCGTAAATTTCTTTTCCCCTGGCGGCAATTTCATCAATATATCCGGCAATAGCCCATGCCGTACACAGCTCGGCTCCGAACGGACCGAACATCTCCCGCCAGTTCCCCTGCTTCCTCCTGCCGTTCTTTACCCAGCTGTCGTGCATCGCCCCTTCTGCCGTTTCAGCGGTCCGTCTGACCTCTTCCGGCACCGCTTCCTCAAAGGCTTTTGTTCCCGCCTCGCCAAAATCCCGTCTTGTGGCGGCGTAAATACCCGGTTCGTTCTCTACCTGTACGGCCAGAATAGTCCCCTGTTTATCATCATAATCTCTGATGATTTCCATAAGCGCACAGAAAGCTTTTGCATCCTGTTCCAGATTACTGCGGCTGTGGGGTGAAAGAACGGTGGTTTCCGTCCCATCCTTGCACAAAACGCGTGGGAACCGCTTCCGATCCTTTTTTACCCAGGCAGGCGTATATTCCATCTGCCCGTTTTTCCAGGTCCCGAACCAGAGCAGAATTCCATGCAGCCCATGGCTCCGGATATTGTCTATCACCGTATGTACATAGCTGACATCATAGGCGCCTTCTTCCGGCTCGAAGGCATCCCAGCAGACAGGCACCGCAATAGTATTGGCACCGATTGCCTTCAGACTTTGAAAGGATCGTTCACAATCCTCTTCATACTGCCTGTTCCCTTTCCTTCCTATGGGATAACCCGATGAATTATGCACCTGCCCGCCGACAGAAAAAAATGGTTTCCCTAAAACTGAAAAGTACGTATGACGCATTTGCATTCCTCCCCTTCTTCATTCTTTCTTACTTTTCCACCAATACCCGGCAAAGCTTCTTAAAAAAAGCAATCCCATAGTACGTAAAGGTATGATATCCCTCCAGCTTCAGCTCCGCATCGTACTGCTTCTGTTTTATCTGTTCCAAAGCCTCTCTTGCACTGCTGTCCAGCTGTGCAAAGGTATCTGCCACTTTCAATTCCATAATGACCGCCGTTCCGTCATAAGGCGCCGACAATAACAGCAGGTCGCTCCTGCCCAGACCACTTTCCCGGTTCGATTTCAGGGTATAGCCATCCAGCATTTTCAGGAGGCCCGCCAGGAAACCATGGTAATAGTCCTCCCTATAGTCATAAAAGCTGATTGTTTCCATCAGGTTTTTGGAAAGCTCCCGTTCCAGTATTTCTGTTTCCTGATGCAGCAGGGCATGATACATCTGTGAAAAATCCTTTTTCCGGATACTCTGGTTAAACCAGTCCAGAATGGTATTCCGGTAAATCATCTTGATTTCCGTATTCGGTATTCCTAACGTCAGATAGATGGTCTCCCCATCAAAACGTTCCGACAGTTTTTTCAGATATCCCGTAAAAAACAAGAAATTCCACAGGTTATCCTCTGATTTATATACTTCACCATAGGTGATATCCTCATGCACCGGCTTTTCTATCGTCCCGCCGTCTATCAGGCTCTCCATCTCCTGTTTCACGCTGTTGTCCGCGTGCTCTACCAGCTCGCGGACAATGCTGTTTGACGAAGTGTTCGCCCAATAAGGCCGGGGGAACGCGTCATGGTCGGCGGATACCGCTTTTACATAATTAATGACGCTCCAGGGGTTATAAACCTCTGTCTTTCCGAATCGATATCCGTCATACCATTCCCGCACTTCTTTGCGCTTTTCTTCTATTCCATAGGCAGATAGCATGCTTTCTACTTCATCCTGTGTGAAACCAAAGTATTCCGCATAATTATTGTTCATGACTGATACGATTTCCAGGTTATTTAAACCTGTGAATATACTTTCCTTTGTTATTCGAAGGCAGCCTGTAATAATAGCGAATTCCAGGTATGAGTTCGTCTTCAGCGCCGATTCAAACAACGAACGGATAAAGTCCGCCATTTTATCATAAAATCCGTTAAAATAGGCATTTTCCAGCGGTACGTCATATTCATCCAGAAGAATTATCACTTTCTTTTGGTAATACTCATACAAAATACGTGAAAGGAATGCAATTGCATCCAGGTATTGTGTGCTTTGGTCAGTCTCGTTCATGATAAGATGATATCTTCTCTCATCGTTTCCCTCCAGATTATCTGCCACATATTTATGTCTGCGGAATTCCTCTGCAATCTGCCGTTTTAACATAACAAAAGCTTTTTCAAAGTCGGGCTGCCTGGCCGATTTCAGCGAAATGCTGATTACCGGATACTGACATAAATGTTTAGTATACTTGTCGCCGGCTTCCAGTATTTTTAATCCGTCGAAAAGTGCACGATTATCCGTTACCTTTTCGTCCGCTTTATCTCCTGCTTCAAAATAATATCTGAGCATGCTGAGTTCTAACGTTTTTCCGAATCTCCTCGGTCTGGTAAAAAGACTCACTTCGCTTCTGTTATCTAATAATTCCTTAATTAGAAGCGTTTTATCTATATATAAAAAATTATTTTCTCTGAGCTTTTTAAAATCATCAATCCCAATTGGAAGCGGTCTCATTCTTGTCTCTCCCCTACACTTCGCTATTTTCCACCAATACCCGGCAAAGCTTCTTAAAAAAAGCAATCCCATAGTACGTAAAGGTATGATATCCCTCCAGCTTCAGCTCCGCATCGTACTGCTTCTGTTTTATCTGTTCCAAAGCCTCTCTTGCACTGCTGTCCAGCTGTGCAAAGGTATCTGCCACTTTCAATTCCATAATGACCGCCGTTCCGTCATAAGGCGCCGACAATAACAGCAGGTCGCTCCTGCCCAGACCACTTTCCCGGTTCGATTTCAGGGTATAGCCATCCAGCATTTTCAGGAGGCCCGCCAGGAAACCATGGTAATAGTCCTCCCTATAGTCATAAAAGCTGATTGTTTCCATCAGGTTTTTGGAAAGCTCCCGTTCCAGTATTTCTGTTTCCTGATGCAGCAGGGCATGATACATCTGTGAAAAATCCTTTTTCCGGATACTCTGGTTAAACCAGTCCAGAATGGTATTCCGGTAAATCATCTTGATTTCCGTATTCGGTATTCCTAACGTCAGATAGATGGTCTCCCCATCAAAACGTTCCGACAGTTTTTTCAGATATCCCGTAAAAAACAAGAAATTCCACAGGTTATCCTCTGATTTATATACTTCACCATAGGTGATATCCTCATGCACCGGCTTTTCTATCGTCCCGCCGTCTATCAGGCTCTCCATCTCCTGTTTCACGCTGTTGTCCGCGTGCTCTACCAGCTCGCGGACAATGCTGTTTGACGAAGTGTTCGCCCAATAAGGCCGGGGGAACGCGTCATGGTCGGCGGATACCGCTTTTACATAATTAATGACGCTCCAGGGGTTATAAACCTCTGTCTTTCCGAATCGATATCCGTCATACCATTCCCGCACTTCTTTGCGCTTTTCTTCTATTCCATAATCAGATAATAAATTTGCTACTTCCTTTTCAGTAAATCCAAAGTGCTCGGCGTAGTTCGTATTCAGTATGGTAATCATTTCAAGATTATTTAAACCTGTAAAAATACTTTCTTTGGTTATGCGAAGGCAGCCGGTTATAACAGCGAATTCCAGATTTAAATTTGATTTCAGTGCAGATTCAAACAAAGAACGGATAAAGTCCGTCATTTGCCCATAAAAGCCCTGGAAATATGCGTTTTCCAGCGGCACATCATATTCATCAAGCAGAATAATGACATTTTTTCCGTATACTTTTTTCAAACACCTGGATAGAAAATTCAATGCCTTGGCCCAAACCGAATCAGAGCCTTTTTTTTCAATCATATCCCGAATTTGAATTTTTTCAGCACTATTCAAATTGGAGTTGAGAAGAATATGGCTGTGTCGGTCAAATTCCTGGGCAATTTCATCTATGAGGCTTTCATATGCCATTTCAAAATCCGGTTGTTTCGCACATTTTAATGACAAACTGATAACCGGATATTGCCCCATATATTTTGTATAGTTTTCTCCGGCATTTAAAATATTCAGGCCGTTAAAAAGCTTTTTGTTGTCAATTTCATTCCCGTTCGGATCGAACCCTTTTTCAAAATAGTATTTTAGCATACTCAGCCCAAGTGTTTTTCCAAATCTTCTTGGCCGCATAAAAACACTGACTTCACTTCTGTTGTCCAACAATTCCTGAATGAAGAGTGATTTATCAACATAGCAGAAATTATTTTCTCTGAGCTTTTTAAAATCATCGATCCCAATTGGAAGCGGTCTCATTCTTGTCTCTCCCTCAATATTACAATTCTTCCGCTAAAACCTGACAGATTTCTTTGAAAAAGGTTATTCTCTAACAGGCAAATATACGCGCTCACTCTTTCCTATCCTGATTATATCCTGTTTGCGTGCTATCCGCAATGATTCTGTTCACACTTATCCATTGCAATCCGGCTGTAGTTACTGTTCACGGCCCGGTGATACTGTTCACGGCCCGGTATTCCTCTTCCCCAATCCGGGCGCACAGCCGCTCGAGATACCGTATCGCTTGTGCGGCCGCTTTATCGGCAGTGGGTTCCGGGAAGATCTCAATGGTAACCCAGCCGCTATATCCTATCTGTTCCAACGTTTTGAGGATCGCAGGGAAATCCAAGTGCCCCCATCCCGGAGCCAGACGGTTGCTGTCGGCAAAATGGATATATTTGATATGCCTCTGCTGTTGAATAAAAGCTTCCTCGATATTCCTTTCTTCTATATTCATATGGAATACATCCGGCATCAGAAAGAGTCTTTTACATGCGGTATTATCAATAAATGCCGCCGCTTCCTCCAACCGGTTCATATAACAGCATTCATACCTGTTAACAGGCTCCAGAAGGATATCCATCTCTTTTTGCTGCGCCGCCTGTAGATACCCTACATTATAATAGTAATAAGGGGCTTTGGGTAATACAAAATATGTCCATTTTCCCCACAGCAGAATATCTTACTATGACAAATGGCAGAAAACAGAGGATACAGGCTCCCTCTGTCTTCTGCCATTGCAGCAGGTAATTCTCTATTATATTATAACGTCCGGTTACCTCTTGTTTTCCTTAATCCGAATTATCGCCATGCCGCCCGGCTCCAGCATTTCCGGGTCCCCATATAACACCGCTTCCCGGGACCATCCCTTTTTCACGGTAAGTGCGCTACTTTGCTCTGCAAGGGAATAGTTTACCAGAACGGCATATACTCCATCGTCCCCTATATGCTCCGTAACACCTACATAACGGTTAGCGCTCACCGCATATCTGCCTTCCAGCGCCTTTGCTGCTGCCAGCTTATATACTTCAAAATACTCCTGTTCAAACGCTTTTTCATCAGTCAGCAGCATCTTTTCCATAGGGAAATTAAGAAAATAAACATGGCCTTTTCCATATTCCGCACAGGTAAAGATCGGAAGATGGTCCTCATCCTCTGCCAGCACCTCCGCCCTTATAGGCTCCAGCTGTATCCGGTAGCGTTTCTGGTAATCCACCCTGACATCATCTTTCAGAAGGAATCTCCCCCAGCGCTGCCCGCCGCTCGCACAGATAACACGCAGGCCGGTAAATTCTTCGAATTCCGTGAGGAAAGCATCGTCTATGGAAATATAGAGATCCGAACCGTCTTCCACCTTCTTTTTCAGGCATTCATAGCTGGATTTGTTCATAGCCGGCCTTGTAACAGAGGGAAGAAAGTATACGGGGCTTTCCGGGATCTCCTGCTCCGAATATGCAAAATCAATGGTCAGCCCTGCCTGTTTGGCAAGAGCATAGGTCATATAAGCGATTCCCCAATGATCCTGCCCTTGGGAAAGGATACAGACCGCATCCGTCCTTCTGTAGGGAAGTGATTCCGGGAGGTTGCGAAGCTGCTCTGCAAAAGCTTTCATTTCCAGAAGCATAGGTTTGGGGGCATGATTTTTATCAAACATTCCCAGTTCCCGTTCACACATATTCCATTCATAAGGGGGCGCATCCAGATGTGACTGATCATTTGCGCACCACCACAACAGGCCTTTTGCCCCATTCGCCCAATTGGAATACAGGTTTGTTTTCATGAAACCGGCAGCAACAGCCTCATTACATATCATCGGTCCCATCGTCCCTATTTCTTCCACAAGGCACTCTTTTTTCCCAATATCACGGTAATACTGGGTTTGTGCTGTGGCATGGAGAAGAACCCGGAAGGAAGATACCGGCTCCGTACTGCAATGCTCCACCCACAGAGGATAGGGATGTGTGGTGAGGATATCCGTAAGCTCGCCCTGATCCGCAATATTCCACGTTCCTTCGATTTCCAGGGAGTGCATTCCTGATATGACGGGGCGGTTCGGATCACAGGCCCGGATCGCGTTCATTATCAGAGAAGTCCAGTTATAGGCTTCTTCCCTGCGTTCTATTTTCCCCATGCAATTGCATTCATTCCCCAAATCCCATGCATAAATGGCTTTTTCTTCTTTTGCGCCGCTGACGATTCCTTTTATCAGCAATTGTTCAAACATCAAAGCCAATGGATCCGTAAACAGATTTTTTCCTGCCAGTGCAGGAGGGGTAAACAGACGGCCGCTCATCCATCCGGTAACCAGCCCGACTATCAGTTTTAATCCATATTCTTCGGCAATCCCGCAGAAGCAATGAAAGCGTTCCGTCATTCTTTCATCCAGGTAACAGGGATTCGTTGGGGGCTTATCTCCCGGCATACAAAAAGCCACTCGTTCATTTCCTGATCCGTATAAAGCTTCCACAGGCTGGAAATCTTTCCAGTTTATGAACATCCGCACATAGGTGATCCCATTTTCCTTAAGTCTTTTGAAATCCTCCCTGACGGTGCTCTCATCCCATACTCTCCACATATCCGTACCGGCATGAGAAGCCCAGTAATTACATCCGAGCAAAAATTCTTTATTTCCGGCAGCCATCTGATGTTCTGTCTCCTTCCTCTTTTTCAATGCTGTAAAATTATATCTCTGCGTCTGCATCCGATTATAAAGCAGATTACGTCCGGAAAGATAGTTTAAAAATTGCATTTCCGGATTATTTACATTTATTGCATAGCCTGTTTTATGGCAGAGACAGCCAGGCAAAACAACTGCTCATCGCTATCTGTCCCGGATCTCCCTTTTTCTCCAGCCGGCCCGGATTTTCTCCTGCAGCTTATCAAGAGGCATTAAACCTCCCAGTGCATCATATGCCTCCACACAGGACGCTCCTGCCGCAGCCGCGAGCTGCATGGCAGTCTCCGGCGGACAACCCTCCAGCACGGCGGTTAAAAAAGCGGCGATACTGGTATCCCCGGCACCTGTGCCGGACAGGATTCTGTCGGGCACGTAGCTTCCTTCAAAACCTTCCCGATCCGCCCATTCGCTACGGTTCCATTCCACCCGTTCCCCCGCTTTTTCCAGTTTTTCGAGGCCGGCGGTGCGGTAATACATACCCGGTGCCCCACATTTAATGAGCAGGACCTTCGCTCCATAAGCCATACACCTGTCTGCCAGCGGCCGGATGTCCCTCTTCCAGTCAAGAATCTCTGTAATATCCTTCCCTGCTGCCCTTTCTTTCCATGCCTTCAGGCGCGGCTTATCCAGCATAAAACACAGTTCCTCCGCGCTTGGCACAAAGAAATCCACAAAGGGAAGCACTCTTCTCAGAATCAGGTCCCAGTCCGCTTTTCCCGCATCCGATGTCTCATCCACAGCCGCCATATCCAGAGAGGTGGCGGCACCGGCCTCTTTTGCCTTCTGCATGAGAGTTAGAAGTTGTTCCCCGTCATTGTCATACATGGATCGCATTAAGGGCGGATAGCCGAAATGGAAAAGCGTCGTATCCTTCAGTGCGTCCGCCGGCACATCCGCTGCGCAAAAACTCTGATTTGCCCCGGGATGATGGAGAAAAATCCGATCGGTTCCCGGCACCGCAAGAACGACGGAATAAGAGGTGGATTCGCCCTCCACCCGGATCAGGCCTTCCTCCGCCCTGTATTTTTTGAGTATACTGCATACCATATCACCGAAGGTATCGGTTCCCACCTTCCCCATAAGGGAAACCTCCGCGCCCAGCAGCTTCATGGCCAGACCGGTATTGGCCACCGCCCCGCCGGTATGTACGTCCGCCGCCTCCATCTGGATCAGATTTCCCGGCAGCAGGATATCGGTGAGCGTGTCCGATTTCCCTGCCGGAAATACCGGTGTGATATCCAGGCAGATATGACCTGCCGTAATTACTTTTTTCCCCATTTTCCTGCCCTCCTCACAGAATCCGCTATGCTTCCCTCTCCGTTCTGAAACAGCTTTCCGCCGCACAGGCCCCTGTTTCATTATATGCTCTCTGATAATAATGGAACGGATCCCGCATACAGGATATGTAATCCGCAAAAGTTGCTGCCATTACGATTTCTTTTCTCTCCCCGCACAGCCTCTCCTGCGCCTTACGGATCTCGCCGTAGCGCCTGTCCAGTTCTCTGCCGTCCAGCCCGTTTATCCCCTCCGGATAAGCCGGATAATTAAAATGTCCGGTCTGGATCAGAAAACACTTTTCAACGCCCTGTTCCTTCATTTTATTGTATATGGCAAGGAATTTTTCCCTATAGACTTCTGCCGCCGTCCCTGCGTCTCCGTCGGATTCCCCCTGGCTCCATACCATATAAATATGTCCTGCAAAGATTCCGCGTGCTGTAAGAAATTCTTTGGCCGCCTTTAGCCTTGCTGCGGCATCCGCCGCCAGTCGTGATACCCATTGTGCACAGGTAGTGCCGCCCTCCGATGCGGATACCGCTATAACCGGCCTGCCGGAAAGTTGAAAATACGTATTAATAAAAGACGGGACAAGACCTCCCGATTTTTTAGTCCCGTCATCGATGCCCTCCGGATTATTTTCCCGGTACCCAAAAGGTTCCTCAACCGGATACAGACGGGAAGGATCGCTGACCGCCCGGAATTCAAAGCCCGCTTCCGGGATACAGGAGATTGTTTCCGGCAGATCTCCCCTTCCTGCCATATTGGATTGTCCCATAAAAATAATTAAATCTGACTGATTTATCGTTTTTTCCACCTTCTGCCCCTCTTTTCCCCCTATTTATGGATATCGGCTGTTTACGCGAACCGGCGTAAGCCCATGGGCATAGCGCCGGAAAACTATTATAATAGTAGTAAACTGTAAATACATGTTGTTATGATAATAACACAGAAGAGGGGGCGAGGGTATAATAAAGTTTTTCGCCCGGGTTTGTGTATGGCGCCGCAACGCAAACAGAGGTACCGGCGCTTCTCCTAACAGCCGTCGTATATCGATTTTCCAAATGCATACGCCATCCCGGGATATGCAGTCCCATCTATCTGCGGTTTTCCGTTCGTATCGCCGCAGCCTCCTGCCAGGAGCATTCCCTTATCATGAAAGCCGATATAATTCACTAACTCAAACTTCGCAGGAGCAAAATGGCCTTCCGTCCGGCCTGCCTCCACCTATTATAATCAGAATACTCTTCATCTGCCGCTTTCCCCGTCTTCCACATCTATACGCTCGATTTTAAATATAACAGGCCGCGTTCCGTCATTGCAGCAGGCGATCATCATTTTTTCATCGTTAGTCCATCCCTTCATAATGGAACCGCCCTGCAGAGCCGCGTATACATAGCGGCTGATCGCATCCCATGCCTCTGAACAGAATTTTCCGTCCAGCATGTGCCAAAAGTCGTCCCGCTCCCCGTTCCTTTCCAATAGAAACTCCTGCCCCACCTCAAAACAGGGACAGGGGCCTGATCCGGGATCCGCCAGATACTGCTCCTGTAAATCCGTAAAACATTCTTTCCGCAATACCGTAATTTTACACTTATGTTCCATTTCCATACCTCTTCTTTCTTTGATTACCGCGGGCAACGAACCAAATGAACGAGCCGGGGCGTTCACGGCGTTACCAATCTGACAGCTCTTTTATGGCCGTTACTGCCGGGCTGCACTCTTTTCGGATCATACCCTTTCGTGGTAAAATAACATGACAGCAGTGATTCTATTCTTTTTTCAAGGAGGATGCCCATGCTTACCCCACGCTATCTGTTTCAAGATGATTTCAGCCAGTTTTATGAATACTTTCTCTCCCAGCCCCATGAAAAAAGATCCTTTTCCAGGGGCAGCCTGTTGTGGGAGCCGGATGAACCCTTCCGGAGGATCCATTACATCGTATCAGGCATATCCAGGACCTATGTGGAGCATGAAAACGGACACCGGAAAATCGTTTCTTTCCATGGCGGCGGCACTGTTTTTCCAGGATATCATAGCCAGGATTTCAAAATCGAGAAGTCTATTATTACCCAGGCCCTGTCCGATATGGAGGTACTGGAATTCACAAAAGCGGATTTCTGCCGTATGTTTGAAAACAATAAGCTTCTGAATGCCCGGCTTGTAGAGTGGTTTTCCATGTATGTCAACCTTCTGCTCTATGAAACGGCCCACCAGGAATATAACAGTTCCTTTATTAAGCTGTGCAATCTTCTGTATCTCCTCCTGACAAATGCGGGCGGCAGCCAAAGCAGCATCATTGACATTACCCAGGAGGACATTTCCGACATCCTCGGCATCAGCCGCGTCAACCTCACCAGAAGCCTTGCCCGCCTTCGGGAGGAACATATCATCCTCACCCACCGGAAACGGATTACCGTAACTGACCCATCCGCCCTGGCGCGGTATTGTTCGCTGGAAACCCTTTGATTCCGGGTATTTCCCGGAATGCAATCCCCCTTCTTTTCTAATCTTACCGCAGCTGCCGGTTTTTATCTGCTAAAAATGATACATAACGGAAACATTTGCGAATTATCTCAACCGTTACGTACCTCTGCGTCAAAACGCAAAGGGCCGGCCGGACTGTTGCGTCAAAACTTTACGAAATCTCTGTCAAACTTGACATTTTACCGGGGCGAAATCCCCGGCCTTTTTCTGTAGACTAATGTACATAGAGGAAAGCAAATACATCACGGACTAAAAAGGAGAGCAACTATGCTGCAGGTAAAAAATTTAACAAAAAGCTATAAAACCGGAAACCAGCTTTATCCGGTATTAAAGGATATTACATTCGAGGTGCAAAAAGGTGAATTCGTAGCGGTTATGGGGCCGTCCGGAAGCGGAAAAACCACGCTTCTCAACTGCATTTCCTGCTTTATCCCTCACGACGACGGACAAATACTGCTCGGCAATGAGGATATCACCGGATTGAAGGAGGAGGCTTTGGCGAAGGTGCGCAATGAAAAGCTCGGTTTTGTCTTTCAGGATTTCATGCTGTTAGACGGGCTCACCGTCTTTGAAAACATCTGTCTTCCCCAGATTATTGCAGAAAAACCCACGGCACAGATGGAAGCAAAAGCGAATAACTTCTGTCAAATCTTCGGAATCGATAAAATCATGGACAAATATCCCGCCATGATTTCCGGCGGGGAAAAGCAACGTACTGCCGTGGCAAGAGCGCTGATGAACCAGCCCTATGTCATTCTGGCCGACGAACCCACAGGAAACCTGGACAGCAAATCCTGCCGTGCCGTAATCGATTCCTTTCTTCAGGCCAAAAAGGAACTGGAAGCCACTGTCTTTATGGTTACCCATGACAGCTTTGCCGCCTCCTTCTGTGACAGGGTAATTGTCCTCAAGGACGGGTATATCTACCGGGAACTGACACGGAACCAGTCAAGACGGGAATTTATGGACGTATTGCTCGATACGATACGGGAACTGGGAGAGGATGATGACAATGAATAAAATCATAGCAAAGCTGCAGAAAAACAATAAAGGTCAGTACACACTTTTGGGAATCTGTATTTTCCTGTCCGTTCTTCTGGTATCCGCCTTCGCTTTCCTGTATTTTTCGCCGACGGTACAGGAACTTCTGCCCCGGGGCGGCGATACCAGAAAGCTTTCATGGCTGCTCTTTTTCGTCACAGCGGCCGGCTGTACCATCTTTACGGTATACGGCGCTGATCTATTCTTCCGAAACAAAAGCAGGGAATTCGGTGTTTTCCTCGCCCTGGGCGCACAGAAAAAAAAGCTGGAAGCCCAGCTGTTCCGGGAGGTTTCCCTGCTGCTGCTGAAATTTGTCATTCTGGGTATTCTGGCTGCCATACCGGTTTCCTGGCTGATTTGGATAGCTTTTTCCAGGCTTCTCATCGGGGCGGATGGGCTGCAGTACCGTTTCACTATGCTGGGAGCCGCTGCCGGACTTCTTTTTACCCTGTTACTGATTCTCTGCATTGGATCCGCGGGTATCCGTTTTGTAAAACGGACAAATATTATTGATATTCTTAATGACCGCCGGAAAACCGAAATGGTGAAGGAAATCAAACCGTGGACGGGAAAACTGGGACTTTTCCTCATTGTCGTCGGACTGATTCTGGCAGTAGCCGTACCCGCTGTATTCGCCCGGCTTTTTTTGAGACTTCTGCCTTCGATTTGGAATCTGACCTGGCTTGTCACCTTGACCGGCCTGTATCTTTTCCTGCTGAGTGCCGTCGCCCATTCGGGCAAAGGCCGAAACCGGGAGAAATACTATAAAAACATAATCTCCACAAACCTGATGCGGTTTACGGCCAGACAGACCACCAAAAATATGTGTGTGATAACCCTTTTAATTTTTGTCATCCTGATTTCCGCATTCTGGGGTATCATGTATTATAATTCCGCTTTCACAGGAAGCGATAACGCACCCGTGGACTATTCCATGCATTATCCCGCCGCAGAACCGCAGCTGACAAGGTCTGATGTGGAATCACTGGCAGATGCCCATGGAGTGGATATTACCTTTTATGAAGAGGCGAAGGCCCTGGAACTCATCATCCGTTATGTGAGCAGGGACATGGATGACAACGGAAAATATTTTGACTACGAATCCGAAAAACTGGCATCTTTTGTTTCCGCCTCGGATTTCACCCGGATTTCCGGCATACCGGTTTCCCTCGCGCCCGGAGAATACCGGACGGTTGTCAGAGACAACTATCAGCGCACCATATGGATAGGCCCCGACTGCCTCCTGGAAATCACCAATCCGGTTACCGGCGCTGCTATAAGCCCCGCCTTTCAGGGCACCGTTGCTTTTGAGAATATGACCCTGATGAGCGAACCCTTTGCGTTTATTCTTTCCGATGAGGATTACCGGGAATTCTGCACGGGCCTGGGTGATGCGGATATGGATAATATGGTTTTCTTTAACGTCAGTGCTGTGTATTCCACGTATACCTTTGCCGGGGAGCTGCAGGATGCCCTTGTAAGGCATGCCACATCCCTTTCCGACCATTACGGCAATTATGACGCACACGAGGAAAATCTTGCGTTTTCTGCCGGAAAAAACTATAGCTATTCCGGATCCATAGGCCTGTTGGAGAATACCGGGGAACCGGTAAATGATTGGAAATATGCTCCGTTTTTTAAGGTCCTGGAGAAACGGGACGCCATGCAGCTGGTAGCCATATATGTGCTTCTGTCCGTTTATATAGCTATCCTGTCCCTGACAGCCTGCTCGGTTATGAGTTATGTACGCAGTGTGACGATTGCCATAGACAATAAAAATATGTTCGGAGATCTGCGGAAGCTGGGAGCAGGCAGCGTTTATATGAGACGGATTCTCCGGGCACAGCTGAAACGTCTGTATTTCTTTCCGGCAGCTGCAGGGTGTTCCATCGGCCTTCTGTTTTCTTTACTGCTTACGTATTTTAATGATATGAGGCTGGATGTATTCGAAAGGAGGATGCTGTGTGTGCTGCTTCTGATGATGGCCGCCATTACGGTGGTCATGTATATCATGTACCGGATATCCCTGAAAAAGGCAGAAGAGATTGCAGAAATCTAACAAGAAAGGAAACGGCCCGGACATACCCTGTCCGGGCCGTTGATTTTTATCCTATCAGGAAATGGCCGGCAATCCCGATCACGCTTCCCAATACCACAGACATGATAACCATAGGCGGAATGGATTTTTTATCCTGACCGGCCACCATGATAATCATGGGAAGCGCCAGTATTATTCCAACCACCCCGCCCTTCAGCCACCAGGCCATCCCGAACAGCTCCGTGTTCAGGATGATAAAGGGCAGAATGAAATAAAAAACGAAAGCGGAAACCACGGAATAACGGTCCATTTTCCTCTTTATCATAGGCAGGACGTCAATTGCCCCCACAACAATTCCCAACAGACAGGTCAGTACAAACTCTTTCATAGCGCTTTCTCCTTTTGTATGTTTTTTTGTTTAGACGGAGAAAGGGTGCGATTGTGACAAATTATTTATTTTTTCTTTTTGGGGGCTTCATGGAACCGCAATAGAACCGCTTCTTAAAAGTACTTCGCAACCCGGCGCTTATGCCAGCCCGGTATAGGTGAACTTTTTCAGCTCGGCATACCCTTCCCCGGCCGCAAATATTCCCGGCCGCAGGCTCAGGAAACCATTATAGGCATTATTGTTCTGGCTCACGGCATTGATGACATAATTCATTTTTTTATAACTTACTCCGTCAGGACTGTAAGAAAAGCTGATATACTGATCATCATTTTTCATCCGCAGCCAGCATTCCGTGAAACCGGTATCCTTTTGCGCAAGCGTTCTGCCCAGGCGGTAGACGCGCAGCCTGCCGTCCCTGAGGGACACCGCATTATAGATTTCCTCATTATACTGCAGGATGATTCCGGCTTCACACCCTTCCCGGCATGTTACATGAACGGTGATCTCATAGCTGTGATCCCCGGTAATTATGGTGAGGGGATGGGATTTGCCTATGGTTTCCCCGGCGCCGTCAATCCGTATGCCGTCCGGCAGACGATGATATCTGGAAGGATCCGTCTCTCCCCACGCCCGCCAGCCGTTCACGCCGTGTCCTGAAAAATCATCGGAAAAGGTGTCCGTATCCTCTATGACATAACCGCAGGGCTTAGGTGAAGCTTCCTCCGCCGGCCTGGTAATCCGAAACCATCCGTCCCGGGTAAATTCCACCGGGGAGAGCAGAAGTTTGCGGCCCAGGGATTCGTACCCGTTTTCATAAGCATGGTAGATCGCCCACCATTTCCCTTCCGTATCCTCCACAAAATGCCCATGGCCTTTGGAGAGCCATTTTTCATGCCGGGAATAGGTATGGACCACCGGGTTATAAGGGGAAAGCTCCCATGGCCCGTACAGGCTCTTGGCTCTTGCCGCCATTATCATATGGGAGGTGGCAGGTCCTGCGGTGCCGCCATCCGCATAGGTAAGATAATAACAGCCGTTCCGGCAAAACACATTGGGAGCCTCCGGGAAAGCTCCTTCAATATCCCATTCATCCGGGATTCCGGGGGCCTCCAGAACCTGAACCATCTCCCCGGTTACAGACAGGCCGTCCCGGGAAAGGGGCACGATGTAATTTTCGGACAGGAACAGATAACGGTTCCCCTCTTTATCCACTGCATGGCCGGGATCGATGTGCCCTATTTTCAAGTCAACCGCCTCACTCCAGCCGCTGTCGATCTGCTCGGACCAAATGACCCAGTTGGTGCCGCCGGAGCAAAAATAGATATAATATTTTCCTTCATACTTTAGGATATCCGGCGCCCAGGCCGAACCTGTGAAGCCGTGCAGAGGATGGCAGAGCAGCTTCCAGTTCACCAGATCACCGGACTGGAAAACAGATAGCCCAGGCCGGTATTCCCCGGTGGATACCGTCAGATAATAAGTTTCCCCATCCCGGAACACAGCCGGATCCGCATAATCTCCGTCTAAAATGGGATTTAGATAATAGCCGTTTCCCAAATCCGCTTTATGGACCAATTCCTGAAACATATTTGTTCCTCCTACTAGTTTTTTTGTTACCTGCAAACGCCGCATGGGCGGCAGGACCTTACAATTGCTGGATGGAACCCCTGGTAGTCCGTACTACCAGGGATCTATCCTTTCAGCCCGCTGGTTACCACGCCCTGCACGAAGTATCTCTGGCAGGTCAGATACAGAAGAAAGGTGGGAATGACCGCCAGAAGGGCGCCCGCCATCATCGGCCCCATATCCAGGGTTGATCCCTGCGACGCTTTCAGCATGACAAGGCCTACGGCCAGTGTATATTTTTCCATATCATTCAGATAAATCAGCGGCCCGAAAAAATCATTCCAGGTTCCCACAAAGCAAAACAGCGCGACAACAAACATGACCGTTTTGGAATTGGGGAGCAGGATTCGCACAAAAACCCCCAGATAGCTGCAGCCGTCCAGCCTTGCCGCTTCGTCCAGCTCTCCCGGGAAGGACATAAAAAACTGGCGCAGGATAAATACGGAAAAGGCATTTGTCGCCAGGAAGGTGGGAACCACCAGCGGCAGTATGGTATTGACCCAGCCAAGCTTTGTATACATGGAAAACTGCGGGATGAGCAGCGTAAAGCCGGGAATCATCATGGTGGAAAGCAGGATGGTAAACCAGATGTTCTTTTCCCGGCAATGGAAGCGGGAAAAGCCATAAGCGACCAGGCTGCAGCTGACCAGGGTTCCCAGAATGTTCAGTCCCACGATAACCACACTGTTTTTGATATAGGTCAGCATCGGGCTGATGGAAAAGACCTCCGTAAAGGATCGCAGCGTAAACGGCCTCGGTATGAAGGTGGGCGGATAATCCACGCACTGCGGGCCTGTTTTGAAGGCCGTTGACACCATCCATATAAAGGGAAGGACAAACAGGATGGACAGCGCGCCCACCACCAGATACCACAAGGCACCCTTCAGGCAGCTTTGAGCAGTAACTTTTTTCTTCATCATCATTTCCCCCTCACAGTTCATATACCGTTTTCCGGTTTATCAGCTTCATGACAATCACCGTTAGCACCACAAGCAGGAAGCACAGGATCCAGGACTGCGCCGCCGCTTCGCCGAAACGGAAAAAGTAGAAGCCGGTATCATAGATGAGCATGCCGTACATATAGGTGGATTTCATGGGGCCTCCCCCGGTCATGATAAATGGCTGGTTAAATATCTGGAAGGCGGAGATCATCCCCATAATCGTATTCAGCAGCACGACCGGCGATATCATGGGCAGTGTAATCTTCATAAACTTGGCGAATTCCGAAGCCCCGTCGATTTCCGCCGCTTCATAATAGGCCGCGGGCACCTGTTTAAGACCTGCCAGGAAAATGAGCATGGCCTGGCCGCAGAAGGTCAGGTTCATGAGAATCAGGGACGGCATGGCCCATTCCGTGCTGGAAAGCCATTTAGGGCCTTCTATCCCAACCAGGGAAAGCAGGTAATTAAATACCCCTGTTTCCCCGTTAAACAGCCATATCCAGACCATATACACGGCGGTTCCCGCAGCGACGGAGGGGAAATAAAACAGCGCCTGGAATATCCCCGCACCTGCGTGGTTCTTATTCAGCAAGAAGGCCAGAAACAAGGCGAACAGCATACTGGTTGGGACGGAAAACACAGCATATACAAAAGTATTCACCAGCGCCCTGCGAAAATCCTGGTTGCTGGATATGGTACGCGTATAGTTATCCAGTCCCGTGAATACCGGCGCGGACATCCCGTCCCAGTCACACAGGGCGCAGTAAAAGGAATATATCATAGGCCCTATCGTCAGCAGGAAAAATCCCACCAGCCACGGGGCGATGAACAAATAAAAATATCTTCTCTCTTTTCTTTCCAGCGTACTTACCGGACGTTTGTTTTTTATCGGGCTATTCATACTATCCTCTCCTTTTCCACCCTTTGGAAGCAGCAGTCCCATTTCAGGCCGGAAAAAGGGAGGGATGGATACCATCCCTCCCTTTTTCCTGTCCGTTTAATCCTTCTGGGCATCAAACAGCTTCTGTCCTTCTGTCTGCATATTTTGAAGCACGGTATCCAAATCGGTGGAGTCCGGTTTCAGAATCAGTCTTTCAATTTCCGTTTTGATGACATTGTTGTTGATTTCCGCAATAACGCCGGTATTTCTCCAGCTTACGCTGTTAGCGAGCGCATCCAGGGCAAGCTGTTTGTTGTAATTCTTAGTACCTTCCTGGAATTCGCTCAGGAACTCCGGATCCTCCGCTATACTTTTATTGACCGGAAGGGACACGGAGCTGGTCTGGATATCCCGGTTTTCGAGCGTCCATTTTATATACTCGAAGGCCGCTTCCTTCTTTTCACTGTTGGCGGATATGGACAACGCATTGGCATACATGGGCGTCCTCCACTGTCCGTATTCCTCACTGGTGGGAAGGGGAATCAGATCCCATTCAAAGGAATCCTGTACTACCTTGTGGATTTCGGCAATGTCCCAGAAGCCGATGAAGGCCATGCCGTACTTTCCGGTTTCAAAACCGCCGCCGATATCTTTGCTGCTCATAACGGCAGGCGCCGCTTTTTCCGTCAGCATCAAATCATCGATCAGAAGATCCCATGCATGCTTAAGCGCATCATTTCCAACCGCATTCATTTTCTTCGCATCCCAGTCGTAGATCTGGGTGCCGCCGTTTCCGTAAAGGGCCCTGGGCCATTCAATAATGCTTCCGGCGTAAATAATGCCATATTGTTTTTTCTCCGCATCCGTCATTTTGACAGCCGCTTCCCGGAACTCTTCTTCCGTCCAGGAATCTGTGGGGAATTCCACGCCGGCTTCCTCAAACAGCTGTTTATTTCCTACCATAAGGCAGGCCGATGCCTGAAGAGGTACCGCATAGATCTGCCCGTCGTAGGAAAGCCCCTGCCATAGGTTATCCCCCACCACATCCTTCAGCCCGGCGCCTTCGATCATACTGTCCAGCGGTTCAAACATTCCTTTTTTCGTATATTCATCCCCGTAATCCACGGCCACCTGCACGATATCCGGCAGGGTGTTTGAAGATGCATAGGCGCTCAGCTTCTGCAGATATACGCTGGGGTCTATCCCCGTTCCCTTGACCTGAATGTCGGTATGGGAAGCGTTGAACGCATCTACGGTTTTCATAATCGTATTGATTTCCGTCTGGTTCCCCCAGAACACATAATCAACCGTTGTAACTTCGCCGCTGCCTCCTTTGTCCGTACCGCTGCTTTCCGCCGCAGCGTCCCCGGTTCCTGCCGCGCCTTCTTCTCCCGGAACAGCTTCGCTTCCCTGGGATGCTCCGCTTCCCTGTCCGCTCACCGACGCGTCCTTACCGCAGCCGCTGAAAACAAGCGCAGCTGCCATGACAGCCGCCAGTAACAAGCTTACCCCTTTTCTCCTCATACTTTTTCCTCCTTGGAACACTTCGTTTCCCGTTATTCTTGATTCCCTATCAAGTGATTTCATTATAGAAAATGAACGGAATTTTTCGTATTCCATTTTTCTCCTCCCTTTATGTAAAAAATAGACTCTCCCTCTTTTTTATATGTACTTTTTCTCTTTTTCTATAGACTTTTTCGTAATATGGATGAGCATACTGGTACCTTTCCCCGGCGTGCTGTCAATGGTAAGTCCCGCATCCGTCCCGTAAAAAAGCTGCAGGCGGCTGATGAGATTAGAGACCGCCACGGAACCGGTGCGGCTCTTTTCCCCTGACAGGATTTGTGCAATCTTTTCCTTTTCCATTCCGGTCCCGTTATCCTCCACCTGCAGGTACAGCGCGGTTTCGTCCCCGTAAATGCGGATATACAGGATACATTGCCCTTTCTTGCTCTCCAGGCCGTGCTTCATGGCATTTTCCACCAGCGGCTGCAGGGAAAGGCGCAGAATCGGATAATCCATAAGGGAATCGTCCGTTTCATAGATGATTTCATATTTGTCTTCGAAGCGGATTGTCTGGATGGTGATAAAATCCCGGATACACTCCATTTCCTGTCTGACCGGCACCATATTTTCCTGGCGCAGGCTGTAGCGGAGCACGCCGGAAAGCGCGGTGGAAAGCTGTTCTATTTCTTTCACATCATAACAGATTCCTATATTTTTAATGCACTCTATCGTGTTGTAAAGAAAATGGGGATTCATCTGGCTCTGCAGGGCAAACAGCATGGCGCTGGTTTTTTCCGCCTCTTCCCGGTACAGCTGTGTGGACAGCTGGATATTTTTATCCAGCAGAAGGTTGATCCGGTCCATCATCGTGTTCAGCCCTTCGGTAATCTGCCGGAATTCTTTTTTATCCATGGGAACAAGCTTCGCCTTCAGATCCCCTTCCCCTATTTTTTCCATATGGGCCATCATGCTGTATACAAAGGTATTCAGGTTTCGGATCACCGGATAGGCAAAAAAGAAGATGCAAAGCAGAAGGCCGGGCCAGATCAGGAGCCATCCAAAGGCTTTCACATCATAAAAATTCCTCTCCGCGGACGGTATTACCACAGCGAGCGTCCAGCCGTTGCTGCCGATATGTCTGGCATTTATGGCGTATCCTGCTTTCACCATGGTGGAAACCTTATCCGCATCGATATCCCAGTTATGGATTTCTTCCGCGATATCCTCCTGGAGGGCGATCTGCCCAACCGGTTCCAGCATCACGTTTCCCTGCCTGTCCAGCAGATAAACCCGGCTGTTCCCTTTTTTTATCTTCTTGAGGTTTTGCATCATGAAATCGGTCTTTACGGTAAAAATGCTGGTACCGATGATTTCTTTTTCCGAAAGGGCGAACTCGCCCCCTTTGTCCTCGAATTTCCAGACCGGCTGTGTCATGGCAAAGCAGCGGAATTGTCCGATATCCATAATATCCGACACGCACTCTTCGTCCTGCCTGCTGCTTTCCTCCATGAATGCAAACAGGTTATCGTCATTGTAATAAACCATATAAGAATACAGGTTGTTGCTTTTATCCCTTATGTAAATATCCAGGAGGGAGTCGTCCAGTCCCGTATAATTATATAGCATCTGGATGAGGCTCTTTTCCATATTGTCGATAGGCGTTAACACCTCATAGGAGGATTCCTCGGCCCCGGACAGCAGCCTCTGCATATTTTCGTTGTATCCGCAGGCGGACATGATGCTCTTGATTTTGTAATATTTCTGGGTATAGCTGTTCTCAAAAGCGGCGATTTCCTGGGAACACCATTCGTTATATTTCACCTGGTTGGAATGGATGACAGCCAGAAAGGAATAGCCGCCGGCGAAGATAATACCCAATATCACAATAAAAAGCAACAGCACTATCTGGATTTTCAGGGAATCCATATGCATTTTCTTTTTCATTCCGGCCCGTCCTTTCTGTGCTCCCTCCATTCGGAGGGCGTAAGCCCTGTAAATTTGCGGAATACCCTCGTAAAATAAAAGTAGTCCATATAACCGGACGCTTCCGATATTTCATAGATTTTCAAATCTGTATTTGCCAGCAGGTACAGCGCCTTTTCCATCCGTTTTTCCGTGAGGTAATCCTTTAGGTTTTTTCCGGTCTTTTTCTTGAAAAGACGGCTTATATAATTCAGATCCAAATGAAAATATCCGGCGATGTCCCCTACCAGTATTTTTTCCATATAGTGCTTATCCACATACTGTCTGATATCCTCCGCACTCACGCTTTTGCCGGCGATTTCCGGGAAGGATGCCTTAATCTGGTTTTCCAAATCCCGGATATAGTCCTCCGCATTGGTGTACCTTTCCAGGAACACCCGGATGGACTCAAGCCCCATTTTCTGAAAAGCATCCTCGTCCTGGCCGGTGAGGTTAATGCAGATATAATTCCCCACGCCGATGAGATCCAGGATGGTAAAATGATTCTTTGCCGTGAACTCGGAAAGCCCCTGTACAAGATGTAAAATAATTTCCCCTTTTCCCGCCGCAAAAGCCTCCTGCAGCATCCGGTAAATGCTGTCTTTTTTGGAAAGGCGGTTTTCTTCCCGGTAATAAGTAACGCTTTCCGGGGCCTCAATCAGGAATTGCAGGGAAGCGCAGCGGGCCTGCCGGATATAGGTATAGACCATATCCCTTCCCCCGAATAAAGCGCTTGCCCCTGTGAATACCATATATTCCGCCGCCGCATCCCTAAACTCCGCCGCCGGTTCCCTTTTTTCCCCGGCCGGGACTGCCCGGATACGGTACAGGAACTGGGAATCCTCCAGAAGGATGGTAGTTTCCGCCGGAAAATGGCTGAATACATTCCTCATGCTGTCCGCATCAAAATACCTTCTGGCACAGCAGAGCACCTGATACGATTTTTCTCCGCATCTCCCGTCTTCCGGCGGAAAGAGATCCTGTGCACATATTTCACTGTGCTGCTCAAAAATCTGCTGTTCCAGCTTCCTTGTAAGGCTGGTTTTCTTTTCATCCAGAACAAATTTCAGCT
Source organism: uncultured Lachnospiraceae bacterium (assembly GCA_900548905.1). Lineage (GTDB taxonomy): Bacteria > Bacillota > Clostridia > Lachnospirales > Lachnospiraceae > Eisenbergiella. Next base: position 34,477 of record URMK01000040.1, on the reverse strand, counting down.
TCTCCAGCACATGAAGCATATCCGTTCTTTTAAGAGGTTTAATCAGATAATCAAACGCGCCCAGCTTCAGGGCTTTGTGGGCATACTCAAATTCCTCATAGGCGCTGATCAGGATAAATTCCGGACGTTCCTCCAGACCGGAAGCATACTCCAAGAGATCCAGGCCCGTGAGGGACGCCATGCGGATATCCGTTATTACGGCATCCGGCTTGAGGAGCGCTATGTTTTCTTTCGCATTTTCGCTGTCGGTGGTATGGCAGACCACCTCAAACCCCAGCTCCTTCCATGGAATTGTCTTCAGCAGGCCGCGCAGGACCCAGATTTCGTCATCGACAAGAATCACTTTGTACAGCATGGTTTCCTCCCCCTTTGGTACGTGAAATTGAAACTATTGTACCAAGTCGCTAACGCGACGGCTAGCCCCAATTACAAGGTTCCCACTACTTTCTTGGAATATTTCCAATTTTTTATATGAAAAAAGTGAAACCATGAATATTCCCCAAAACACTGTATCTATCTGCGTTTACAAAGGACGAAACAACTCATTTTACTACTTATTTACTACTTACTAATGAGCCTTGATACGTTGATAAGCCCTCGATATACAAAGATATGGGGCATTACAGGCGGTCAATATGGCACATCAAAATAAAAATGACGAGAACAAATAAAATTGTGATTTGTAAATGATTAAGGTATAATATTCCTATAAATTAGAATCTAAGGTGATGAATTTCAAAATAGCACTGATATAGAAAAAGTCTTAATGACATATTAAAAAACTAAAAATACGAAGTTAACAATATGGATTCAAAAGAAATGATTGAAAATGCAAAACTAGATCTTCAAAATATAGATACAATAATAGATACAAAACATAATCCAGTAATTTCAGCATTTGTTTCATCAATTAAAACGGTTCCGTTCATTGGTGATTTAATAGATGATTCTTTAGAATATGCTTTGACAGATTTTCAGAGTAAAAAGCAACAACAACTTTTAGAAGTTATTAATAATGCATCTATTGGGATTGTTACATTTGATATGGTAAATGATGTAGAATTCATTATGAGCTTTTCGAAAACAAGGAATGCTGTCAATAAGTTATTGAGTGGGGATAAAGTAAAATTTTATGGAAATTTACTGGTGAACGGATATTTGAGTGAAAGAGATAAAATATCAGCAGATGAATTCGAAGAGTATCTAGAATTAATAAACTCGCTTTCATATAGAGAATTAGAATACTTGTCGTTTTTTAAAGAGTTTTCGAATGAATATAGGGGAAGACTAGTGTATCAGAATTGGAGAAAATTTGGTATAGAGTTTCGAAATAATTTTCCAAACAGAGATGTGTACTCTGTGTTTAAACGTTTACAACGGACCGGTTTTATAAGTGAAGTGATAGAAACAGCGGATATTGAGGGAGAAACGTTGTCTTTAGATATTAATTCTGTTGGTTTTGAAACAGAATCGGAATTCTCTCGATTTAACGAAATTGTATTAAGAAGCTTTTGATGAGAACCAGACAACTCCCAGTTTATCGAGCAGTTAGTCTTATAAAGATTGACTGCTTTTTCTATTCCCCATAAAGGAGAACAAATGAAGTTTAACAATACAAAGGTAAACGGATAAGAGCCAGTGGCAGCATACCTGTAAAACTTAACAGAGTTCCAATTCCTCTATACGCTGCCCCTTTCTATGCCAGACTGCCAAAGTGCGCATAAATAAAAAGACAAGGTCACTAAAACCCTGTCTAAATCATCTTCCCGTATTTATAGCTCCATATATCCGCGCCATTCTGGAAATCATCAAGGTACCGGCGCTTTTTATTATACGCTTCTGTTAACCGCTCCGCGGTATCTTCTCCATGCACATCTCTTAAAAACAGATGATAAACGGTTTCTAAGTCCGGCAGCGCATTCACATTAACCAGCCCCCGGTTCCTGACATATTTAAGTAAATGGGCCTCTCTCTTTAAAAAAGAATTTACTTCTATATTTAATAGTTCATTATCTACAGGAATATAATTTAAGTTGTAGAACATGCTATTACCGCTATCAAAAATAGGCGCCGCCGAAACCCATTCTAAAGTATTACTGTCCCTCAATATACCAAAGTTATTAAAATGTCGGTCAACGTTAGTTATAACAAAATCGGTCATAATCTGATACTCCATAAAACTTCGGATATCCAGCCCATATGTACCGCACATCTCAATATAACTTTCATAGTAAGACTGATCTCCTGTTACTTTAATTGATGAAATAATAGAATATGCTGAAATAAACTCAAGCCTCTCAGAAGTAAACGCTTTGCATTCACATCCAACTTTCATTGCATCTTTGCTTGGAATCTCTACAAGACGGTACGCTGTGTAATTCGTAAATTCCTGTGATGCATGTATGTTGGAAGCAAGCACTTCACAAAGGCTCTGTCTACAACTCTCTGTTTTGTTACCCTTTATCAGATACCGGCAACCATCGTCACCAATAATCCACTTCTTCTTAAGATCTCCCTTTAAGGAAGCATTTGGCGTAAAGCTGCCTGTTTCGGCATTTATAAGGATGTCATCTTTTAGATCCAATGAGTATTTTGATTTAAACGGATTCTTATACAGATTCACATCAGCCCAATTATAGTTCGCTTCAACAGGACATATCCAATAGCAATCTGTCAGGGACAATCCCAGATTACAGAGCATCATATCAAATGTGGATTTCCCGCCTATCTCCAATAAGTCCGATGCAATGCCATCCCGTGTTACCGGAATTCCCCTTCCCATAATCCATTGACTTAAGCCTTGCTCGTCATGGATCCCAACCGGAAGGAGCTCACGTTTTTCATTATTAATAGTCATATAAAATATTCTATCGTTCACTAAACTGAATAACGCAACTTTGGCATCCTTATGCATTAGAAAGTAACTCAACAGATTCACCTCCAATTAACTTTTGTTAATATAGCATCATACTCTTCCGTTAGCTCTTTTTCTTTGAGGTACCCATTAACGATAAAATCAAGATATAGAGAGCATACTGATGGCTCCTTAATATTGTCCCATGTATGGCCGGCAGAGCGTGATATCACTTCCCCGGCATATTCTACAGAGACAATATTACCATCCAGCACTAATTGAGCTGTCTTACCATTAATCGTTTTAAAACTGACTACCTTGCCCATAATGTATAATACCTCTTTCATCTGAAAGAACCAATAACAAGACCTTTCATAGATATTTGCCGCAGATTTATTCTTTTGCATTCTATTATATTATAAACGCATAAGAATATACTTACAAGACAGCTTATGTAATACCGCCTGAGTAAAAGCGCCTGGATTTTATGGATTGGAAGGATTCTATGGTAAATTCAGTAAACAGAAGTTTTTTTCGGTCATAGAAGCTTCATTATAGTCTTAATCGATGCCCGGGAAATCGCTTCCACCTTTTCCAGCATCCATGTGCCCGGCGGCGCCGTTTACCTTCCTTCCAGTATAAGCAGCTCAAGGGCAGTATTTCCGCTATTATAGAAAATAATCAGCATCTGAAAGCCTCCCTGGCGGAGCAGAATGTTTTGCTGGGCTCTGATTTTATGCGAAAGGTGATTACCGAAGGCGGGATTACGCCTTCGGAATATAAGGATAAGTTCCTTTCCGCTTTTTGAGGTTCAAAACCTTTTTTCTTCCATCGGCAGTTCATATATGTCTGATAATGTGATTAGGCGAAGTCCTTCTGTCTCCGCCAGTTTCCTTAAGGAAGCAGTAAAACCTGATTTGGCGAAGAAATAATAATAACGCCGGCCGAAGTGTCCCATAGCCTGTGCATAATCCTCCATCAAATGCCACTCTTCCTCTCCGACAAGGCCGTCACGGAATTTACAGGTTCCAATGATTCCGCTGTCATCATCAGCCGCTGTTACTACAATATCTATTTGCGCCTGCTTATGTGTTTTGGGATGTCCTCCCCACCATTGCCCTATATTGCCTATGGGAAAAGGAAGGTTATCCTCATAGTACAGAAGGTAATCCCTGCACATTTTTTCAAATATCAATCCCATATAATCGGAAAGGCGCTTTTCTATCAGTAAGGGATATGATTTATCTATTCTTCCGGATAAGATGGCCGACATATTTTTAGGAAGAAAGGTAAACCAGAAACGGAAAAACGGATCCTCAATCAGGTAAACCGGCCGTTTGCTGTTTGGCTCCGTCACAGGTGTCTCCCTTCTTATAATTCCAAGCGTTATCAGATTGGCAATATACCTGGAACACAAGCCGGTATCCGTACCCACCGTTGATGCTATTTCAGAAAGTTTTGTTTTTCCGGAGGCAATTGCGGTAATTACCGCATTATAGACAGCCGGCTCACGAAGCTCCTGCTTCAGAAGATTGGAGGGTTCTTCAAACAATGCCGCATTTCTGTCAAAAAAGTTTTCAAGGAGGTTTTCCTTTACTGTCTTTTCCGGATCAAATTGCTCCAGATACATGGGAATGCCCCCTGTAACCCCGTACATAATTGCTTTATCCTCATAGGAATACGCAGGGAACCATTTTCCGGTATCCAGATAATCAAAGGGCAGAACTTTAAATTGTGCCGTTCTGCGGCCATAAAGAGGACTCTGATACCCCAATACCTGATTTTCCATAAAGCTCATGGATGAGCCGCAGAGAATAACAAACAACCTTGTATTCTTAAATTGATGGTCCAGATAATTCTGCAATAAAGAGGAGATCCCTTTCTCAGCCTGAGCAAGATACGGATATTCATCAATTACAAGGATCAGACGTTCCGATTCTGCCATTTCCGAAAGTCTGGTAAAGGCATCGGTAAAACTGCGGTAAATCATCCTCGCCGCACTTTCCCCTGTGCTTACTTCACAAATTGCATTGGACAATACTTCCAGATTCTGCTGCGCGCTGTTTTCCTGTGCTGCGAAAAAAACAGTCCGTTTATCCTTGCAGAATTCATTGATAAGAGTTGTTTTTCCAACACGCCTGCGGCCATAAATGATAGCCATCTCCAGTTTTTCACTTTTATACATATTGTTCAGTTTTTTTAATTCTTTTTCTCTCCCTACAAACATGTCGGCCTCCTAAATAGTGACTTACGATATACTATATCGTAAGTCACTAAATCATATTTGTCAATATAAATAGAAAATCCATAGGGAAAACGGCGGAAAGGTACGGAAGAAAAAGCAGCTTACCAGATATCCCTGTTCTCCCTCACAAACTCCTGAAACGAACGTGCTTTCCTTCCGGTAATCTTCTCAAAATCATCCGTAACCGTTTTAGCCATCCCCAGCCGGGTCAGCCGGTAGAGCATGTTCATGACTTTGCTGTATTCCTCGTCCAGCCCTCGGATGTGAGTCCAGTAATACAGGGCTTTTTCCGGAGAAACCTCCGAATAGGTGATTTCCCTTCCCAGCTCCTTAGAAAGTATGCGGGCCGCTTCATAGTAATCGATAGCCTCCGGTCCGGTGATCTCATAGGCTTTTCTTTCATGCCCTTCCGGCCCGGATAGGATCATGCCTGATATATCGCCGATATCCCTGGCATCAATAAATCCGGTCAGGGACTTTGCCGCCGGAACGACGATACGGTTGTAATATTTGATTTCAAAGGCATGTACGCCGCTGAGATTCTGCATAAAAAAGCCCGGCCGCATAAAGCAGTAAGGCAATCCTGTGCGCATCATATATTTTTCTATTTTATGGTGGGGAGGCATGGGATTTTTCTCCGCCCCCAGCAAGGATAAAAATACGATAAGGCGGATATCCCCCTTCTCTTTCACCGCATCAAGAAACGGGCACAGCGCTTGTGGATCGCCCATCTGAGGGGGCCTCATGAGGAAAATACGGTCCGTTCCTTTCAAAGCGTCGGCAAAGGTTTCCGGGCGCTTAAAATCAAATTCACAGTATTGTGCCGCTGTACCGAACAGCTTCGTGACTTTGTCTTTGTTTGTACCGGCGGCTTTCACCGCTTCCCCTGCTCCAAGCAGATATTCCGTCACGTATTTTCCCACATTTCCGGTTGCCCCTGTGACCAGTATGTTACCCATTTTTTTTGTCCTCCTCCTTTTGAATGACGGCATTTGCCTGTGCGAGCAGACGAATCATTTCTTCAAATGCTTCCCTTCCCATATGCTCCTGCAGAAGTGTCATGGTATACAAATACTCGCTGCAGGTGGAATGGACCAACTCCACAGCTTTCGGCTCCGGCACAAGCAGGAAGCTGCGTTTGTCCTGAGCCCGCGGTTCCTTTCCCAGATAGCCCTTTGCCGTCAGGGACTTGACCATAGCTGTGATTACCGGCTTGCTCACCTGGAAAAAATGCGCGGCTTCCACCGACGACAGGGGTTCCTCCGATGTGACCAGCAGTATCAGCAGGCCCATCTCACTGGAGCGGATCGGCAGTTCTTTTTTTACCCGCTGATTCAGGCGGCAGAACAGGGAAACGGTCTCTGCAGCTTCGATTCTGATATCCTGCATGGTAGTACCTCCTTATATAACAGTTAGCCTGACTAACTACTATTGTAGTTAATCAGGCTAACTATGTCAATCTTTTATATTAAGATCCTTTGTAACGGTTCAGACAAGTCTGGACCGTTATTGCATCCGGCCTATGAAATCGCTTCACGATGAGCCGGATTCTTACTGCCGCCACGTTTTCTTACGGCAAACCATCCCTTCTTACAAATAGCTCTCCAGCTTCGTGCACAGCTGTTCCTCTATTTCCGTCAGTTCTTTGCAGAGCTTCTTGGCGGAAGGTTCGGCCTGTCCGTATTCATTCAAATATTTGTTGAGGGATTTAATTCCCATATTGCAGCCGTCCGTAATAAGATCCGCCACCGTCGCATCGCTGTTATCCATTCCCAGTTTCATGTTCGTTTTTAACCAGGACATGCCTTTAGCCATTGGAGACGGGTCTTTTTCCTCTTTATCATAGCGGTTGAGCATAGCGTGGATTTCATTTCCCAATTTTTCATGATGGTTTTTGCTTTCCTGCAGCAGCCGTTTCATCTCGGAATCACTGACCTTTTCCAGAACCTCATCGATGGAGGAGACTGCCATTTTAGTGCCGGAGTCACATTCCTGCAGAAGCTTTACGGTATCTGAATTATCCATAGCTGTTTTACCTCTCTTTTTTTCTTTATTATTTCGAATTTCCGGATTGTTATGCATGACAAATCAAATATTCAGCAAACGGGCAGCCGGGCCGAAGGAGGATATCAAAATGGCAGCCGTTCAATCGCCAATATAGAAGGCGGGGAATATAATATAAATATAGAAGAATTAAAGGAAACACCGCAGGAGATAAACCGGATGATTTGCTGAAAGCACCAGGCGTCCGGCCATTCATCCTCAAACTTGTAACGGTAACCGGTAATCCTGGCAATCCTATAAGCAACAATAGAATAAGAGGAGAAAAAAATGAAGAAACTGATTTTTAAAGGTGCGGCAACCGCACTTATCACGCCCATGACGGAAGACGGCAAAATCAACTATCCTGTTTTGCAGGAACTTCTGGAGTTTCAGATACGTGGGAAGGCGGATGCGGTAGTTATCGCGGGAACCACGGGAGAAGCCTCCACGCTTTCCGACGAGGAGCATGTGATGCTGGTGGAAAAAGCGGTGAAACAGGTCAGAGGACGGATCCCTGTGATAGCCGGAGCCGGAAGCAACGATACCGCCCATGCCGTATGGATGTCCCGGGAATGTGAAAAGGTGGGTGCCGATGCCCTTCTCCATGTAACCCCTTACTATAACAAAGCGTCCCAGCAGGGGCTGTATTTACATTTCAGGGCCTGCGCACAAGCTTCCTCCCTGCCGGTTATCCTCTATAATGTTCCTTCAAGAACCGGTGTAAATATTTCCCCTGCCACGTATAAAAGGCTGAGTGAAATCAGCAATATCGCAGCCTGCAAGGAGGCCGGCGGAAATCTCTCACAGATGGCGGAAACGGCTGCTCTCTGCGGGGATGATTTAACTATCTATACAGGAAACGACGATATGATTGTCTCTTCACTGGCACTTGGCGCCAAGGGGGTGGTATCCGTTCTCTCCAACCTCCTGCCGGAGGAAACGCATATGATTTGCAGTTCCTATTTTGATGGTGAACAGGAAAAAAGCAACAGCCTTCATATGAAGTATCAGGCACTGACAGAAGCACTTTTTATGGATGTGAACCCTATCCCCGTAAAACAGGCTATGCGGGCTATGGGTTATGATGTAGGAAAATGCAGACTTCCTTTATGTGATATGGAACCTGCGAATACCGAAAAGCTTTATGCGGTACTGAAAAATTACGGTCTTATGGACAACGTGGTAAAAGCCGCCCGGTAACACAGCCCGCACAGAGACGGCCGATAAGCCGCAGACAGGCTAATCCCATAAGTTCCTGTAAATATCTTTGATATCGGAAACGGTAATCTCTCCCGGTGCATTGGATGGGCTTTTGCTGTCGAAAGCATCCTTAGCCATTTTATCTATGGCACGGAAAAAATCCTGCCGGTTGATTCCGTAATCCTTCAGTTGGGGAATCCGGCATACCATGCATGTTTCTTTCAGCTTACCCAGAAAGGCATCCGCCGCCTCCGCTTCTGTCGTGTCCGGGGAGGCTGTTCCTGTTTCCCGGGCAAGCCGGGCAAACTTTTCCGGATAATCCTTCTTTACAAAAGCCAGGCACTTATCAAGAAGCATGGCGTTTGAAATCCCATGGGGGACATTAAAAAGCGCCCCTATAGGACGGCTCATCCCGTGCACAATGGTAACGGAGGAATTATTGATACAGATACCCGCTTCCAGCGCCGCCACTGCCATTTCTTCCCTGGCCTTCTTATTATTTCCATCCAAGAAAGCCTCCGGCAGCCATTTCAGAATCCGCTTGACAGCTGACACGGCATATGCATCCGTCAGCGGCATTGCTTTTTTTGACAGATAGGCCTCCACGGCATGTGTCAGGGCATCCAGCCCTGTAGCCGCCGTCACCTCCGGAGGGGTTCCCATGGAAAAAAGCGGATCCACCACAGCAACAGACGGCAGCAGTACATCACCTTTTAACAGCATTTTTATACCCTTCTCCGTGTCGGTAATAATGGAAAATCCGGTTGCTTCCGATCCGGTTCCTGCCGTTGTGGGGATGGCCGCTACGGGGGGCAGCTTTTGTTCCATACTTCTGCCGTTATAATCGGACAGCTTTCCCGGACTGACCGCCATGGCTCCAATTGCCTTGGCCGCGTCCAGGGGGCTTCCGCCCCCAAAGCCGATTAGGCAGTCACAGCACTCCTCTCGGTACAGCCCAAGCCCTTCCTTTATCATTTTATCCGCCGGCTCTCCTGTGATTCCCGAAAAAACAACAGCGTCCGTGCCCCCCTGTTTCAGACTGTGTACGAGCCGATCCACATGCCCCTGTGCGATCATGGATTTCCCGGTGACGATACATGCCCGGTCCCCCATGCCGCATATCTCCGGCATAGCCTCCCACAGCGCGTTCTCTCCCACGTATACGGAAGATGGTATTGAAAATTTACCGGCCATAGTTTTCCCTTCCTCTCTTTAAAGAATCTCCTGATCAACGACATACAAAACCTCATCCATTTTTTCCATTTCTTCTTTTACCTGTTCTTCCGTTATAATCAGCGGCGGGCACACAAAAACCATATTTTCATGGGAATAGGTCATAAAGCTCTTTTCCCGGAGCAGGGCTATAATACGTTTCATAATCCCATCCGGGTCCTTCCCATAGGGAACCAGCGCTTCTTTGGTTTTCTTGTCTTTCACCAACTCCAGGCAGGAGAATAAACCGATATAGCGGACATCCCCCACGCAGGAATGCGTTTCCTTCAGTTTTTCCAGTTCCTGCCCAAGTACAGCCCCCACGCGGTTTACATTTTCCAGTATTCCCGCTTCTTTGTAATAAGCCACACATGCCCTGCCTGCCGCACAGGCCAGGGGATGCCCGCTGTAGGTCAGTCCGCAGGAAAGAAGGTGATCGTCAAAATACGCGGCGATCTCTTTGCTCACGGCCACTCCTCCCAGCTGGATGTAACCGCAGGTAATCCCTTTGGCAAACGTCACCAGATCCGGTTTCACATCGAAATGTTCAAAGGCAAACATTTTACCGGTTCGCCCGAATCCGGCCATCACTTCATCACAGATCATCACGATACCGAACTCATCACACAGACTTCTGACACCCTTCATGTAATTTTTCGGAGGGATCAGAATGCCGTTTGAGCCGGTGATGGTTTCCATCACAATAGCCGCCACCTGATCTTCCCCTTCATATATAATCTGTTCCCTCAATTTCGCCACATAATAATCACCGGCAGCTTTCTCCGATGCAAACGGAATCGTCTCCCGATAAAGATAGGGATCGAAGAATTTGATAAATCCGGGAATGCCGGGTTCCAGCGGGTACCGTCTCGGCTCACCTGTGAGGTTGCCCGCCCCGAAGGAAGAACCATGATAGCTGCGGTACCGGCTGAACACTTTATTGCGTCCGGTATACATACGGGCGATCTTAATGGCATTTTCATTGGCATCCGCGCCGCCGTTGGTAAAAAATATCTTTGTCATATTATCCGGCATCATATCGATCACCATCCTGGCAAGCTCCGCGCGTGGTAAAGATGCATAGCCCGGCCCCACAAAGCAGTATTTCTCTGCCTGCTCCCGGATTGCTTCCGCCATTTCCTTATTCCCAAAACCGAGATTCAGGTTAACCAGCTGAGAAGACATATCAGTATACCGTTTACCATCGGTATCCCAGAAATAGATTCCTTCCCCCTTTTCCACTACAACAGGATTCAGTCCCTTTTGTTTTGACCATGACTGCAGACAATACCGGACAGACATATCTCTGATTTCTTCTGTTGTCATCATTCTGCTCCTCTCCTTCTTATTCTGCTGCGGCTTATCCGCCATCTAAACGTTTAAGCCTACGGAATCATTTTTTTTATTTTCAGATAACTGGTGAGCAGCTCCACGCAGGCATCTCTTCCTGCCCGGCCGCTGTTCAGGACAAGGTCGTAGTTAAGCGGATTGGTCCATTCCTTACCGCCGGTGTAATAATTGTAATAATTAGCCCGGTATTTGTCCGTTTTCCGGATCAACTGGTGTGCGCGTTCTTCCGACACATACAGCTTCCGGCAGATAGATTTCACGCAGGCGTCACGCGGAGCTTCAATATAAACGCTTATTACATTCCTGCCCTCCTTCAGGATATCATCGGCACATTTTCCGATGATGATACAGGACTGGGTCTGGGCCAGTTCCCGTATGATCTCCGCCTGCAGCTGGAACAGATTATTGTCCGATACAAACTCACTCTCCTGGGGTTCGCATATATATATGGAAGGATTTTTCCTCAGCCAGTTGAGAAGATAGCTTCCCTTTAGTTTTTCATCGGCATCCACAAACAGGCTTTCATCAATATTGTTTTTCTGAGAAGCCATGGTTAAAATTTCCCGCTCATAGCAGGGAATCCCCAGTTTCTGCCCCAGCTTTGTCCCGATCTCCTTGCCGCCGCTCCCAAACCCCCGGGCGATGGTAACAATATAGTTTTGCATACGGTCTCCCTTCTTTGCTTCTTCTTACTTATCGCACGCAAGCACCGCATGCAGAAGAACACTGGCCCCCTTTGTGCATTGTTCATTGGATGTAAATTCTTCCTCACAGTGGGAATGGCCATCCTTTGACGGTACAAATAGCATAGCAGCCGGCATCATATAGGCGGCAAACTGGGCATCATGGCCTGCGCCGGAATTGATTTTCTGATTGGAACAGCCCAGCTCATCGGCCGCTTCCTGCACATACCCTATCAGTTCTTTATCAAAATATACCGTATCCCTTGTCCACGCCGCTTCCGTTTCTATGCGGCATTTTGCCAGTTCCCCGGGAAGGCTCTCTATGATGTCTGCCACCCGGGCCATCACCTGCGGATCCTCATGTCTGACATCGATGGAAAAGTCCACATAGTCCGGAATTACCGTATGTACATTGGGATGGCACTTGATCTCCCCTGTTGTATAAACAAGGGCAGGATCCAGCGCATCCAGCTTTTCATGCAGAAGCATAAGTGCCTGCGCTGCCGCATACAGGGCATCATGCCTGTAAGGCATTGGCGTCGTTCCCGCATGATCCGCCTGCCCATAAGCCTTAATCCGGTAATTAACCATACCAAGCACACAGGTTACCACACCGATATCCTTACCGGCCGCCTCAAGAATCGGCCCCTGTTCAATATGCAGTTCAAACATCGCCTTATAGTCTTGGGGATTCAGGCGGTTTTCCTTTTCCCCTTTAAAACCGGAGGCCTCCAGAGCCATCCCGAAGGTCTTGCTGCTATCCAGCACGGACGCGGACTGCAGCATATTTTCTTCCCTGAAATTCCTGCCTATGTTCTCCGGAAGGTAATCATGACAGACAATACCGGAACACATCATGGCGGGCGGATAGAGGGAGCCTTCCTCATTTGTCCAGATCATAGCCGTCAGATTATGGCGGTGGGGAATCTTTTCCGCCGTTATGGTTTCCAATACCTCCATGGCAGATATCACGCCCAGAATCCCATCATAATTTCCGCCGTTTTTTACCGAATCACAGTGGGAAGCCATAACGATCCCCGGCAGGGAAGGATCACTGCCCTTCAGCGTGGCATATACATTTGCCACATCATCTGTTTTCACCTCACATCCGATATCCTTCATCCGCCTTATAAATTCGTCTCTGGCCAAGATGGCTGCCTGAGACAGGGAATACCGTGTAATCCCCCCATGCCCTGCATCTCCGAAGCCGCTCATAACCGTAATTTTATCCTTCATCCTGTCTTCACTACATCGATACATAATAATCCTCCTCGTTTTTCCGAAGGAAAAATGCGACTGCCATTGCAGGAGCAGATAATTTTCCTCCTACTTGTTTTTTTATACTGCCTTCTCTCTTCTCACTCCCGGTGTAATGGCCCCCGCAGGGCATACAAGCATACAGAGGTGGCAGCCCACACATTTTCTGCCGTCCAGAATGACTTTCCCGTTCCCTTCCTCTATGCGGATGGCCTGATGGCCTCCGTCATAGCAGGATATTTCGCATCTTCCGCAGGAAATACAGGCATCCCTGTTGAATCTGGGATAGCAGATAGTGTTCCTGTCCAGCTGCTGGGCCGGTATGATATGTGGCAGCGCCTTCCCCGCCAGAGCGGCTGTTGACGGGAATCCTTTTTCTGACAGATACAGGCCCAGCCCTTCCGTCAGATCCTCAATGATACGGTACCCGTACTGCATCACGGCTGTGGTCACCTGCAGGTTCCCGCAGCCGAGAGCCAGGAATTCCGCACCGTCCTTCCAGGTTTCAATGCCTCCCATGCCGCTTACCGGAACCCCTTTAAGACGGGGGTTCGATTTCAGATCCTGAATAAACCGGAGGGCAATAGGCTTTACTGATTTCCCGGAATAGCCCCCTACCGAAGAGCTTCCGCACACATCGGGACCGGAAGAAAAAGAGGATAAATCCACGTTCATAATACTTTTAATGGTATTGATCGCCGCAATGCCGTCAGCTCCCGCTTCTACTGCAGCCAGCGCCGGTATTTCCATATTTCCCAGATTCGGCGTCATCTTTGCCAGGACCGGCAGTCTTGTTCCCGCTTTTACCGCACGGGTATAGCGGGATACCAGCAGCGGATCCGTTCCCACATCGCTTCCCAGTCCTTCCGTAGTCATATGGGGACAGGAAAAGTTACATTCAATGATATCTGCGCCCGCTTTTTCCGTCATACCTGCCAGCATGGTCCATTCCTCTTCCGACTGACCCATGATGGATGCGATAATTACTTTGGCGGGGAAATCTTTCTTTAACCTTCTTATGTATTCCAGATTTTCCTCCAACGTGTGATCGGAAATCTGTTCTATATTTTTAAAGCCTATAAACGTATTGTTTTCTTTCTCCAAACTGTCAAACCGAGGGGAAACCTCATTCGGCACGAAATTGCCGATCGTTTTCCAGCACGCCCCGGCCCAGCCGAGTTCAAAAGCTTTTGCCACCATTTCATAATTGCTTGCCACAACGGAGGAGGAAAGGAAAAAGGGATTTTCGCAGCGTACCCCCAGAAATTCCGTTGTCAGATCCGTCCCGCCGGTCTTTGGTGCCTGTATCTGATGCAGCGCGCTCATGACTTCCGGAATCGCCACCGGTTTAAACAGCTTTCCCTTTTTGCATGCGCCCATACAGGGGCGGCCTTCACAGGCCGCGCAGGGAAGATCGGAAGGAAGAAGCTTCCGGGCTCCCTGGTAATTCTCAAAACGAAGGGACTGCATAATCCGTCCCACTTTTATTCCACAGGGACATGCCTTTGAACAAGGGCCGTTCAGGCACAGCAGACATCCTGCGCTTTCTTCCTTCAGTACTCTTGTCTCATATGCCATTTTCCATCACCTTGCCTTCCGGTTCTTATCTATGTGCGCGGACTTCTTTTTACAAATTTTCCCATACCCGGCTTCCCTGTAAAATTACCCTTGTCATAAACAAGCTGTCCTCGCAGATAGGTCTGTACCGGATAACCGTGAAAGGTCTTTCCCTCCCAAATCGTATGGTCGTATGCCGAATGCATATTGCTTACGCTGACTGTAAAGTCCTTGTTTGTGTCATAAACCACAAGATCCGCATCCTTACCCACACAAATGCTTCCCTTCGTGTCGCAGCCAAATATCTTTGCCGGGTTATAAGAACACAGTTCAACGGCTTTTTCAAAAGGAATTTTTCCCCTGTTTGCCGCATCCAGCATATATGGGTACAGGTTTTCCACGCCGGCGCAGCCGTTGGGGATTTTCGTGAAATCATCCTTGCCCCAGTCTTTTTCGTAGCTTTGGAACGGGCAGTGATCCGTTGCCACGGTATCAATAAATCCCGCTTTCAGAGCGGCCCATAGCGCATCCTGGCTTTCCCGGCCTTTCATAGGCGGAGAGCAGACAAAATTTCTTCCGTCCTCCCGTTTATAAATGTCGCAGGTGAACTCCAGATACTGCGGACAGGTTTCCACAAAGACCGGATGTCCCTGTTCCTTTGCCCGTATGCAGGCTTCCAGGCCTTCTTTATCCGCCATATGTACGATATACACAGGCGCTTCCAGATGACTTGCCCAATGCACCACCCGTTTATCCGCCTCGGCTTCCACATATTCTTCGCGGCTTTTATAGTGATACCAGGGCGAAGTCTTTCCTTCTTTTAAGAAACGTTCCACATGGTAATCAATCAAATCAGGATTTTCGGCATGGACATTAACCATGGCACCGATTTCCCTGGCTTTCAGAAGCAGCCGCACAAGCGTTCCGTCATCCACCATCATCTTTTCTTTTTTATAGACCAGGAAACATTTAAAGCTGGTAATCCCCTCTTCCACCGCCTTTTCCATATCACTCAGGATTTCGCCTCCGTTCAGATCCGTGATGCAGCAGTGAAACGCATAATCCACACAAGCGTCTTTTTCACAGATTTTCTTTTTGGGATGAATGACGTCAAATACCGATTCCCCGGCGTGCTGCACCGGATAATCAAATACGGTGGTGACGCCGCCGCAGGCCGCGGCCCGGGTTCCTGTCATATAGTCGTCTGCCGAAACGGTCCCTCCGAAAGGCATTGCCAGATGGGTGTGTACATCAATCGCTCCCGGCAGAAGCAGCTTTCCTTCTATATCAATTACCCGGCCTGTCTCCGGCAGATTCTTTCCTATTGCGGCTATTTTTCCGTCCTTTACCGCCACATCCGCCGCAAAATGTTCCGAAGCAGTCACAACAATACCGTTTTTAAATAAAATATCCATCCTTATCCTCCTGTCCTGCTGATTTCCGGGAAGGCCGCGGTTACCATGCCTCCCGCACCTGTGTGCCCGGCCTGCATGGTAACCCTTTTTGGCCTATTTATCTGCTATGGTTTACTTTTGAAAATTATCCAGCTTATATACAAGTACCAGGCCGGATCTCTGGTACATCTGTGCCACCTCCAGCAGATTCATTCCTCCCGCATTGGCTGCCATCAGATTTGCGGTCCAGGTCACGCCGAAATCTACCGTACCGTTGGTAACAGCGGTTGTTTCCGAAATATCGCCGCCGCCCGGGGTAATGGTAACGTTTAAACCGGCTTCTTCATAGTAGCCTTTTTCAAGCGCTACGTAATATCCCATAAATTGTGCCTGTGGGAGCCATTTCAGCTGAATGCTTACGTCCGTCTTTTCCGGGGTTCCGAAAGCACCGTCCGCAGATACCGATGCCTCTTCCCAATAAGAGGTATCTCTCATATCATCCAGTGTCATGGACTGCAGCTTCTGCGCTGCGGCGGAATCGTCCAGGCTGATATACTGCTTTGCCAAATCAAGCGTCTGCTGCATGGCTTCTTCGTCCATATTTCCAATTGCTTCCACCGCATTTCCCTGGGTATCAACGGTTACCAGCTTTTTCACTTCCTCCGCCATAAAGGCCTGGTGTTCCGGGGAGACGGAAGAACCATAGTTAAAGACGGTTTCTGCGGCGGCGGCAGGATCCGCACAGGCATCCTCCCAACCCTTTAAAGAGGCATAAAGGAAAGCCTTCACAGTATTGGGATTGGCTTCGGCAAATTCCCTGGTACAGAAAATGGTGTCTTCAAGCATTGCCACGCCTTCCTCATTCATGTCTATCGTGCCTACCGTATCACCGTAGCTGTAGCCGCCTTCATAATCATTTTTCACAAGACCCAGCTCATTGTAAGTCATGGCGGAGGCCAGCGTAACGGAATCGTCGTCAAATCCATCCATATCAAATGCCTGGCTCAGATAAGAGGTGTCCTGCCCGTATTTTGTCAGAAGGGCCTGTACTTCATATTCGTTGCCCAGCCCCCAGTTCCCGACTTTTCCTTCCCCTGCCGCCTTACTGATTATTTCTTCATTTGACATCAACCCAACCGCTTCCGGTGAAGCTTCTTCCGTACCGGTTGGAGACGCGGCGGATGCTTCCAGGGTATCAGGCACCTCCTGAACGTTTGCTTCCGAAGCCGTTGTTTCCGGCTGTGCCGCCGTATCGGAGGCGCTGCTGCCGCAGCCTGCCAGAAGTGCCGCACATAAGGCGGCCGAACATAATAAACGGAATGTGGATTTCTTTTTTCTCATAATTGTTCCTCCTCGTATAATGGTTGCCGGACTTTTGTTACAGAAAAAAGCCTAAAAGTTCTATATTAACCTGAAGCGGCTCACTTACCGCGATGCTTCAGAATAATACCTTCTGAAAAAATCAGAATAACGTACATGATGATTCCGATAAAACATGCCACCGCTATGTAGGCCCAGGCGACGGCATACTGGGCTATTACGATATTCTCCCGTATCTGCCTACCCACCCCGATTACATATTCCGCAAAATATTCACTTACCAGCGCACCGATTACGCTGGCAGGCACCGCTACCTTCAGGGCCGTAAATACATGAGGCACACTGTTGGGAAGAAGCAGCTTACGGAAAATAATGAACCGCCCTGCGGCATAGGAGGTCATTAAATCCGCGGCAAAGGGCTTCAGATCCGTAAGTCCCCGGAACGCGCTGATGCTCATATTGGCAATGCAGACAATGGCAACCACTATCACTTTTGCCACCATACTGCGTACATTGGCATCCTCACTCACTCCTCTGGTCCAGTTGGTCATTACCGGTGCAAGCGCCACAATCGGAATAGCATTGAAGGCGGCCACAACGGAAAGCCCGCCGCTTCCCCATTTGGGAAAAACGGATGCGAGAATCGCTATCAGATAGCCGATCAGAGAGCCGCATATCAGACCTAGCAGCGCCACGAATACGGTAGCCTGCACATTTTCCATAATCTTGGGGCCGTTTTCCGCAAGGATGGTTCCTATTCTTGACGGCAGGGGAAGCGTGAATACATCCGTCCCCAGTATCCTGTGCAGCAGCTGTGTCTGCCAGGAGGCCGCAAGAAGCACTCCCAGAAAAACCGGCAGAAAGAAGGTAAGGAATTTCTGAAACCGGCTGTTTTTCTTCAGCCGTTTCCACAGGTTTTCTTTTCTTTTTATCATGGCTGCACCCCTTTCCCCTTCCTGCACAGGCCTTTTATAAGCTTCCTTCTTTCCTGGGGAACCGCCAGTTTTTCAAGCACTCCCATAAGATACGTGCTGAAAATTCCTATAAAGGCGCTGAACACCACAATCTGCCAGAAAACATAAATGGACATGGCATGCTTCAGGGATTGGGACATCATACACCCCAGCCCCCCGTCCCCCTGCAGAGTATCTACCAGAATAGACGCGGTAATTGCCATAGGCGCGGCGATCTTCAGCCCGGTAAAAAAACAGGGAATAGAGGAAGGAATCAGCACCTTTGCATATAAGGTCCCTTTGCCAACCGCGTAGGAATGCATCAGATCATATTTTTCCTTTTCCACCGAATGAAGCCCTGCCAGCGTATTCGCCGCCACCGGATAAAAGGTCAGTATGGCTGCTATCACGATTCGGCTCTTACCGATGTCGTGTGTAACGGCCAGGACAATCGGCGCCATACCGATAATCGGCACCATCTGTATCAGCATCAGATAGGGGAAAAGCATCTTTTCCACCAGGCCGGAAAGCTTCATCAGAAGGGCTAAGAGAAAGCCGAGAACCGTGCCGATTACAAATCCCAGCGCCGCCCGCTGCAGTGTCTGCGCCGCGTTCGTCAACACAATCTGAAGCGCCGTCATCTTGTTGCTGACCATTTTATTATCAAACGCGGAACCTATTATCTGATAAAAATGAGGCAGCGTATTTTCCGGCGTCCGTTTTGTATTTCCTACCACAACGGCCCCTGTTTCCCACAAAAGGAGAAGCAGCAGGACCCAAACCAGCATAACCGCCCACCGCGGAAACGAAAGCCCCTTCCTTTTTTTCATACGCTTCCTCCTTCAAAACAGTTCCTTACCCCGGCGACCAGTTCCGTAAAATGCAGGGTATCCTTCACTTCCAGCCCACGCGGCCTTGGAATATCAATTTCCACTACAGAAGACAGCCTGCCCGGATGCGGAGACATAACGCATACTTTATCCGACAGGAAAACCGCCTCTGCGATATTATGTGTGACGAACACAATGGTTTTCTCCGTTTTTCTCCAGATGCGGAGAAGATCCTCATGCAGTTTTTCTTTTGTAAACTCATCCAGCGCGGAAAACGGTTCATCCATAAGAAGAATCTCAGGCCGGAGCGCCAGCGCCCTTGCGATATTCACACGCTGCTGCATACCGCCGCTTAGCTGTCCCGGATAATGCCCCGCAAAATCCTGAAGCCCTACCATTTCCAGCATTTTATCCGCCTCTTCCCGCCGTTTTTCCTTGCCAAACCGCTTGATCTCCAGAGGAAGCTCCACATTTTCCCGCACCGTTCTCCATTCGAACAGCACCGGGCTTTGGAAAACGATTCCGAATCTCTGCTGCAGGCGCACTTCCTTTGGTGTCATGCCGTCTATGCGGACGGTCCCCTCCGTCGGCTCCTGCAAATCCGCCATTGTTCTGAGCAGCGTTGTTTTCCCGCACCCCGAAGGACCTACCAGCGATACAAATTCACTTTTACTGATATCAAGATTCACATGGGTAAGCGCTTTTACTTCCTTTCCCTTGTTATCCTGAAAGGATACGCTCATATCCCGGATCCGGATCTGGGGTGTCCCGTTTTCCTGTTCCCTTACCATTTCCTTTTGTTCGCTCATATGTACCTCCGTTTCTCTTACAAATAAAAAACGACATGGACCCGGAAACTGACTTCCTTGCCATATCGTTGAATCCAAGTATATTCCTTTCCCAACCATATGCAATTCCCATCTGCACAATTTTTTCTGTTCACCTGCACAAAGCCCCATCCCTTTTCTTGCTTCCCGTCGCGGACTATGGTATAATCCTTAATAATTAGAAAAAGCAGCACATGCAAAGGAGCATTTTTTCCTTTTCATGTGCTGCTTTTTTATGGAATTGATGAGGAGGAGGGTAAGCATGGCTGTCATATTAAATAAGCTGTATCAGCAGGGCCAGCGTATGGAGCTGCATCTGATCGCCGGCGGGCAGGGACTGAACCAGATGGTCAGCTGGGTCCATATGGTGGAAAATAAAGAGGCTTCTTCTTTTCTGGACGGAGGCGAACTGGTCTTCACCACCGGAATCGGCCTGTTCCAGGGATCTACCCTGATGGATCTGGTAAAAAGTGTGCACCTTCATCACGCGGCGGGCCTCATTATCAATATCGGTCCCTATATACGAGAGGTGGAAGATGACATCATCACCTATGGGAACGAGCATCATTTTCCCGTATTCACCGTACCCTGGCGGGTCCATCTGTCCGAAATCATACGTCAGTTCTCCTACATGATTACCAAATCCGATCAGAACGACCAGGAAACGTCAGCCGCCTTCCTGAATGCCATCTGCTTTCCCAAGCAGGAGGAGCTGTACGTGGTATCCCTGGCACGCCGCGGCTTTCAGGCCGGATGGGCTTACAGCACCGCAATCATCCATGTGGAGGGCAAAAAGGAAGGGCCGGCAAACCGCCTGATTGAATTAAACAATCTGGCAAAAGCCTTTCTCATGCATTATTATGATAATTTTGTTATTTTTACCCATGAAGAACGTCTGCTGCTTGTCCTGGCCGATTATTCCGAAGCGGAAACACAGGAAATTGTTGAGGCCGTCATGGGATATCTGAATAAGATTCTGAGGCCGGGAGAGGTTCTTTCCTACGGCGTGGGAAAAAATACCAGAAGCATACGCTGTCTGTACAAAAGCTACCATCAGGCGTCCTCCCTGCAGAAGCTGCAGGCCCATGGAAAGGTAGACCGGAGCCTGCACTATTATTCCGAGCTGGGCTTGTATAAGCTGCTGCTCGCCATCGAAGATCCGGATATTCTGGAGGAATATTATGAAAAGACCATTTTGCCTCTCATTTACTATGATCAGGAGCATAACACCGGCTTGTATGACTTCCTGCAATGTTACCTGGAAACCGGCTGCAATGCAAAGTCCACAGCGGAAAAGCTGTACATACACCGCAATTCCGTAACCTATAAGCAACATAAAATAGAAAGCATCCTCCATATCAGCCTTACTTCCCTGCATACCAGAATGCAGCTGTATATGGGGATGCTTATCCAGGATTTTCTATAAACATACTTGTGCAAATCAGTCTGCCGATTCAATGCTCCTGCTGCTTTAGTTTGTCTGCATTCTGCCCTCTCAATTGGAAAGCTGTTGTTCCGCGTTCCACATGGCCGCGTATTTGCCGTTCCTTTGAAGCAGTTCCCCGTGGGTTCCTGTTTCCGCTATCCGCCCCTCCGATACCACAAGGATCTGGTCTGCATTCTTTACGATGGAAAGGGTATGTGCAATCATAACTACCGTCTTTTTGGCCCTGAGCAGGTTTGTAATGGCCTGCTTGACTGCCAGTTCATTTTCAATATCCAGAGACGCGGTGGCCTCATCAAGAAGCAGTATGGGACTGTTCTTTAAAATGGCCCGGGCAATGGACAGGCGCTGCCGCTCACCGCCGGAAAGCATGCTGCCGTTTTCACCTGTGGGTGTATCGTACCCTTTCGGCATCCTGCGTATGAAGCCGTCACAGTTAGCTTCCCTGCAGGCAATTTCAATTTCTTTGTCCGATGCACCGGGCCTGGCATAGCGGATATTGTCACGGATGGTATCATCAAATAAAAACACCTCCTGATCCACCATGGCAATCTGTTCCAGAACACGCTCTGCAGCCGCGCTATTCACCGGTTTCCCTCCGATCGCTATCGTACCGCTGTCCGCTTCATAATACTTGGATATCAGATTTAAAATCGTGGATTTCCCGGAACCGGAGTCTCCTACAATAGCCGTCAGCTTCCGGTCAGGAACCACAAAACTCACATTCTTTAAAACAGGTTCCCCTGCTACATAAGAAAAATTCACATTCCGGAAAGTGATCTCATGGGTCGGCGTGGTAAAAGGCTTCATGCTTCCGTTTTCCTCCTTCTCATGGATAATATCCAGAATCTTATCCCTGGAAATCTTGAGGTTTTTGTAGCTCATCAGCTCTCTGGATACGGAATCGGACAATTTGGCGAGAAGGACAGGCAAAATACATAACAAAAGGTAGGAAACCGGATCCAGCTGTCCCTCCAGCATAGGCTTTGATGCCGCCCAGGCCATGAGCGGTACGCCGGCCCACAGGAAAATACACTGGATCGCATTGGCAGGGATCCCATGCTTTTCATATTTATAGCTCGCATCACTGTATTTTTCCATAACGGAAACCACATTTTTGTTTTTCACGCCGCCAACACCATAGGCGCGGAAGGTTTGGATTCCGGTCACATACTCCACGATTCCGGTCACTGCGTCAGCCGTTACCGCATTTTTCTGCGTACCGTATTTTTTGACTATACGGAAGGTCAGCCAGAGAAACGGGATGAGCACCAGTTCCACACAGAACAAAAGGATGCCGCCGGGCAGCCAGATCGTGCCGACCCATACAATCAACAGGACACAGAAGGCCGTATGCTTGCACAAGTCCCCCACCGTATGGGTAAGGAACTTTTCATAAGCGTTTACATCACTGGTCACCACGTTTAAATAGTCTCCCGTCTGCCCTCTGACGATCCTGGTCAGGGGGATACGTTTAATCTTATCCCCTAAATACAGCCGGACACGATTGCTGACCGCAGCACCCCCGATCTGCCCCTGCGTATACCCGAATCCGTAGATAATGAGCCGCAGCAAAAAGATAATACCAAGAGAACCGGTTAAAGAAAACAGAGCCGGCATATTGGTAGTCCCATCCCACAGAAGCTGCATTGCCTGGAACAGAACAATAAAATTAAAACCTGACAGCATTCCTTCCAATACATTTAAAACAATGCTCACATAAAATCTTGCGCCTTTTTTCATTGGGTTATTTGGCATACCGGATGTCTCCTTTCAATTGGTAGCTGACCGACCGGGCTGTTTCATAATCCGTCCATGCCTGGCGGTAGTACTGGTTTTCCCGGATCACCTGCTCATGGGTTCCCACGGAGGTAACTGTATGGTTCTCCACAACGGCTACCCTGTCACACATTTTCAGAGCACTTAAACGGTGTGCTACGATAATAACGGTTTTTCCTCTGCACAGGTTTTGTATGGCTTTGTCAATTTCCACCTGGTTTTCCGGATCTGCCGCGCTGGTGGCTTCGTCCAATATCAATATGGGGGCATTCTTGAGAATGGCCCTTGCAATGGCAATCCTCTGTTTCTCTCCACCGGAAAACCGGGAAGCAAAGCTTCCTACTTTCGTGTCATATCCATCTGGAAGAGACATGATAAACTCATCAATCTGGGCTTTCCTTGCCGCCTCCCTCACCTCCTCCAGGCCGGCATTGCTGCCAAGCCTGATATTATCAAACACACTGTCACAGGTAAGAAAGGTCTTCTGAAAAACAATAGCCACATTCTGAAGAAGGATTTCATAGTCAATGTCCCTGACATTTTTTCCTCCTATGAGCACCTCCCCTTTCTGTACGTCATAAAAGCGGGCAATAAGTTCTATTATGGTACTCTTTCCGGCCCCGGAACGGCCGACTAAGGCCAGACGTTCCCCGTCCCTAAGCTTAAGGGTGCAGTGCTCCAGCACATTTATCTTTCCGCCCTGCACAGTTTCCGCCTCCGCCGCAGTTCCTCTTTCCCCGGCAGCTGATTTTTCCGGTGCGTGTTTTGGGGAACCTTCCGCCTGATAGGAAAACGTTACGTCACGCAGTTCAATATCATGCTTTTCCGGAAAAGCGCCGCCTTTACGATAGGTGGGAATACGCAGAATATCCTGGGTTTTGCCTACCGCGG
Source organism: uncultured Lachnospiraceae bacterium (assembly GCA_900548905.1). Taxonomy (GTDB): domain Bacteria; phylum Bacillota; class Clostridia; order Lachnospirales; family Lachnospiraceae; genus Eisenbergiella. Next base: position 10,638 of record URMK01000040.1, on the reverse strand, counting down.
ACAATACCTGGGCGAAGCTGCTTCCCATTTCCTGCAACGGACGGATTTCCGTAAGATACATGGACCCCACAAAGGCGAACAGCAGAAAGGCACTGGCGGTCAGGGAGTCTTTTAAGAAAAACAGGCCGCCTGCAGGAACCATGAGCAGTGTTCCTGCTTCCACCACTACCGCAAAGGCCGCGCAGAACGGTCCCATACGTCCGGCATTCCGATGCCAGACCCTGTTTTCTTCATTCACGGCATCTGCATATTTCTGGAAGGATCGGCTCCCCATGTTATACGCTTTAATAAGCTTCATTCCGCTTATATACTCTACCATAACAGAGTTAAGCCGGGCCAGAGAATGGTATGCTTCATCCATCATCCCTGACGAAATAAGGAACATGCAAAGCATAACCAACAGAGCCAGAATCAGAGGAATCAGGGATAAAAGAGCCAAAGGAATATTGACGGTTAACAGATACAGGAATACAGCCAGGGGACCCACCAGATAACAGACCATTTCCGGCATATTATGGGCCAGAAACAATTCCAGCTTTTCAATATCTTCATTCAGAACCGTCTTTATTTCCCCTGTGCTGCGCTCATTCACGGCCCCAAGAGGCACATTTGCCAGATGATCCGCAACCATGCATCTCACCTTAAACAAAGCCCGGTAAGCTCCCTTATGGGAGGCCACACCGGAAGTGCCGAACAGCAGGAACCTGAGACCTATGGAGGCCATGACAAGCTCCGCATTCAGGACAACTGTCTCAGCGGTGCAGGTATGCGTATAAACCGCCTCCATAAGCTGGTAGATTCCGTAATAAGGTACCATGGTACATAATCCGCTGATAAAGGAAAGGAAAATCGCCAGATACATCCAGTATTTCTCCCTCTCGGCCCACTTCAGCAGCAGCTTAATGGGATTTTCTTTTTTTTCCATGATAATCATGCTCCTCTCTTAACCTCAATTTGGTTCAAAAAACAGTTTTTTCAGCTGTTTTTCCGTTTCCGTTGAAACCGGAATGTCGCTGCACGGTTCCCCATGGGCAATGTTAAAGACTCTGGTACAGGTACGGCACACAAATTCGTAATCATGTGTCACGACAAATATTATTTTCCCCATGCCGGCCAGTTCCCTGATCAGTCCTGCCACCTGTGTCATGCTGTCATAATCGAGTCCGCTGGTCGGCTCATCAAATACCAGAAGTTCCTTTCCGCAAATCATGCTTACGGCCACGGCCACACGCTGCTTCTGCCCCCCCCCGACAGGGTATTCGGGTGATGATCTTTAAAAGGAAGCAGTCCCAGCTTATCCATAACGGCCCGTACCAACTCCGGATCCGGGTTGCGGATTCCAAAAGAGCACTCCGAACAAACACTGTCCGCAAACAACTGGAAATTCACGTCCTGCATAACCATGTAGGAACGCTTCAGCCTGCTTCTTTGTTCCTCCTGCCGTCCCTTCCAGAGAAATTGTCCGCGCTCTTCTTTATGCAGCCCGCACAAAGTTCTGGAAAATGTGGTTTTCCCGGAGCCGTTATGACCGACTATACCTATCACTTCTCCCGCACCCGCCGACAAATTGATATTTTCGGCAATCACTTTTTTCTTATAATATATTCCCGCGTCCCGGATGGAAAAAACCGCTTCCGGCGTTGTAACGCTTACTGTCCGGGGGTGTACCTTTTGCAAATCCACAGCCCGCAGCCCCATGCGTTCACGTTCATCAGACGGGATTTTCCGGAAGGCTTCCGGCGTATAAATCCCTTTGATTTCCCCTTGTTCCATATAGATTACGCGGTCGGCAACATCCATTAAATAGTACAGCCTGTGTTCCGCTATCAGTATGGTCTTCCCCTGCTTCCTGATCCGCTTCAGGTACTCTTTCAAATCCCGGATCGCATCCCTATCCAGATTGGATGACGGCTCATCCAGCAGGTAAATATCGGGATTCATGGCATATACCGAGGCAAAAGCGATTTTCTGCTTTTCTCCGCCCGACAGTCTGTGCAGGGAACAGCCACGCAGCTGTTTTAAACCCAGGTCACGGGAGACGGTTTCCACCCGGAGTCGCAGCTCCTCCTGCGGCCTTCCTTCATTTTCCAGCCCGAATGCAATCTCACTGTCACTGTCCGTATTAAAAAACTGGGTACGCGGATTTTGGAATACAGATCCGATATGTTCTGAAATTCTGTACATAGGCAGGTCAGATATATTCCTGCCGTCCACAACTACGGTGCCGGTCAGTTCCCCCGCATAAAACTTGGGTATCAAGCCGTTGAGAAGCCGTGTGACAGTGGTCTTTCCGCAGCCGCTCCTTCCGCAAAGCAGGATACACTCTCCATCCTGTATGGTAAGATTAATATTGCGCAGCCCTCCATTATCCTGGCCCGGGTAAGAAAAACCGACATTTTTTAATTCAATCAATGAAACACCCCCCTGCAAAGCCGGCCTGCCAGAAACAGTGCCAGAAAAACGGCGGCGGCAGCTACATCTGCCGCGCCAAAGCCGATTCTCGCATAAGAAGTCCGCGGGACAGGATTCTCAATTCCCCTTGTGATCGAGGCTACCGTCAATTCATCCGCCGTTTTGGATGCCGCCATCATAAGCGGTACATAAATACACTCAATTGTCATAACCGGATGGAGCAGAAAATTTTTAAGTCCGGGAGCCACATCCCGCATACGCATGGCATCCTTACTATATTGCCAGTCCTCCCGTATGGTAGGCACATAACGAAGCATGACCGCCACAGGAATTACAATCTTTTTGGAAACACGGCTGCGGTTCATTGCCGACAGAAATTCCCCGACCTTTGTGTTGGAAATGATAATACCCGACAGAATGCCGCAGGGATAAACCTTATGTACCAATCCTAAAAAAGCGATCAGCATGACTTGCAGCGATCCATGCAGGCTGAATACTGCATGGGTCAGAAAACAAACCACCGCATATACGATCACCGCAGTCAGGGAATACCGCACTTTACCGCAGAAAATCCCATAGCAGGCCACCACACAGACTACTATCATCTCATAAAACAAGGAAGGGGCAAGGGCTGAGGACAGCACGCACAGGAGAAGGAGCAGGATTTTCGTGCGGGGATCCAACCGGAGTCCACAGCGCTCCTGTCCGCCGGTCATGCGGTTATCCCTGCCTTTTCAAATTGTTTTTTCAGCAGCTTCAGCCCCACCAGCCCGCTTAATGCCGCAATCACCAGAGTTCCGAGGAATACAACAGGAATCATGGCATTGGGAACCGAAGCGGCCATCATGTCCACATAATCCTGGGAAAGCCCGTTGTTAAGCATTGTGCCGGCCCAGGCGGAGGGATTGGCCGCATAAGCCAGCAGAACTCCTGCGGGCCCGCAGCAGAACAGCGCGTAGGCAAGAATGTTCACCTTCCTGTTTCTGAAGCCCCAGGAACCGGCCACAAAATCCGCTGCAATGCCCATAACAATATAGCCCAGGTCCATAGCCCAGTGCATGCCGAGCACAAACCAGATAATGCCGTTAATGATGCCGAGTATAGCTATCGTTCCGTGCTTCGGGACCTTTGCCACCATAAGCAGAAAAACAGGGCCGCAAAGCAGGGCGATTCCATAAGACTGATAGAATGTCAAAGCCGGGTTCGGCGCAAACGGAAGGGAACCGATGAGTTCAAATACGAAGAATAAAGCTGTAAAAATCCCAATAGTTACAAGATCTTTTATTGTAAGACCTTTCCTGTCTGTGTAAGACGATTGTACTGCCATAAATAAGTCCTCCTTTTGGGGAATGCCATATTCTTGACGCATTCCTTTCATTATGATATCATTTGGTTAGAGGTCACTAACCACGTTGATACCATACTCCAAATGGTTTTTCCTTACAATAGCTTTTGGTCAAATTTGCGCTTTTTGGGTATAAGTTTGCGTTTTCATGGCATCAGGAGAAATGAGATGAACAATTCTGTATTTGATTATTATAAAGAACAATTTTCCCAAAGGGGATTCCTGCCGGATTCGGGCAATACGTCTTTTTGCGGAATTGGTTCGACATGGAAGCTGGACAGCGCAGTTGGAGAAGGGGCGTTCTGGCTGTACCACCAGCAGGACTTATTCGGCATAACCATTCACGATTTTTTCTTTCATCAGGATACTATTCTGGAATTTATGTGGCCCGAATGCCTGAGTATTATGTTGTACGATTCTATTTCCGGCGAAGAACTTTCCCCTTACAGACGGTTGGAAGCAGGAAGTGTGAAGAGCTTTATCGGAGGGGACCAGTCCTGTAAGCTGTTAATGCACAAAAAAATCCCCATTCGCTCGGTGGGCATAGAAATCATGCCGGCCTACTATGAGGAATATCTGAAGCAAAAGTATTCTGATGTATATGCGAGTCCCTGCCAGGCATTTGCCTCGGTGGGACAGACGGCAGATTTTCCGGAGATGGCCCGGCTTTTAAAACAGGTAATGTCCTATCGGGGAGAAGGGATTTCCGCAAGACTGTTTTATGAGGGGAAGGTGGCGGAAGCCGTATCTCTCATCGTGGAATGGAGCCGGGCCTGCGGCCGGAAGCAGGAAACCAGGAAAACACTTTCTTCACAGGATGTAAAGCAGCTGGAGAATCTCACCCTGTATATAAATGACCACTGTATGCAGGATATCCCGCTGGAACAGATCGTCAAAATATCCTGTATGGGTACCCGGAAGCTACAGACCACCTTCAAGGAATATCACGGTTGTACAATTACGGATTATATTCAGCAGCGCCGCATGTGTCAGGCCGAAACGCTTCTTGCCAATACGGATATCCCCATCGGGCAGGTAGCTCAAAGTGTGGGGTACACAAAAGCCAGCCGTTTTTCCGAACTCTTTCGCTGCAGTACGGGGATACTGCCGGGGGAATTCCGAAAAATGGCTATGCGTAAATAATTATACGGATACCGGATTACTAATCCGGCAGCGGAAAAAGAAAAGACATCCAGGCAGGCCCGCTGTGTATTAGCGGGCCTGTGAAGGATAAGAGAAGGCTGGTAACCCAAGCATCAGGTGTGGTGCAGAACAGGCTTTATCTCCAGCGTACATTCCGCCCGGCCAGTCATGCCTTCTATGGAAATCCCGACACTGCCCGTTTCTCCGGCGGTCCGGACCCAGAAGGAGGAGATGCCTCCGGTGAGGGGGAATCGCGCCGGCCCTATCAGCCTGCCGGGGCCTTCCAGCTTCACCTCCACACACTCTTGTATAAAAGGCATCAGGTTACCCATATTATCAACGGCTTCCACCGTAATCCTGGTGGCATCATAGGTCTCTCCGCCCGTATAAAGTACCGTGTCGTCGGGCTTCGCCGTAATTCCGGCCGCATATTTGCCTTCTCCGATTTCACGGCGGCATACGGCCCTGCCGTCCCAAAAGCCCTCCAGCACCAGATTGTTTGACACATCTCCCCAGCCGCCCGCGGATTTAATCACGGTGGTGACCAGCTCTTTCACGGGAAGTCCGTATTTTTGCGCCAGCGCTGCCAGATAGGCCAGATCCTCCTGCCGCAGGCCGGTCAGCGTTCCTTCCCGCATCCTCTTTTCCAGATACTCCTGAAACTGCTGTCTGTCCTCCCCGGAAAAACTGGAAAGAACATCCGCTTCCATCAGATGGACCACCACCACCGGCGGATGCGCCAAATAGGGAAATTCCTCTTTTTGAGGATAAAAATCCGCCACCTGTTTTCCGTTCTTATATACTCTGACATAATCACAATTGGTCATGATATAGAAAGGAACCATCCCGCCGCCGTCTTTTTCGCCGCGGCTTGCCGCTGTGACAGGCTCCATCACGATCTGCTGTGCCGGATCCTTCTGGGAAGCATAGGCATAGGCCGCATATTTGGGATTGCGGAACATATCAAATACACCGTGATAGCAGATTTTGTCGCCGGATCCGAAGCTGGCGTGGGTATGGTAATCAAAGGCACACCAGCTGATACCTCCCGCCAGATCCTCCCTGCCGAGGCTTTCGTTGATCACCCGCAGATGTCTCAGCGCATGCTCTGTCAGACGCTGCTCCTGATCAAACCGTTTTGTGGGATACATATGCCCATTGCTTTCGGTAACCAGAAGCGGCACAGGACGTTCCAGACCGGTCGTTTCCTGCTGCGGGCGAAAGACCTCTTTCCCGCCGTCATGGGTAAAATCATTATAGGTGTATACATCCTCCAGCAGTTCGCTGCGCTGGATATATCTGGTTCCTCCTGTCTGTCTTCCGGGATCCAGTCTGTGCGCCAGTGCGTTTGTCCGTACATAGAAGCTGTGGTCATCCTGGGATTCATTGATGCGCACGCCCCACAGTACGATGGACGGCCGGTTGTAATCGCGCAGAATCATCTCCTCCAGCTCCATCAGGGAGCGTTCCTTCCAGGCCTCATCCCCGATATGCTGCCAGCCCGGGATCTCTTCCATAACGAGAAGGCCCATTTCATCGCAGGCATCCAGGAAATGGCGGGATTGGGGATAATGGCTGGTGCGTACCATATTGCAGCCCAGCCCCTCTTTCAAAAGCTGCGCATCCTTCCTCTGCACCCTGCGCGGCATGGCATACCCCGCATAGGGCCAGGACTGGTGGCGGTTCAGGCCGATCAGCTTTACCTTGTGTCCGTTCAGGAAAAAACCTTCCGGCGTAAAACGCGCGTGCCGGAAGCCGAACCGTTCCCGGCAGATGTCCCGGTTATCGCCGGCCTTCACCTTCGCTTCCACCGTATACAGGTTCGGATGATCCGGATCCCACAGTGCAATTTCCTGTAAATGCGAAAGCGTGATCCGGTATGTTCCGCTTCCCTGCTTCAGGGACAGCGTTTCCGTCTGTTCCCCCGCCTTGTCTCCCTGCGGGGAAAACAGCGTAACCGTCACCATCCCTCCGCAGGCCTGGGGCGCTGTGATTTCACAGCTGCAATACAGTGTTTTCTCTTCCTCCAACGGTTCGGGGCAGTCCAGAAAAAGCCGTGACAGATGTACGGGATCGGCCGCTGTCAGCCATACCTCCCGGTAAATCCCTCCATAGGTCAGGTAATCCACCACGTTTCCGAAGGGCGGAATATCCTTTCGCTCCGTGGAATCCACCCTGACGGTGAGAACGTTCTCTTCACCGAATTTTACCGCGTTTGTCAAATCCACAACAAACGGCGTAAAACCGCCTTCGTGTCCGCCTGCATGAACGCCATTGCACCAGACGTCACATGCCGCCATGACTCCTTCAAATTCCAGCAGAACCGCTTTGTTTTCCCATTCCTTTTTTACCCGGAACCGCTTCTTATAGCTGCTGATAAGCTGGCATTCCGTTTCATTAAAGCAGTTATACGGAAGGATTTTGTTGGTATGCGGCAAATCAACCTGCGCATAACCTGCCGGATCAGCCGTACAGCACGTATCACCGGAGGCAAAGCAGGGCTTGTAAAGCCAGCTGTCATTAAACGGTATTCTCTCTTTCAATTTTCCTTCCTTCCCCGCAGGCACCAAATGGCAGTCTGCCTGCGTTTTCGGTTTATAGCTTTGGCCGCAGCCGTTAAATCCAGCCGCGGCCATATCTGGTTTACAGGGTTACTTACCGCTGTCCTTACGGGCACGGCGCTCTTTCAGTTCTTCCATGATCTGCGCATGTCTTTCCTCCGTCAGGCTGTAGAAGAACATGGGGATCGCCCCGATCATCATGACGATACCCGGCAGGAACGATACAACAAAGTGGAAGGCTCCCATGGTCTGTGCGGACTGCGCCACATTGGGCACATAGCCGGTCATGGTCAAAACTGCCGCAACCGCAACGCCCACCAGTGCGGAAGCCACCTTCGTAATCAGGGTACGGGTGGAGGTAATCACGCCTTCATTTCTTTGCCCGGTCATCCACTCCCCGTATTCAATGGTATCCGCCGTCATGGAACTGATTACCACAAAGGAGGATCCCACGCAGAGAATCTGCAGCGCGCCCATCAGAAGAACAAGCGGGATATTCCCATAGCCCACAAACCAGAATACCGCACTGATTACCAAATTAGCAATCATCAGCCCCAGAAGGGTCTTTTTCTTCCCTACCAGCTTGGTCAGGAAAGGGGCCGCAGCGGTTCCCAGCAGAATACTGGGCAGCGTGATCAGGCTCATCAGCGACATCAGCTTTACATTTCCCAGCGTGTAAGTGGTGTAATAATAGTTCAATGTCATTTTCATGATAAACGCCAGGTTGATAACAAGATTGGTGATCATGATACAGAACAGGGGCTTATTGGTAAACAGGGATTTAAAAGCCAGTGCGAAGCTGAATTTTTCCGTAGGGGCCTGCACATGCTCACGCACCAGGCCGAAGCAGGTCAGATACAGGCAGCAGCCGACCACTGCAAAAATAACCGCCGTCATGAAATAGGCATGGGCGCTGGCTGTTCCGCCGAAGGCTACCAGCAGGATAGGAATGAGCATGTTGCCCACTGTGGTTGCCAGGTTGGTGCCCAGCGTCGCCGTCGTGAAAATCTTTGTCCGTTCCGTCGGATCATTCGTCATCGCCGCAGGCAGGCTCCAGTACGGAATATCCACGCTGGTAAAGGCCATACCCATCAATATGTAAGTGATTGCCGCGTATACTATATTTCCCATTGTTCCGAAATTGGGAACGGTAAAGTTCAGGACCAGACAGACCGCCACAACGGCCGGCATACGCAGAAGCCAGCAGCGGTAACGTCCGAACCGGCTTTTGGAGCGGTCCGCCATGATTCCCATCATTGGATCATTGACCGCATCCCAAATCCGCGCAAACAGGAAGATACCCGCCATCACGGCCGGGTTCATCCCGAATACATCCGTATAAAAAGCGGTGATAAAGCCGCTCCACAGCGCATAAACCGTATTCTGCCCCACGCCTCCCAGCGCATGCCCCAGCACTTCCTTTCCGGATGCCATGTTTTTGTGCTTTCCCGGTTTGGCCGCATCTGTGCCGTACTTGCTTTTGGTCATTGTTTCACTCATAAGAAATACCTCTCTTTTTTATTTTTTTCCGGCAGGCTTTCCCCATGCCCGCCACATTGGTTACGTATAATCCGGAAGCCAGCTGCCATGGGCCTCCAGCAGTTCATCCACCAGGCTGTGTATTTCATCGATGGTAAGCTCTGCGGCCGTGTGGGGATCCAGCAGCGCCGCCTGGTAGATGCATTCCTTTTTACCGGTGAGCGCCGCATCCACCGTCAGCTGCTGCATCCCGATACTGCTCATATTCAGGGCCGCCAGCTGGTGAGGCAGATTCCCCGCATGACAAGGCTGTATCCCCCCCTGCCCCGCCACACAGGTCACTTCCACACAGCAGTCCTTCGGCAGGTTTTCAATCAGCCCGTCGTTTGCCACATTTCCGGCAAAGGCAAACGGCTTCCCGGTTTCCAACGCTTCCAGGATATAGGAAGGATATTCGCGGGTACGCACATGGGTCAGCTTTTCATCCCCCACCAGCTGCTCTTTTAGCTGCTTCCAGTGTTCTATCTGGATCCGGCAGCGGCGGGGATACTCGTTCAGCGGTATCTGGTATTTTTCAATCAGTTCCGGATGGTTTTTCCGGATGAAATACGGCAGGAATTCGGCATTATGTTCACTGGACTCCGTGACATAACAGCCAAACTGCTTCATGATTTCAAAACGCACCAGATCATCATGCTTTTCGGGGGTAAATTCATATTCCGGATACAACAGCTGCGGATAATCCTTCAGCATTTCCCTGGTATAAGGCTTATAAATAGGCCCCTGTGCCGCACGCCTTTTGATTTCCGGGTAATAATCCTCCCCATTTCTGGTGATTTCCAGAAGCCAGGCCATATGATTAATGCCCGCAATCCGGTATTTCACATGATCCTGGGGCAGGCCCAGCCGGTAAAGCAGCTGCGGCACACATACCTGGACGGAGTGGCAGATTCCCACCGTCCGGATGGAGGACGCCCTAAGCATAGCCAGTGTAAGCATAGCCATGGGATTGGTATAGTTCAGGAAAAGGGCGTCCGGGCAAACCTTCTCCATATCCCTCACAAAATCCAGCATTACGGGAATCGTCCTAAGCGCCCGGAAGATTCCTCCGATTCCCACCGTATCCCCAATGGTCTGGCGCAGGCCGTACTTTTCCGGTATTTCAAAATCCGTCACCGTGCATGGCTCATATCCTCCCACCTGGATCGCGTTGATGACATATCTGGCTCCCCGCAGCGCTTCAAGGCGGTCCGTATATTTCACAATCCTCGCTTTCTGCCCGTTAGCGTTCTTATTGATATTGGAAAGCATCCGGTACGATTCCTCCAGACGCCCGGGATCAATATCATACAGCGCATACTCAAACTCCTGCAAAGGCTCCGTCAGCATGCAGTCGCCCAGCACATTTTTGGCAAACACGGTGCTACCCGCTCCCAAAAAAGTTATTTTGTCCATTCCTTCCTCCTTCTCCCACAATTTGTTTCATGTATTCTGTACACCAAATATAGCATTGCACCGGTGTTTTTTCAGTAACATGAACAGATAGGCAAAAACAGAGTGGTTACCGATTCAGACTTTCCGAACGGTATCCACTCTGTTTTCTAATTTGGAATCTATACTCAAACTTTGCAGGTGCCAAATGACCCTCCGCCCGCTGTCTGTACGGCCCTCCCGGGACTGAAAAGGATTTTCGCAGGT
>URMK01000039.1 GCA_900548905.1 uncultured Lachnospiraceae bacterium | reverse complement strand
GCCCTGTTAATACTTGTGATTTTTCGGCAGAAACTGCCAGAATGTGCGAATGCACAAGTTACATATAAGAATATAATTATGATACTTTAGTATTGGCAAAAAGTCAACGCATCTGTTTGATATTTTCAGATAAAGGGATACAGGGGGCCGTGAACAATAAATACAGGATAACAGTTCAGACGGCCCCTTGCGTTATTACACGGTAATGTTTTATCCTGCTTATTGGTGACAGTCACTTATGTCTTGCAATTCCTCCATCCGCTTTACCACAGAATAATATAGCATCACCAGAGCGGAAGCAAGCAGAACACCCGCAGCAATATCGGTAAACCAGTGGACACCGGACAGCAGCCTGCCAATCAGCATTCCCGCAATTAACAAGATACAAAAACCTTCCGCAGCGATGAGCAAAGCCAACTTATTCCCAAATAGCTGATGGAATTGCAGAGCCGCCGCTGCCATGATAGAGACAGTGAGCATAATGTGGGAGGAAGGATAGGAGGCCTCTAATTCGGCATCCATGAGAATCGGCCTGTAATTAATAATGACAAGTTCAAAGAAAACATAAAAGAAGACGACCAATACATACAGTCCGCCCATTGCCAAAATCCCGAAATCCACCTTTAAAATATGTTTTCTTTTGATAAGCTGGCAAAGACCTGCAACTGCAAAACCGAATGCAAAAAGTATGGCAATACCGCCAAGGCAGTTGGTAATGTTATACCATAGAAGGTTCACGCCGAAAAAGTCAAAGAGAAACAGATTAAGGGAAGAAAATCCTATCTCGGATTGGTTTGGGCCGACGGGCTTTACATCAATGGTTTTGATGAGTACTGTAAATAGTAGGAAGAACAGAAATAAGAATCCTGTTACCATAAAATTTTTTTTTGAATTTTTTTGCATACAACATTCCTTTCTTTGGCTGTGATAGGTTATCTGCAGACTGCATGCTGATTATCCTGCCAAACCTCAGAAAGGACAAGAAACGTTACGTCACAACGGAAAAAAGACCATGATACTTTTCGTATCAATGGCCATTTTATGCTAATTCACTTTATCCGGCGGCCTTTTCTTCCCGCGGGAAAATTGGCCAAAAATACAATCTTGCCCATAAAAAACAAGAAGAGAAGAGCGGTGGCGTAAGGCTGTCTGGAAGCGGTAAAGGCGAGAATGGAGAAGGCCTGCAGGAAAATGGAGACGGTCTGTATATAGCCGTGCCACTTTCCTTCCGGAAAGTGCTGCAGGATTAACTGGATAATCCCCAGAACCGCCATGAGAACCGGAAGCATAAAATAAATAGTCATGGTTATGGTATTTGCGTCGGAATAATCAAACAGGCTTACCATACGTATCATATCTTTATCCTGTTGGCCATAGAGCGGTAAAAATAGAAATATTAACATCATCAGATCTAAAATACCATAAATAAGACTGATAATCCTGCTGATGTTGGTGCGGTTTTCTTTATCGGCAAGAGATATCAATTCTTCGCCGGACAGCAAATCATCAATCGTAACTGCGAAAAGTGCGGATATACTTTTCAATGATTCAATATTCGGATATCCCTTACCGCTTTCCCATTTTGACACAGCTGTTCTTGAAACAAACAGCTTCCCGGCAAGCTGCTCCTGTGTCAAGTTATTTTGTTTTCTGAGATACTGCAGTTTTTCATTAAATTCCATTTCACTGTACCTGTAGTCCTTTGCCGCCTTTTCTTATGATTAGTATTGTAAGTTGGAAGTGGGGATTATTCAAGAATTTATTGCAGATTAGTTATAAAAAATAGATAGAAATTCTTCCATATTCTTTCCATATAGAAATAGGAGGAGAAGCCTGACCTGGTGGCTTTGGACATCATGCCCCAAAAATAACCGGGCTGGCCGTGCTGTATGAAATCCGGCGTACAAGCTTTATCCCCGTCCTCAGGCCCGCCGCAATAGAGGAGGAATACACACAGGTGCAGAGCGTAATGCCTTCATTGTGGAGCAGAAAAGCCTGAAATCAGAGGAATACAGATAACCTTCCGCTGATTTCAGGCTTATTTTTTGTTTGAATCCCTGTAAATACGTCCGAAATCACAAGTAAAATTCCTTCCCACAAAAATCCTTTCCCCGCATTTCGCAAGAATCCACAGCCATCACAAGGATAAATTCTTGGAAAAAGAAAGATACAATCCTATTATGTAATCAAGTTAACAAAACGACTGCATCTTATGAAGAAGGGAAGGAAAAAGATGGCTAAAACGAAAAAAGAAAGATGGAATCTGAAACAGGATTTCCGTAAAAGGTGGCAGCTGTATCTGATGCTGCTGCTTCCGGTTTTGTATATTATAATATTCTGCTATGTGCCTATGGGAGGAATCGTAATTGCCTTTAAGGATTATTCGTTCCGGAAAGGAATTCTGGGAAGCGACTGGGTGGGACTGAAGTATTTCAAGCAGTTCTTTGGAAGCCCGGATATCGGAATGCTGCTTAAGAATACGCTGATCATCAGCTTTTATCAGTTGATCGTCACCTTCCCGGCACCTATTATTCTGGCGCTGGCGTTACATATTATAGGAAATGACCGGTTCAAGAAGTTTATGCAGACGGTTACCTACGCTCCTTATTTTATTTCCACCGTAGTCCTGGTCGGTATCGTGCTGCAGTGCCTGCACCTGAATATCGGTATCGTGAACACGGTTATGGAATTCCTGGGAATGGACAGGGTGGATTTTATGGGAAGGGTATCCTACTTCCGCCACATCTATGTATGGTCTGGAGTATGGCAGACAACAGGTTTTTCCGCTATTATATATATCGCGGCCCTGGGAAATGTGGATCAGTCCCTGGTGGAAGCGTCCCTGATTGACGGGGCCAACCGGCTGCAGAGAATCCGGATTGTAGAGCTGCCGGCCCTGAAGCCGATTATCACGATTCAGCTGATTATGGCAATCGGAAGCATCATGGGCGTTGGCTTTGATAAAATATACCTCATGCAGAACACTTTGAACCTGCCGGTATCCGAAATTATCTCCACCTATGTATTTAAGCGGGGCATGAAGGATTTGCAGTATTCCTTTGCCACGGCGGTGGGCCTGTTTAATTCGGTCGTTAACTTTATACTCTTGTTCGCCGCGAATAAGCTTTCCCAGAAGTTCGGCGAAACGAGCTTGTGGTAGGAGGGAGCAGGAATGAGAACAATGGAAAAAGACAGAAAGAAAAGAAATAATAAAGTAAAGCTTTATCACAGCGCCCCGGACAGGATACTCACCGCTTCCGTATGGGTATTGCTGCTCCTGATTATGATAGTTATCCTGGTTCCCCTTTTGTTTATCCTGGCATCCTCCTTCAGTGATCCCAGTGCGGTTTCCGCGGGAAAGGTTCTGCTGTGGCCGGTGGATTTCTCCCTGGTGGGCTATGAGGCGATTTTCCAGTCTCCCAGCATTCTGCGCGGCTTTATCAACTCCGTGGAATATACGCTGGCCGGAACGATTATCAGCGTTACCCTGACCCTGTTTGCGGGCTATCCGCTGTCCCGTGTGGATTTGAAAATCCGGGGGCCGGTCATGTTCTTTTTTACGGTAACCATGTTTTTCAGCGGCGGTATGATTCCCACCTATCTGGTGGTGAGTAAGCTGCATTTGATAGATACGTTCTGGGCGATGGTCATTCCTTCCGCCATGGGTGTATGGAACGTTATCCTGACGAAAACCTATATCCAAAGCTCCATACCCCTGGAGATTTACGAGAGCGCTTCCATAGACGGCTGTTCGGACTGGAAGTATTTTACCAGCATGGTATTTCCCCTTTCCAAGCCGATCATAGCCGTTATGGTACTGCTGTATGCGGTCGGGAAATGGAATGATTTCTTCTCCGGGCTGATTTACCTGAATGATTCTGCCAAGCAGCCGCTGCAGATGACTCTCAGGAACATCCTGGTTATGAGCGACAGCACCGGTATTACCATGAATCTGGCGGAACAGATGAACCGCCAGGAGCTGAAAACGCTGCTGCAGTATTCCCTGATTGTGGTTTCCTCGGTGCCCGTCCTGCTTTTGTATCCGTTGATCCAGAAGCATTTCGTAAAGGGTATCATGATGGGATCCATAAAGGGCTGACGCAGGGACGGAAAAAGGGAAGAAAGATATGTAACAGTTACCCAAAAAGATGCTTTACTCACGGAAGGATAAGACAGCCTTTCCTGTTGGGTTAAACATAAATATAAGAAAATATGGGAGGTAGCGTATGAAACGCAAAAATTTAGGAACCAGACTTGTGGCGGCAGGCCTCACGGCAGCACTGCTCCTTACGGGCTGCGGCGGGAATTCTTCTTCCGCACAGACGAACGGCGCCGGCGAAGGAACACAGAGCGCAGGGGAAGAGGAGCGCCCTACCATTACCGTGGCAGTCTCCATGAATGAAAAAGGGGAATACTCCGACGCCAACTATGCCATCAAATATATTGAGGATAAAACGGGCGTAAATATTGAATTTGTCCAGCTGCCCTCTGAGAAAGCGGATGCGGACACCAAGCTGAACCTGATGCTCTCCAGCGGGGAATATCCGGATGTTATCTGTTATGGCATGAACAAGCAGAAAATGGTGAAATTTGCAAAAGAAGGCATTTTCATTCCCCTTAATGACTACATTGATCAGTACGGTGACAACATTAAGAAATTATTTGAAGCAAGACCGCAGTATGAACAGCTTTCCTATGCGCCGGACGGAAATATCTACGGCTTTGTAACCGCCAACGAATGCTATCACTGCCAGGCATATCCCAAGCTTTGGTATAACACCGAATGGCTGGAATCCTTAGGGCTGGAAGAACCCCAGACCACCGAAGAGTTGAAGGAAGTCCTGCTTGCGGTAAAGAACAGCGACTATAACGGCAACGGCAAGGCGGATGAAATCCCCCTTACAGGCAGCAAGGACTGGGACTGCCAGCTGGAATGGTATCTGCTTAATTCCTTCGTCCCGGTTGACAAGGATACCCTGTCCCATGTGGAAGACGGCAAGGTGGTTTTCTCCTGTAATACGGAAGAATTCAAGCAGGGCCTGGTATACCTGAATGAACTGTACTCCCTCGGCCTGATCGACCCCACCTGTTTTACACAGACCTCGGATCAGATGCAGCAGGTAATCCGTTCCGACAAAAACCTGGTATTCGGCTATACCGCAGACCATTTTGCCATGGGTATTGATCTGGAAGACGCCCATCTGAACGAAGTGACCGCAGCTATGATACCGGCGCAGGGGCCCGGCGGCGCGAGATGGCAGCTGCACAAGGATTACGTGGATATGACAGAAGGCTTCAGCTGGTTTATTACCGATAAATGTGAAAATGTAGAGGCAGCTTTCCAGGTTGGCGATTTCCTTATGGGTGATGAATCCTCTATGGTACAGATGTATGGGGAAGAAGGCAACTACTGGGGAAAACTGGATACCCCCACAGAATCCATCCTGCAGGGAACCGATGCGGTTTACTGGATTAAGCCCGGATTTACATCCAATGAAGATGATGCGTACCAGAAAAATACCTTCTGGTCAGGGCTGATGAACCAGCTGGCGGAGTTCCGTGCATCCATGTCGCCCAGACCGGAGGATATGTATGTGCCCGATTCCTATGAAGCGAGGCTTTTTGATGAAACGGCAAAGGTAATTCCTTATTTTTATCCCGAATACCTGCCCAAGAACCTGTTCCTGGAGGATGATACGGATTCGGAAACCTTCACGACCATCCAGACCTCCTTACGGGAATATGTAAAGACCTCCATTGCCCAGTTCGCAACCGGTGAAATGAGCGTGGAAAAGGATTGGGATTCTTATCTGAAGGCTTTGGAAAAATATGATGTGGAGACCTATGTGAGCCTGTACCAGAAGGCCTACGATGTATATGCGGCAGAATAAGTAACCTGTGCAAAAGGCGTGCTTGAAAAGGCGCGCCTTTTCAGACGCGGGAAGTTAACCGGAGGAAACGGGAAACATGGGAATGGTAAATGGAGAATGGGAGGACCGGCTGGCCCATTGGATACGTACACTGAAGCAGGATTTTTATGAGGAGCTGGGAGAGATTGCCTGGGAGGCATTCCGGACAAAGGAGCCGCTTACCCTGCAGGATTTAAAGACACGGAAGCCGGATCCGGTAAAGCCGGGTTATACTTGGGGAGAATGCTGGGAATACTGCTGGTTCCGGGGTGTCGTCCGGCTTCCGGACAGGGCACAGGGGGAGCGGATTGTCCTTCATCTGCAGCCGGGGGGAGAATCCTGCCTGTTTGTGAACGGGACGGAATTCGGAACCTTCCGGGCGGACTGGATAGAAGAGCCTCATCATTATATGGTGGATAATACCCTTACCCGCTGCGCGGCGGCGGGGGATACCTATGAGATCTGTATGGAAACCTATGCGGGACAGGATTTTCCCAACTGTGAGACCGGCTACTGTGCCACAGGGCCTGTGCTGCCGGGAAGCTACCTGAGCGGCCTTGCGGAAGGCAGCAGGCGGATACTGGGCAGGTGTACTTACGGGATCTGGAGGGAGGATGCGTATCAGCTGTATATGGATATAGCCACCCTCCGCAAGCTTCTGAAGGTACTGGAGGACAGCTCCCTGCGTGCCGCTGAGGTGGCGGAGGCCCTGAAGGAATTCACCCGTATCGTGGACTTTGAGCAGGACGCAGAAGCGCGCCTTGCCGATTACCGTAAGGCGCGCCTTGCCCTGCGGCCGGTTATGGAAGCGGTGAACGGGACTACGGCGCCCCTTTTCTGGGCGGTGGGAAATGCACACCTGGATCTGGCATGGCTGTGGCCTGTGGCGGAAACGCAGCGTAAAGCGGAGCGGACCTTTGCCGCCCAGCTGCGGCTGTTGGAGGAGTATCCCGGATACCGGTTTATCCAGAGCCAGCCGGCTTTGTATGAAATGTGCCGTATCCGCTATCCGGAATTGTTTGAGCGCATCCTTACGGCGATAAAAAAAGGAAACTGGATAGCGGACGGGGCTATGTGGGTGGAGCCGGATACCAATCTCACGGGAGGAGAATCCCTGGTGCGCCAGCTCCTGCATGGGAAACGGTATTATAGAGAGGTTCTGGGGGTGGAAAGCGATGTGCTCTGGCTGCCGGATACTTTTGGTTATTCCGGCGCCCTTCCCCAGATATTGGCCGGCTTCGGGGTTACCTACCTGGTTACCCAGAAGATTTTCTGGTGCTGCAATGACGGGGAACGGTTCCCATATCATTATTTTACCTGGGAAGGGATGGACGGGACAAAGGTAGTATCTTTCCTGCCGACCAGCTATACCTACAAAACGGATCCGGAAGAAATCGGAAACGTATGGAGGGACAGGAGCCAGAAAGAGGATTTGAAGGCCTTTCTTCTTCCTTTCGGTTATGGGGACGGCGGCGGAGGGCCAACCAGAGATCATCTGGAGTATATATGCAGGCAGCAGGATCTGGAAGGGAGCCCCAGGATGAGGATGGGTTCTCCCAGGGAGTTTTTTCAATTTATGGAGAAACAGGGAGGGCCGAAGCATACCTACACAGGAGAGCTTTATTTCAGTTCCCACCGGGGCACCTATACTTCCCAGGCCAAAATCAAGAAATATAACCGGGCCTGTGAGCTTGCCCTGCGGGAGATGGAATGGTGGAGCGCCCTGGCGGGAAGAAAGGGCATGGCCTATGACCGCAGCCGTGCGGACCGGCTCTGGAAGCTGCTTTTGTTCCAGCAGTTCCATGATATCCTTCCCGGATCTTCGATTGCCCGGGTGAATGAGGAAGCCAGGAAAGCGTTTCTTCAGATATGGGAGGAATCACAGGAAATGCTTACCCGGGCGGCGGATTATCTGCTGGAGGATACGGAGGAAACAGGGATGGTCACCGTGTTTAACTCCCTGTCCTTCCCCAGGAAAACTCTGATAACCCTTCCGGAGGAATTCCGGGACGGCGCGGTCACGGCAGACGGAAAACGGATAGCGGTACAACGTCTGGAGCAAGAATGGAAAGCCCTCGTAGATCTGCCGGCAGGCAGCGGCATTACCCTGTTTGCTGCAGCCGGGGGCAGATGTGCACAAAAAGCGGCAGATGTCCCGGCACCGGGGCAGGGCGCGTCTCTTCGGCGGTCCGGCGACGGTTATGTCATGGAAAATGAATGGATTTCGGCGCGGATCAATCCGCTGGGGCAGGTGGAATCCTTTCTCCTGAAAAGCTCCGGAAGGGAACTGGCGGCAGGGCCTATGAACCGGCTGCGTCTGTTTAAGGACATACCCCGGCATTTCGACGCCTGGGACATCGATGCGGGCTACCGGGAGATGGAACTGGACGGCGTACGGGATATCCGGCTGGAAAAGGTATCCGAAGGCCTGGAGGCCGTGCTGGCTGTGAACGGCAAGATCGGGAATTCCTCTTTTACACAGACAATAAGGCTGGCGGCAGGGCAGGAGCGTCTGGAGTTCCATACCCGTATCTGCTGGCAGGAGCTGCACCGTCTGTTAAAAACGGCGTTCCCGGTAAAGGTACATGCGGAAACGGCGAGAAACGAAATCCAGTTCGGCTTTGTGGAAAGGCCTGTCCACCGTTCCCGGGAATACGACAAAGACCGGTTTGAGGTATGCAACCACAGATATACGGCGCTCTGCGATGAAGCCCATGGGGCGGCGGTTCTGAATGACGGGAAATACGGTATCAGCATGGAGGGAAATTCGCTGGAGCTGTCCCTCCTGCGGGCGCCTTCCAGCCCGGAAATGCGCGCAGACAACGGAATACAGGAATTTACCTATGCTTTTTATGGCTGGGAAGGAAGCTTCGTGGACAGCGGCGTGGTGCGCCAGGGCTATGAGCTGAATGTGAAACCTCCGGTAAGGCCCGGCAGACTGCCGGCACTGGAAACGGTGCGGATTGACCGGGAAAATATAATACTGGATACGATGAAGCCTGCGGAGGACGGCAGCCGGGATGTGATACTGCGTCTGTATGAGGCCGGACGCGCAGCCGTTACCGCCAATCTGGAGCTGCCGTCCTGGTGCCGGGGTGTCTGTCTGTGTGATATGCAGGAACAGGAACAGGAGGCGCTTGTGATAAAAGACGGCGGCATTACCCTGGCATTCCGCGCATTTGAAATCAAGACAATCCGTCTTTCTATTTTAATCTGAAACTGCTATAATTGTTCTGCCGCCGTAAGCTGTTGCACTATTTACCGGCGGCGGAATAAATGAGGAAGGGTAGGACGATGCACAGATGCGATGGTGCATGTCACAGGAGGGGGCCCCGAATGAAATACAGGAAAGTTTATATCAGATTAATTATTACCTATCTGGCTATTTTTTTGCTGCCGCTGGTCATAAATATTGTCATGCTGGAAAATCTGGCGGTTTCCACCCGGGAAAATATCTGCGCCAGCGTGCATTCCAACATGGCCCATACCATGGATACGCTGGACAATAATTTCCGGGAAATCAATACCATTACGGCGAGGCTTTCCGGAAACAGCAATATCCGTTATATCGCCACACAGATGGACGAAGAAGACAAGAAAATCGAAATATCCAAAATAACCTATGCCCAGGAATATATGGCTGCCATGCAGATCCAGACCTTTGTGGAGGAATATTATGTCCTGTTCCGGGAGCCGGATATGGTCATATCCCCAAACCGGGTTTATTTATACCAGGATTCCTGGCACTCCTTTTTCCAGTACGGGGACATGCCCTGGGAGGAATGGAAGGAACTGATGAAGGGCCACTATACCGAACGTTTTTTCCCGGAGGAGCAGACCAAACAGAACGGTACCGTGGAGGAGAGGATCCTCTTCGTCCAGTCCCTTGTCACCGATACCGGGGTAAAAGGAAACCTGGTTTTTCCCATCCGCTGCGAAGCGGTCAAAAACCTGATGCGGGATGCGTATATTTCCCAGGACGGCTGGGCATATCTTCTGGACGAGGAAGAGGAGACGATCATTTTATCCGTCCCTGCGGCGGACGGAAGCTTTGCACAGGTTCCCGCGTCGGTGCTGGAAAATGGGAAGGAAGTCCAGGAAATAGAACTGGACGGGAAAACGGTGGAAGTGATACGGGTAAATTCCGAACACCTGGGAATGACGTATATTTCCGTTCTCCCCAAGGAATATATCACCCTGCAAATCAACCGGGATCAGCAGAAGCTGTTCCTGCTGATGCTGGCGGTGCTGTTTGTGGGCATAGGCAGCATCCTGCTCGTTTCCTGGAAAAGAGGAAAAAGGATAGACGGCATCCTGCAGATGCTGTTCAATATGGGCGTGGAGGATAAGGAATCGTTAAAGGGAGATGAAATGGAATACATATCCAATTCCCTGAAACAGCTGATTGATAATAATACGGATTTACAGGAAAGTATCATCCGGCAGAAGCCTGTCACCAGGGCCTTGCTCCTGGAACGTCTGCTTCATGGCGGAGAGGGTGTGACCATGCAGAGTCTGGAGGATTACGGCATCTGCCTGCGGGATAAAAGGGTGCTGGTGATCGCCTTCCTCATCGGCGGGGGAGATTCCGGTGATGTGGAGCTATATGCGGAAGAAACGGTGGTCTATAAGCAGGTGCTTCACAAGGCTCTGGATTCGCTTTTGCCCGGGGATAATTATATGTGCGATACGGACATGGACAGCAGTGCCGTGATCTGTACGCTGGAGGATAGCTTCCGGCCCTCATGTCCCGGTTTTCTTAATGCGCTGGAAAAAATGAGGGAAACCTTTTGGGAGGAGTACGGCGTAAAGGTACGGATCGCCGTGAGTACGGTATGCAGGGATATGGCGGAAATCAGCAAGGCCTACGACCAGGTATACGAGATGCTTACCTTTGGGGATTCCTCCGGGAAAGCCGTGGTATTCTATGAGGATTACCAGGACAGCAAGGAATTCTATTATTTCCCGGTGACACTGGAAGAACGTCTGGTAAATGCGGTGCGTGCGGGAAATGCGGAAAGCATGCATGCCCAGCTCAGCGAGGTTTACCAGGTTAACGTGCTTTCCCGGAATATCAGCCCCTCCATGATGCATTTTCTTGTCAATGATCTCCAGTGCGCGGTGTTCAAGGCGCTGCACAGCTTAAATGACAAGGTGGAAATACAGGAAGAGGAAATTTACCGCCAGCTGGAGCAGCTGAACCGGGAAAATGATATTTTGCTGCGGTTTCACCATATTAACAGCATGTTTAAATATATCTGTGATATGGTGAAGGCCGTGAATAAGGAAAGCAGCAGCCGGCAGGTGGAGGAGATCGAACAATATATAGGCAACCACTATATGGACAGCGATATGGGCCTGACCAAAATATCCGACGACTTCGGGTATGCCAGCACCTATTTTTCCAAGCTGTTCAAGGAACTGTTCGGGGAAAATTTTGCCACCTATCTGGAAAAAATGAGAATCGAAAAGGTGTGCGCCCTTCTGAAGGAAGGACATACCATGGAAAAAATAGCGGAACAGACTGGCTATAACAGCGTATACGTGATGCGTACCGCTTTTAAACGGATAAAAGGAATGACGCCCAACGAATTCCGCAAGCTCAGTCAAATACCCCGCAGGAATGAAGAGGAGTAATTGTGATGAATAAAAAAATGGTACTGGACAGGATCCCCTGCCGGTTTTGTGAAGGGCCGTTCTGGGGAAACGGGAAAATGGGAACGGTGCTGTATGTACAGAACGGAAAGCTGTGTGTTTCCGTGGATCATGTGGGTTTGTGGGAACTGCGGGAAACGCTTTTGGATATGCCGAAAGCGGATTTTTCCCAAATCCTGTCCCATAAAAAGGAATTTATCGAGGGCGATCCCCGTTATGTGGAGAAAACTGATATTTTCGGGGAACATATCGGAAGAACCAGGCTGCCGTCCCTCGCAGTGGAACTGAGCCTGCCCGGAGTCATCACATCCTTTTGGGCGGAGACGGATATGCAGGAAGCCAGAACCGGCCTGCGTCTGGAAACGGAGGACCAAAAGGTGTTCCGGGGAGAGATCTGGCTGGATTCCTGCGTGAACGTGCTGGGAATAGAACTGCACGGGGCCGGGGCCGGTTCCCTGGCGGTCAAAGCGCTTGGCTGGGATCTGGACTCCCCCCGCCTGAAACCCCTCCGGGACTGGAACTATGAGCCATGCACCCAGACGGAGGAGAACGGCCTGGTTACCGTGCGGCAGCATTTCGGAGGAAAGGACAGCGCTGTCTTAAGCGCAGGGCGTATGGAATGCGGCGGGGAAAGCCTGTTTCTGGCGGTAAGCATAGAAACCGGAGAGCAGGCCGGGGAAACGGCCATGGCGGCAGCCGGGAAGGAACGCGTGCTGGATTATCTGAAAAACAAAGACGCCTATCTGGAAGCCCACCTCCGGGACTGGAAAACCTATTGGGACGGTTTTGACATCCGGGTACCCAACGAACGGCTTCAGGAGGCGTTTGATCAGGAGATGTATAAGCTGTACTGCAACGAACGGGAGGATTCCTCCCCGGTAACGCTTCAGGGCATATGGAACCCCAATAACCGGATGCCGGCGTGGTATGGGGACTTACATAACGATCTGAACGTGCAGTCCTGCTACTGGCCGGCCTATAAAACGGGTAATGGGAAGCTTGTGCGCCCCTATGTGGATTATTACTGCAGGGCGGTTCCCCGTTTTATGGAACGGGCTTATAAACTATTCGGCATCCGGGACGCGATCCACATCCCCACCATGATGACGCCGGACGGGACCGGCGCAGCCTCCGAATGGTGCTACTGGAACTCCCTTTTAGGGCCGGAGCTGTTCGTGGCGGTGGATTTCACCTGGTTTTATGAGTATAGCAGGGAAGAAGATACTCTGCGGGACAAGATTTATCCGTTTATCGAAAAGGTGCTTCACCTGTATCAGGGGATTGCCGTGGAAAAAGAGGACGGTTATCTGCACATTCCTTTTACCACATCCCCGGAAGTGGATAAGGACGGCCATATGTTTATGGCGGACGACGCCACCTTTACCCTTTCCTGCCTCCATTATCTGTGCCGGAAGATGGACGGTTATGCGAAGCTGCTGAAGCAGGACGGCTCCCGGTGGCAAGACTTCCGCGGCAGGCTGGCCCCTGTGGTAACGAATGAAAAAGGGCTGCCCGTTTATGCCGGGATTGACGTATTCGCATCCCACCGCCATTTCTGCCACCTGTACCCTATTTATCCGCTTTGTGAGGAGGCGCACAACGATGTGGCACAGCGCTCCCTGGATACGGCAATCAACCAGGGATTTCTGGAATTTGCCGCCTTTTCCTGCCCTTACCTGGGAATAATGGCAGCCCGGTGCGGCCGGGGGAATATGTCCAGAACCATGCTGGAACTGTATTGTATGGTATTCCGTTCCCGGAATTCCTTCACCGTTAACGGGGATCCTTACCGGAACGGGATCCTGCGCATATCCGATACCAATGCGGGGGAAAGCGCCGATGCCTTTACCCTGGAATCCGGGTTCTTTATCCCCACGGCCCTGTGTGAAATGTTCGTCCACCGGGCCAAGGATACTATCTGGCTGCAGATGGGCATGCCGGATGAATGGAAGTCCTGCAGCTGCAGGGATCTTGCCGTGGAAGGCGGGCACCGGATCACGACGCAGAGAGAGGACTACCGTATCCGGCGTCTCCTGCTGAAAGGCGGCTGTGAGGAAACGGTTACCCTGCGCTGGAAAGACGATATCCCGGCCGCGCGTGTTGTGAAAAACGGACAGGAGACAGAAGGAGCCGGACGGCAGTCACTCACCCTGGCTGTTTTGCCCGGGGATGAAGTGGAAATAGAATGGGGGAAATTAGGATGAAGGATTTACATTTGATTTGCAATGCCCATATTGATCCGGTGTGGCTGTGGGATATGGAAGAGGGGATCGCCGCCGCCATTTCCACCTTCCGCATGGCCGCTGTCTTTTGCGGGGAATATGACGGCCTTGTGTTTAACCACAATGAAGCGGTGCTATACAAATGGATAGAAGAAATGGAGCCGGCGCTGTTTGCCCGGATCCAAAAGCTGGTGGAAAAAGGAAAGTGGCACATCATGGGAGGCTGGTATTTGCAGCCGGACTGCAATATGCCCTGCGGAGAATCCTTTATCCGGCAGATGGAAACCGGAAGGGCGTATTTCCTGGAAAAATTCGGGAAACAACCCACCACGGCCATTAATTTTGACCCCTTCGGGCACAGCAGGGGCCTTGTCCAGCTTTTGGCGAAGGCCGGTTTTGATTCTTATCTTTTCTGCCGCCCGGGGCAGGGGGACTGCCCCCTGCCGGCGGATGATTTTATCTGGGTGGGGTTTGACGGTTCCGAAATCATGGCCCACAGAGGCGATTCCTACGGAACCCTGATGGGGGAAGCCGGGAAAAAAACGGAGGAATGGATGGATTCCCAGCGCAGGAAGCCGGAGGATCAACAGCCGCTGACCGGCTGTATGCTCTGGGGTGTGGGAAACCACGGCGGCGGGCCGTCCCGGATGGATCTGGAGGATTTGAAGGCTCTTAAGGAGCGTACCGGAGACTGGAACCTGCTTCATTCCACCCCGGAGGCCTATTTTGCACAGAGACGCGAAGCGCTGCGGGCGGCCGGCAGAGAGGAACCCAGAGTGGAACGGGATCTGAATTCCTGGGCGGTAGGCTGCTATACCTCACAAATCCGGGTAAAACAGAAACACAGGGAAGCGGAAGGAATGCTTTCAATGACGGAGAAAATGCTGTCCCAGGCGGCTCTCAGAGGACTGCTGCCTTATCCTTGCAAGGAGCTGGAAGAAGCCGGGGAAGCTCTGCTGTTTTGTGAATTTCACGACATCCTGCCGGGGTCTTCCATCCAGTCCGTAGAGGAAGCAAGCCTGCAGATGCTCGATCATTGTCTGGAAATCCTGAACTACTGGAGACGCAGGGCCTTTTTCGCCTTGCTGGAAGGAGAGGCGAAGGCGGAAGAAGGGGAGTACCCGATCCTCATATATAATCCCCACCCCCATCCGGTGGAGGGTATCTTTTCCTGTGATTTCCAGCTTGCCAACCAGAACTGGAGCGATGCCTGGGCCCTGCCGGTAATCACCCGAAACGGGCAGGTTCTGGAAAGCCAGGTGGAGAAGGAAGCCTGCAACATGAACCTGGACTGGCGCAAAAGAGTATCGTTCCATGCGGTGCTTGCGCCTTCCTCCATGAACCGGTTCTCCGCGAGAATAACCATGGCGGATAAAAAGCCGGGAAAGGCGGCCGGAGAGATACAAGAAGCCTGCTGTTACGCCAATGACAGGATCCGTGTCCGGATCAACCCGGAAACGGGCCTTCTGGATTCTTATAGGGTGGATGGTACGGAATATATCCGGGAAGGCTCCTGCGGGCTGGTGGTGATGAAAACGGATTGCGATCCCTGGGGAATGAACCGCCACAGCTATCGGGAAGAACAGGGAAGCACAGCATTCCCCGGGCGGTTTTGCCTGATGGGAGAAGAGGAAGGAAGCCGTTATTCCGGCACCTCCAATGAACGCCACGGGGCGGCAGGCTGCAGGATTCCCAGCGTGCGCGTTGTGGAGGACGGGCCGGTGAAACGGGTGGTGGAAGCGGTCATGGAATACGGCCACTCCCAGGCATGCATCCGCTACAGCCTGCCGGCAAAGGGAACGAAAATCCAGGTGGAAATCCGGGTG
Organism: uncultured Lachnospiraceae bacterium; assembly: GCA_900548905.1. Classification (GTDB taxonomy): domain Bacteria; phylum Bacillota; class Clostridia; order Lachnospirales; family Lachnospiraceae; genus Eisenbergiella. The sequence goes on along the minus strand of URMK01000039.1, from coordinate 45,101 downwards.
AACTGGGCGGAAAAAGGCGCTTTCCTGAAATGGGAAATCCCCACGGTCATGAAGAAAGGGATGCCTTTGGCCGAGACGGCCTATGGCGTGACGGCACACAGCAGCGACGGGGAAGAAAAGGTGTTCCACCGGTGGTGCGGTTTTTTTGACGAAGAAGAGAACCGTGCGCTGACTGTGATTAACCGTGGAAATTACGGCGTGGACTTCCTGGAGGGTACTATGCGCATATCCCTTCTTCATTCCGCCGTATATTCCGCCCATCCTATCGGAGACAGGCCGCTGCTTGTCCAGGATCGTTTCCTGCCCTATATCGATCAGGGAGAAAGAAGCTTTTCTTTTGAAATCAATGCAGGGGACGGGGAAGAACGCCGCAAATGGGTGACCAGGGAGGCGGCGGTATTCCAGGAAACACCCATGTCGGTGTCCGCCTTCCCTTCCGGAGAAGGGAAAAAAGAGGGGCCGGTAATTCTGGTGGACAATCCGGCGGTGGTATTATCCGCCTTCCGGAAAGGCACAGACGATGCCTATTATCTGCTCCGCCTTTTCGAATCCACCGGAACCCCGCAGGAAACCGGCGTGCACATACCTTTCCTCAAGCAGGAGCTGTCCGTTTCCCTGGGAGCGTTTGAGGTGAAAACCCTGCGTCTGTCCGCCGACGGAAAACGCCTGGAGGAATGCGGGATCTTCGGGGAATAACGCCTGTGATTGTGAAAAAAGTGTGAAAACGGTTGCCCTGGACTTAACTTCAGGTGTTATGCTCTATAGATAGAAAACACAGGAGGAAAAGGGCATGGAAATAACTAAAAAAGCCAGGGAATATCAGGAAAAAATGGGGACCGATATGATTTCGCGCCTGCTTGGCACCGATCCGGAATTTGCGGGACGGTTTGCCAGCTTTGCGTTTGACGAGGTGGTGAATCAGGACGGACTGGAGGATCGGACCAGGATGATGGCTGTTCTGGCCGCCTTATTGGGCTGTCAGGAAAAGGAAGCTTTCGGGGAAATGGTTCCCGCGGCCCTGAATATGGGCGTTACCCCCGTCGAACTGAAAGAAATCGTCTACCAGGCCGTTGCCTATCTGGGAATAGGCCGGGTGCTCCCTTATTTTGCGATTGTGAATGATATCCTTGTCTCCGGCGGAATCCGCCTTCCCCTGGAGGGACAGGCGGCCACTACTATGGAGGATCGGCTGGAAAAGGGAAATCAGGTACAGACGGATATTTTTGGGGAGCATATGAAGGAATTCTGGAAAAACGGACCGGAAGAATCCGCCCATATCAACCGCTGGCTGGCGGACAACTGCTTCGGGGATTACTATACCCGGGGCGGCCTGGATTACCGTCAGAGGGAGATGATCACTTTTTGCTTCCTGGCGGCGCAGGGAGGCTGTGAGCCGCAGTTGACCAGCCATGCGGCCGCTAATATGAAGATCGGGAACGATAAGCAGTTCCTGATCCGGGTGCTGTCACAGTGCCTCCCCTATATCGGCTATCCCCGCAGCCTGAATGCATTGCGGTGTATCATGGAAGCGGCGCACCAGAATTAATTATGTAAAAATGAAGTGCCGGGAATCGGGGATTCCCGGCATTTTTGCATGGAAGCCTTTCTCAGCGACAAATATAAAAAACCTTCTTGACTCTCTCATTATGGTATACTCTATACTGTAAATGAGCTCAGAAAACACAAAACACATGCATGTGAGGTAACCCGAATGTTAAAAATAGGTGATTTTTCAAAACTGTCAAGAATCAGTATCCGTATGCTGCGCCATTACGATGAATATGGCCTGCTGATCCCGGCCTCCATTGATTCCGCTACAGGCTACCGTTATTACGGGGAAGGCCAGCTGCCGGAAGCGGAACGTATCCAGGCTCTGAAATGTATGGGGTTTGGCCTTGCCGTGATCCGTGAAATCCTGGAGAAATACGAGGAACCGGAAGAAATGGAACGCTTTCTTCTTGTGAAAAAGAAAGAACTGGAAGCGGAGGCTCTGGAAACGCAGAGCAGGATACTCCTTCTTGAAAACACCTTGCGGTGGCTGAGAAAGGACGGAAAACTTATGAATTATGATGTGGTATTAAAGACCCTGCCAAAACGATATGTGGCGAGCCTGCGGCGTGTTATCCCTGCTTACGATCAGGAAGGCTTGTTATGGCAGCAGCTCAATGAAGAGATTGCACCCCGGAATGTGAAACCGGCAGCCCCCTGCTATGGGCTGGCAATCTTCCATGACGAAGGCTTTAAAGAGAATGACGTAGATGTGGAAATCCAGGTTTCCGTGACGGGAACCTATCAGGATACCGCCAATGTAAGATTTAAGGAGGTGGCGCCTATCCAGATCGCGTCGGCAACTTACCAGGGCAGCTATGAACAGATAACAAAGGTGAATCGTGTGGTGGCAGCATGGATTAATGACAATGGGTACGAATTCGACGGAGCTTCCTTCTGTATCTATCATGTAAGCCCCGCCCAGGCCGCCTCCCCGGAGGAGCTTGTGACCGAGGTTTGCTATCCCGTGAAAAAAAGAGGATAACCTTTACAGCCGCACTGCAGGAATAATGCAGTGCGGCTGTCTGTGTCATACAGGAAGGGAAAACAGCTATAGGGGGCCTTCCCCTTATTCCGGAGTAACGGAAGGCAATGTTCCCAGATTATTGCTTTCCGTATCATCAGGAAGGGATTTCAGATACTCCGTATCTTTATTATGGGCGATCCCCACGCCCTTAATTTCCCCGTCCTTTGCCAAAGCAACGCCATCCTCTCTGGAAACCGTGGTCCCGTCAGACAACTGGTAGCCGGCAGTCCGTCCGCTGCTCTTTACAAGCCCCACAATATCCTTCGCATCATCTTTGGGTGTGGGAATACTGTCCAATGCAATTCTGGCTAATGCAGAATCAGGTATATCATTTTTGTCCATAATCTTAAGTATCCTTTCACTGAAAAAAATTGCCCTTTGGCGTCCGACAAGAATTAGTATCCGCATTGCCTAAAAAGTTATTCAGATAAATGTCAAAATGTGTTATCATTATACTTTCAGGAGAAATGAGCCGAAGAGGCGGAAAGAGGGAGAGCTGATATGACAAGTGAGTTCGGTATGGCGGTTCATGCGCTTACCTTTTTAAACCATAAGGGGGAAATTGTTTCCAGTGAAGCGCTGGCCCGTAATATCTGTACCAATCCGGCGCGGGTGCGCAAGGTTATGGCAAAGCTGAAAAAGGCCGGCCTGGTAGACACCAAGGAAGGGCTGGAGGGCGGTTATCTTTTTACAAAGAATGCGGAGGAGATCGATCTGGGTATGATAGCCCGCGCCCTGGAGGCAAGGTTTGTGTCCGCCGCATGGAAGAGCGGGAATCCGGATATGGACTGCCTGGTGGCTTCCGGCATGGCGGGCCTGCTGGACAGTATTTATGACGATTGCGATTCCCTGTGCTATGAAAGGCTGAAGGCGATTACGATAGATGACATCAATGGAAAGATTTTCGGGCCGGGTAAAGGATGACCGGTTTTATTCCCGCAGGCGGCGGGCCGGATTCGACAGCATAAGGAGGGAAGGGGAATGCGCGTTTCAAAGGCATCGGAGGAAAGAAGACAGGAGATACTGGACGCGGCAATGCGGGTGTTTTATGACAAGGGGTACGAGAAGGCTTCCATCAGTGATATTGCGCTGAAAATCGGGGTTGCGCAGGGACTGATATACAGATATTTCAAATCGAAGGAAGCTCTGTTTGCAGGGGCGCTGGATTATTATGCAGGATGCCTGGCGGAAGAGATGGGGCGGGAAATAAGCAATGATAAGACCGCGCTTCGGGATAAGATCCTGAATGCACCGTCCTTCTATCATATAGAGGATGACGACAGCTATTATTACAAATTGCTGAGCGGGCCTGACAGCAAAGGGATCTACCAGCAGTTATCCCTGCGTGTGGCGGAACGGCTGGTTCCGGTAGTGAGGGATGCCATCGCCGCGGATATGGAAAAAGGCAGGCTGAACTGTGTGGAGGATCCGGAAACGGTGGCGGCATTTTGTGTGTACGGACAGCTGGGAGTCCTTTTCCGGGAAGATTTGAGCGGAAGCCAGAAGGTGGAGCGGATCAGAAAATTTGTATCGGAGCAGATACGTTAGAATGTGTTTGGAAATTCATTCCCGCGACGTGCGAAAAGCAGTTTTCGGACACATTCTGGGAAATGGGGCCATAATGGAAAAACAGGAAAGGTTGGAAAATCAATTCTACAGCCAGGACTGGATGAAGGAAATACTGACCGGAGGGAAAATAGGGCTTTGGGTAACGCAGCGTGATATGCGGACAGGGCAGATGCTGATGCTTGGAGATGCGCAGATGCATATCCTGTTGGGGACAGAGGAGATGGAGTTATCCCCGGAAGAACTGTTTTCCTATTTTGAACAGAGAATCGAGCCGGGCTATGAAAAGGCTGTACGGGATTACACGAACAAGATGATAGAAACCGGACAGCAGGCGGAGGTGGAGTACTACTGGCGCCATCCGTCCGGGGGGAAAATCTGTATCCGGTGCAGCGGCAGGCTGTACCGGCAGCAGGATGGTTTCCAGTATTTCCGCGGGACGCATCAGGATATAACGGAACTGATACGCCTGAAGAATGAAAATATCCAGCAGGAGCAGCAGCTTCGGGATCTGGAATGGCAGAAGGAACGGTACGACAGCCTGTTTCAGTCTGTTTTATGTGGGATCATGCAGTATCGCGTCCTGGACGACGGTATGGTTTTCATAAAAAATGCCAACAGGGAAGCTATCCGGATCCTGGGGTATGAGCAGGAGGAATTCTGGCAGAAAAAGAAATGGGATCTGGCGGACACCGTCTGTGAGGAAGACAGGGAACGGGTCACGTCTGAATTTTATGCACTTAAGAACGCGGGGGACAGCATGTTTTTTGAGTACCGCGTTCTGTGCAGAGGCGGGGGCCGCTGCTGGGTTATCGGAAGTGCGGAGGTTATTCGGGATCCGGATAATGACCTGGTGATACAGAGCGTGTTCCTGGATGTTAACAGGCGTAAGGAAATTGAGCAGGAAAACCGGCAGCTGGAGAGACAGCTGGAGGCCGGTGACGAATTTCTGCATTTGTCTTTGGAGCACACATCCATCTATGAATTTTACTATGAACCGGCAAGCGGGACCGGTCGCCTTCCTGAGAGAACCATGAGGTTTTACAAAAGGGAATCGCCGGTATGCCCCCATATGCCGCAGGTATTTGCCGAGGAATACGTGGCTCCGGAATGCCGGGAAGCATATCTGGACATGTACCGCGCCATCGATCAGGGGGCGGCGACCGCTGCCGGTGACTTTATGGACAAGAGCCGGAAACACTGGCGCAGGGTGACGCTGTCCGCACTGCGGTACGACAAAACCGGCAGAGCCGTCTATGCGGTTGGTATTGCAGAGGATATTACCAAGGAAAAGGAAATGGAGACGGCGCTCCGGGAAGCACGTTCCAGAGACTCTCTTACCGGCCTGTACACAAGGGAAGCGGGGATTTACCAGGTGAAGGACTATCTGGAGAAAAAAAGCCCGGCGCTCCCCTGCTGTCTGCTGCTTCTGGATATGGATGCCTTCAGCGCAATCAACGATAACTGGGGCAGTGTTTTTGCCGATGCGGTGCTTCAGGAAACGGCGGATATTCTCCGGCGTGAAACAAAAGAAACGGATATCCTCATCCGTCTCGGCGGAGACGAATTCATGATATTCCTGAAGGATTGCAGCCGGCGGGAGGCAGTGATGAAAGGGGAGCGGATTACGGAACGGATCCGCCAGCTCTCCCCGGAAAGTGATGAGAATTTACAAATATCCGCCAGCATCGGAATCTGTGCGTCCTCCGTTGTGGAGGATTACAGCGGGCTGTACCGGTGCGCCGAGAGTACCCTGCAGTACGTAAAGGAAAAGAACAAGGGACATGCCGCCTGTTATCTGGATACCTCCAATGATCTGGGGACATGGCTTACCAACCTGTATGCGGACGGGATGGAGATTACCGCCATTGACGGCAGCAGGCTGAGCGTCGATGAAGAACTGACCGCCTTCGCTCTGGAGCTTCTGGGGAAATCCAGGAATATTTCCGATGCCATGAACCTGCTGCTTGTACGGATAGGAAAGCGTATGAAGCTGGATCGGGTGAGCATCAGTGAAGTGAACCACGAATACCAGAGTATTTCCTGCATCTATCAGTGGGCGGCCAATCCCACGAATTTCTACGCAACGGCCCCTGTTTATCTCAGCCGGGAGGAGCTGGATTCTGTGATCAGCCTGTACGCGGAGGATGGCACCAGCGCGAAAGTGTATTACGGCAATGAAAAAATCATGCCGGGCATCCTGCATGCCGCGTTCTGGAATGAAGGAAAATATGCAGGGGCCCTCTGCTGGGAAAAAAATGTGGAAAATTACCAGTGGAGCGAGGAAGAAAAGAGGCTGCAGAAGGAGCTGGCCCATATCATCTGTTCCTTTACCATGAAGGCCAAAGCCGATGCGGTGAGCCAGGCAAAAACCGATTTCCTTTCCAGTATGTCCCACGAAATAAGGACGCCTATGAATGCCATTATGGGAATGACGGCGATTGCCAGGACCGTGCTGGACGATAAGGCGAAAACCCTGGAATGCCTGGATAAAATAGAAACAGCCAATGCCTACCTTCTGCAGCTTATCAATGATATTCTGGACATGTCCCGCATTGAGAGCGGAAAAGTGGAGTTGAACATACAGAGGATGAATCTGCACCGCATGGTTAACGGCCTGGGCGTGCTCATCGGCCCCCAGGCCCAGGCGAAGGGAATCATTTTTGCGGTAAAGGACTGCTGCTGCGGGGAAAAAGAGGTACTGGCAGATGAACTCCGCTTAAACCAGGTGCTGATCAACATCCTGGGCAACGCGGTGAAGTTTACCCCGGTGGGCGGCCATGTGACCTTCACAATGGAACAGCTGGAGGCCGGAGAAACGAAAGCGGTGTTCCGCTTTGGCGTGAAAGACGACGGCGTGGGCATCAGCAGGGAAAAACAGACAACTATATTCAACGCGTTTGAGCAGGAGGATAAAAGCACCGCATCCCGCTACGGCGGTACCGGCCTGGGCCTGTCTATATCGGCGCGGCTTGTGCAGATCATGGGAGGCAAGCTGGAGGTGGAAAGCGAACCGGGACAGGGAGCCTGTTTCCATTTCACCCTTACCCTGCCCTATGCGGAGCCGGAAGCGGAGGCGGCACAGGAGCAGGAAACGGATGACGGGCGTGATTTCACGGGAAAAAGGCTTCTTGTGGTGGAGGACAACGAAATAAACAGGGAAATAGCGGTAACATTGCTCGGCCAGTGGGGATTTATGACCGAAGAGGCCGTTAACGGGAAAGAAGCCGTGGATATGTTCATAAAGGCTCCCGTACATTACTATGACGGTATCCTGATGGATATAAAAATGCCTGTCATGGATGGGCTGCAGGCTACAAGAGCCATCCGGATCGCCGGAAAAGAGGACAGCATCCGGGTGCCCATAATAGCCATGAGCGCCAATGCGTTCAGCGAGGATATGAAGAAGTCCATGGAAAGCGGGATGAACGGGCATCTGGTCAAACCTATTGAGGTGGATAAGGTAAAAGCTGTCCTGCAAAAGTGTCTTACATAGTTAGTGTCTAAAGAAAAAGGTATGGAGGTTTTCATGGGTAACGGACAACACAAGAACGGGAATTTTACATCAACGGTAGGCTTTGTGATTGCCTGTGTTGGCTCGGCGGTGGGACTGGGGAATATTTGGATGTTTCCTTACCGGCTGGGACAATATGGGGGCGCCGCCTTTTTGATTCCCTATCTTTTATTTATTTTTCTGTTCGGCTGGGTGGGGCTGTCGGCGGAATTTGCCGTCGGCAGAAAAGCGAGGACAGGTACGATTGGGGCTTATGGGTACTGTTTTGCGATTCGGAAGAAGGAGAAAGCGGGGAAGGTTCTGGGATGGTTCCCTTTGCTTGGCTCCCTGGGAATTGCTATCGGCTATTCCGTAGTCCTGGGCTGGGTGCTCCGTTCCCTTGCGGGGGCTGTTACGGGAAGCCTTTTTGAAAAGGATGCGGCACAATATTTTGCCGAGGCTGCCGGGGCGTTCGGAAGCGTACCCTGGCATTTGCTTATTGTTGCGGCAGTTTCCCTTATCCTGCTCACGGGAGTGACAAAAGGGATTGAGAAGGTGAGCAAGGTTATGATGCCTTTGTTTTTCCTTCTGTTTGTGATTCTGGCGGTGCGGGTGGCTTTTCTCCCGGGTGCGTCGGAAGGTTATGAGTTCCTGCTTGTGCCCAGATGGGAGGCGCTGCTTCGGGTGGATACATGGGTGATGGCTATGGGGCAGGCCTTTTTCTCCCTTTCGATTACCGGTTCCGGCATGATAGTCTATGGTGCGTATCTGGATGACAGGGTGGATATCCCGGGGGCTTCCATACGGACGGCTGTTTTTGATACGCTGGCGGCCCTGCTTTCGGGGCTGGCGATTATGCCTGCGGTGTTTGCTTTCGGGATTGATGCGGGAAGCGGGCCGTCCCTTATCTTTATCACCCTGCCCGGCGTATTCAGCCAGATGCCTGCGGGACGGCTCTTTGCCGTGTTTTTCTTCCTTTCGGTAACCTTTGCGGGGATCACTTCTCTCATCAACATGTTTGAAGCGGTGATTGAAAGCTGGCAGACACAGTTTTCCATTTCCCGTATTATGGCCACGCTGCTTGTGGGAGGAATTACCTTTCTGGTGGGGCTGTTCCTGGAGGAAGAAAGCCGGACGGGTAAGTGGCTGGATGCCGTTTCCATCGGCATTGTGCCGTTGGGGGCTGTGCTGGGTGCGGTTTCCGTTTATTATGTTCTGGGCTATCCACGGATACGGGAGGAAATGGAAAAAGGACATAAGGGAAAGCTGTCGGAAGCTTTTGGTTTTGCAGCGAAGTATATTTATGTGCCGCTGACGATATTGGTTCTGATCCTTGGCTTTGTTTATAATGGAATCGGATAAGACAATTTGCCGCTCACGCCGCCTGCCGCTGTGCCGGGACGCGGGCTGTTTCACGGGTAAGTGAAGGGGGAGCAGCTGTGAAAATTACGATTTTAACGGAAAATACGGTAAGCCGGCGGGGGCTTCTGGCGGAACACGGACTTTCTGTCCTGGTGGAAACCGGGGCGAGGCGGCTTTTATTTGATACGGGACAGAGCGATGTTTATGTACGCAATGCCGGGAGGCTGGGGGTCAGCCTGGAGGGCCTTGACGGTATTGTTCTCAGCCACGGCCATTACGATCATACGGGTGGGCTGCCGGAATTACCTGTAGGACCAGACTGTCCGGTGTTCCTGAGAGAAAAAGCCCTGGAGGATAAATGGTGCCTGGATAAAGCCGGTCAGGCACGCTGCATCGGCATTCCCTGGCGGGAAGAAAGAGAGTCCTGCCGGATGGCCGGAACGCTTACCTTTACCGCAGAAAAAGAGGAAATTTTTCCGGATATTTATGTGCTTGGAGATATTTCCCCCACCGTGCCGGAGGAGGCCGCAGCGGATAATCCGTTCCGCATCCGCAGGGACGGACGTTTCGTACCTGACCGTATGGAGGATGAACAGCTTTTAATCCTTCGTACGGCCCGGGGGCTGGCAGTTTTTGCCGGCTGTGCCCATGCGGGCATCCTCAGCTGTATGGAAAAGGTGCGGACCTCTTTTCCCGGAGAAACGTGCTGTTTCCTTCTGGCAGGCATGCATCTGCGGGGCTGCGGGGAGGAGAGGGTAAACGCGGTCATAGAAGGCCTGAAGCGCTATGGAATCTCCTTCCTGGTTCCCCTGCACTGTACCGGGACACTGGCGGCGGCCCGGATGAAGATGGCCTTCGGCAGAAGCTGTCTTATGGCCGAGGCCGGTAAGAGCCTTCATATCCCGGTGGAAGAGTAAGAAACCACAGAGAGGCCGTGATTTGTAACAGTTCCGGTAAAAGTTCAGGCGGCCCCTTGTGTCCTGTGCCCTCCCCTGCGTGCCTTCCCCTGCTTCCCCGGGGCGGCGGTGCTGCAAGGATTCCTGGAAGGGGCGTCTAAAAACGCCAGTCCTTACGCTGCGTCCTTTGCGGCGTTAGTACTGCTGCGTTTTTGGCCGAGCGAAAGCGGCCACTGGAAGGAACCTTGCAGCACCGCCGTCCCGGGGAAAGCAGGGGAGGGGACGCAGGGGAGGGCACAGGACACAAGGGGCCGCCTGAACTTTTACCGGTTCCGGGCAATAAGTTAAATTTACCTATTGACATATTTTGTAATTTGCTATAAGTTAATTAATAACAGAAAAAATAAACCTGTGAGAAAGAGTAGTAAGCATCAGGAAATATAGCAGAGAGCCGCAGATGGTGGAAATGCGGTATAGGAACTTATGCTGAATGGACTTTTGAGGCCGGCCTGAATCAAGTAGGCGCCGGCGGGAATCCGGACCCGTTATCAACCCGGCGTGCATAATGGTGCATGCATACGAATCGGATACTGCTTCCGGTTGTATGGAAAGAGTGGACGTAATGTCAATTTGAGTGGTACCGCGATAATAACAGGATTATTACCGCCTCAAGTATTCCCAGTGGGATAGCTTGAGGCGGTTTTTGTTTGAACAGAGGTAACTGGGAAGATACGGAACAGTTACAAACGAAAAAACAAACCGCAGGATGCGGAATCTGTTGTTTAAGCTGTTATCAGAGAATAGGAAAAGGAGAAAAAAAGCTATGGCAAACAAAGAAATTCCCTACAAAATCTATCTGGAAGAATCGGAGATGCCCAGGCGGTGGTATAACGTGAGGGCCGATATGAAAAACAAGCCGGCCCCGCTTCTGAATCCCGGCACGCTGCAGCCCATGACCTTTGAAGAACTGCAGCCCGTTTTCTGTGATGAGCTGGTAAAACAGGAGCTGAATGATACGGATGCCTATATCGACATCCCGGATGAAATTAGGAAATTTTATAAAATGTACCGTCCTTCCCCCCTGGTAAGGGCATACTGCCTGGAAGAAAAGCTGCAGACACCTGCAAAAATCTATTATAAGTTTGAAGGCAACAACACCAGCGGAAGCCATAAGCTCAATTCTGCCATTGCACAGGCCTATTATGCAAAGCAGCAGGGGCTTAAGGGGGTTACCACGGAAACAGGCGCAGGACAGTGGGGAACCGCGCTGTCCATGGCCTGCTCCTATTTCGATCTGGACTGCCAGGTATATATGGTAAAGGTATCCTATGAGCAGAAGCCCTTCCGCCGTGAGGTGATGCGCACCTACGGGGCCAAGGTTACCCCTTCTCCCTCCGAGTTCACGGAAGTGGGAAGAAAAATCCTGCAGGAGCATCCCGGAACCACAGGCAGTCTCGGCTGTGCGATTTCGGAAGCGGTGGAGGCGGCGACCGGCCAGGAAGGTTACCGCTATGTATTGGGAAGTGTCCTTTCCCAGGTGCTGCTCCATCAGACGGTAATCGGCCTGGAAACCAAAGCGGCTCTTGATAAATACGACATTGTTCCGGATGTTATCATCGGATGTGCCGGCGGCGGATCCAATTTGGGAGGATTGATTTCCCCGTTCATGGGAGAAGTTCTCAGGGGAGAAAAGGATTATAAGTTCATTGCCGTGGAACCCGCATCCTGTCCCAGCCTTACCAGAGGCAAATATGTATACGACTTCTGTGATACCGGTAAGGTATGCCCGCTGGCTAAGATGTACACCCTTGGAAGCGGCTTCATTCCTTCCGCCAACCATGCCGGCGGCCTTCGTTACCACGGCATGAGTTCTATCCTTTCCCAGCTTTATGATGACGGCCTTATCGAGGCGCGCAGCGTGGAGCAGACCGCCGTATTCCAGGCGGCAGAGCAGTTCGCCAGAGTGGAAGGCATTCTTCCCGCGCCGGAGAGCAGCCATGCAATCCGCGTAGCTATCGACGAAGCCATGAAATGCAAGGAAACCGGGGAAGAAAAGACTATCGTATTCGGCCTGACCGGAACCGGATATTTCGATATGGTCGCTTATGAAAAATTCCATAACGGACAGATGAGCGATTATATTCCTTCCGATGCGGACCTGCAGGCTGGTTTCGACGGAATCCCCAAATTCCCCGGGAATGAAATCTAAGAGCTAATCGGATATAGGAAAAGACGGCGCAGCAAAAGGATTTGTCACCTTAAAAGCTGCGCCGTTTTTTATCCTCGTAGCCAAATCCTTTCAGCAAATCGCCCGCCATTTCCGCTCCATGGATGTGATGATTCTCATAGAGCGCATAATCGGTTATGGAGGCAGCATCGTGCAGCCATGCGGCTATTGTTACCACTTCTACATCCGCACCATATATCCCGGCCAGCTGTACCGCGTTTTTTACAACGGCCCGGATATGATGATAACCTCCCATTCCAAAGAAATTGGACTCTTTTTCACAGCGCCTTTTTATCTCCTCTTCCAGATAATGGATAATATCCGTTCTCATACGTCCGCACCCTCCTTCCTATTTCCGGCATTCCGTTTTTCTGTCCCCTTGACAAAATTGATTTCATAGGAAATATAGGAACCGCCGGAATGATAACCAAGTGTTTCCGCCAGATGCAGAGATTCCGGGTTTGCGGCATCCCAGCTGGGATAAAGCCCACGGTCCAGACACTCCAGGATGAGGCGGGCGGCGCAGGCTCTGGCGATCCCTTTTCTCCGGTGCTCCTCCTTTACATCAATTTCTATTTCGATGCCCCCGTTATATACGGTATAGGAAGATGCGCCTCCGGCGATTTCCCCGTCCTTCAGGGCGGCAAAACCCAGACCCAGCTGTTCATAGCAGGCGCTGTCCCGGAATTGGGAACACAGGTCCCGGGACCATTCCCCGGATAAGATATGGGGATATAATTCCCTATCTATCATCCTGAGTTCATATCCTTGCGGAAGCCTTTGGATATAGCTTTCCAGAAGGCTGCGGTCAAAAATATCCTTTTCTTTTTTCAGGGCATACCGGTAAAACTTTTCATAAGTATCCGGATAACAGGCTTCAATCCATTCACACCAGCTTTCCTCACGCGGCACGATAAGAAGAAAAGGGGCGGAAAAAGAAGAAGGAAATTCGCATACCAGCTTTTTGTCCGGCTGTCCTGCCAGAAAACAAAAATCTCCGGTAAGGATCCGCGCACTTTTCGGTTCCGGCAGACAGTCCGCCCAGGCCTGCCCCATGACGCCCTGCAGGCAGGACCAGATCATGGTTTCCTCCCAGTTTCTGAAGAGCGGTTCTATATATTTCATTTCGTCTGTTTTCAAATGTACCATCTTGTATTTCCTTTCTGATTGGGATACCTGCATCCCCGGCAGGGAAACTTTCATAACAGTTCAGGCAGGTCTGCAGCAAACTTTTTGTTTCGGAATGCTTCCTGTCTTGCAAGCATTTTAGCATAGTGTTAAACTGAATACCAGAGGCGGCCTGAAAAATGTGTCGTGCGGCGTAACCGTTCAGGCTGTGCATTTACGGCGCGGATCGCAGGACGGGTGTTACCCTGTATAGACAGTTACTATGGTAATATAAAAGGAGGCAGATAAGCTTGAACAGAAAAAAAGCAGGCATAATTGCAGCGGCGGTTATGCTGCCGGTGACTATATTGGCCGGCAGTGTGGCATTTTTCTTTCATTATGCGGTTGTCAGAGTGGAGAAAAAAAAGAAGAAGAAACAAAAGAAGGCGGCAGCGGCGCCCAAAGAAGGGGAAGGGCTTTCGTTTGACTGTTTCCGGGATAAAATGGAAGAAGGGGTGCGTTGGTTTAAGGAGCAGGATCCGGAAAAGATAACGCTTACCAGCTATGACGGGCTGAAGCTGTCCGCCTATCTGCTTCCTGCAGAAAAAGAAAGCCGGAACGTGCTTCTGCTTATGCATGGCTACCGGTGTGACGGTTATTCGGATTTCTCCTGCCTGTACCGGTTCTACCACGAACAGGGATATCATTTGCTGGTACCCCATCAGAGAAGCCATGCGGACAGCGAAGGCAGATATATCTGTTTTGGGGTAAAAGAACGGTATGATTGTAAAATGTGGGCGGATTATGCGGTGCGCCGTTTCGGCAGCGGCTGCAATCTGTATCTGTCCGGAATATCCATGGGCTGTTCCACGGTACTGATGGCGGCGGGGCTCGATCTTCCGGGCAATGTGAGGGGAATCATTGCGGACTGCGGCTTTACAAGCCCATATGATATCTTCCGCCATGTCCTGCATATCCAGTTCGGAATGCCTTCTTTCCCGCTGATGAACCTGACGAAAATGGTGGTGAAACACAAGGCGGGTTTTGGCTATAAAGATGCCTCCACACTGGAGGTCCTGAAAACATGTAAGATTCCAGTGCTGTTTATCCATGGGGGGAAGGACAAATTTGTTCCCACACAGATGACACTGGATAATTATTCCGTTTGTGCCTCTCCCAAAGAGCTGCTCATTGTGCCCGACGCGGCCCACGCCACCTCCAATCTGGTGGAACCGGAGCGATACCGGGCGACAGCGCTTGCGTTCATGAAGAAATACGAAAAGTAGTGTGATGCGGATGGAATCGAGAACAATTATTTTCCATATCGATGTAAACAGCGCCTTTTTAAGCTGGAGTGCGGCTTACCGTACGGAGGTTCTCGGGGAAAAGACGGATCTGCGTACGGTGCCTTCCATTGTAGGGGGCGATCAGGAGACCCGCCATGGAATTGTGCTTGCCAAAAGCACGCCTGCCAAGAAATACGGGATCCAGACCGGAGAACCTATCGTAGCGGCCAGGAAGAAATGTCCGAACCTCATAATCATTCCTCCGGATTTTCCTGTTTATGTGGAAAAATCCAAAGCCCTGATCGCACTTTTGAAGCGATATTCCGATCAGGTGGTACAGTACAGTATTGATGAGGCCTGGGCTGATTTCACGGGATATGAAATGCTTTATGGGGATCCGGTGGTATTCGCCCATAAACTGAAGGATATAATAAAGGAAGAACTTAAGTTTACGGTGAATATCGGGGTTTCCTCCAACCGGCTGCTGGCCAAAATGGCCGGAGATTTCAAAAAACCGGATCTGGTGCATACTCTTTTCCCGGAGGAAATCGAAGAAAAGATGTGGCCGCTTCCCGTGGAGCGGCTGTTCCTGGTGGGAAAAGCCGCGGCGGATAAGCTGCACAGCCTGGGAATATACACCATAGGGGATTTGGCACGGACGGATGTCAATACGCTGAAGGCGCATATGAAAAAGCATGGGGAAGTTATCTGGAACTATGCATGGGGACGGGAAGAAGAGAATTCCATGGAAGAGAAGCCTTCCATGGAAAAGAAGCCTTCCATGGAAGAAACACCGGTAGCCCGGGAAGGCAATAAGGTCTATGGGAACAGTATGACCACGCCTGTGAATGTTACCGATGTGGAGTATGCCAGGCAGATCCTGTTGTCCCTGAGTGAGACCGTAGGCATGCGCCTGCGGGCGGATCAGGCCAAAATCAGCTGTGTGAGCATTACGCTCAGAAGTTCGGATTTTGTAAACCGCAACAGGCAGATGCAGCTGATCAGCGCTACGGATGTTACGGAAGAAATCTATGCGGCAGCCTGCAGGCTTTATGACGAACTGTGGGACGGAAGGCCGCTCCGGCTGATAGGCGTTTCCACATCGCGGGTCAGCTATGAAGAATACAGGCAGTATAATCTTTTTGACCAGGGAAAATATGATAAGCTGGAAAAATGCGACAAGGCGATTGACAGTATCCGGGCCAGGTTCGGTGAGGATTCCGTGATGCGGGCCAGCTTTCTGAACAGCCGCATTTCCCATACGGGAGGCGGCCTGAATAAGGAGAAAAGGGCAGAGGCTGTTTCCGGCTCCGGAAGGGAAAAAAAGAAGAACGGCAAAGGAGAGATAAATTGAGAAGAAAGAAGGGATTGGCAATTGCCGTTATCCTGGCGGTGCTGTTGACCGCGGGTTGCGGAAAGCGGCCGCAGACTGTAGTTCCCGGGGAAGAGACCGGGGCGCAGGAGGAGACACAGACGGTAACGGATCCGGTTCCGGGCGGGGAAGAAGCCGCTGCCGCGGAAAGTATGCCTGCAGAAGCCATCGGAGGACAGGACGATGTACCGGAAGAAGAAGCTTCCGGACAGCAGGCCTCCAAAGAGGAAAACCAGGAAAAGGGCTATCCGGAAAAAGACGAAAAAACAGCGGAAGAGGCGCCGGGGGAAGGACCGGTAGAAGAAACAGTGCCGGGGGAAGGACCGGAGGGAGAGAACGCGAAGGAAGAAACAAAACAGCAGGGGGAAGCATCTGACAGAGATTTGACGGCACAGACGGAGCCGGGACAGGCACCGCAGGCAGGAGCGGAAGCCGCACTTCTGGTAGAGGAACAGACCGTGGTGATACCGGGACTGGAAAAGGAATACAACTATCTGTTTCTTTCGGATACCCACATTATCTGTCTGGACGGGGAGGAAACGCAGCAGCAGCTGGATAATGCCATTCCCCGCCAAGATACGCTTTTTAAGGATGCCTGGGGACGGACGCCGGAGGAGGTTTTTCCGGCGTGGATGGCTTATGCCAATGAACAGCAGGTGGACGGCCTGCTGCTGGGAGGGGATATTATTGATTTCCCCTCCCGGGCGAATCTGGCTTTTTTGGAAGAAAATCTGGAAACGCTGGAGATGCCGTACCTTTATGTGCCGGGGAATCATGACTGGACCTATCCCTGGGAATATATGACGGACAAAGGCAGACAGGAATACCTGACCGCCCTGGCGCCCTGGATGCATGGAACGCCGGCAGCACAGCTGTTGGAAAATGAGGAGCTGGTGCTTCTGGGAGTGGATAACAGCAGCAACCAGATTGACCCGGCGGCGCTGGATACGGTAAAAAGCGCGATAGAACGGGGAAAGCCTGTGATTGTCCTCCAGCATATCCCTTTCGCAACGGATCGGCTGGTGGAAGAAGCCGCCCGGCTCTGGCAGAATCCGGTTCTTCTGGGGAAAGGTGTCCTTGGCGGGATTTATCCCAATGAGGTTTCCCAGGAGTATATGAATCTGGTCCTGGCAGACGCAGGGCCGGTGAAAGCAGTTCTGGCAGGCCATATCCATATGGGAGCCAGGGACAGCCTGACAGAAGGAATCTTACAGTATACCGCCGATGCGGGATATCTGGGAAAAGGACTGCTTCTGACCATCCGGGGAGAAGAAGAGACGGAAATGGAATAAAAAGAAGAAAAGATAAGAACGGGGAGAAGATTTTTCTCCCCGTTGCTATGTCTGTAAGCTTCAGATACGTTCCTTAGACTGAGGCCGGAACGGTATAGGTCAGTTTTTTACCAGGCGGATGGTCTTTACTTCAAAGGCCCGGAAGGAGAGTTGGATATCCCCGTTTTCGGAAGGGACTTCTTCCGCAATGTTTTCAAGCATGTCGCACAGATAAGGGCGGTACCCCTGGAATTCTGTATGGATCCGGGCGGGAACCGCCGCTTTTTTGGATTCATACAGACGAAGGATGATATCCCCGCTTCCGTCTTCCGCAGGCTTCATGGTATCCAGAAGGATATTTTCCCTGTCGATCTGGATCTGGCTGAAACGGCCGGTGCTTCCCGGCATAACAAGAGCCGGTACATTCAGTTCATAGCCCTGCCGTACCACATCACAGTCTGCAAAACTGCCTTCCCAGGCGGTAAACGCGTAGGTGAAGGTATGTACCCTGTTATCCGCGCGCATTTCCGGTGCGGAAGGGGCTCTCAGCAGTGTCAGCTCCAGGCGGTTTCCGTTCATGCTGATACCGTATTTACAGTCATTGAGTACGGCAGCACCGTGGGCCGCATCACAAAGAGCGCTGTAGCGGTGGTTGCAGACCTCGAAACGATCCTTGTCATAAGCTTTCGAACGGTGGGCCGGCCTTTCGACATAACCGAACTGCATTTCATTAATGCCGTTTTCCGTATATACGGCAACCGGGAAAGCGACCTTCCACAGGCGGTGAAGCTCCTTCCAGTCCGCCTGGGTATCAAATACCAGACGTCTGCTGTCTGCCGCCAGACGGATATGCTGCGTATAAGTGGATTCGCTGATTCTGCCGGTAACCCGCAGCACGACCTCCAGTCCCTGGGACAGGATCTCCACGGTGATATCACGGGCGCCTTCCACTTCCTGGTCGATATAATTGGAATCAATATCCCAGGCGTCAAAGAGCCGGGGAACATCCTTATACAAATGGAAACAGTTCATAGGTGCGGCGGCAAATTCCCGTCCGGTTTCCTTTACCCGGAAAGAGGTTACTTCACCGCGCAGGTTTATAACAGCTTTTACTATTTCATTTTCCAGAACAAAGCCTTCCTCTGTTTTTTCGATACGGGCGCCTTCACAAGCGGTCTGCGTTGTGCAGGGAACCAGGGTTACCGCGCCGCAGGAAGGAAGCTCCACCAGGGCTTTTACGCCGTTTTCCGCAGCCTGGGTGGGAACGGAAAGACCTTCCGCCGTACATGCGCCGTCCGCGAAGGCGGGGGAAAGGGTCACAAGGGCCTTCCGGTCAAAGCTTAAGGAATTAAATACGGTAACGGCATCGCCGCTCTGATCGATAAGCAGACTGTTGGCAGCATCTGCGGTGATGCGGGAGGTATCACGGAAAATTTCTTCAAAGGCCTGTTCCGCTTCCGTGTACACCCTGGCGATGGAGGAGCCGGGCAGTATGTCATGGAACTGGTGAAGCAGCAGCTTCTTCCAGAGGGCGTCCGCTTCGGCAAGAGGGTATTCCCATCCTTTCATTTCAGCCAGACAGCTCCACATTTCCATTTCCCGCAGGGCAAGTTCACTCTTGCGGTTGTTTTTCTTTACCATGGCCTGGGAGGTATAGGTCCCTCTGTGTGCGCTGAAATACAGCTCGCCTACATAGGTATGCGCAGGGCCGCCCTGTTCCTCCATTTCTTCGAAGAACTCTCTGGGGCCTTCCATTTTAACCTTTACGCCGCCTTCCAGGTCTTTCTGACGGAGGGCATATTCCACGTAATCCCTGGACGGGCCGCCGCCGCCGTCCCCGTAACCGAAGGGCAGCAGGAAGGCATCCAGATCCTGTACCTGTGTACGGTTTTTCCATACCTCATTGATCTCTTTGGGATCCGTGCGGTAGGTATAACTTGTGGGCAGGAAGGAGTCCACACGGGATCCGTCCATCCCTTCCCAGGTAAAATAGTGGTAAGGGAACTGATCTCCCTCATTATAGGACCAGAAAATTTTCTGGGTAGCCAGATATTTTACCCCGCAGCCACGGAGAATCTGAGGAAGAGCGGCGGTATAGCCGAAGGTATCCGGCAGCCAGAGTACCTGGCTGTCCACACCCAGCTCCTCCTTATAATAACGCTTTCCGTGAATCAGCTGGCGGATAAGGGATTCCCCGCTTGTCATATTGGTATCCGGCTCCACCCACATGGCGCCGTCGGCAATCCACTGGCCGCCCCGGATGGCTTCTTTGATCCGTTCAAACAACTCCGGATAATAGGTCCGGCACATTTCATAAGAAGCGGGCTGGCTCTGGATAAATTTATATTCCGGATATTCCTCCAGCAGACGAAGCTGGGCGGCAAAGGTTCTTTCTGTTTTGCGGTGCGTTTCCGCCATAGGCCACAGCCAGGCCAGATCCAGGTGAGCATTCCCAACCGCATAGAAAACAGGCATGGTGGAACCGTTTACCGCTTCCATGGCAGGCCTAAGTGCTTCTCTGGCCGCCCGGTAGCCGGCCGATCGTTTTTCTTTTTCCTGTTCAAAATCCACTATAAGAGTGAATTGCTCCAGAGCCTTTGCAACCTTGGCAGCACGAAGGGAAGTCTCATCCAGGGTCTGCAGAAGCTTATGCAGCGTATCCACGTCCATATACAGCTGATAGGCATCTTCATCCCATATCCCGTAGGTACAGCTGCCCAAAGTCCTTCTGGCGCCTTCCGGAAGCGGATCCGTAAACGCTCCGGGAAGGACCGGCCCGGTAGCACAGCCGCCGTCGGCGCATTCCGGATAATAATGTCCGGCATAGGTTTCCATGAGCACCTCATAGCTGTTTCCGGCTTTTCCTTCTCTCGCCAGTGTATTATCTTCCATATAGTGATGGGGCTCGCTGACCCAATCCGCGCGGTAGGTTCCGAAGGACTGTCCGTTTATGAACAGGGTGGACTCTCCGCCCGGCTTCAGGTTCATTACAATCCGTTTTCCCTCCGCTTCCGGGGGCAGCTCAATACGGCTTCGGAACCAGCAGTACTCGTAGGTATTGCCCCATGTAAAACCGGCCTGCACCGGTGTAAAGGCCATACCGGCAGCCTCTTCGGGACTAAGATGCTCCATTGTCCTGCCTGCTTCCCATCGGAATTCTCCCAGGGGTTCATAAAAATCATCTTTCAGCGTACGGATCCAGTGTTTAATCCGTCCGCTCCATTCTGAATGCATCACGTTCATCTGGGTGCTCCTTTCATAAATTATTTTGTGTTTTCCCCGCCTTCTCTTTCCGTAAAAATGGACAGGGTATGTCTTTGTTATAACAGGTTACGGTAGTGTTGGCAATCAATTATTTTGGCTTTTTTTCTTTCTTTTTTACCTTGTTTTGAAAGCCCGGAAACGGGAGTATCATAAAAAATTATTTTAAAGTATTGACATTTATTCTCAGATCATATAAAATACATTTTGTCGCGCAGGAATGGCGGAATTGGCAGACGCGCACGGTTCAGGTCCGTGTGGTAGCAATACCATGAGAGTTCAAGTCTCTTTTCCTGCACTTGATAAAGAAAGGCTTTTGGATAGCGGATATCCAAAAGCCTTTTCTGATGTCCGGAAAAGCGAAAGTAAACTCCAAGTAATAAAAATAAACTTTTATAAAACAGGATTCTTGTTAAAATTTATAGAAATTGCTATCTCAATTTGTTATATTTAATATGGAAACGAATAGATTTAAAAATCTGTCGAAAAAACCTTCTGAGCAAGAGCCTGCAGTGGCGTTACTTATACAATTTTTCTTCCATTTAAAGAAGAAAACGGCCAAGTAGAAATACTAACTCTGAGCGCATGTGGTCATTTTGTATATTTATAGGAAGGATTAGGTCAGTTTATAAGGAACTACACGCAGACCGTGGAAGTCTATTTCTGAAGGAAAATATCAGACTATCCTCTGACCTCTATATCAATTATGTTTGAAATTATCCTGGACTGGACAGATTGTTGTTTTTAAATTGATTTTTGTTTAGAAAGCGGACAGGATATTATATGTATTTTATTTTATGAGGGGAGTAAGGATGATTGGATCGCAACTAATCCTGTTGGAGGGTATGCCTTCTACAGGTAAAACTACAAATTCCCGGTTTATACAGATACAACTTGAGCGCAATAAAATTAATACGGAGTGGATACATGAAGTAGCCATGCCTCATCCGGTACTATTTTTTGATGAGGTTGGTATGACTTACGGAGAATTTGATAAGTTCATAAAAACGTATCCTGAAACAGCTGCTATTCTTAAGAGTATCGCTGTGTTTAGAAAGAGTACTGTAGGGATACACCTGCCCGAAATACAATGGAGCTATAAAGATAGGATCAGCGGGAACGCTTACCGGGCTTTGACAGAGTTTGACGTTTGGAACTATCCTCTTGATGTATACCAAAAATTTGCTTTGGAAAAATGGGAGCTTTTTACTGAAAAAGCTATGGAGGATCGGGAGAAAGTCTATATTATAGATAGTGCGATCTTCCAGTTCCAGATATTCATGTTTTTATTTAAAAATAAGAATTATCAAGAACTGCAAAGCTTTATCAGCCAAATGGAAGATATTATACAGCCTTTAAACCCATGTCTGATTTTCTTTTACAGGGAAAACACCGAGGCGACAATCGAATATCTTGAAAAAGATAGGGGTACTTCATACTTGGATTACATATGGAATAGAGACAAAGACCAACCATACTATTCAGGTAAGCCGGAAGGGGCAGAAGGTTTTAAGCAGTTCCTGCGGGATTATGCTAATATGGCAAATTCGTTGTTCCATTCATGTAAGACAAATAAAATATCTCTTGAAATATCTAATGGAAACTGGACCTTCCTGGAGGATGAGATACTTTCTTTTTTAGGTATCGAACGTAAACCAAGCCCCATTGCTTTTTCGCAAAGTGGTATCTATAAAAATGAAGCACTGGGCTATATAATACGCGTTGATGGCCTTTCCATTACCGATCCAACAGGACAAATGCGAACGCTCTTACCAAAAAAATGCAATGAGTTTTATGTAGACTGGCTGCCTACGGTCCTGCGGTTTGAAGATAATAAAATCATTATTTCGGGGTCGCAGATATGCGAGCAATGGACAACCAGGGGCATGATTTATGACAGGATTGAATTATGAGTAAAAGGGGTATTGTTTATTTTGTTGTTACCAGTTACAGGGAAATAAGATTGATAGATAGTTGCATTAAGAACAACTTCAGCGCCATTGAATATAAATGTTCTCATGATATGATATTATTATAATAAATCATTAGGAGGAGAATATGTTATATTTATCGGAAAATTTAAAAAAGTATCGATTGTTGAAAAATCTAACACAAGAGGATGTTGCTGAATATTTAGGGATTACAGCACAAAGTGTTTCAAAATGGGAACGAGGTGATTCCCACAGTTAAGGATATGAAACCATAACTAACACTTACCGTGCCTTTATTTGATTTTTTTACTAATACTCAAAATGTATTGATAATGTCACTACGAAATGATATACTTAATATATATATAGAATTCAATTATTATTTGACTATATCAGGAGGTGTTTTTATGGAGAAAACATTTTTACAGGTGCGTACTGATACTAAAGATAAGGAACAGGCCAGTGTTATTCTTGAAGAACTTGGAACTAATTTGTCATCAGTTGTCAATATGTTATTAAAACAAATTATATTAACAAAAAGTATTCCTTTTGAAATAAAAATTCCACGTATATACACATCCGAAGAACAGGTTTCCGAAGTCAGTGCTTCCATGGGAATGGAACAAATGCCGCTAGACAGGGAAGATATAAAATTGTTGAAAGAATATCAGAAAACTAAGGACAAGGACGCTATCAGGCAGCAGATTTTGGAGAACTATAAGGAGTGCTAAATGAGTGATAAAATCTACTGCTATCCTAATTCAGATGTTTTGATTAACAAATTGAACATTCATGACAGTGATAAGCTTCGCGAAGCAGAACGGAAATTGACAATGCTTCGATTAATGGATTTGCTGGAGAAACCAGTAACAGGTAAATTTGATTTTGAGCACTTGCGAAATATTCACAAATATATATTTCAAGATATATATTCCTGGGCTGGAAAAATCCGTACAGTTGATATTGCAAAATCGAATATGTTTTGCAAAGTACAATTCATTGAAATGCAGGCAAGTGAACTATTTAGAAAATTACAGAATGATGATTATTTAAAGCGACTCCCCAAAGAGAAATTTGTTGAAAAAGCAGCCTATTATTTTTCGGAAATAAATGCACTCCATCCGTTTAGAGAAGGAAATGGGAGAACCCAGAGGGAATTAATACGGCAATTAGCATACGAATCAGGTTATATTCTGCATTTTGCTGTCATTAGTGAGAAAGAAATGGTGGAGGCCAGTATTGATTCGTTTATTTGTGATTACAAAAAAATGGAGACCTTATTCACAAAAATAACAGAAATAAGATAGGTTATATCTTTCAAAATGGGAACGAGGGGATTCCTACCCGGATATCACTTTTTTGCCGGCATTAGCTAACATATTTGAAACAAGTGTCGATTTACTTATTGGCATGGATACCATACGAGCAGAGGAAACACGTCTCAATATTCATAAAAAGGCTGTTGCATATCAACGATGCGGAGATTATGATTCGGCTGAGAAAACATACAGAGATGCATTACTAATATATCCCAATAAACCTGGTATGATTCTTGGATTGGCAAGTACATTGGCATTGAAAGGAAATACGAATGAAGCTATTGAACTAATGGAAAGAGGATTGCCTTTGTCAAGCAATGAGAGGCAAAAAGCGACTATGCGTGCGACATTATGTTTCTTATATTTAAAAATGGGGAGAAAGGATAAAGCGAATGGGCTTGCATCGGAACTTCCACACACAAGGGAAAGCAGGGAAGTGATTCAACCGCTTGTGCAGCAGGAATTAAGCAATGTTGAAATCGATAAAAATATAAAAGCAATACTTTTTGGTGACGGAAAAGGAATTTGGTAATAGATGGAAGGTGGATTATCTCTACCTTACAACTTCCAGATATGCACGAATGAATCTGTGAGGGGTTAACCCTATGTCTGCCCGACTGTATAAACAAATAAGAAATAACCGGATGAAGTAACAATTGCTGATTACTTTATCCGGTTTTGTTTTTAGAAAACTTTATATGTCCTATGTAATTAAGGTGGTACATTAATTCGATAAATGTATCGTAAATTCATATTTAATTACCGGGAAATGAAAAGCTTACAAAATTAATACCAAAAAGTAATAGAGGTGTTATTACATTCAAATCTGATTTATAATTCTATTAAAATTAAGTCTAAGAATGCTTATTTTACAGGGGAGTTGAAGTATGGAGTTCTCCTTTGGCGTATAAGCTGTACAGAGAATTAATTATATAATCCAACTAAAATGTAGGTTGAATTGTACGCGAATCTAAAGAGTAAAGTTATTGTTTTATCTTTTCGTAAAATGATAATATAATATCGGAGGTGAGTTAATGAATAATGTTATTGGATCAAATATTTTACGGTATCGAAAAGAGCAAAATTTAACGCAAGAAGAACTTGCGAAACATCTTGGAATTTCATATCAAGCAGTGAGTAAATGGGAAAACGAACAAACTACACCAGATTTATCTTTATTACCTGCTCTTGCTTCAATATTAAATGTAAGCATAGATAGATTAATGGGATATTCTCATAATTTTGATCCCCGTTCTTATTACGAAGAATCATACAAAAAAGTTGAATACTATTGGGGTATAAAACCATCGGATATGTGTTTGAAAGTATTGGAGATGTTGCCGCCTACAAAACCATTGAAATTACTTGATATAGGTTGTGGAGAAGGAAAAGATTCTGTATTTTTTGCTCGCTGCGGTTATTATGTCAGTGCATTTGACATTTCAGATGCAGGGATAGAAAAAACTAAAAGGCTGGCTGATAAAGCAAATGTATTCGTTGACATTTTCAAGGCAAATATTTGGGATTTTCGTTTAGAACAAAAGTATGATATTTTGTTTTCAAGTGGAGCGTTACATTATATAAAGCCCGAGTTAAAACAAGATATATTTACAAATTATAAGGATTTCACCAATAACAATGGAATTAATGCAATGCATTGTTTTGTAGAAAAACCTTTTATAAAGCGACCGCCTGGAAAAGAAACTCATTCTCAACAATGGAAATCAGGCGAATTATTGACCTTATACCACGATTGGTATATTGAAAGCACTTCTGAGTATGTTTTTGATTGTAACTCAGGTGGAATCCCGCATAAACATGCTGCTAATAGAGTGTTTGCACGAAAGCTTTAAACCAAGCAAATTAATTTGACTTTAGAAGCATAAGAACCGAAAAGGGGATAGCTCAAAAAAAGTGGCCAAAACTTCATCGCGTTTTTTACAATAAAAAAAGCGAAAAGCCTCAATAAAATCAAGGCTTCCCGCTCCTAAAACACTAGTGCGGAAGATGGGACTTGAACCCACACGAGCGCATTGCCCACAAGATCCTTAGTCTTGCTCGTCTGCCAGTTCCGACACTTCCGCATGCCTGCACAGCTTTGTGTTCCGTGCTGCAAGAGGTATATTATCATTTTAGGAGAAATAAGTCAAGATACTTTTATAGATTTTTTTATTTTTTTCCAAGTTAGATAAGTGAAAAGTTTATTTCCACTTCATGATTTTTTTAAGCATAAAATTTTTTGCTTTTTCATATTGACATTTGCTCTCAAATCATATAAAATACATTTTGTCGCGCAGGAATGGCGGAATTGGCAGACGCGCACGGTTCAGGTCCGTGTGGTAGCAATACCATGAGAGTTCAAGTCTCTTTTCCTGCACTTCATAAAACACTTCAGGACAGGCAATTGTTCTGAAGTGTTTTTTTGCGATCAATTACAGCCTCTGTGGCTTCCAGTAAAATAAGTCTTTCATCCGGGCAGGTATACCTGGCATTCACACATCCTTTCCCTTTGCCCGGACGGGAGAGTTTTTCTTTCAGAATATCGATATACGCAAAGTCCATAGCCCGAGAGGAACTGGTGAACATTCCTTTTCCGTCCCGGGGACACCGCTCTGCCAGCGGGCGGAAGGCCATTTTGCTCCTGCGAAGTTTGAGTATTGTACATGAACGGCGGATTGGCCGGCGGCTACAGGATAATTTCCATGCCATCATAGGCAAAAGATATATTGTCCAGTTTTTTTTCCAACTCCCGGTAATACGCATAGGATTTGCCCCAATACTCATCAATGTGCGTGACAATAATGCGTTTGATGCGGTAGGTGCGTTTCAATTCCATAATCTCATCTAAGGTGAACATATCGTCTTTGAAAGGTGCATCAGCAAGATTCGAGCCGTCTTTCAGTATACTGTTGTCAGAAACAAGACCGATTATTAAAATATCTGCATCAAAATACAGAGGATTGGGGACAAACGGCTTCACATCGCAGCAGGCGTAAATAACTTTTTTGTCTCCGTCCGATATTACATAAAAGGTCATGTTGCCGCGATGGGTTTTGTTGTTTATCAGGTGTATCTCTATAGTTCCGATTTTAACATAGTCTGTCCGGCGGATCGAAATGCAATGGAGAATACCTTCATAGTAATGCAGGCCGTCACCGTTCCAGGCGTTAATGTCGTCGATAACCTCGGGCAGCGCGATGAAGGGAACCGGTGTCCCTTTGTCGGAAATACAGTCGTAACCCAAAGGTTCCACGATACGCATGCCTCTCGTATGGTCGGGATCCTTATGGGAGACAGAAAGATATTCAATTTGGGAAATACCCTGTCTGTCACAGGCAACGGCAATGTCTTCCGGTGTATCAATGAGCATTTTTATGTCTTCAATATAAAGGCTCGGCCCCAACCGTTCATACCGGCCTCTTTTGATTCTGGCCTCCTCGCAGATGGGACACTGACAGAACGGATTGGGGATTGGAGACATTCCTCCGCTCCCCACAATTTTCAGTTTCATCTGAATACACCTCCCCATTTTTTTATTTCACTAACATGGCCCTGATTTCGCGGATCATGCCTTTTGATATATTGTCATCGTCTAACGGCATGATGCTGCTGAGCATCCGTACTCCCTGATAAGAGAAAAGCAGCAAATCCACCACCGCTTCCTTATTGACATGCTTAAATTCGCCTTTGTCAATGCCGTATGCAATCAAACTGCAAAGTGACGCTTTTGAACGGTGATACTGCTTTAGCATAGCATTATTGTCTGATAACGGCATGCCGCTGTAATACTCATAGAAAGCCAGTCCTAACGAACCGCTCCTGTCCAGCATTTCGGAAAGGTAGCGCTCCAGCAGCTCATCCAATAAAAAGGTGGCGGAAAGGCCTTTTTCCATCTTATCAGTGATCTCATTTTCCAGGCCCGCCATCCATTCTTCTATGATATCGGCGAATATCTGTCCGGTACTCCCGTAATGTGTATATAAACCGCCGCGGCTGAGCCCGGATGCCTCACATATGTCCTTCATTGTTACATCCTTAAATCCCTGCCGGATAAATAGAAGCAGAGATGCTTCCCGTATTGCAGCTTTTGTTGCCTCCCCTTTTCTTCCCATGGATCCGGCCCTCCTCATTTAAAAAAATACCGACACATATGTCTGTTTTTAATATACGACACTGGTGTCGGAAAGTCAATGCCCGATTTTCCGCACAGATTCCGTGCGGAAACAGTGCTTGATATATGTTCTTTTTTGAACTATAATATTCTGTGTTCTCTACAGAACATACAGGGAGGAGAGTAATGTGAAAATATCCTTTTGGGATTTCTATTCCATATTTGATAAAGAATACAGCAAAGTGATAAAACAGGCAGCGGAAGAGACCGGCTTGTCTGTAAATGAGATCAGCATTCTTTTGTTTTTAGCCAATAACCCTTCCGTGGATACGGCGGCGGACATCATGCGTATCCGGAAAACAGCCAAATCCCATATATCCCTTGCGGTCAGCCGTCTGACGGAAAAAGGCTGCCTGACTCAGCAGCCGGGGCCGGGGCGCCGGATACATCTGAAAATCACGCCATCCGCAGAACCGCTCATAGCAATCGGCAGGGAAAAACAGAAACAGTTTTCGGACAGGTTGTTTCAGAATTTCAGCGCTTCGGAGAAAGAGGCCTTTTTTTCCTGCTTTGCACATATGATAGGCAATTTGCGAGAGGAGGACGAGCCGCA
The DNA here is from genome assembly GCA_900548905.1 of uncultured Lachnospiraceae bacterium. GTDB lineage: Bacteria > Bacillota > Clostridia > Lachnospirales > Lachnospiraceae > Eisenbergiella. The sequence goes on along the minus strand of URMK01000039.1, from coordinate 16,711 downwards.
TGGGAACAGATAAGACAAATGCATTGTTCGAACAGGCTTCCGTTCCCGCTGCGGTGGCAAAGCTGGCGGTTCCCACAATTATAAGTTCTCTCGTTACGGTGATATATAACATGGCGGACACGTATTTTGTGGGCCTGCTCAACGATCCGGTGCAGACGGCCGCCGTTACCATCGCCGCCCCGGCACTCCTTTCGTTCAATGCGGTCAACAACCTGTTTGGCGTCGGTGCTTCCAGTGCCATGAGCCGGGCGCTTGGCAGGGGAGAGGCCACATCCGTCAGGCAATGCGCCGCTTTTGGGTTTTATTGCTCCCTGCTGTGTGCGGTATTGTTTTCCCTGCTCACGGCAGTTTTTCACAGGCCTCTGGCAGGCCTGTTGGGAGCAGATGCAAAGAATATGGCGGCAACCGGAGCCTATATGAAATGGGCCGTCACCTGCGGCGCGGTGCCCTCCATTTTGAATGTGGTGTTCGCCTTTCTCGTCCGTGCGGAGGGGGCCTCCATACACGCGAGTATAGGAACAATGAGCGGATGCCTTTTGAATATTATTCTGGATCCCATTTTTATTATGCCATGGGGATTAGGTATGGGGGCTTCCGGGGCGGGCCTTGCAACCTTTCTGTCCAACCTGGCTGCCTGTATGTATTTTCTGATCCTGCTCTATTGCAGAAGGCGGACAACCCTGGTCAGTATCAGCCCGAAATATTTTCCGTTTAATAAGAAAATTGCCGCGGATGTATTTGGTGTGGGGGTTCCGGCGGCGATACAGAATCTGCTGAATGTAACAGGGATGACGGTATACAATAACTTTGCGGCGTCCTATGGTTCCGAAGCGGTGGCAGCAATGGGGATCGTACAGAAAATACAAATGGTTCCCATGCAGGTTGCGCTGGGGGCAACCCAGGGGGTCATGCCGTTTATCGGCTATAACTATGCCAATAAAAACCATAAAAGAATGAAGGAATCCATCCGGTTCATGCTGAAGCGGATCCTGCTCCTTATTGCTGTTATTGTGATAACCGGCATTGTTTTTTCCCGCAGCCTTGTCGGTTTGTTTATCCGGACAGATTCCGTTATAGCCTATGGGGCAGGTTTCCTGCCAGGCTTTCTGCTGGCTCTGCCGTTTATGTGTGTTGATTATATGACGGTGGGCGTTTTCCAGGCGATTGGGGAAGGGCGGAAGGCTCTGGTCTTTGCCTTCCTGAGAAAAATTGTTTTGGAAATCCCCCTATTGATTCTTCTGAACCGGCTGGTTCCGCTGTATGGCCTGGCATATTCCGCCATGTGCGCGGAAATTATCCTGGCCATTGTATCCATAAAGCTGCTGAGGGATGTGCTGAAAGAAAGTGCCAGGTAATATCTTCCATACCGGGCGCATATAATTAAAATAGTATGGGGATTTCGTAATAGTTCAGACTTGTGGGAATTACCGGTGCATCCGGTCTGATGTCAATTTCCGTTTGACAGTGAGGGAGGAATCGAGTACAATTTTACAAGATCAGGTGATTATCGGATAATACAGACAGGTTTTTACCCGCCTGATTGGAATACGTGCGGTGCACGCAGATGGGAGCAATTATGAAAAAGAAGTATAGGGGTATCCTTGCAGGGCTTTTATGTGTTACGGCTGTTTTGGCTGCCTGCGGAAGAAATGTAGAGGAAACCGGGAATTTTAATACGCCGGATAATAATGCTTCAGGCAGTTCGGAAACGATCCTGGCATTGGAATCGGAAAAAGATGCGGCTGCAGAAACGGGTGAGCCGGAAACTGTTCTTATTTATTTTGGATCCAGTATGGGAAAGGAATTGATGACGGAAGAGGCGGAGCTGCCGAGGAAAACACCGGAGGCCATTATCGGGGCCCTGCGCACGAAGAATATTGTGTCGGTGGATACCAAAGTAAACGATTTCCAATTGTCGGAGGACGGAAAGCAGATCGCGCTGGATCTTTCCTCCGGGTTCCGGGATTATCTTAAGACTATGCAGGAAGGGAGCGAGGCCGTGATCATGGCGGCGCTGACCAATACCTTTTTGGATGCCTACGGTGCCGGGGAACTTCGGGTGACCATTAATGGGGACATTCTGGAAACCAAAAACAGAACCTATAAGGACGAGCTTACCTTCGTGGATTCCGTGGAGTAAAAGGGCTGCATTTCTGTAATCAGAAATGCAGCCTTCTTCTTACGGCACCCCGTAAGCGTTTACGGGAAAGCATGGTGATCAGGGCAACGATGATAATCGCACAGGCGGTCAGAACCACCGCCGACCATGTCAGCAGGTAAGGATCCGCCAAAAAGCGGCGGATGAGCAGTTCGATGGAAATGCACAGGATCGCAATTTCGGCAAACAGATAAAGGGCGGTGGCAAGAAAAGAAGAAGATATCCGCCTGCACAATGCCGCCAGGATAATAGCCAGCAGAGTGACAACACCGGTAATGGGCAGGGCCAGTTCATAAAACCAGCGGGAACTGGGTGTATTGAAGGTTATCAGGTATTCATAAAGGCCGATGGCGAGCCCGTCGAACAGCAGGGAAAAATACACGGGCAGCTTCGAATAAATAAAAGCGGGTATGGCGAGTACCCACAAAATAATGCAGATACCGATTACATACAGGGACCAGGCGCTGTTGTTGAATACCAGCAGGTTCAAAAGTCCGCAGGAGGCGCCGGCAGCGATGAGGACAAGGGAATAGAGGATTGCCACATCCTTGTTTTTTACCGTTTCCACCTGCCCGTTTTCCCTGGGGAAGGGAGGGACGGATTGGTTATAGGCTACTTCGTTGGGATTGATGACCGGCGTATTACACAAAGGACAGCGTTCCAACGATTCGTCCAGCTTTACGCCGCAGTTCACACAATATGACATAGTTAGACTCCAATCTGCCGTGAGGAAAACCGCCACGGCGTTTCTTTTATTGATCACGGGGACGGCCTGCAAAGCAGGGCGTCCGTTGTCAGCCACTACTCTTCGTCAAAGGTACGGTTGCTTTCAATGGTTACATGGATGCCGTCCTCCACCAGCTTACGGAAAAAATAGCGTTCCACATCCGCTTCGATTATGCAGCTTGCAAAATTGACGGTCAGGGTATCTTCAAAGCTGATGATGGCACAGTTGGTCCTTGAGGAAAAGGGCTGCCCCATATAGATATCAAAACGGTCGATATACGGCTTCATATCCTCCGGCACTTTCATCGCCCCCATATTGGTCAGCCCGGCGGAGGAATTTTTATCCTGCACCTTGCGGTAGAAGGTCCTCACCACAATATCCTTCAAAAACAGGGGGACTACACGGATAAAGGGATTCCGGGTGGTAGCCGCATTGGTGGTGATATCACCTCTCAAAAATTTTTCATTAATATAATAGCGCATGAAATTATGGACCTGGGTAACAATTTCTTCAAAGGTATAATTCCCCAGCCGGGGATCGATGGAAGGATAAACCATGGTAATGAAATTGCGCAGGGTTTTGGAAGGGAAAAAGCGTCTCAGGTTTACGGGCAGGGCGATTCTGACAGGATACAGCTTCAGGTGGAAATCCATGTGCTGCTTGTTCAGCAGGGCATAAAGAAGGACGGAATTCAGGTATTCCGTGATCGTTGCGTTATAGCCGGCGGCTACGGCCGCCACCTCCTTTACGGACATGATTCCGTCTATGATATTGAAGGTATGGAAAGGCTCCTTGGTGCCTCTGACCCGGTAGGTTTTTTCCGCCGGACGGGGCGGGCAGAAAAGCGCATTGGCATAGCGCATATAGGCATCCTCCAGCTCCTCCGGATCCGGTTCCCCTTCCACATCCAGCACATAGCCGCCGTTGGATATGGCAGCGCCCAGCAGGCGCAGGTAAACCGCGGTGATGGTCTGAAGCACGCACATGCCTCCGGAGCCGTCACCCAGACAGTGATGGCACTCCAGGGAAATCCGTTTCCCGTAATAAAATACCCGGAGAAGATACCGGCTTCCTGATTTGAAATTCATGGGCATACAGGGATTGTGGATATCCGGCTGTACAAAAGGGCCGGGCCGGTTGTTTGGCTCCAAATAGCGCCAGAAGAGGCCTTTATGGATACAGACCTTATAGGTGGGGAAACGCCTGAGGGCAATATCCACCGCCTGCTGCAGTACCTCCGGCTTTATTTCCTCCTTCAGCAGGACGGAAAGCCTGTAAACGGAAGAAAAATCCCGCCTTTGCAGGGTAGGATATACAATCGCGGACAGATCCAGCCGGTACCAGACCCTGGAAGGGTTTCCGGCCGCCGGGCCGCTTTTTTTGTTGGTATGCATACGAAATGTCATCGGCTCGTTCCTTTCTCTGATATTGTTATTATAAAATTATTCCTACCTTTATGCAAGACAATCACGGATATAATATATGCCGGCCGCCGGATCCCCTTTACGCCATTTTCTATCTATGATAGGATGAAAAAGAAAGAATTATTCGAACTGTTTATCATGCACATAAGCAATCCGGCAAAACCAAAGCAAAATCCTGTGCGGAATGTCGGGTGGAATGAGAGGAAATATGGCACTTTTTGATAAATCCATGAATGTACTCAAAAAAAACAAGGAACAGGAACAGAACCAGAATCTGATGAAGCTGATAAAAAGGGTGCACAGTGTGGTGGAAAACACGGATATTGAGAAGCACCGGCAGTCCCAGGACTATTTCGGGGCGCTTCTGGGGAACAGCAAGGATATGGATATCTGCTCTGTGGAAGTGGAAGGGATGCACTGTGAATGGGTGCGGGCCAACCGGGTGCACATGAAAAAATATGTGATTCTTTACTGCCACGGAGGAGGCTATTCCACCGGCAGCTGCATCTATGCAAGGACGCTGACTACCAAGCTGGCCGCCTCCACCTCTATGGATGTGTTCTGCTTTGACTACCGCCTGGCCCCCGAATATCCGTATCCGGCCGCCATGGAGGACGCGATGAAGGCGTGGAATTACCTTATGCTTCTGGGATACGGCGCAAAAGATGTGATAGTGGTGGGGGATTCGGCCGGCGGAAACATGGCGCTGTCCCTGGTGGTGAAGCTCAAGGAGGAGACACGTCTTGTGCCGAGAGGGATCGTTCTCCTGTCCCCGTGGACGGATCTGACGGCTTCGGGTAAAACCCATGAAAGCAGAGCGGAGGTGGATCCGGTGCTGGATGAAGAATACCTGAAGCAGATGACGGAAAATTATGCCGCCGGACAGGACTATGAAAATCCGCAGATTTCCCCTCTTTTTGCGGATTTGACCGGATTCCCTCCCACTTATATCCAGGTGGGGGATAATGAGGTCCTTTTAAGCGACGCCACCATGCTTCATAAGAAAATGATAAAGGCAAATGTGCCGGTACGTCTGGATGTATTCAAAGGGATGTGGCATGTGTTCCAGATGTCGCCTTTTAAAACGGCCTATGAGGCCATGGATCAATGTGCGGAGTTTATTTTTGATATCTGCCGCTGAGAAGCCTCACAGTACGAAGAACGAAAAAACGCATCTTGACGGATTAAGGAGGGAATGGGATGGAATATCGGATACGTCCTGTGGAGCCGAAGGATGCTCCGGGACTCAGTGCCGTCCGGCGCATGCCGGGCGTTTTTGAAACAATTCTTGGAAATCCCGGGGAAAATCCCGGGAAGATGGAAACTATGATCGCCGGCCTGGGGGCGGATGATTATTTCTTTGTGGCGGTAACGCCCGACGGACAGGGCGGGGAACTGGTAATTGGTTCCGTAAGCCTGAAGGTGTTTGCAAACCCCAGAACCCGTCACGCGGCGGGCATCGGGATTATGGTGCACAAGGACTACCAGAACCGGGGAATCGGCCGGGCGCTGCTGCAGGAGGCTGTAAATCTGGCGGACAACTGGCTGATGCTGATCCGCCTGGAACTGACGGTTTTCACGGATAACGAACGGGCTATACATCTGTATGAATCCATGGGTTTTCAGCGGGAGGGAATCCGCAGGAAGGCAGCTGTCAGGAACGGCGCCTATATGGATGAGCTGGCGATGGCCCGGATCCGGGAATGACCGGAAACACTGCCGGCAGGCCGGTCCTGTGCAGACGGTTCGGGAAACGGGAAATATACGGAAAGACAGAGGAAAGCGACAATGGGAATCCTTCATAAAGCGGCCCAATACCGGGCATATAAAGAAGGGGTGATCCATACAACCCTGAACCCTAAAGGGCCGGGAGCGGTACGGATCCATCTGATTCCTCCTAAATGGAGGCCTTTTTCAGAGGTACCTTATGTAATGATATTAAACGGCTGTTTCATCTTACCTCTGGGTTATTCCTGGGCTATCCTGCTCGGGAATTTCATCAGTGAGGTGAACCGGTTTGACGGGGAACCCATCGATGAAAGGCAGATGCATCAGATCATGGACAGGGCGGCGGCAAAAACCAGGCGGGTGTATTATGTGAAGGAACAGGAGCTGAAGGAGGATCTGCAGGAAATGCTGGCCATGCTGTACGGGGTGGCGCGGGGGGAAGAGCCTTCCGGAAACATTGAGCCGCTTTCTCTCAGGGAGTATGCCCGTAATATGACGGCGCCGCACCGCATGGATCTCATGGTAAGCTCCATGCTGGACGAAGAAGGAAAATGGAACTGCAGCCTGAAATGCCGGAACTGTTACGCGGCCGGGCAGCCCGCAGCGGGAGGAAAGGAGCTTTCTTCCGGGGATTGGTTCGATATTATCGATAAATGCCGCAGGGCGGGGATCTGCCAGCTGACTTTCACGGGAGGAGAACCCACCATGCGCAGGGATTTGCCGGAGCTGGTGGAGCATGCCCGCTGGTTTGTTACCAGGCTGAATACCAATGGCACAATGCTCACTGAGCCGCTTTGCAGGAAGCTGTTCGAAGCCGGTCTGGACAGTGTCCAGATCACCTTGTATTCCGGAGACGCCGCAGTACATAACCGGCTGGTGGGGGCGGATTTGCCTGGGACATGGGGAAACTGGGAAAAAACAGTATCCGGGCTGCACAATGCCCTTAAAGCAGGACTGAATGTGAGCGTGAATACCCCGCTGTGCAGGGAAAATAAAGACTATATCCGGACACTGGCTTTTTTAAAACAGACCGGTGTACGCTATGTTACCTGTTCGGGTCTGATAGAAACTGGCCGGGCGGCATCCGGGGAATCCCAGCTGCGTGTGGAGGAGATGAACGGCCTTATCCGGGAAGCCATGGCTTTCTGCTCCCAGCACGGGATGGAGCTGAGCTTTACCTCACCTGGCCGGGCGGATAAAGAGGTGTTGGAAGAACTGGGAATTGCGGTGCCCATGTGCGGCGCATGTCTTTCCAATATGGCGGTCGCCCCGGACGGGAGCGTCGTCCCCTGCCAGAGCTGGCTGGGAGAGGGAGCGGCGATCGGCAATATGAAGAAAGACGGCTGGAAAAAGATCTGGAACCATCCTGTTTGTAAGTCCATCCGGGAAATGGAGGAAGGGGAAGCCCTTTCCTGCCCGTTAGGGAAGGAGGCTGCAAAAGCATGGGGGTGGTAGAGCAAAAAACCGGAAAAAAGGAGAAGATGCCGGACAGCCTGAAGAACGTGCTCATTTTTCTCTGTATTGTTGCGGCGGGCGGCTGCATACTGGCTGCTTATCTCATCCGGGGGAACCTTCCCCTGGACAGGCTCCTGGAGTACCGGATTACGGTAAGCCCCGGGAAGGATGGCTCCCTGGAAATAACCTACAGCTATCAGTGGGAGGTCCTCAATGACAGCAAGGAAGGGCCTCTGACCTGGGTCAGCCTTGGGGTGCCCAATTCCTCCTGTACCCTTCTTGGATATGAAGGCGCCATAGCAGGGCTGCATTCGGCTTATACTGGGGGCGGCCTGATGGAATTTAATCTGGACAGGGAATACGGAAAAGGAGAGGTGGCGGATTTTTCTTTTACCATCCACCAGGAGAGGATGCTGTGCAGCAATAAACAGGACGCATCCCTGCCTTATTATGACTTCGCGCCGGGCTGGTTTGACAATATGGAGGTGGAGCATTATCGTTTTACCTGGGAAGGAAGCCCTTTTATCACAGAAACAAATGCGGACAGACAAGAAGGATCGGATTATGTCTGGGAAGGCAGCCTGAAAAAGGGAGAACGGCTGTGGATGAAGCTGTACTATGAAGAGGCCGCATTTACGGGGCCCGTTCTTGTGGAAGGGGCACCTGCATCCGGACACAGCGAAGGGGAGAGTTCCGTGGATGACGGTATGGTTATGCTTATCCTGCTGTTTACCATCATTGTCGGCTATAAAGCTTCCTGGGGCAGGGGAAAGTATGCGTATGGGAAGGGGCGCGGCTATTACGGCGGCTACCACGGCAGGCACGGGGGGCCGGGTTCCGGCTGCGCCTGTGCATGTGCCGGCTGCGCCTGCGCCTGTGCCTGCGCCGGAGGCGGCCGGGCGGGCTGCAGCCGGAAGGATTTTTACCATACGGAAGAAAGAGAGGATGAAAATGACATTAGGGGAAGTGTGCCTGCTGACCAATCGTGTGCCGAAACTGGCGGAATTTTATAATTGGCTGCTGCAGACGGAAAATGAAAGCGGGGATCCGGTTCATCAAACCATCCTTGCAAAAGAAACCATGCTTACCATCTATAATGACGGGGAAGATCACAGCCTTCTCCATTCCCGCATCTGCCTGGCTTTTACCGCAGAGGATGTGGATAAGGAGTATGAACGTCTGAAGGAAAGAGGGATTACCATCATCGAAAAACCGGCCGCCAGACCCTGGGGGGCCAGAAATATGAGTTTTTATGATCCAGACGGAAATGTGGTTTATATACGGAGCCTCCCAAAGCAGATAGCAGGAGAATGAGATGGAAAAAAGGGAACTGAGGACGGCGTTATTCCGGAAGGATTACACGGAAGCGATTGTAATGCCGGAAACATGTAACGGAAAAGGAGAGATATGACGGAGAGAGAAAAAATGCTTGCCGGCCTTTTGTATGACTGCGGGGATGAGGAGCTTTTATCCCGCTGGCATAAGGCCAAAGACTTAATGAGGGATTATAATCTGACCGATTCGCAGGATATGGACAGGAAAAACAGGATTCTTGATGAACTTCTGGGCGGACGGGGACAGAATTTATGGATAACAGCGCCTTTTTATGTAGATTACGGAAACCAGATTTTCTTTGGTAACAACTGTGAGGTTAACATGAACTGTACTTTCCTGGATGGCAATGTGATCCGGATCGGGGACAATGCACTGATAGCTCCCAATGTCCAGATTTATACGGCATTTCATCCCGCTAATGCAAAAGACCGGTTCGGGGAGCCAAGGGAGGATGGATCCTTTTCTTTCTGCAAAACCCGGACCGCTCCCGTTACCGTCGGGAATAATGTGTGGATCGGAGGCGGGGCAATCCTCATGCCGGGTGTGACGATTGGTGATAACGTGGTCATCGGCGCAGGAAGCGTGGTCACCCGCGATATCCCATCCGATTCCGTAGCCTGCGGGACGCCCTGCCGTGTAATCAGGGAAAATAATTAAAACCTGCGGGCACTGCGGCCGGGACGGGAGGTATTGTCAGGCGGCACTATTTTTTTCGCTTCTGAGAGCCCGCCCTGGATTAGAAAGGTGCGGATTGCCTGGAATATATGGCAGTAGCACTGAGAGAGACAATCGGTAAAGCCTGTCTGATTCCTTTCTTGCAGATACCGGAAAGCCTCCAGGCTTTTTTTCTTAAGCTGCGTCTGGCTTCCGGCCCCGTTGCTGTAAAAGGCGAAATAATAGCCCCACAAAAGCAGTTTGTTGCTCTCCTGCAGTATGGTTTTCAGGGGAGGCAGCGGCAGCAGCTCCAAAATATAGGTAATCATGGAGGCCGGAAGGTGCATGTCCGGCCCGATAAGCCCGTTTCGCAGCCGGGAGGCATCCATCCGGCTAAAGACCAGTTGGACGGCGGGACGGATGGCGATTGCCATAAACTGCAGCGCGCTGAGGTAGAGCAGTGTATCCCTTTTGTAGGTTTCATCCTTCATACAGCGGAAGGTGGTTTCTTCGTCCGGAAGGACGGCTATGCTCCCTTTTCCATTTACGGTTTTGGCAAATCCCAGTTCGTTAAGGGCGGCAAGGGCTTTCCTTACAGTGGCGACGGAAACCCGGTACTGGCTGGAAAGGCGGGCTTCGGAAGGCAGCAGGGCGCCGCGTTTGTAGAAGCCGGTGCCGATTTTGTCTATCAGATCCCGTGAAATCTGGGTATAATAGTGATCCCGACCCCGCTCGGAGTTCCATGTGAAGGCGGCGTTGGGGATCTCCCGGATATCAGGATACCGTTCAGCCAGTAGCCGAAGATAGTCTCGGATGCTTTCTGCGGCAGGGTGGTACAGGCGGGAAAAGGCATCCTGGATTTCCTGCCGGCTGCCGCCGGGCAGAAGGGCGGCAATCGCCGTGATACATTCCTTTTCTTCGTCAGGGATGGTATAAGAGGGATCTTCTTCGCCCATCAGGACAAGGGGGACCTGGGCATAGACCTCCAGGCTGGCATAGAGATCATTCAGCAAAAGGCTGCCCGTTCCATGAAGCAAATCGTGAAACAGATTGGAGGAAATCCGGCGGCTGTTGATGCCCGGCCCTTTTTGGATAAACTTCCGGAATTGCTCATAATGTTCCAGATGCTCCAGGCTGCAGTTGGCGGCCGCAAAGGCAAAAAGGGGAGGCAGCAGCAAGGAGATGGTTTCATAGACTTCAACAATGGAAGTCCTGCGTTCCAGCACAAAACGCAGGATGGAATTATCCCCGGCCGCCCCGGACGGACGGTAAATGACACGAGCGGCCTTTCGTTCTTCCGTGCGTATCAGCCCCTCATCCCTGAGGGCGGCAAGTACATCCTTTACCGTACGAATCCCTACATGATAGGTGTCGCACAGCCTGTTCATGGAGGGAAGAGGGCTTCCGTACCGGTAGCATCCCGTGAGGATCTGTTCCCGCAGGCTGTTATATAAAAAATCATACAAAGTTTTTTTCTGCTGCATTCGTGGCTACACTTTCTCTGTTTGATAATTAGGTTCCCACAGATCGTTTTATATATTTATATTATTAAAATATCACATCACAAATACTTCCAGCAAGCTATATGCTTACGTATGCAGATTTCATCTTGTTCCATAAAAAGTTTCGTAATAGAATATAACAGTGGAAAATGTATTGTGATGTAACATATAAGCATACTTCAGGGTAAAGGAGAGGTTCCGTTACACGATGAAGAAGAGAAGACGGCTAAGAAAAGAAAAAAGAATACTGCAGGTGGAAATGAAGTTTCAGATAGCCGCATTGGGTATCCTGATACTGCTTATCGCCGCTGTGACCCTGCAAAGTGCAATCGGGCTGAACATGGCGGTTGAGAAAAGCACGAAAGCTTATGTAAGAGACGTGGCAGACCAGTTGTCTTCCGACATTGACGACCGTCTGTTTAAAATCAGCAGGGAGCTGCTTTTGGTAGGAGACAGTCTGCTGCGGACGGGAAATGACCCGAGTGAGGGGGAGGTAAAAGAATATCTTGGCAGGAAAAGGGAAATTCTGGAGTTTGGCTCTATGGTCGTCATGGACACCCGCGGCAGAAAACTGGTTCTCGGAGATCCGATAGGGAACGTGGAGAATTTAGCCGGCATTCAAAGATCCTTTCAGGGGGATAACGGGGTTTCCTTTCCTGGCGGGCAGACGATTCTCTACTCGGTGCCCTTATTCTGGGGAAATAAAGTCGTTGGTGTTCTCGGCGGAACAAGGAGCAAAGAAAATATGCAGGTGCTGATCCAGCCCGGAAGCTTTAGCGGTCATGGATTGAGCTGTATCGCCGATGTGAACGGAAATGTGGTAATATCACCAACGGATCTGGAGCCTTTTATGAAACTGGATGACATTTTCAAAAAGGATTCCGGAGGAGCCGCTGCCCGTAATATTTACCGGATGCAGGAAAACATGAAAAAGGGGACGGACGGTGTATTTTCTTTTGTTGCAGTAGACGGTACGGAGCTGATCCTTTCCTACAATATTCTGGAGACCTATAACTGGGTTTTGCTCACGCTGGTTCCTGCTGATTTGATCTCCTATGAAACTGACCGGTATATTATGCGGACATTTGCCATTGTGGCCGGCACCATACTTCTGTTTTTGCTGCTGCTATTGGTGTTATTATACATTTACCGGAATAACCGCAGACAGTTGGAACACATTGCCTTTGTGGATGAGGTGACAGGGGGAATGAGCAATGCCGCCTTTCGGATAAAACTGAAGGAACTGTTAAAAAGTGCAGAAAAAAACAGGTATACGGTTGCTGTAATCAATATCTGCAATTTTAAACTGATAAATGAAAGCTTTGGAAGCCGGGAAGGGGACAAAACACTGCGCTACTGTATGGAGGTGCTGCAGAGGAATGTGCGCAGGGGGGAACTGGCGGCCAGAGGAGGAGAAGATAATTTTTTCCTCTGCCTGGAGGAAAACAGGCAGGAAGCTATTGCTGCCCGGCTGCGGGCACTTATTGCCGATATTAATTCTTTTAATGATACGGCAAAAACCCCTTATTATCTTTTCTTCCGTCAGGGAGCGTATCTGATTGACGATCCCCGGCTGGATATCACCATCATACAGGACAGGGTGATGACAGCCTGTCTGAACCGGAAGGAATACGAAGAAAATTCCTGTGTTTTTTATGATTTTCATTTTACCAGGCGGATGCAACAGGAGCATGAACTGAATGCCATGCTGCCCGCAGCTTTGGCAAACCGGGATTTTCAGGTGTATCTTCAGCCGAAGGTAGATCTCAGGAAGGAAAAGGTGGCCGGTGCGGAAGCGCTGGTACGCTGGAAGCATCCTGAAAAAGGGATGATACCGCCGGGAGACTTTATTCCGTTGTTTGAAAAGAACGGGAATATCTGCAAGCTGGACTGCTATGTATTTGAAGAAGTATGCCGTCTTCTGGATCGATGGCGGGAGGAAGGCAGGGAGCTGTTTCCCATATCCGTAAATTTATCCCGGCAGCATTTCAGAAATCCGGACTTTATGGAACAGTTTGTGGTAATGGCGGATGCATATAGGATACCGAAAGGGCTGCTGGAACTGGAATTGACGGAATCGATTTTTTTCGATGACAAAGGAATTGCTTTGGTCCGTGAGAACATAAACAAAATGCATGAACTGGGATTCAAGTGTTCCCTGGATGATTTCGGATCCGGCTTTTCCTCTCTAGGCCTGCTTAAGGAATTTGATGTGGATACTATTAAGCTGGACAGACGTTTTTTCATGGATATGTCAAAGCCGAAAGCACGGGATGTGGTGGAATGCCTGATTGAACTCTCCCGGAAGCTGAAGGTACAGACGGTTGCCGAAGGCATTGAAACCGGCGAACAGATGGAATTCCTGAAACGTATCCAATGCGATATGGTTCAGGGGTACTATTACTCCAGGCCGCTTCCGGCAGAGGAATTTGAAAAGTGGGTTGGATGGCAGTAAGGAACATAGAAAACACACAAAAGACTTGGAACATACGAAAGACTTGGAACATACGAAAGACACAGCGCGAAAGGCATAGAAGATTGAAATATGGGCTTATACATGGTAGGATAGGAAAAGGCGGGAACACATAAAGAGGGCCAGGCACACCAGACGGGGCCTTGTCCCGTTCGAAACAATGAAAATCCGCCGGCTGTTCATGAAGAGGAGAATGAAGCATGGATATTCTGGTTTTAGGGGGGACCCGTTTTTTTGGCGTTCATCTGGTTGAAAAACTTCTGCAGGCAGGACATCAGGTTACGATAGCAACCAGAGGGCGGACGAAGGATCCCTTTGGAGAGCGGATAACACGCTTGAAGGTGGAGAGAACCGACGGGGAAGATATGAAAAAGGTATTCCGGGGCCGCGGCTATGACTTGGTCTATGATAATCTCGCATATTGCCCGATGGATGTAAAAACAGCGCTGGAAGCCATTTCCTGCGGACGTTATATTATGACCTCCTCCGCATCGGTATACGAACTGCATAAGGAGACCAGGGAAACGGATTTTTCCCCGGAAGGAAAAGAACTTGTATGGTGCCGCCGTGAGGAAGTGGAATATGACGAAGGAAAAAAAGGGGCTGAAAGCGCTTTGGTACACGCATATTCAGGACAAAAGGCGGCATTTGTCCGTTTTCCGTTTGTGATTGGAGAAGATGATTATACGGACAGGCTCTATTTTTATGTGAAGAATACGATACAGGGGATTCCTATGTATGTGGATAATGCGGACTGCCGGATGAGTTTTATCGGTTCCGTGGATGCGGGATCCTTTTTAGCACAGCTTGCGGCAGCGAAGCTGGAAGGGCCTGTAAATGCCTGCTGTAAGGGAACCATTTCCATCAGGGAAATACTGACATGGGTAACCGAAGAAACAGGAAAAATTCCTATCCTGCGTGAGGAAGCCGAGCCGGCGCCCTATAACGGAGCAGAGGATTACAGTCTGAATACGGATAAAGCAGAACGGGCCGGTATCCGGTTCCGGGAGCTTCACAGCTGGATTTTCGGGCTGCTTACCCATTATGTGGAGCGGGCCGGAAAAGAATAAGCCCTACTTTTTTAAGAAAGGAATATGAGGTTCCTTTTCATTCCGAGTCCTGTTACAATAAAAGGGAAAGAAAAAAGCGGTACGGCAGGATAGGAGGCGGGCGAAGCATAATGCAGAATAAGATAATTATAAGAGAAAATACAGAAGCTTATATGAAGGAACTCCGTATGTGGACGGAGCAGGTAGAAGACAGAAGACTGGAAGAAATGGCCTCTTTTTTCAGAGACAGACTGGGAGAATATGAGGCGCATATGTCCGTTTGGCGTTCCGCCTATAAACACATGGCAACACTCATCCCTGAAAAAACGGAAACCCTGCTGGATTTGGGATGCGGCACAGGTCTGGAGCTGGATGAAATACTGCCAGTCCGCCCTGCCCTTGAGGTGACGGGAATCGATTTGTCACAGGATATGCTTGCCGTTTTATCGGCTAAACACCCACAGGTTAAACTGATTCAGGCGGACTATTTCCGTTATGATTTAGGAAAGCAGGTTTATGATATGGCGGTTTCCTTTGAATCCCTGCACCACTTCAAGCCTGCGAAAAAAAAGGAGTTATACCGGCAGATATGGGAAGCGTTGAAAGAAGGCGGAACTTTTATAGAAGCGGATTATATTGCCTGCTGTGAGGAAGAGGAAACATTATTAATGGGGCTTTGCGATTCCAAACGCGAAAAAGAAAAAATCCCGGAGGATATTTATGTCCATTTTGATACGCCACTTACCTGGGAGCACGAGAGAGAAGCCCTTTCCGGGGCAGGCTTTTCCGAGGTGGAACTTATCTGCAGTATCGAAGGGGCAACCTTCATAAGAGCGATAAAGTAAAAAAATAAAAAGAAAAAAGTTATGCTGATAATAGTAAGGTGCGAATCCCAAGTGTACATGAATTTACCGAGGGATTCGCACCTTGTTTTGTGTGGGGAATGAGGTTTCTTTTATGGTTTGGGAGAGAAAAAATACGAATAGGATAGAATTTTTGGTAGTTTGGACAGTGAAAATGTGTTAGAATGAAAATGAAAATGTTGAGTTTTGCTGTCACAACCCTTTGCGGGTTGTGTGGATTGAAATCATCCTCCCGGCTACGGCTTGCGAAAACCCGATGTCACAACCCTTTGCGGGTTGTGTGGATTGAAATCATGGCAAAAGTGGCGCAGAACAGCAAGGAAACTGAGTCACAACCCTTTGCGGGTTGTGTGGATTGAAATCACAAACAAGCACCCTGCCGGAAGGAAGGGTGCGTCACAACCCTTTGCGGGTTGTGTGGATTGAAATAATCTATACTGGATACACACCAATGAAGCGTATAAGTCACAACCCTTTGCGGGTTGTGTGGATTGAAATTGTTTACATCGGCGCGTATTGCGGAGAACAGGCTGTCACAACCCTTTGCGGGTTGTGTGGATTGAAATATATTCAATTCCTGCTTTGTCACACATCCCTTTGAGTCACAACCCTTTGCGGGTTGTGTGGATTGAAATTCTATCGCGTGTGCATCCGGCATGAACATACAAGCGTCACAACCCTTTGCGGGTTGTGTGGATTGAGATTTATAGCTAGTCTGAATTTGAGGGCAAGCCATCTACGTCACCACCTTTTGCAGGTTTAAATCCGATTATGGTATCGGTATTGTCCTTACAAATCGTCACAATCCATTGTGGGCCTTGTGGACTATAAATATTGTGGTATACTAATAAAAGTGAATTAGTTTATGAGAAGAATAATTGTGCTGTAATAGTAAAGTATGGCAACTTTTAATAACGAGTGGGTAGAAAATTTTATGGTGCGAATGTGAAGTGCACATAAAAACATGGGGGGATTCGCACTGTAAAAAAACTGAATAATGAATGGATACGATTGTTTTATAAAAACATTATAAACAATGGTTAATGATTTTATGAAAAGAGTATAGTTTATGCTTTTTTAATGCATGATTTTTTATGTTTTTTGCTGTCGAGGCTTTCACAGCCTCGTGGATTGAAATGTAAATTTGACTACTGCAAATGAATTGCAAACCATGTCGAGGCTTTCACAGCCTCGTGGATTGAAATCGTTACATCGTAAAGTAAAATACGATATCTGATTGTCGAGGCTTTCACAGCCTCGTGGATTGAAATTTAACTATATTAAGTATACTAGTGTATTGACATATTGATATATAATCAAATCAAGCTGGTAAATACAGCCGT
>URMK01000038.1 GCA_900548905.1 uncultured Lachnospiraceae bacterium | reverse complement strand
AATCATCTAACACGAATTTACATGGTGAAACAAGAATTAACTATTACATTTTAGGATTTATTTGTTAAAAATGATTGACTTACACGTTACGTGATAGTGTACCATAAGAAGTAAGGACAAGACAGAAAAAACGCCGGCATGATTCTGTCCTCTTCTTCCCGCGGACAGCGTGGTAAACGGATATGCAAAGAACAGGGGTGATAACCATGAAAACCATAAGCCAGGTTGCCAGTTTAACAGGCATAAGCACACGTACACTACAATACTATGATGAAATTGATCTGCTCAGGCCCAGCGAATTAACCCCTTCCGGTTACCGCCTGTATGATGATGAAGCTTTACAGAAGCTGCAGCAGATCCTGTTTTACAAGGAACTGAATTTTAAACTGAATGAAATAAAAGAAATCCTGCAAAAGCCTGAATACGATAAAATAGAGGCTTTTAAAAAACAAAAAAAACTGCTTTCCCTGAAGCGGAACCGGATCGACAAGCTGATTGCGCTTCTGGAAAAACTGGAAAAAGGAGAAGCATGTATGAGTTTTAAAGAATTTGATCTCAGTGAATATATTGAAGCCCTGGAACAATTCAAAAAGGATAAGAGTGAAGAAGTCATCCGGCACTGGGGAAGCCTGGAAAACTTCAGTCAGTTCATCCAAAAAGTCAGGGACGACGAATCAAAACTGGCCCAGATTGCCGTCAAACAATTCGGCAGTGTTGAAAAATATACGGAGGCCATGAAATATAATCTGGAACATTTTTCAGAGCTTATGGACCAAATAAATGAAGTCTCCCAAAACGCGGATGAAATCCTGAAAAAAAGCGACGAGCTGTTCCTTCAGCTGACAGCCGATATGTCCAAGGATCCGGCTTCCGAAGAAATTCAGGGTATTGTCAAAGAAATAGTGGAATTTACCGACAAAAACAATTCCATCGTGGATATGGGCGAAGGGTATTGGGATTTTGTCATAGACAGCTACTTAAGCGATACGGCCAGACCGATTACGGACACCAAGTATGGGACAGGGTCTGCCGCCTATATTGCCAGGGCCCTGCAGATTTATTTTCATAAATAAGCAGCTGTCCATATGGTTTCTCCCTCTCTTGTCTAAGGAATAACACCAAACATCGGGAAAGCCTTTAAATCGGCTTTCCCGATATGTCTTTTCCATCTGTCATTTATTATCCCTAAAGTTCTATAGTATTAGTTTGAAACGATAAATCCTTCTTTGATCAGATATGTCCTTATGAGATTTATTAACTCCTCCGCAATCTCCACCTGCTGCTGACTCTCCTGTTTAGAGGCGATATAAAAATCATTGTTATCGCTTTGTTTTCAACCGCCCTGTTAACTCTGTAGGTCAAAGCTCCTTCATCTCTTTATCCAACCAAAATCCCCTCCTTCTGTATGCTTTGATAGTAAGGAACCACTCTTACCATACGATTGTAGTCCGCAATGTTTTGAAAAACCGGGGAAAGAATTCTTGTAAATGTTTATAGGTTCTTATTGTAGTTTGTATAAAGATGTGGTATGCTGACAAAAAACAAAAACAGAGGTACTGTTTATGATTACATTTCTTTTTACAATAACAACTACTACCACTACCATATAGGGCTGCTTTGAAGCTAAGTTGTAATTGCAACCAGCGACAAAGGGTAGCCCTGTTAGTCGTGTGTTTGCAAGTATCCAACACCTTGCATCACTAATTAAAGTGTGCAGGGTGTTTTTAATTTGAAAGGGGGTGTTTGCTCCGATGATTCATGAAATACTATCTCAATATTCTGAGGAGCGTCTCACCGTATTATCCTCATCTATATTTGACAACCACTAAAAAATGAGGAGAAATGAGTATGGAAAACTATAAAAATCTTTTAGCAGAACGATTATCAATTGCTGTACAAGCCGAATGTATCTATTATGAGGAAAACGACAACGGTTTTTCCTGCGATTATGATATACCCCCGCTTAACCCGTCTGTTTTTTCCGAAATAGCCAAAAACATTGATAGTAATGGCATTAACTGCATTTATGAGCTGCATAGCTTTTCAGGTGTTTACGAAAATGGAAGCGCCGACAACCGGATGCTGCAGCGTATCTATGTGACAGCCTTTGCGACTGCTTCGGAATTTGACAGGTATAAAGCATTTGCAGCAGAAGCAGTGAAGCGTGACCATAAAACACTTGGCAGTGAACTAAAACTGTTCTCAAGTTCAAATGAAATTGGTCAAGGTCTTAATTTATGGCACCCAAAAGGTGCAATGCTGCGCTATCTTATTGAAAGCTTTGGGCAGGCGGCACATATTCTGAATGAATATGAGTGGGTTTACACTCCGCATATCGGCAGGGCAGATTTGTGGAAAACGTCAGGGCATTTGGATTTTTATAAAGAGGCAATGTATAATCCCATTGTCATTGATGATGATGAATATTATCTGAAACCGATGAATTGTCCGTTCCACATTAATATCTACAACAGTGAGGCACACTCATACCGAGAGTTACCTATAAAGTATGCAGAATACGGCACTGTTTATCGGTACGAATTATCAGGTACGCTAAACGGACTGACAAGGGTACGGGGTTTTACGCAAGACGATGCACACATTATCTGCACACCTGAACAAGTAGAAGCACAGGTTACGCAAGCGCTTAATTTTTCATTGTATATGCTGCGTTCTTTCGGGCTGGAACAGTTTGAACCTTATGTTTCCACAAAACCAAAGAATAAATCTATCGGCAATGACAGCGATTGGGAAATGGCAACTGAAATCCTCAAGAAGGCTGTTATAGCGACAGGACTTGATTACAAAATTGATGAAGGCGGAGGGGCTTTTTATGGACCTAAAATCGACTTAAAGCTTCGTGACAGCTTAAACAGGCAATGGCAGTGCAGTACAATTCAATTTGATTTCAACCTGCCTGATCGTTTTAATATGTCCTATGTCGGCAGCGATGGTCAAAAGCATATGCCGTATATGGTACACCGGGCGTTGTTCGGTAGTTTAGAGAGATTTATCGCTCTCCTGATCGAGCATTATAAGGGTGATTTCCCGTTTTGGTTTTCGCCTGTACAGTTTGGTATTGTTCCAATTAAAGATATCCATAATGACTATGCAAAAAAACAGGCAAAATTATTAAAAGCACAAGGTTTCCGTGTTGCTCTGAATGACAATAATGACAACATGCGTAACAAAATCAAGAAATATCAGCTTGAAAAGGTACCATATATTCTTGTCGTCGGTGATAAAGAGGTTGCCGATAAAACAATTTCAGTACGGAGCCGCAAAGACGGAGATTTGGGTGTTATGGAGCTCTCCACTTTGCAAGAGTATCTTAAATCTCAAATTGAACAAGGTAAGCCACGGTGTATTTTAGAGGATTGACATGTCGATAATGGGCATAACCTGTACTCGTTAAATTGGATTTTCCGTTTGTCAGCAAGCTTATGGGCAAAAGTACAAGAGTACTTTTGCCCTCCGCTCATTATGGATTAACTGTCACGCCGCAGACACTAAAAAGCCTGTACTCATCTCGATACAACCGGAAATAGTCAAATTTACAGAGTACATCGTTTTCATCCGGCACCATGCGGACACCATGCTTGGAAAAACCAAGTTTATTTATCACACATTGTGATGCTGTGTTTTCAGGCTTTACAATCGCCGCTAACATATCCTGTCTGGCTTCTTCAAACGCATACCGTATGACAGCCTGCGCAGCTTCCGTTACATAGCCTTTATTACGGTATTCTTCGGAAATACCATAACCAATCTCGACCTCCCCATCCAACTCCGGTTTGCTGTGGATATATACGCGGCCAATGCACTGGTCGGTATTCGCCAGCCAAATATAAAAATTGACAATCAGTCTGCCTTCCTCATTTTTAATTTTCACCCAGCGAATCCACGCAAGCGCCTCTTCATCGGTTGCAAATTCATCCTTGCCGAAATCTCTGACTACTGCCGCGCAGCTTCCGTAACCGTGCGCAGGAACAACCTCTTTGTTTGTAACTCCATAGATACCTCCTTAAGAAATAAAAATCACCATTTGTCTTAGCCGTCAAACACTTCTCAATGGTAACGATTTCTATACCATTTCCTCCCGGATTCTCCGCACCAGCGCTTCCCGGTCCACACGGCTGTAATCCGTTGTATCCACAATAATCTGCGGCCCGTTCGCCGTAAAGGTATCCATCCCCCTCTGCACAATCCCGGCAGCAAAGCTTTCATAGGATAACCGTACCGGACATCCCGCCTCCCGGCTGCCGGGGTAGCAGTCATTCACCACATGGCCCGGATGTCTGTCGGGGCTGTTGTTGCGCTCCAGAAACCGTTGATATATTATCTTAGTATCCCCTGTCAAAATAACGGTGATGGCTTTATATGCGTACTTATCAAGAATGGCATCCAGCCCCACTTTGGAAGCGTTTTCGAAATTATTTTCCAGGACGAAAGGCTGTCGTCTTTTCATAAGCTGTTCCGCCGTATCATACATAATTTCCATGGCGGCTGTCCCAAGCCTCACCTTTTCTTCCCTTGACCGGAAGCCGATAGTATCATACATCAGTTCTTTGATCCGATCCTTGGATATCACCGGCAGCCCGAAGGTATCCGCCAGAAAACCGGCCATCGTGCTTTTTCCGGAAGCGGGAATTCCGGTAACAAGAATGCAATACATACCTTCAGCCCTCCTTTTTTTCCGCCACCGCAACCGTAAGCCCCATCTCCCCGGCCCGGGTCAGGAAATCCGGTAAAACAGCGGCATCGGTAATCAGCAGATCATAATCCTCCGGCTTACAGACAGCATGAATCGATGTTTTCCCTATTTTTTCGGAAGGGTAGACACCTATGTTCATAGTACTGTTCTCCATAACCGCTCTTGCGAATTCCACGCCGGCGCTGTCATGGATAGAGGCCCCAAAGTCCAGGGAGAACGCCGTATGGGAAAGAAAGGCTTTATCCATCCGGATATTCTTTATCATCTGAAGCGTGTAAAAATCATGGCAATGCCCCCGATGGGACATTTCCCCTCCTAACAAAATAACTTTGCAGTTCTCTTTTTTCCGCAGCACATCGGCTATTGTAACGGAATTTGTCAAAACGGTGACCTGCAGATGCTCCGGCAGATGCAGGGCCATATAAAAACCCACAGAGGATGTGGTAAGGTATATCACTTCCTGCCGGCCGATATATTCCAGCGCTTTTTCTGCCACGGCCTGATAGTTTTCCGGCACCCGGGGTAACTCCCGGGGATTATAGGTTTTATCCGGGTAAATCCCTTTAGGGGCCGCAGGAAGCGCCCCGCCGTGAGTTCTTAGTACCAGCCCCCTGCGCTCCAGCTCTCTTAAATCTCTTCTGGCACAGTCAGCGGATACCTGGTATAATTCCTGAATTTCGGATACCATGATCCTTCCTGCTTCATTCAGCCTTTCAACAATATCCTTCTGTCTTTCTTCCATGAACATTGGGCGCTGCCTCCTTGTTCCTCTGCCGTCTTTTTCTCCTCGATTTGGTAATTATCAGGTAAACGGACAACCATGAAACCCTTTTTTCAAAAACAAAATACGTTTTTCTATGTTATGAATTGCTATTTTAGAACGTAAGACAGAGTCATATCCATGGAAAGTTCCTCTTGTTTCATTTATTGTTACGTTCGCCCCTGCTTCCCGCAGTCTCTTTCCATATAAAATGCCTTCATCATGTAAACAATCATATTCTGCCGTTTCGATATAGGTAATTGGAATTACGGGAGGTAAACAACAATGCATAGGAGAAGCGTTATATGTATTTTTGCCCATCAAATTCTTACAATAATATAACCACATCCGTTTGTTATTTTTTGCGTTCCATAACGGAGTATCTGAGAACTTTTTCATGGAATCCGTCCGCATGTCTGCATCTGTTACCGGATATATGAGCATTTGCATGCGTGGCTGTTTCAAATCTTCCTGTCCATAATTATTACAAATTAATGCAGCTATAGAAGCACCGGCACTGTCTCCGGCTACTCCAATCCTTTCCTTATCAATACCTGATTCCTCTGCATTTTCTATTATATGTTTATATAACGCCACTACGTCCTCATATGCAGCCGGATATGGATACTTGGGTGTCAAATGATAATGCGGAAAATAAACCCTGCATTTTACTTTCATTGCATATATACACATAAGTTTCTTATGATGGGCAGAAGCCTTATAACTGAATGCTCCTCCATGTACATAAATCAAACAGGGCAGTTTTTCTTTTACATTTGCCGGCTCAAATATTTCCACCTTATAGTTCAACCCCTGATATCCTTCCATAGTAAAATGTCTGTTAATAACACCTTTAGGAAGCTTTGTTAAATGAAAGGATATAACTTGAAAGATATTGGCACATTTTATAATCATCTTATTATACGGTACTTTTCTGGCGATTTGCTTTAATTCAGAATGAATCTGTTTCTTGTATTTCATTTATAGACACACCCTTCTTTTATTATCTTTGCAAAATACTTGAGAGGTTTCCTTGCAGTATTGTATACACATTGCAAAGCATTCCTATTATGCCTTATTCCAGTACAAAGACTATTTTTTACCTTTCTTTTTTCAAACTTTAATGAATAGATACCCGTAGTTTGTTATTCCAAATACGTTTATTTTCTTGTTTGCAATTTTATATTCTTATTTTCACCTCATTATACTTGTTTCATAATGAAAATGCAATCACTTCCTTCCCTCTCTCACACATAAAAGTACAAAAAAGACAGGACAGCACCGCTGATATTCCAGCCGTATTGTCCTGCCTATCTAATGTTTCATAACAGCTAAGACTTGCCGTAACTGCTGCGGTTTTCAGCAATATCCCTCTGCCGCAGGGATGGGACTAATTGAACCGATTACATCCAAATACGATAGCACTTGATCTCAAAAGGCCCGAAATCGGCATGAATGGTATTCGCTTCCGTCTTTCCGTCATATTCCTCCAGCAGGTTACAGGGGGCATATGCCCGGATGGCATAATCGGATGTAAGCACAGCCGAAGCCCTTCCGCCGGTGCACTCATGCATATGTACCACAAATCCGTCCCCATCCTCCGCCAGCTTGACCGCATCGATTTTTACAGCATCACAGTCCTTCTTCAGGAACCGGCCCACCTGCTCTTTTACGGCGCCGGGGATACACAATGCCGGCTGGTTCAGGAGGATGCCCTGGGTAAAGGTTTCCTCTCCCAGACCGCCTTCATGAGGCAGAAGAGCATAGGTAAAGAAATGTTCGCCCATATCCGCTTCCGTATCCGGGGATTTTGCGCTCTTTAACAGGGAAAGCCCCATCACATTATCTTTGATTCCATAGCCGTATTTGCAGTCATTGAGAAGGCTTACGCCGTAATTGCTCTCGGACAGGTCCGCCCATTTATGCCCGCAGACCTCAAACCGTGCCCAGTCCCAGCTGGTATTCCAATGAGTAGGCCGTTCCACAAAACCGAACTGGATATCATAGGATGCCTTTGTGGCGCGGATATCCACTTCAAAAAGCGTCTTTAACAGGCGGTGATCCTCGTGCCAGTCAACCTTTGTGGAAAAATCAATCCGGCGGTTATCGGCATACACGAGGAGATCCTGTGTGATTTCGGACGCACGGTAGCGGTAAACAAAACGCAGTGTCATACGCAGCGGCCCATCCTCCAGGCAGCGGATATCACAGGCGGGGATATCCTCCGATTTCTGCCCATAGAAAATATCAATGTCCCAGGCGTCATAATTCATGGGCTTATCTTCATAAATACGCAGCACATTTCCTTTGCCTTTTAATACCTGCCTGCTGTTTTCCTTATCCCACAGACTGGTGAAGGCGCCGCCTTCTTCCCATTCGATCCGGTAATAGGGCGTGTCCAGACAGCGTTTTTCCAAATCCAGGGCAAACGGGCTTTCCGCAGCCTGGGAAGTTCCCTGGGTAAACCGGAGCACACAGGAGGATAAAGGCTCGATCTCCTTTTCCACCAGCCAGCCGCCGGAAACCTTCTGGGCCGGAAGGACATTTGCGTCCCCGTCGGTAAAGATACCATCCCTGTTTTCCGTCACCAGAACCGCTTCCCTGCAGCCGATATCCGCAAACCGCATCAGGCTCCAGCTGTCTTTGGCCGTATCACATAATACCCCAACGGCTTCGTTCTGCATATCTCCCACTTCGCTCCACAGCGTTTCGTATTCCCTGGCGGTATCCTCATACACCTCATGGATGGAGGAACCGGGAATGATGTCGTGGAACTGATCCCGCAAAATGGTTTCCCAGCAGTCATGCATCCGCTTGGCCCGGTATGCCCCGCCGGCAAGGCTGGAAAGCACGGAAAGCCATTCCAGCTGGCCCATGGCATTTTCCAGCTTCCGGTTATTGCGCTTGTTGCGGGCCTGGGAGGTATAGGTCCCGCGGTGATATTCCAGATACAGTTCTCCGTCCCAAAGAGGCACATAACGATCCGTCTGTTCCACATTTTCATGGATTTTTTCAAAAAATTCCTGTGCATTCGCCGTCTTGATATGGGGCATGCCGGGAACACGGTTAATCGCCCGGATATTCTCAATCATGCTTCTGGTGGTGCCGCCGCCTCCGTCCCCATGCCCGTAAGAAATGAGGACCTCATGGCTCAAATCCTTATTTTTAAATTTCCGCCAAGTACCGATAATGGTTTCCGGCGTAATTTCCCCGTTATAGGTGGATCCTCTTCCCGTAACCGACATGCCGGGAGCCGGGACATCCACAAAATAAGTGAGCATTTCGGTGCCGTCTATCCCGCGCCACCGGAACAAGTCGTTGGGCACCGTGTTATACTGGTTCCAGCTGATTTTGGTGGTCATAAAGGTATCCAGGCCGCACAGCTTCATGATCTGAGGCAGCGCCCAGCTGTAGCCGAACACATCGGGCAGCCAAAGGAAGCGGGATTTTGTGCCGAATTCCTCTTCTATAAAACGGATTCCGTATAAAAACTGGCGGGCGAGGCTCTCGCCGGAGGTCACGTTGCAGTCCGCTTCCAGCCACATACCGCCGTCCGCTTCCCAGCGTCCTTCCTTCACACGCTGCTTAATCCCTTCGTACAGCACAGGGCTGTCTTTTTTCAGGAACTTATATAACTGAGGCTGTGTCTGCAGGAAATGATATTCCGGGTATTCCTCCATCAGCCGCAGGACGGTGGAAAAAGAGCGCTGCGCCTTCTCACGGGTATGCTTTAACCGCCACAGCCATGACACATCAATGTGGGTATGCCCCGTGGCATAAACGGTAACCCCGCTGTTTTTGGGCATATCGTCAAGGGCGGCCTGCAGGAAGTCAAGCGCCTGCGCCCCGGTTTCCGGCAGCCTGTCCGCATCCCAGTCCAGGCAGGAAAGGGTCCGCTCCAACACGTTTATCAGTTCAGTGCGCTCCAGGCTGTCGGCTGCAAGATAAGCCAGACTCCCGGCAACAGCGGATACCAGATAATAGAGGGCATCCAGTTTTTCGTCCAGGTATCCGATTCCCGCCTCCGCGATGCGGTGGTACTGCGGACGGATGGGGCCGCCCCCTTCCAGGCCCGACCAGAGCAGGAAGGTCATACGGATCGTCTGTCCCGCAAAAGGGGTCAAAACCACCTCCCTGTGGTTGGTATCCACGCCCTGGCAAGGCTGCCCGTTTATGTACAAAAGGGCTTCAAAACCGCTGTTTCCGCCGCCGCCCGTTTTTCCGAAGTTAAAATATCCCATGACTTTGCAGCCGTCTTTTTCTTCCGGGACGTGTATCTCCCTTTCCAGCCACAGATAGCGGTCACGGCCCACGAATTCATCCCCCAGGCAGATTTTGTCACCGGCAAAAGGATCCGGGCAATTCGTGTATACTTCATCGCAGGAAAGCTCTCCCTCCCTGGTATAAAACCAGTCAATAGATTGCATCCCGGCCCACCGCCGGCTTTCCAGCTCCCGGGCACGCTGCCCGAATTTCTCCTCTTCAAAAAACATAATTCCTCTCCTCTTCATTTTACGTGTAACGGCCCTGACAAGTCGGAACCGTTATTTTCCCAGGTAACGGTTCCATACCTTCCCTGTTCCTGCGGCACCGGTCTGATGCCGTACGAGCGCCTCTTTGATCCGGCTTACCGCATCCCCTCCGTTTTTCTGCTGCTGCATGATCAGCAGCGTCATCTTTTCCCTGGGATAATTTAGGAAACAGCAGCCCAGCCAGCCGTCCCAGCAGTATTCTCCTTTAAGGCCGGGCGTAACGGCCATAGACGGTTCCCGCAGGACCCGCATGAGCCAGCCGTAGTCATATCCCCTCTGCCCGAACCATTTCTCAAAAGCGGCTCTCTGCTGCGGGGTTAATCCCACCTTCCCCATCTGTTCCACGGATTCCGGCTTCAGGATCCTTGTTTCCCCCAAGCTCCCCTGTTCCAGAAGCATCCGGGCGAACTTCGCATAATCTTCCGCTGTGGATACCAGCCCCGCACCCCCGGATTCATAGGCGGCGGGTCTGTCCATATGGTTGCGTATTCCCAGAAAACTGCCTTCATAGGGAAACAGGATCTTGTCCTGCGTCCTGTCATAGGCCTTTGCCAGCCGGGAACGCTTCTCTTGTGGGACAAAGAATCCCGTATCCTTCATTCCCAGAGGCGCAAATAGTCTCTCTTCCAAGAACTCCCCAAAGGTCCTGCCGGAGGCTTTTTCAATGACTGCCCCCAATATATCCGCGGAAATCCCATATTTCCAGGACGTACCCGGATGAAAAAGCAGAGGGATTTCTCCTGCCCGCTCCGCAAATTCCAGGGTGGTCATGGGATTTTCCAGCTCCAGGCTGTCCTCCGCCTCTGCCAGCAGCTTCCTGGTTGCCAGCTCGGTCACCGTATCATCATCCCCATAGGACAATCCGGAGGTCATGGTCAGAAGATCGGAAATCAGGATCGGCCTGGCAGCCGGCTCTGTAATGTTCCCGCACCATACCCCGGAATTACGGAAGGATGGCAGATACTCCCCCACAGGTGCGTTAAGCTCCAGTCCGCCGTCCTCCGCAAGAATCATGGCGGCTGCGGCAGTCACCGGCTTCGTCATTGAGTATAAACGGAATATCGTGCCCCTGTCAATTTTAATCTTCTTTTCCCTGTCGGCATAGCCCTCGCCGATAAAGCAGACCTCTTTTCCCTCTTTCATACAAAGCAGGCTGATTCCCGCGGTCTCTTCCTTTTCAACGGCTTCCTTTAAAATAGATCTCCACTCTTCTTCTAACGTTTTCATGTCCGGCCTTTCTCTTTTTCCGGGTCTGTCCCATTTCTGTACTGGGAAGGTGTCATCCCCAATTCTTTTTTAAATTTCCTGCGGAAACTGGAGACATTTTCATATCCCACATCCAGACAGATCTCTTCGATGGGCTTGGAAGTGCTGCGCAGCAGCTCTTTTGCTTTTGCCATACGCAGGTTCCACAGGTATTCCGAAAAATTTTCATTAAAATATTTTTTACACAGATAACTCATGTACGCTATACTGACATGAAACCTCTCCGCCATCATGGCGATGGATAATTCC
Source organism: uncultured Lachnospiraceae bacterium (assembly GCA_900548905.1). GTDB lineage: Bacteria > Bacillota > Clostridia > Lachnospirales > Lachnospiraceae > Eisenbergiella. The sequence continues at coordinate 50,328 of URMK01000038.1, read as the reverse complement.
GACGAAGTATAGGATTGGTTGATAAAATCCAGCAGCTCATTGCTTTTGATCGTCAGGTTTGCTAATTCATCCTCAAAAAGCGTCAGGAGTAACATAAAATGACTCTGGATATCCTCGCTTTTCTCCGCATAGGAAAAGCTTCTGATATAATAAAGCACTTCAAAATAGATGTTATTATAAGTGGAAAATTTAATATTCTGCTGGTTCATGCTGGTGATGATTGTGGTCAATACTTCCGTTAGCACGCTTCTGGAATAAAACGCGGGAAATTCCGACTGATCCAGCGTCCGGAAAAAATTCTGTACGGCGGCTTTGGCATCCTCAAATTTCAGCTGGCCAAGCAGGGAGGCGAAACTGCTCAATTCCTGATACGGGTATTTATAGGCACTGTCGTTATGGGGTTCCATTTCGTCATAAAAAGCGGCTTCACAAGATCCCCAGCTATTACCGGCCTCCATGGCATTGGCGTACAGATCCGGGATATCCAGAGGGGAGGAGGAACCGTTGCTCAGGGCGATCCTGCAGCCGGTATCCTTATAATAATCATTTAAAAGGAATTTCAGGACATTTATTTTATCCTGATCCTGTCCTCCATAATAAATCAGATAAGAGCAGTATTCCGCGGTTATCTCCAGCCGGATGCAGAAAGAATCGTTATTCGGAAAGGCGCGGAGGAAAAAGTTCTGAAAACTCCTGGTTACAGACGCCATGCCTTCCCCGTCCTCCGGGGCGGATATTTTGATCACAAACATAAGACTGCCGGGTTCCCCGTTAAAAAGCCTGTCCATATTTTCCGATGTTATCTCTTCTCCATTTTCATTTACAATCGTGTCAAGAACGGACTCCTTCATAATACTATGATACTTATCGATTTTTTCCTGCAGCTTTTTTTGTCCTTCCAATGCCGAAGAAAAAGCGGAATCCAGCTGTGACACCAATCCTCTGTTATCCTTTTTGGTCCCGATAATTTTCTTGCTTAACCGGTGCAGTGGGGAGTAGGTAAGCTTCATCCCGAACAGGATCAGCAACAGTCCCACACAGCCGGCTGCGGCAAACACCAGATACATCGTAAGAAACGCCTTACTCGCATACCGCAGCAGGATATCCTTGGAAAAATATACGGTCAGATACAAATTGGAATGCAGCGGAAGCGTATAGATGATTTCATCCCCTTCGTCATTTTTCTGCAGTCCGAACGAATTGATCTGCCCCGCAGCCGGTACGGCGCGCTGTTCACCTGTATATCTGCCTGCCCCTTTGCCTGCGGAAATAATGTTGTTTTCCCCGTCCGAAAGATATACCCCGGAAATCTCTTCCGATAGCATATTATTAAACCTCGTAAGAATTTCATCCGAGTCCATCACATAAAACAGCTCATATTTTTTACTCGCAACATTCGGGAACAGCAGAAGCAGGGAAAGATCCCGGTTTTTTACATAAATGATGGAATTCTTGTTATCATGCCCATATTTTCCCACCGGGATTTTCAGTGTTTTCTGATTGATGGAAAGATAATACTCCCCCTTGGACTGGTAAACATAATTTTTGCAGGCAAGTATTTTGCCGCCGTTATTCTGTATGTATATAATATCTGAAACAAGCGGGTTTGCGCTGACAAATTCACGCATATCACTGATACTCAGGGAGCTGTACCAGGAGGAATCCGGGGAATAGCGCAGCATTTTCAGGTTGGGATTATTGCTCAGATTATAATGGATATTGAATACATGATCCAAATCGTTATTAAAACTTTGCTGAAACAGGAGAAGTTTCTCCTGGATACTGTTATCCCGCGTGGTGGAATAGGCCGTCCGCAGCTGCTTTCTGAATGCGATGAAAAAACACAGCAAAAGAAAGCTGAGAAGGAAAAAATAGGATAAAAAGTATTTCAGTAAAGTATGGTAATTGATTTTTTCAAAGTATTTCCTTATTTTCCCCATGTGCCCGCCCCCATAAAATAAATATCTCAAACTCCGCATATGCCGCTCTGGCAGCGGACGGAAGGCCGGTCGGCATATGCGGAGTTTGAGTAAATATTGCATACTGTAATTATATGTCAGTATTTCCGTGTTTGTAAAGCCGGACATCAGGCCTTGCATTTGCAGGTATAGATCCCAGGATGCAATTGTTTCTCACAGAATCCATCCGTAAATTCCCAGCCGCCGGGTAAACATATGGAACCGGTCAGAGAACCGGTGGTTTGTATGGTCAATGTAATCATTTTACCAGGGGCGTTGTCGGTAATTCCGTCCGTTCTCTCCCATCTTACGGTAATTCTTCCGGAAGGCGCCTTATAAAATGCTTCGGCATGGGTGAGGGCCTGGATAAAATGGGGGGCCACCAAGATGTAATCCGCATCCTCCAGGTAAGGATTAGGTCTGATTCCTGCCACAGCCTGGATGAACCAGCTGCTGATATCACCGAAGAAATGATGATTCTGGGAATGTACCTCCGCTTCGGGCGGCAAAAAATCTTCCCATAAGGAGGTGGCCCCCCTGGCGATCCAGTTGCCGTAGGACGGGTAGTCCTTTCTGGTAATCATATGAAAAGCAAGGTCGGCCTGACCGTAATCGGAAAGGACATGGAAAAGGATCCGCAGTCCCAGTGCCCCGGCATTCATATGATCGCCGTTTTGATGAATCATCTCCAGAAGGCGAGAAAAAGCCTGCGGGCGTTCCGCTTTTTGAAACAGACCGTAGTGGATGGCCATGGCCTGGGAGGTCTGGCAGCTGCCGGCAACCGTCATGGTGTTAAAATCTATGAGGTATTTCCGGAACGCTTTTTTCAGTTCATGCCTGAGAGCAGCCGCATAGCGGTACTCCGGCTCCCTGTGTAAGCGGCGGAACAGGATTTTGGCCTCTTCCAGGAGATGGACACAGACGGCGGTATCGGTAACCTCAATGGGGGCTTTCTGTCCTCCGCCGCTTTTGCCGGTCTCACACCAATCGCCAAGGCCGGTATCCACCAGCCCTCTTTCATTCCGGATTCCGGAGAGGAAGAACAGATACCGGAAAAGGAACGGCGCCGCCTCTTTTGCGGTGTCCAAATCCCCCCGGAGCTTCAGCAGGCAAAACGGGATTTCCGCAATAATCTGATCCCACGCCGGGCCGGTTCCAAACCCCCAGCCTCCTGTGGGTACAATACCGGGAAATTCGCCCGCCGGCGACTGGGCTTCTTCTATACTGTGCAGCCATTCCCGCAGGGAATCCTCCACAGTGAGATTCATCAGCATATGCTCCGCAGACAGGGCCGCGTCTCCCGTCCAGCCGTTCTTTTCCCGATGGGGGCAGTCCGTGGGGAACCAGAAAAAATTGGAAGTGCTTGCCCGTCTCGTCATTATCTGCAGTTCGTTTGCAATTCCGTCGGAGCAGGTAAAATTCCCGTTTTCCCGGAAATCCCCTCCGCAGACATGAAAAACAAGAAGCTCCGGCACGGCCTGTTCCTTTTCGATACCGGTTACATAGGCATACCGGAAGCCATAATAGGTAAAGAACGGCATATAGCTCTCTTCTTTGTCTCCCCGGCATATGTAGCAGCTGTTTTGGACATCGGCCGTATGGGGGGACGGATACTCCGGAAACATCAGATTTTTCTTTTCCAGCACTCCGTCGTGGTACCATTCGGCATAGGATATCTGCACCTTCTGGCCCCGCCTGCCGCTTATTTTCAGTTCGCATACCCCGGCGGTGTCTATCCCGAAATCATAGAGATAGCCTTCTTCATAAGGGATGATGGAGACAGCCCTGCGTTTTTCATAGGTTCGTATCGGCGATGCCTGGCACAGGCGCAGGCTTCCCCGGGGCGGCGTCACTTTGACAACAGGCCTCCACCCGTCCTCCGGTGAGGAGGGGGAGCACCAGTCATCGATACTTAGCCTTGCGTCATAACACTCCCCGCTTCGCAGTTCATCTTCTAAAAGCGGCGAAGGATGGGTCAGAAAGAAAGTGTCGCTTTCTATGGAAACGCTCCCGCCGTCCGCAAGCTCCATATCCATACGCAGGGCGGTCATGGGGGCGCTTCTCCATCCGGCTTTATCAAAATCCCATACAAAACCGCCGTAGGCATTCTGCATGCCGTTACCCAGGATGACGCCTATACAATTCTCCCCCTTCGCTAAATAAGGGAGGGCATCATAGTGATCATAATAGATAATATCATCGGGATTGCTGATATACGGTGCGAGTATGGATTTGGTCAGCTCCGTCCCGTTCAGGAACACCCGGTAAAAACCCAGGCCGGTAATGAGCAGTTCCGCCGACTGCGGCTCCGCCTGCAGCGTAAATTTCTTTCTGATGTACGGGGCCGGCACCTGATGCCCGTAATCGGCATACTCCTGTGAAGCGCTGATAAACTGTTGTGGAAAATTCATTTTACTTCCCCTTCCTTTTCTCATTCTGCGTTATCTGCAGCGTTCCCTTTTCGTCCCGTTTCCACGCAACATGAATCGTTCCCTCTTTTGTCCGGACAGACCCTTCTGCCCAGGAAAGAGCACCGATATCCGCCGGCTCCACCGAATATTCCGCATACCCGCAGCCGCCTTCCTTCTGCCGTATTCCAAGGATTTCCGTGAATAGCAGCTTCACCACACTTCCGAACATCGGATGGTTATGGGACTGGGTCCCCTCCCAATTTTCCCATAAGGTAGTGGCCCCGTTTTCCATCATCCGGGCAAAAGAAACCTCCCCCCGGTTCGTGAGCAGTTGAAACGCCAGGCCTGCCTCCCCTTCCAGAAAAAGCCGTTCCAATAAAACAGGCGTTCCGAAAATACCGGTATCCAGCCTTCCGAGATTCTGATACCTCTCCACGAGATGCTCTTTTGTCCTGGCATTTCCCAGCCCCAGATTCAGGGCGAATGCATCCGCCGCCCCGATCCCTTCGCAGAAAGCCCCTGTTTCCGGGTGAAACCAGGTACGTTCAATGGCATCCTTTGCCAGCCGGATCCGCTCCTGTACCCATTCCGGTTCCGGGCGGTGCAGCAGCTGTGCGATTTTCCCCGCTTCCTCCAGCCCCCGGATATAATAATACGTATTTACAAACGCCGCCGGAAGCATTTCCGGCTCCGCCGCCGGTGCGCACCATTCCCCCAGGCACCAGCCGCCCTCTTCTTCCCGGGTAACCAGACCGTTTTCGCACCGGGAGTCCATATAATCCAGCCAACGGAGTATGGCCGGATAGCCCTTCTCCAGCAAACGGGTGTCCCCATAGATCCGATAATAATTCCAGGGGATCACATAAACCGCACAGCCCCAGCCGCCCGGTCCTCCGCCGCCTCCCAGAAACGGCGCCGTATGGGGGATATGCCCGGTGTCGGCTCCCTGGCTGTCCAGGATATCCTGGTACCATTTCTCATACAGCGCTTTCGTATCCAGCAGCAGCATAGCCGTTTCCGATGTCAGCTGCCCGTCCCCCGTATAACCCAGCCGTTCCCGGTGCGGACAGTCCGACGGAATACCGTTATGGAAATTATTGATCTGCGTCCTGATATAAGCCTCATAAAGCCAGTTTAAAACAGGATCCGAACACCGGAAGGAGGAGGTCACCGCAATATCGGAGCACACCAGAGATGCGGATACCACCTCTGCCGGCCCCTCTACCGTAAAATACCGGAACCCATGCCAGCAGAACTTAGGATGCACCACCACAGGGGAACCGTTACCGATATAACAGTCCTCCTGGATCTGCCCCTCACCCCCTGCCGACAAAAAATCCAGATCATGCCCGTCCCGGTCAAGCTCCTCGCTGTACCTCACCAAAACCGTCTCTCCTTTTTTCCCTATACAGCGGATCGACACCCAGCCGGCAATATTTTCCCCACAGTCATACAAGCTTCTGCCGCCGTCCTTTTCCAGCAGCACAGGCGTAATGCTGCGCAGCACCCTGTCGGCAGGGCAGCTCTGCTGCGTAAGCAGCGCCTCCGGCGCATGCACCGGCCGCGCCGGCTTCCATCCTGTCAAATCGGCCGAGCCGGTACACCAATCCTCCTGCAGCAGCCTCAGATCCAGTTTCTCCCCGCAGAACAAATTATGTTCCGTCACTTCCCCCGGCTTCCACAAGGTTTCCGGCCCGCTCTCCAGAAAAACCGTTTCCCCGTTCCCATACGCCATGGTAAATTCATAACGCAGCTTCGGAAAACCGAAGATGAACTTCCCCTCGTCCACCCGCTTCGTTTGATGGTACCAGCCGTTGCCAAGCTGGATCCCGATGACATTCTCCCCTGTTTTTAAAAAGGGAAGCAAATCAAAGACCACATACAGGCAGCGGTAGCCGGAACGCTCCTCCCATACCGGATAAGTCGTATCACAACCAAGCACCGAAGAATAATTGGTCATAGCCGGGATAAACTCCTGATCCCCCACCCGTTCCCCGTTCACAAACAGCAGAAAATACCCCAGGCCGCATATCGCAAGCCTCGCCGAAGCCGGTACCTCCTCCAGATAAAAACTTCTCCTGAAAAGCGGGGATTCACACACATTATCCCCCTGTATCCAATGCTTATTTTCCATATCTTCTTTATACTCCTTTTCCCGTAATCGGGCAATGCCGGACTTTCCTCTTTTTTCTTTTCTCTTTCTCTCTGCTCTTTCCCATTGCCCTGGGGTCCGGCCCATTGCCCTGGGGTTTGACACCTGCCGGCCCGGGCGGAGTGATATCCCCTGAAGGGGACGTCTGAAAACGCCGGTCCTTAGATTGCGTCCTTTGCAATCTTAGTACCGCTGCGTTTTCGGCCGAACGAGAGTGTGCCCCGGAAAGGGATACCACTCCGCCCGGGCCGGCGGGTGTCAAACCCCAGGGCAATGGGCCGGACCCCAGGGCAATGGGAAAGGGCCGGCGTTACCCGGCTGCGCTCACCCTTTCACGGAACCGATCATGATTCCTTTGACAAAATGCTTCTGCACCAGCGGATAGAGGCATAACACCGGAACCGTGGATACAATGATGGAGCTGTATTTCAGCGTCTGTGCCAGCTGCGTTTTCCGCATGATTTCGTCCGGGCTCATGGAGCTGGTAATCTGCAGCGTCATCTGCGTGGACAGCAGCAGCTTCCGTAAAATGGACTGCAGCGGGAGAAGCTGCTGGGAGTTGATATAAATCAGCGCGGAATAAAAATCATTCCAGTGCCCCACGGCATAGAAAAGAGTGATAACCGCCAGAATGGGTTTGGAAAGCGGCAGGACCACCTTCATCAGATATTGGGCCGTATTCGCGCCGTCCAGCTGGGCCGCTTCCAACAGTTCATCCGGAATGCTGTTTATAAAATAAGTGCGTGTGATAATAATATTAAATACGGAAACCGCGTTGGGAATCACCATCGCCCAGACGGTATCTATCAGATTCAGCTTATTCACTACCAGATAGGTGGGAATCAGTCCGCCGCTGAAATACATGGTTATCATGAACAGAATCATGAAAAATTTCTTCGGCACAAAATCCTTCCGCGACAGGGGGTACGCACCGCATACGGTCAGCACCATATTGATGGCGGTTCCCAGTACCGTATAGAGAATGGTATTCGCATATCCTGTCCAGATGGTCTTATATTTTATTACCTCTTCATAAGCATCCAGTGTGATACCGCGGGGAAACAGGATTACATGTCCCTGCCAGACCTCGGAAGGATCGCTGATGGAAGCAATCAGCACAAACCAGAGCGGCCACACAAAAATTACCAGCAGGACAAGCATAATGAGCAAATTTACAATATCAAATATTTTATCAGGGTCAACCCTTCTTTTTTTAACAGTTCTTCTTTTATCCATACCTGCTCCTTTACCACAGACTTTCATTGGCAAGCTTTTTTGATACCTGGTTAGCCACAATAACAAGCGCCATGTTAATCACCGAATTAAACAGACCGACCGCTGTGGAATAACTATAATTATTCTGAACAAGGCCAACCCGGTATACATACGTATTGATTACATCGGAGGCACTCATATTCAAATCGTTCTGCAGTAAAAACACTTTTTCAAATCCCACGTTCATTAAAGAGCCCATCTGCAGGATAAAGAGCATGATAATGGTGGATTTAATCCCCGGAAGATCAATATGCAGAATCCGCTGCACCTTTGTCGCGCCGTCCATAATAGCAGCCTCATGCAAAGCAGGATCCACACCGGACAAGGCGGATATATAGATGATGGAACTGTAGCCCATGCTCTGCCAGACGCCGCTCCATACATAAATACTCTTAAAATATTCCGGCTTGCTCAAAAAGTCCTGGGACTCGCCTCCCAATGCCACAATGATCTGGTTCAGGATTCCGGTATTCTTATCCATAAAAATAGCGATCATACCGCAGATTACCACCGTGGAAATGAAATAAGGGGCGTAGGAAACCATCTGAAGCGTTTTCTTCAGATGCTTCAGCCTTAAATAGTTCAATAGCAAGGCAAACACAATAGGAATCGGAAACCCAATGAGCAGGGAGTAAAGGCTGATTCCAATTGTATTTTTCAATAACATTCCAAAATTAAAGCTTCCAAAAAAACGTTCGAAATATTTAAGCCCCACCCATGGGCTTCCGAAAATACCGAGTTTCACTTTAAAGTCTTTAAATGCCAACACCACTCCGCTCATGGGGGTGTATGCAAAAACGATAAAGTATATAAGAACCGGAAGAATCATCAGATACAGTATCCAGTTCTTTTTAAAATCATCAATGAGCCTGAGACGTAAGGGCCTCACCAGCTCCGGGTGGAGGTTTTTATTTTTAGTAATCGCGCCTGCGGCAGGTAATTTTTTCACGCTTGTACATCCCCTTCCATGTATTAAAACCTTTTTGAACATAAGAGGAAGCCGCGGTGAAACGGCTGTCCTCCCAGTTCTCAGATTCTTATTCAGCGGCGTTAAAAGCATTCTGGTAAATTTCAAACAACTCAGATGCTCCCATCGTATTCATTGTGGATACATAGTTCTCCCAGCTGTCGTCCAGATCCAGCGCTCCGGTAATGACCTGTGCGCCGTACTGATTGATATAGCTGTCGAGATCCGCTTTCAAAGAGGCTATGGTTTCTGTTTCTTCCGCCGTATAAGACATGGCAGGGAGGGTGACTTTACCATAATCCAGCATTTTGGAACGCTGGGAAATCAGATACGATTCATCGGGATCCGTGATTCCGGTAAACCAGAAATCAGGCTGGATGCCGGGGAATGCGGTTTGGTATTTCAATGTCCCTTTTTCCCGTACGGTTGCAATATCTTCGCCGATAGGCCCGCCAATATTCCAGGACCAGGTTCCGTCGCCGTTATCAACATAGGAATTTCCTTCCACGCCGAGCCAATACAGTTCCCCGCCTTCCTGTGTATAGAGCTGATCCGCCCAGGCAACCAGTGTCGCCGGATCCTCACAGGCGTCGGTAATTAACATACAGCCATGGAAAATACCTGTGGACTGGGGATACGCCTGCCCTTCAAAAGGGGTAAGGGTTTGGTATTCTTCATCCTGGTCACGGCCTGCAAACTGGAAGGAGGCAAGGGCGCTGAAGCAGCCCAATACATCGCCGGAGCTTCCCATGGCAGCGATCTGATCATAATTCTGGGTAAAGCTTGCCGGATCAAGGAGTCCTTCCTTATAAAGATTCGTAAAATATCTTAAAAATTCCTTGTAGCCTTCATCCGTAGGGATGTATACCAGACTGCCATCCTGATTGGCAAGCCAGGTATCGTTATCCAGGCAATATCCAAAGTAAGGAAGGTATTGCTTCAGATAATTCATGCCGTCCGGTACGGAAAGAGGGATTTCATCATCGGGATCCCCGTTTCCATTGGCATCCTGCTCCTTAAACGCGGTCAGGACTTCATGAAACTCATCCAGATTCTTAGGCTCCGACAACCCCAGATTATCCAGCCACTGGTAATTCAGCCATACATGGAAGCCGGATTCAAGCTCCGCTCCTGTGTTCAGGGCAGGCATTTCATAAACATGTCCATCCGGCGCCGTTATGTAAGCCCACAGATCTCTTTCATCCAACAATTTTGTGAGATTGGGGGCATAGGTTCTGATATAATCCTCCAACGGAACAAATACGCCTTCGGCTCCGTACTTGTCAATATCATTTTTCTTAAGGCTTGAATAAATGAAAACATCCGGGTAATCCCCTGCGGAAAGAATAAGTCCTTCTTTTTCCGAAGCATCCTCTTCCGGAATACTGTTTACTTCAAAAGTAATGTTGCTCTGTTCATTCAGATATTTGAATGCATCAACCTCATCCATGGGAGTATCGCCGTTAATGATACATAACATGGAAAAATTCTTTGTTTCCGCAAGCGGGAAGGTAATTCCTTCTGTTTCCCCTGCTGCCGCTTCGGATACCGCCGCCGCAGAGGTTGTATCTGCCGTCCCGGCCGATTCCGTGGTACCCCCGGTTGTACCTGCTGTTTCCGATGCGCTCTTTCCGCAGCCGGCCGTCATCGACGCCATCATTGCGGCAGCAAGCAATACTGCTACTACTTTTTTCTTCATAAACCCATTTCCTCCTATACACTTGAATATCGTGCAACTTTTGTTTGCAGATTCATTATAGGAAAGATAATATGTTCAAAACAAGGACATTACTCTTTTCTTTTATTGGAAATATGCATGGTGCAAAATGCCCGGAAATGGAGGGCTATATCCATTTATTGGTATTTACAGTACAATATTTCTATTCTTTCACTGAAATATTGCACCCCGGAGACCGGTGGGCCAGAGTGGGCCAAAAGGCCATGATGCCTGCCGTTACAGAACGGGGTTCAAGTCAGATACCCGCAGCAAACTGCGATATCTCTGACCCTCGCGGCAGTCACTAAGCGGATGCACGAGTGCATCCGTTCGGACCGTTGCCCGCGGGAATAAAAAAAGCCCGGCCCGTCATAAGGCCTGGCTTGATCCCCGGTAACTATTCCGTACCTTCACCGCTACGTTCATTGTACCGTTATTTTTTCTCTACCGCAATCCATATCTCGCAGGTATAGCCGGGATCGTCTATATCCGGCGACGGGTACGCTTCAAAGTCCGTCCCGCCGCAGGGCCGGTATTCGCTTGCCGGAAAAAATTCGCTGCTCACCCGGTGGTATAACCGCTGAAATGCCTCCGGCATTTTTCCCGCACATGGAAATACCGCATACGTATGAGCAGGTATTTCTACAATAGTAAAATCCTTTTCAGAAACGGGTTCCCCGTTATAGCAGACGCCAATGGCATAGGGATACTTATCATCGCCGGCATCCTTTCCGAAGCTGGCGCCTACGATGCATTGACCAAATATGTTTTCCTCCGGAAGGTATCTGCACAGCGCAGGAATCGTCCCATCCTTCCCGCACTGCTGCCAGAAACCGGCGATATCCGCGTTGGTCAGCTCCTTCCGGGACGGTTTTTTTATCCTTTTACATACGATTGGGAATGCCTCCTGCGTTACGATCCGGTAGTCCGTCATATGGCCGCCGTCCAATGTCAGCTTCACATAGAGACGCGAAAACGCTTTGATACCGGCTCCGCTGCGTGCCTGGGAAGGCGAAACGCCATGAAAACGAGTGAAGGCCCGGCTGAAGCTTTCCTGGGTATCATAGCCATATTTCACCGCGATATCCAGTATTTTGGCATTTGTGGCAGCCAGTTCGCTTCCTGCAAGAGTGAGCCGCCGCATACGGATATAATCCCCCAGCGTATAGCCGCAGAGAATACTGAAAATCCGCTGAAAATGAAAACCGGAAGAATACGCCTGCCCGGCTATTTCACTATAATCCAGTTCTTCCGTGATGTGATCCTCCACATAATCCACGGCTTTCTGTATCCCGCTGATCCAATCCAATTTCCGGCTCCTCTCTATCTTACAGATTTTATACAAACATGGGAACTATCCGCCCGGTCAGCAGTTCCAGGATCGGGATTTCGGCCCTTTGTACGAAGCAGGAGGCAACAGCCGCCACCAGTTCCAATTCCGGACAGACAAAAACAGCATTCCCTCCGTCGCCTATGGCCGCGTAGCAATGGCTTCCCCTGTAATCGATGATCCACCACAAATAACCGTAAGGCAGTTCCCCCCACCGGCTTTTTTCCCGGGTGCTTTCCCGGATCCAGGAAGAAGATAAAATGCGTTTGCCACGGAACAGGCCTTCCTTTGCATATAACTCCCCGAATTTTACCATATCACAAAGCGTCAGGCAAAGTCCCCAGCCGGCTGTGTTCACTCCTTTGGGATCCACCACCCAGCCGGAAGGATGCCGTTCTTTTAAAAATGCAAAATGCTCTTCTTTATTATGCAGAATCGTATTATCCGGCGTTTTTATTCCAAGAGGGGTAAAAAGATACTCCGCGGCAAAATCCCTCACAGGCATTCCCGTGGCGTTAGCTAAAATTCCCGATAAAATCTGGATCCCTACGGTGGAATATTGAAACGCACCGGTAATCCCGGCTCTGCCTCCCAGCAAATCCAGTGCCGCCCGGGTCCAGTCGGCACTTGTATAAACCTTTGTGTAAGGCTCTGATTGGTACTTATAGGGAGCGGTCATAGTCAGCAGGTTTTTTATTGTAACATTTTGTATGGTTTTTTCCCCGCGCTTGGGCGTGTAATCCGGGAAAAAATCCAGGACTTTCTGGTCGGCACTCTGTATATGTCCCCTGTCTATGGCAATGCCAGTGAGCGCCGACAGGATACTTTTTGTTACCGACATAACATGGATGGTATCTTCAGGGCCAAAGCCATTAAAATAGGTTTCGTACATGCACTGCCCCTTCTTAACCACCTTGATGCCGGCAATGTTCCTATATTTTGTTTCCACCAAATTTTCAAGTTCTGACATTCGGTTTTCCATTTCCGCTCCCCTCTGCGTGCTTCGGCACGCCCGCAGACCAGGGCAGGTAACGGCGTATTGCATGTCTCCCAATCTCCCCGGTATTATCCGCTTTGGCTGTGTATACAGTAACGTGCAGCATTCATTATACAGGGAAACTATCGACAGGGCCTGACTTTTTGTGCGCAGTAGTGTTATGGAGTTTTAGCGTAACCGGAGTCAGAAAATGTCTGCCAGGCCGTCCAGGCCATATTTTGCGGCAACATCCTGCAAACCTGTTTTGATCTCTTCTCTGGTGTAGTTGTTTTCTTCCAGATAGGCATCCTCTTTTTCGTTCACATAGGAATAAAACAGGAGGGCGGTTTTTAATGCATCTTTATCACCTGCATCGATAAAGGAATATAATGCGTTCTCGGCCTCATTGATGTTTCCGTCATCGATACTCTTTTTAAGCCTTTCCCAGACCGCCCTGCTTTGCTCCTCCTCCAGGAGGGTTTCCGTTGGCGCGTCTGTGTCCACGCCGAAAAGAAATTTCAGCAGCGCTCGGACCATTTCTTTTATGGTTCGCATAATGTAATCTTCTTCAAACATTTGGGGGCCCCTTTCTAACGGATGCAGTGTTTATTTTATTGTGCTCTGAATTGTATTATCATATCACAGATATGACTTGGAGAAAGCTTAAAAATTGCTAAATTTCTGCATCATTTTAGAAGGGCATTTTCTCAGGTACCATTCCTAACCATCAGCATAGCTTAAGAAGTTCGGAAGCTATATACCTGGTATTTCCAATGAGATGATTTACTTCCGGAAGCCAATAAAAAGAGGATGTATTATCATCACATTTGAAATATGTATCGTTCTCATGGCACAAATATATCTTTTTATTCAGGGCAACAGCCATTCCAAATTCGGTATGGGTTCCTCTTCCTTGTGGAGTTAATATTATAACAATATCAGCCTGCATCACTCCATTATATTCTTTTTGACCGATTTGCCTGAGGGTTTCTGTCGTTATTTCTTTAGTCAAAGCATTGGTGGTCCAGTCATACGTTTGTATCCAACCACCTTTTTTTAGAAATTCTGCCAGTATACGGACCTGCTCGTAATTTTCCAGTTTTGAAGCGATATAAAATTTCATTTATAACCTCCGGGTATTATCTGGTCTGCTATCAAATAGCATATGGATGCGGGCTCCTAGAGCGTGTCTGAAAATTGCTTTCCGACAGCTGTGCGTCACAATTTGTGGGAGATTTGCCCCAAATGAGGGAATCGTAGTGGGCTACGTTGACTGAATTTGGGGCAAATATACCGCAAAGTGGGACGTGCAGATGGCGGGAATTTTCAGACACGCTCTAGCCTTTAGGAGCTTTGCCATGATTGTTTCGGCGGCAGCAGTCCTGCAAACTCACTTCCAGAGAAGGCAGAGTCAAATCATCAGACATAGCTTCCGGCAGCGTATATTGTACTCTATCTGCTCCTAACTTGTAATTTTTACCGAACCATTTATGGGATGCAAGGTCATTCTTACCGGTGTCGTTCTGCCCCTGTCTTGGCAGTTTTTCTTTCATCTCCTCATCCGGCACTACTCTCGGATATTCCACCTTTTTACCAACTGTTGTATTCGTATCCACTATTTTCAGCAGTTCTTTATATGGTACAGGAGCCTCTTCCTCATTATCAAATAACCTGCTGACCTGGGTTACGGGTGTTTTTTCCACAGAATAACCATCATCATAAATGCGCTTTCACCTTGGCATCCGTTGTGAATCACAGGCCACCTTTTCAGCAAGGGGAAAGCTTCCGGGCGAACCCAAAAGGACCATTACACTGGACAATGTGGAATTTATCCGTCGTTTTGTGCTACATGTGATTCCTGCCGGTTATCAGAAGATACGGTACTATGGTTTCTCATTCAACTCTACCTGATTTCACCAAAATACTGCTACTTTTCAATCTATTTAGATTATATTCTCCAATTGCGCCAAAGCCAAACCAATTTAATCATTTTACATATAATGACTAAATAAATTTTCAAATAACTGTTTTTAAAGTTTCCTCTAAAATTCCTGTAGCTATATTTAATGACACCGCTCAACCCCTAATATCTCCATAGACGGCTGAACGATGTCAAAACTTAAATATTTTAATACTATTTTGACATTTTCTCACATTCCATTATTAACGCTTTTATTCTTCCAATGGTATTTGCTTTATTTTTCTTTTCTTCTGCACTCTGTACTTCTTTGCTCATACACCAACGAATAAGGGTCGATATCATTTGTTCATCGGAAATATCTATACTGCTTTGTTCTGGTTCACCGTCTTCATATATACTGGTATAGACACCTTTTAGCAAACGGCCACCTATTATTAATGCCTTAAAATCATTAGAATTATCAATCAAATTTTTAGAAAAAAATCTAAAACTTTTTGTCGGAGCTTCAAGTTCAACATCTGATTCAAAAAAAATCTTTATGACATGTTCGTCAATGCTATGGTTAAAAATGTGCTTTCTATTTCTTGCAACATTTCCAGAATTATTGAAATTAGTAATCGCATTCTCAATTATATTTTTGTACTTTGCCTCCGTAAAATCAGTTTCATTTTCTTTTTCTTCATTTGCCAGTTTGAACCATATTTCATATCTCATTCCTCTCCCTCCCGTACAAACACATTAACCTTCCTATTGCGGCTACGGCAGTATTGCCTTCCTACAACAGAAATATATCCTCGTTTAACTGCATTTCCAATAGCTCCTGCTACTTGATTTCTGGTATAGCCCAGCGATAAAAAGTATTTCATGATACTTTCTGCATCTTGTGGCTCCGGGTTCTTTACTCCAAAAAAATTCATTAATATAGTAGTCATAACATACCTCCATATTTCCCAATTTCAAAATCTATTCAGTTAACAGTTTTTATTTTAAACTACAAATCAAATTCTGTCAACAGTTTTTATTTTATTTTTCATGAAATTGTTTAGTTATGCGAAGCCTTAACCAGGACGCCCAATCATAGGCATACCTCTGAAAAAATTGTCCATAACTCCCTATCTTTTACATTAACCTGTCCGTATGATCAAAGAAATCCCTCACCCTACGGCGAAGGACTATCCTTTTAACCCAACCATTTATATCCTGTATATTGATCCATGGCAAGCTTTTTTGTACCTGTATTTTGGCAGTCACATATTGGAAATATAATGGGGTTGTGCAATTATAGTAAATGCCAGGTTTATTCCCGGTATGATAATGCACGCTTTCTTAAAAAGTGTCAATCTTAACCCCTTCCTGCTCCACCTTTTTTCCCACCTCCAGCATGGTTTCAAACAATTTCCGCTGTCCCGCAAAGAACGGCTCCTCCATCATTCTTTGCAACTCTTTGCGGTCATGCTCCGTAAGATCCTTCCCATTCTTACAGTACTGCAGATACGTCCCACGATCCATATAACGGGTATTGAAAGGAATACCCGTTTTCCGGCACAAATCCTTCCAGATTTTAAAGCCGCCGCAATCCAAATCTCCGAAATGTGCATATTTACAATTGGGAAATACCCGATACAGTTCCTGCAGAAACTGCCGCTTCATGCGATTATGATAGCCGCCCAGATAAATTGCCAGGGTATCTTCTTCCTGCCACCGATGGAATGAAGTCAGATTTTCTATTGTTACGATTTGTCTGACCTGCCGGTTGTCCTTCCAACATATGGCGCCGATATCCTGACTGGACAGACCGATTCCGCCCTTCAACGTATTAAGGCAAATGTGGCAGCCGGACATATCCGCCGCACCCTGTCCGTCCGCCCCCTTTGGGGGCAGCATAAACGCCCCGCTGCCCTTTACCATCACCCAGGACGGATTCTTAAAAATATTGAATTCCTCCAACACCTGTTCCACCGTCAGCTCCGTCAGTGCGGCCCCCGGATAAAACCGTGCAATAATGCCTGCTGCCCCGACAATCTCCTTCTCCGCCACCTTGGAATCCTTTAGATACCGCACGGAAAATTCCCGTAAAAAAATCTCCTTTTGATTCTCCAAAATATGCCCAATCAACCCGCAGCGTTCCGCCAACTCCTGCGGATGATCCCTATCCACATACTGTGCCACACTCATCCCCTGCCCAATTCTTTGCTCCACATACTGTAAAAAGGCATCCAGAACAGGATGTCGGCCCCGATACTCCCGGCAGACAGAAAGCACATCCTCTTCCTTTTGCTTTCTGGTCCTGCGTTGGAGATATGCGTATATTTCATCCACATGTCCCGTCTGCAGCAGGCACTTTTCCAAAATGTGCCCTGCTTTTCCCTTCTGCCAGATCAGACGCACAAATCCCTTTTGCTCCGCTTCCGCAAGCTGGGCATGCACCAGTTCAAACTGCATGGAGGTTTCGTCAAAGTATTCCGGCAATGTGCTCCTTTTTACCGAAAAAGCAATGCTCTGTTTCCTCTGGTTCTGTCCGGTATACAAAAGGCTGCTTTCATACGTATCCAACAGGCTGTTCAATATTTTCTCATCATACCGCTTCATACCCGTGTAAAGTCCTCCACATAACTCATTTTGTCATCTTGAAGTACGAGCAGCACCTTCTTCACCGCAGGACCGATATACTGGATCTTATCAGGCGGAGCTGCAATGATAACCTGCAGATTGGAATGGGTCAAAAATTCCAGCACACCCGAAATCCGCTCGTCATCCATATTATTAAAAGCTTCATCCAGCATCACCAGACCAATGGCATCCCCACCGATGCTGTTTCGGTATAACTGCATAAAAGAAGCCGCTACCGTGATATAAAACGGCGTCTGGGTCTCCCCACCGCTCTTTTCCCGGCTGACCTTGGAGTACAGCATATAGCTTTGATCCTCGCCCGTAATTTTGATATCGTAGTCCATATAGGTCCGGTAGTCTGTATATTCCTCCAGCGTTTTGGCACTGTTTTCATCATCCAGCACCAGCTTTTCAAACAGCTCCTCGATGACCTCCCGATGATTCTGGCTGAACATGCTGCTGAAAATGGATTCTCCCTGCATGACGTTAAAATCATCCATGATCATCTGGTAGAACTTTTTCAGTTTTCTGCTGGGTTCATATAAAAATTCATACTGCTCTCTGGAAAAATGAATCTCCCCCAGCGAGCGGTTCAGCTCCTTAAACTCGTTCTGCGCCTGCTTGATATTCTCCTGCAGCCGGGATAAAAACTGTTCCCGGAACTCATCCTCCGCCGCCTGTCTGGCTTTATAGACTTTTTCCTCATATTCCAAAAGCCTGGAATTTTTCAGCTTGTCATATTCCGCCAAAAACTCCGGATAGCCTTGCAGCGATTCCGCCGCACCAAAATCATGGGCCACCTTATATTCCCGCATCAGCGTAATCATTTCGCCTTCCGCCTTCTCCTTTAAGGTCCAGTTAGCCTTGCGCGCACGTTCGAAATTCTCTTTAAACCGCTGTAACTCCTTTCCCTCTTTCAGCTTTTCATATTCCTTATTGCATTCCGCCGTATCGGAGCCAAGCTTTTCAAGCAGCTGGGCTAACACCGCCTGCTGCCCGGACAACTCTGCTGCCAGGGTAACCAGAAGCTCTTCCTGCTGTTTTGCTTCTTCCCGGCAGCCGCCCTGCCGCATCGCAGCTTCTTTTATCTCAAGATCCAGCTGATCCATGCTTCTCTGCAGTTCTTCGAGATGAAGCCTCTTTTGAATCAGGGTCTGGTTCGCATGCAGCTGCTTCATAGACTCCCTGCAATCTGCAAGCTGTTTTTCATGCGTCCGTTTTTTTTCCAGTGCCGTCAGGCGGTATTTCACTTCCGTATCTGCATCGGTCCCCAGCGGCTTTGACACAAAATCCAACTGTCCGATCCGCGCCTTCAGGGCAGACTCCTGCTCCTGCAGGGTTTTCTGCTGCCTGCGGCACTGCTCCAGCTGCCGCAGATAAGCCTGCGTACCGATATAAGGCGTCTCATATACTTCCGGTTTGATGGCGATGACCACATGGTTCTGATAACGCATACACTGTCTGGTAATCGCAACGGGATACTGCTTCAAATCCTGATACTTCTGGCACATATGCACCTTGCCCAGAACCATATTGACATATCTCTTTGCCCATATGTTTGCAGAAGTCACCACTTCCGCCAGAGAGCCTGCCGGAACTTCATCGTATTTTTCCAGCTTTCCCGTGTTAATCAGACCCGCGCCATAGGCCTTCCGGCTCTCACGCATCCTGTCATAAACGCTCAGAGCCAGATCAAAATCCTCCGGCTCCACCAACAAATAAAAGCGCTGGTTGTTCAGATAGCCTTCCACCGCATTCTGCCAGGCGGGATTCCCAATATCCAAAAGCTCACATAATACCCGGACTTCCGAGCTTCTTCCCACCTGCCGTAGCTGTTCCTTAATACGCTGCCGTAACTGTGTTACACTGTCCGGATATGTCAGCTGCTTCTTTTCCAATTGTTCGATACGCATTTTTAACCCGGACAACTCCCCCTGGCAGCGACCCAGTTCCACCTTTGTCTCCGCCAGCTTCATCTGCACCTTCTTATACATCGCCTTTTTATAGGAAAGAACTTTTTCCAGACACATACTCACGTCAACCAGGCTTTCGCATTCCTCCAGCTTTTCCAGAAAAGCAACATACTCCTTCACACATCCGTCCGCATCCTTTATCTGCAAAAGCTGCTCTGCATCCGCAAGAGCCGCCTTAACCGCGCCGCGGAGCACAGTCATTTCTTTTTTATCCGATTCCAGACGGGCTTTCAAGCCTGTTTCCTGCAGTTCCAGTTCATGCAGCGCCTGATAATCAGTATCCATATTTAACTCCACCGACAAATCCGTGATAATCTGCTGCCGCTGCCGCCTGGCTTCCTGCAGTCCTTCCTCTCTGCGCTTCTGCTCTTTTTCCCGCATCTGCGCACCGTCCCGCTTTGCCTTCGCATCCCTTACAGCCTCCTGTGTCAGTTCCACGTCCACCCGTGCCAGATAATATTCCTGATACCGATCCCGGCGCAGGCCGTTTTCCACCTCGGCTTCTTTTACGTTAATTGCCTCCAGCTTTGCAATCCTTTTTTTTACATCCTGCAGCATACGCTCCAAATCCTGATAGCTGCGGACATTTTCTTTTAAAGCGTCAATATTGACTTCCTTCTCATCCAAAACATAAGAATATACAAAGTCTTTGATATCATGGATCGGCTTAAAAGCAAGAGCCTTCGGAATCAGGGAAAAGAATTTATCCTCCAGACGGCCAAATCTCGCCTGCACCATCTTTTTCGCTTCCGTCTGCGTATTGGCAAAGGTTTTGATCCCTTTGTTTGTCGCCCGGAAAACCGAAATAGATTTCACTTTATTACCCTGCAAAAACAAATCATCCGACAGCCGCTTATTTTCTATTAGGTACCATCCGACATTCGGTTCTTTTTCCTCAGAAGCAGAATCCATCACCGCCCCCACTACAAAGGGCTGTTTTCTCGCTTCATCCCAAAACTCCAGGGCGATATGGCTGCTGATTTCCCCTGTACGCTCATAGGGCCGATCCTCCCGCCCGGTTTTGCACCTCATATAGCTGTTTAAATTCCGCTTACCCTTTTCATGGGCCGCCTTATTAAAATGCACCTTGGAGCAGGTCACCACAAATTGAATCGCATCCAGGAGCGTAGACTTGCCCGCCCCGTTTTCTCCCGAAAGCAGGACGGAATCATCCAGTTCAATGAGCTCGTTTCCAAACCGATGCCAGTTAATCAGCCGAATCCTGCACAGCCTCTTCATCTTCCATTTTCCCCCCTTTCCGGTACAGCGCAATCATATCGTTCACCCGTTTGATATCCTCTACACGCACTGCCATCAATATAGAATCGTAAATAATCACACGGGATTCCTCCTGCATCAGATCTCGATCCAGAAGTTCCACCAGATTAAACCGCTTAAACAAACGGAGCGCGTTGTTCATCGTTGTTTTATCAATTTGTTTTTCACGGATCTTTAAGGAGATATATTTTTCCTGAATATCTCCCAGATTCACTACCACATCGGTCAGAGAAAGCTCCCGCTTCTTCTCATCATACAAAATCCGCAGGATTAAAAGAATGACGGAATCATTAAGCCTCAGATTCCAATGATTATAATTCTCCCTGTTTACCAGCTGGATTACCCCATATTCCTCATTAATTTCCAGCGTATATCCCAGCACACCCAAATACCGCCCAAACACCGTCTTCCAGCGCTGAATGAAATAAAAATCGCTCTTCGTCGCTTCATTACGTCTGACAATAAAACAAATACTCATCAGCTTATTGCAGACCCGGCGGAACTCATCCCTATCTTTTTGCAACATTCCTTCAAATAAATCCATCTATCTGCCCTCCTTTCGCCGTATGAGAAAATCCCGGAACCCAAATCCGCATTTTACAGTCTTCTCCTTCAATTCCAGCGTATAATCCATACTTTTCCGCTGCCCGTACAAACGGATATAAATCAGCCGGATGAACGTGTCCCCTTCGCCGACAGGGAACTCGGACGCCGCCATAACCCTCCTGTCTCCCAACATCTGAGCCACATAAGCGTTAATTTTATCCGGGCTTAAAATCCGCGCCAGCTTTTCTGCCATCCGCCTGCGTTTCTCTTCCCGCAGCCCATCATCCGCCTCAAAGCATTCCATGACCTCCGGTATAAATTCCTTCTTCCCTTCCACCGGCGCATACAAAGAATCCATATCCAGATACTCCCAGGAAAAAAGCTTTATCAGCCGATCCATCTCTTCCAGCTCATAGACCGCATTATAATCAAGTTTTTTTTCTGTAATTCGTTCATTCAGAAAAATAAGAATGTCCTTTAACTGGCTGCGCACATCCTCCCCGGAGGACAATAAAAAACGCGCCCGGTTAATAGCAGCCCGCTGATACCGCGTATTCTTTTTATTAATCTCACTTAAAATCCCATCCATCTGCCGGAAGGCATCGATTACCTCATGCAGCATGGACAACACTTCTTCTCTTGCTTCCTCTTCGGAAATTTCCTTTAATTCTGCGAGTTCGCCAGAAGCCTTATTTAAAAATCGCGCACTGCGGCTATTGCTCTCCAGCCGCTCCACTATTTCCGGGCGGAACTTGGAAACATTGTCCGAGGTCAGAAGCCGGTGGTATGCCTTATCCACTACATTAGTATAATAATCATTTAAAAGCGCATCCATGATTTCCGCCACCGTGGAATGCTTCGTCAGTTCATCAATATATCGTTTGATATTCGCATTCAGGCTTTTAAGCCCGGTAATCAGCGCATCCGTATTCTCCACGATCTGCAAAAGCCCGATACCGGGATTATCCAAACCGGCACGGGCTAAACTGTAAATGGTATAAATATACCCCTGATATTCGGTTCTCCTTTCTTCCGAAATGGCAAGCAATGTCTTCATTACCTGAACGGCATAATCCCGGAAATTCACCCGCTGTACGTAGCTGTGATCCGTATCCACCGCTATCCAGCCATAGCCCTCCAGCCTGCGCAGGATAAAATTCGCCTTATCCCGACTGTTCATACTGCCTGCAGCATCCTCGCTGCCCCCTTGATCCAATTCCTCCTCCGGCATCTGCGCCGCTATTTCCGAATCAAAATAAAACTGCAGTTCATCAACCAGAACATCCCGCTCCACACCAAAAGATAACTGCCGGTTGGTCACCGCAAACAACCGGCAGATGCATTCCCAATATACTAATTTCCCCGGCGCTGCCAGAGGGTGGAAAAAATTTGCTGGGATGATGTCGAATAGCATATGGATATTGGCTCCTGTACCTGGTGTGATCTGTTTGTTGCGAAATAATCTATCGACATTTTAGCATTGTGTATGGCGGAATTCAAGGAAATGTTTTGGGACATTATTTTCGTATGAAATTATGTACTGCTTCCATAAAAAACATCCAATTTACCTATAAAATAATTAAAACTTGGTGAAGCATTTTTTCTAATATCTAACAACGCACCGACTTTTCCTGCACACTCACATTTAAACATTCCGATCTCATAATACGATGAGGAATCCCTTTTAAGGGTTTGCAAGCCTCCTTTATATACAATATCAGCCAAATACTCCCAAGTTCCAATAATACTATCTTGGATATACCTTTGCAGCAATTGCCGTTTAGCAGTTGGATATGCCGTTAATAACGCTTGACTATCACCAAGCAGCCACGCCTCCATTTCTTCAATCGCTATGCAAAAAAACACTTGTATCGATATTTCTAATTGTTTATACATTTGTACTAAACTGAATTTCATTTTTTCACAATCTTCATCATCACAATCTAAAATCACAAAGATTGCCTTTTTCCCTGGCATATTTTCTAACGATAAACTCATCCCTTTCAAATACATCGGTAAATCAGTTAACAACCTTCTAGATTTTATTTGAGACATACTGCTCGCTTTTAAAGGTATTTTTCCAATTCCTTTAAAACTATGGATTCTGTATGTAATATGTTTCTCATCCATCACATACTTATCCATTATTTGTTCTACAAGAATGCCTCCTGATTTATCTTCAATTAAGATTTCAATATATGCGTATTCTTTCATTTTACTTCCTCGTAATTAACCAAAATAATTGCTATACCACAAATCACCTAGTTCAACGTCTGATTCGCATAATTGCTTAACGTATTCGTATTCAGATGCCCTTGTAATGGTTGAGAAACCATCTTTCTGCTTCTCCAACACCCATACTTCATCCGGAGAAAGTGAATTCACAAAAAAGGGGCTATGTGTTGTAACAAAAAGTTGTTTTGAATAAATGCCCTTAATACTATTTTTCATTTGTAAGGCCAGATCAGCCAAATATTTATGATACAATCCATTTTCGGGTTCTTCAATAAAAACCAGTGGACGTGCATCTTTTTCATACAATAATAAATAGTACGCAAATAGTTTTAATGTTCCATCTGACATTTTTTGTGAATAAAATGGCTTATCAAATCCTTGCTCTAAAAATTCCAGCACTAATTGACCATTTTGCAATTTAACAGGTTTAATTTCCTTTATACCAGGCAGTTTAGTCTGGATACTACGTAATACTCTGGAAAAATCTTTCGGATCTTCCCTATATAAGAACTGGGCTACATTATTTACATTATTGCCCAAACGATTCAAATATTTTTGGGGGCCTGCATTAGGAATTTCTCGGGCTGCAGTTGGACTAAAATAACATAAAAACCAATTTTTTAAAAAGTTTTTAAATTTTACAATTCTAGGATGTTCTCTTAACTCGCCAAGTGTTACAATTCCTAATTGTCTTGGATCAGCCAATTCAACATCAACCTTATCTCCAATCTCTTGATTCTCTTCTTCTAAAAATCCAGTATTATTTCCTTTAAAAGCAAACCCTTTCCCATATTCAAGAAATAAAAACGACATTGGCCGTCCATATCTTTCATTTGCCCGTCTTTGACGTAATCTTTCTTTCTCGACTATCGGTCTATCATATTTATCTAATCCAATTGACAATTCATACGTAATAGGAGGCTCATTGCTGGTCTCACGATAATATATTTCAAATTCTATAGATTCTTCTGAATTTTGGGAAATAATCTTCTCATATCCTCCTCTACCGTTTAAATCACATGCGACCTCTACACCTTTATCCAAACAATCAGCAAGAAATCCAAATGCATCTGCCAAAGTACTTTTTCCAGTTCCGCTTTGACCAATTATAGCATTCATATTTGCCAATTCTTTTCCTTTACTGTCAAACAATAATTTCCCCATTTTTATATCTTTTAGAGAACCATAGTTTTTAATTCTTATGCCTGCTATTCTTCCCATATCTTTGCCCCCTAAAACATTCAAACAACACTTAAATTATACCCTATTCTTGACTATTTCTATAAAAATAAATAATATACTCCCATATTATTCAAACTCAATCGTAGCCGGCGGCTTCCCCGTACAGTCATAAAGCACCCGGTTCACATTCTTCACCTCATTCACGATCCTGCTGCTAACCTTCCCAATCAACGCCCACGGCAGTTCCGCGAATTCCGCCGTCATAAAATCAGTCGTCGTCACCGCGCGCAAGGCAACCGCATAATCATAGGTTCTCTCATCCCCCATAACACCTACCGACCGCATATTCGTAAGCGCCGCGAAATACTGATCCGGCTTATTGGGAATATCCGCACCGGCTATCTCTTCCCGGTAAATCGCATCCGCATCCTGCAGCATCCGGACCTTGTCCTGCGTCACCTCTCCGATAATGCGGATAGCCAGTCCCGGTCCCGGGAACGGCTGACGGCTTATCAGCTTCTCCGGTATTCCCAGCTCTCTCCCTGCCGCACGCACTTCATCTTTGAAAAGCAGCCGCAGAGGCTCCACGATTTCTTTGAAATCCACATAATCCGGAAGGCCTCCCACATTATGATGGCTCTTGATAACCGCAGATTTACCAAGCCCGCTTTCAATCACATCCGGGTATATCGTGCCCTGTACCAGAAAATCCACTTTCCCTATTTTTTTCGCTTCTTCCTCAAACACCCGGATAAATTCTTCCCCGATTATTTTTCTTTTATCCTCCGGTTCAACCGCACCGGCCAGCTTTTCATAAAAACGCTGCTGCGCATTGACCCGGATAAAATTTAAATCATAAGAGCCGTTCGGCCCGAAGATCTCTTCCACCTCGTCCCCTTCGTCTTTACGAAGCAGGCCGTGATCCACAAATACACAGGTAAGCTGTTTTCCCACCGCCTTTGACAGCAGGACGGCCGCCACGGAGGAATCCACGCCGCCGGAAAGGGCACACAGGACTTTTCCGCTTCCGATCCGTTCCCGCAGCGCATGGATGCTTGTCTCCACAAAGGAATCCATCTTCCAGTCGCCCGCGCAGCGGCAGACGGTAAACAGGAAGTTAGACAGCATCTTCTTTCCTTCCCGGGTGTGTACCACCTCCGGATGGAACTGGACACAGTACAGGCCTTTTTCCACATTTTCAGCAGCCGCAACCGGACATACCGGAGTGGCAGCTTTTATTTCAAATCCCGGAGCCGGCCGGGAAATGTAATCCGTATGGCTCATCCAGCAGACGGAGGTTTCCGATACATCGGAAAACAGCTTTCCCGTTGTGTCAAAATGCACTTCTGTTTTTCCGTATTCACGAACCGGAGCGGTGGATACCGTTCCTCCTAAAAGATGGTTCATCAGCTGGGCGCCGTAGCAGATGCCCAGTACCGGAATCCCCAGTTCAAATATGCCTTTATCACAGGAAGGAGAATCATCACCGTATACGCTGTTCGGGCCGCCTGTAAAAATAATGCCCTTGGGATTCTTCTCACGGATCTCCTCCAGGCTCATGGTATAGGGGTGGACTTCACAGTAAACGTTGCATTCCCTGACTCTTCTGGCGATCAGCTGGTTATACTGCCCGCCGAAGTCCAGGACAATCACTAATTCTCTCTCCATTTTTCCTCCATTCTGCCGCCTTGCGGCGTGTTCGTACATTCGGGTAAATCTCAGGTGACTTTTTTCAGTAAAATAAGTATCACATAAAAATACATTTCATTATAAAATACTCACTGTCGTTTGTCAAAACCTTTTCTTACCCGTTTTTTCCTTATTTTACACACCATTTTGTATTTTATGCCGCAGCATTTAATGCCATGGATAAAATCGCAGCCTCACTATTGTTCCCGCTGCCGGTGCATAGCCGTTTCCCATTTATGGCCCCTGTACCTAAAGACATAACAGATTCCCCGGAACACCCAGTCGATCACCATAGCGCCCCATACGCCCAACAGTCCCAGACTGAACTGGTAGGTGAACAAATAGGAAGCCCCCACGCGGAATAGCCACATGGAAAGAATAGCTATCACCATGGTCCAAATAACATCACCTGCGGAACGAAGAGTATTGGGCAGGGTAAAGGAAGGTACCCAGAAAAGAACTACCATAATATTATGGAAGCGGACGACATCCGTTGCCATCTTTGCTGCTTCCGGGCCCAGGCTGTACATCCTGACCAGCATAGGCATGCTGAAATACATAATCACGGATATCACCGCAGTGACCATAATGGTAATCGTCATCAGCTTTTTGGTAAAATACCTCGCCTGTTTATATTCTCCGGCTCCCACACATACCGCGGATACGGATACCAGCGCCAGATTTATGGCCTGTCCGGCAAGGATATTCCAGGAAGCGAGGGTATTGGCGACCGCATTAGCGGCGATAGCCGACGTCCCCATAGTAGCCACCACGCTTAAAACGAGGATTTTCCCCAGCTGGAACATGCTGTTTTCCATACCGTTCGGCACGGCGATAAACAGGATTTTCTTAATTAAATCCCCATTGAACTTAAGCCGGACCTGCCCGCAGAAATTAATGGGCTTTTTGGGATTAAACATCATGCAGAAAATGACAATAGCCCCTACAAAGCGGGAGATCGTCGTGGGAATCGCCGCTCCCGCCACACCCCATTTCAGGCCGAAAATACAGATCGCATTTCCCGTAATATTAATGACATTTATAAGCAGGGAAATCCACATGGTGACCTTGGCATTATTCATAGACCGGAATATGGCGGCACAGGAATTATAGATAGCCAGTCCCGAAAAAGAAACGGCGGTAATGATCAGATAGGTTTTGGCGGACTGCATGACATCCGTATCGATTTTTCCAAATATCAGATGGAGCAGCTGGTCATGGAAGCCGATGAATATTACAGATATGCCCAGTGCCAGGGTGGTGGCAAACATGATGATCTGCCAGGCCGCCTTGCTGGCCTCTTCCGGATGCTTCTGCCCCAGGAAATGCCCGGCTACCACAGCGCCGCCCGTTGCCAGCGCTGAAAATATATTGATTAGCAGAATATTTACGGTATCTACCAGGGACACGCCCGATACGGCGGCCTCCCCTACAACGGAGATCATAATCGTGTCCGCCATACCAACGGCTATCGCCAGTGTCTGTTCAATGACCAGAGGAACTATCAGTTTTTTCAGGTCCTTGTTTGAATAAAGCATTTGTAATTGTCCGCCCTTATTTTTTTCTTTTGTACCTTAGATACTTTTTTCTTATTCTTAACCGAATTTTTACGTATTTATTGTATTCCGTTTTGAGACTGGTGTAAATACTTTTCTCGTGTTGCCAGTCCGCCTCTGATATGGCGCTCCGATTTATTGACGTCCAGTACTTTCCTGGCTTCCCTGGCTAATGCAGGATTAATCTGAGACAGGCGTTCCGTAACATCCTTATGTACGGTAGACTTACTGATGCCGAACTGCTTCGCGGTCTGGCGTACAGTGGCATTGCAGTCAATAATATAGTTGGCAATATCGATTGCTCGCTCCTCGATATAATCTTTCACGGATTTCCCCCGGAAAACTTGTTTTTACAATGTATGCGGGGATGAAATCCAGTATGTCAACTTTTCCGGGCGTAAAATAAAAACTGATTTCCGTTTATATTTAGGCATCCTCCAAAACAGCCTCCAAAGCATCCATATTCCCATGGACATCGGATATCACAGCATATTTCATAAATCCTCGTCCTGCCCTTCCCCTGTCATCCACATGTAGAAATCCTCCGCTTCCATCTCATCCAGCCGTCCGCCGCTTATCTGCATCTTCAGTATTTTCTCAACCACCCCGTCACCCAGGGCGTTGATTTGTGCCACCACCTCCATCATCTCCCTGCCGGACTCCTCCGTCATTTTTTCAAACAGTTCTTCCGTAACCCGCAGCATCTCCGATGCCTTTTCCGTTATTTTCCCATCCGAAAACCCGTTCCAGGCTCCCGGATCCAGTTCCTCCAGCGTTTCGCCGTAGTCTTCTTCCATATTCCCAAGGGAAATCCAAAAATTTCTAAGATAGGAATATTTCCCAAATGCCAGTCTCAGCTGTTCTTCCAGTTGCTGTAACTCTTTATCTCCTCCCATAACTCTCTTACCCTTTCCGCGATTCCTGATTCCTCGAGAACCTCTTCCTTCATCTGTGCCGTGTCCAGAAGCCAGCACAGTTCCGTCAAATGCTCCGTTTCTTCCAGGACGCCCTCTGTCCGCAGCATGCTCATTTGCTCCGCAGAAAAACAATCCGGCAGTATGTCCCATACTGCAACGTCTGCGACCGCATACAGCAATTCCCACAGGATGTCTTTTCCGCCGGAGCCTCCCAAAACCTCTCCCCGGCGGCTCACATAGCATTCCAGGCTTATGCTGTTAAGAATCTGTCTGCACAAATCCATCCCTTCCGCATTCCCCCTATCGTCGCAGAATTTCCGTGCCAGAGGCTGCAGAGCATACCGTATCACGGCATCCCTGTCCAGTTCCACCATGCCCTCCAGCATCTCCGCCTCCCGGGGTGCAAACTGCCGGGCAAAGGAATCCCAATCCGTATCTATAAACCATAACAGGCATAGGTACTCTTTTCCCCGCCGGGAGCTGCCTGCAAAAAAATGCAGTTCGGAGATAAAAAACAGGCCCGGATTCACCTGGCAGTACCATTGATTCCATCTGCGCAGGAATCCGCAGGCGCATAAAGCCCGGATGATTTCCTCTCCCTGACCGGCAAAATACCGTTCCGCCTTCTCCTCCAGTTCCTTCCCGGACAGCATAACGGCATCTCTTTTTTCATATAGCTGCCGGCTTAATGCTTGAAGATCAAAGGGCGGTAGATGTAAGGGCCGAAGGCTCCGGATAAAACATTCCAGCTCCGTTTCCCCGCCTCCTGTCATCTCCGTCAGATAAGAAAAAATATCCGCCGCCGCTTCTCTCAGATTCTTTGCAAGCCGCCCTTTCTTCTCTATAATCCGGATAAGCAGGGCGGCAGCGGATTCATTTTTCAGGAAATCATACCAGTACCATGGCTCCTTCCTGTGTCCGATTTCCACCAGCCGAAGCTTTGTCTCCCTGTCAAGGCTGCTGTAGCGGATAGATTCCCGTACAGCCGCCCAGTCCTCCCGGTATATATCCTCCATACTTTTCCCGAACTCTTCCACCGCTTCATCATACCGGTGTTCGTCTTCGATCTCTTCTTCCGAATCCTCTTCCCATTCTATCTTATCTTCATCCAGCCAGAGCTCGTATTTCTCCCGCTTTTCCAGCAGTTCTCTGCTGAATTCCACCCCGGCCTCTTCCTGGCTTCTTTCCATATCATACCGGAGGTCATCAAAATAAAATACGTTATTTTCTACAGCAGCCAGGCACAGCTCTCCCTTGTAATACCATTCCAGATAACGGTTGATTTCCTCCCTGTGCTCTTTTACATAAACATTTCCCTGCACCTTCAGGTTTGCAGGCATATCCCCCGGCTGGAAGGGGAGCCGGTTTTTCATCATGGCTTCAAAATAAACCGCCGCCGCTTCTTCCTTATTCCGATAGAACCCGTATTCAATAGCTCTGCCCGCAGCTGCGGGAAATTCTTTTAAATCCTCCGTACTGACATCTGCCGAATCCCTTTTTATCCTGCTTAACAGCTCCCGGAATTTGTCCGTAAACCATTTCCGGAAGGGCTCTCCTGCCGGATTGCGGTATACCTGCAGCAGTTCATAATAGGAATAATAGTCCCGGTTATATTCAAAAAAGCACCTGTACTCCAGGTCAATGGCCCGTTCCATCACCCGCCGGCAGAACTCCCCGTCCGTCCGGGTAAGGGCACATAACGCAAGCAGCTTCCGGCAGCATTCAAAATAGCAGCAGCTCCTCAGCAGTAATTCCCTGTATTGGACAAAGTTCCGGCTTATGTACTGATGGATAAAGTCATTCGCAGAAGGGTTCTGAAAACGCACCCGCAGGGCATTTCCCGCTTCCGGTACCGTCTCCGTATAAATCGCTGTCTTTTCCAGTTCCGCAATAACCCGTTCCGATTCCCGGAACAGGCTTCCCTCCTTTTCACCGGCCATGGCGGCCTGATAGCATTGGTGGGCACGCTCCAGGTTCACGGGCAGGGGCATCAAATCCAGGACGATGAAGAATACCCGGGCCTCTTCGGAAAGGTTCTGGAATATCTGTTCCCAGAAATCCTTCGGCTCCTGCAGGTATTGCAGCATTCTCTGCGCACATTGCTCCGGCCTGTCCCCGGGCTGTACAGATCCCAGGTACATCTGGATAATGCGGGGATTATAATAAGGAGATAATACGACCTGATCATGAATCCGGTACAGCGCCTTCATCTGTTCCCAGGTGAGGGAAGATTTCCGCAGATGTCCCAGATAGATCCGCACCATATCCGTAAGGGAATAGGAATTCAGCCTGCATTCCAGCTTATACCTTTCCAGGAGGGCACGCAGTTCTTCATTCTGTCTCATCCCCTGCTCCAGCACATATTCCCTGGTAGTCAGGATAAGGACATAATCATTACGCAGCCGCACCGATTCGATCAGCCGTGCCAGCCTCCGCTCCTCCTTTCCCGCCCCATAGGCATTGAGAAAATTACTTCCCCAGAAATCGTCATAGATCACGACCTTTTTCCCGGGCATTTCCTGCGCCTTGTACAGATCACCCACGGACTCCGCCCACAAATAGGTGTCAAAACCTCTGCGGGACAGCCAGTATATGGCAAGCTGGTTAGCTAACGTCGTCTTCCCGATCCCCGGCTCCCCGGATATAATAAGCGCCCGGTTTCCGGCAAGAAGCTTCTTTGCTTCCTCGTATACGGCTGTCTCCACAAAAACCTCCGCATTCTGTCTGGCTTTCTCCCATTCCAGCCTGGATTCCGCCAGCAATTCCCCGTTTACCACATCCCTTACGGTATTCTTGAGAACCTCCGTATTCCGGATCCACAGCTTATAATATTTCTCCTCCACCCTGGCGTAGCCAGGCTCCCCGCTCCCCAGATAATTATTCAGATCCTTTCCCGTTACGATATCGTTGTCGGCAAGGATAAACGGATGGAACAATTCCCTGATTTTCTTTTTCTGCTCCGGGCTTACATCCCGGGCTAGCACGAGGATATACCGGTCCGGCTTTATCCGATCCGTCTTTTTCTTTTCCTCCCTTAGCTCCTTCCAGCGGATACCGCCGTCATTGGCCCAGCGCTTTGCCTGCAGGATAATACACTTCCCTTCCGGCGTGATACAGCGGGCGTCTATTCCCTGATCCGGCCCTTCCCGAAAGGCTTCCATATCTATCTTCTCCCGCACCTGTATCATATCCCTGGCAAACTCCTGGAACTCCAGAGGCTCCAGCAGCTGGTGGAAATCATAGTTCTTCATGCCGCGCCCATCCTTCCCGCATCTTCTCCGGCTTTCTCTGCTGTTAATCCGTTTTCCCGGTCCTGGCTGATAATCTATTGTACTTTGCTATACCCCCTATTTTATCTCATATTACCTATATTCTCCACCATAAATACAGAAAAAAACGGAAGCCGCAAAGCAGGGGCATGCTCTACGCTTCCATTGTTTCTTCTTTTTCCTATAACTGTATGTATTCGGATATCAGAGACAGCTTTCCGGTTTGCTTCTTATTCGTTGAGTATGATATCCACCGAATCACTGAAGGTTTTCAGAGACTGGTCAATGTCCTGGTTATCCAGCATAATCGCCTGAATACAAGTTCTGAATTCTGCAATAACGGGGGTTAGGTTGGCGATTCGGTAGCTGTCGTCTCCATCCGCAAGAGCATCATAGGCAATTTTATAGTTGGCATTGGACGCCCACAGATCCTGGATTGCCTGTGACCGGGCCATTGTTTTGGTAAACGGAAGATAGCCGGAACCGATAACAAAAGCCAGGCCCCCTTTATCATCCTGAATAAACCATTTGACAAATTTCCAGGCTGCTTCCTGCTTTTCACTGGATGCCAGGATACCGAAGCCGTTGCCGCCGGTGGGCATGGATGCTTTATTATCGGCAACAAGGGGGGCAACCACATATGCAAAGCTGTCTCCGATTGCACTTGTATTGGAGGTGATTCCGCCGGAGGAACCGATGTTGATAGCCGCCATGCCGGAGGTGAACATCTGCCCGCTCTGATCGTTAGCCGGATCGTTATAATAAAGAACTCCTTCCTCCTGCATCTCCTTAAGGTAGGCAAAAGCCTTGCGGGCGCTGCCGTCTCCGATGCAGCCCAGGCCCGTCGCATCTTCATTGAAAAAACTGCCGCCGGCCTGCTGGATGAGCGCAAACAGCTGCCACTGGTCAAAAGGGATAGTGAGGCCGTATCTCTTTGTCTCCCCATTTTCCTTAATCGTACATTTTTCAGCCGCTTCCTTCAGTTCCTCCCAGGTTGTGGGCACCTCAAGGCCGGCTTCCTCCAGTGCGGTCATGTTAATATGAAGCACCTGGGCGGAGCGGCCGAAAGGGACCGCCACCAGCCTGCCGTCATAATAAGCATCTTTTACAAAGGCTTCCACAAAATCCCCGTCATCGATTCCATCAGCCATCATAAAGGGAAGAAGGTCGGCAAACACGTCGTTGGTGGCAAGCCTTCCCACATTATCCTGGGCAACCTGAAGGATATCCGGGGCGTTGCCTGCAAAAACAGCCTGCTCCGCTTTGGCCGCAGCCTCCGCGTAGCTTCCCTGGAATATGGCGACCACCTCCACTTCCTCCTGGGAACTGTTAAAATCGCTTACCAGCCGGTTGATTAAATCGCCGTTAGAGCCTGACATACAGTGCCAGAATTCTACCGTCACCTTTCCGCTGCCCGATGTACTTTCCTGGCCGGAACCGTTTTCTGCGGCGCTTTCCGAAGAGCTGCTGTCCCCGGCTGCCGCAGCCGTTTGTTCCGGTGTATTCCCGTTTTCCGCTGCGGCCGGCGCCTGGCTGCTGCTGCAGCCGGCCAGCAGGGAGGCCGCCATAACAAGACTCATAGTGATACCAATCCATTTTTTCATAGTTTCTCCTTTTTTATCAAACGATGTAAGTGAATGCCCCTGATCTGTCTCTGAACGTTGTATGCTTTACTTAATGCCGGAATAGGCGAAGGATTTTATAATCTGCTTGGATGCAAACAGATAAACAAGCAGCACCGGAATTACCAATATGGTATTTCCCGCCATTATCACCTGCCAGTTAGCGAGGCCTTCCATCTCCTTCAGTTTGGCAATCGCCACGGGAAGGGGGCGGATGCGATCCGAGTTAGTCATGACAAAGGGCCAGAAATACTCGTTCCAGGTACCCAGGAAGCTGAACAGGACCACTGTGGCGATGGCGGGTTTTGACATGGGAAGCATGAGCCTGTACATGATTTTCCATTCGGAGGCGTCGTCCAGCCTCGCCGCTTCTATCAACTCCTCCGGCACCTGCATGAAATACTGCCGCAGCAGGAAAATGGCGAACGCATTGGCTGCAAAGGGCAGGATTTGGGGCCACAAGGTATTGATCAGCCCCCATTCCGACATTAGCAGATAGATGGGGAGGAAGGTGATCTGGGCAGGCATCATCAGCGCGATCAGTACGGTGCCGAACAGAAGCTTCTTCAGCCGGAACTCATATTTGGCGAACGCATATGCCGCAGGGACCACCACCAGCATCTGGAGCAGGATTACGCTCACCACCACAATAACGGAATTCTTCAGGTAGACCTCCATCCCAACGCCGCCGCTGGCATTCCAGGCCTCCAGGTAGTTTGTGAACTGCGGTACTGCGGGAAAGAAAGTGGGTACCATCCGGTTCACCTCCCCGGAGGTCTGCAGGGAGGTGGACAGCATCCAGAAAAAAGGCCAGCCGAACACCAGCAGCAGCAGAAGCTTTGCCAGAACCCCTCCCATATGTATAATTTTGTCTTTCATAGGCGCCCTCCTTATTGATAATGTACTTTTCCGGAAAATCCCCGGAAATAAACCACCGTGAGCAGGCTGATAAATACCAGAAGAACCACACCCAGAACGGAGCTGTACCCGATCCGCAGATTCATCAGGGCTTCCGTATAAATGCTGTACACCAGGGTAGTGGTGGCATTGTTCGGGCCTCCCTGGGTCAGGATCCGCACGGTGTCGAATACCTTGAAGGAAGCGATAGTGCGTATGATCAGGGTGAAAAAAAGCTGCGGGGAAATCATGGGAAGCGTGATCCGGAAGAAAACCTTTGCCTTGCCCGCATTATCCAGCGCTGCGGCCTCGTACAGGCTTTGGGGAACCCCCTGCAGGGCGGCAAGGTAAATGAGGGTATCGTAGCCCACGGCCTTCCAGACGGATATGAAAACCACACAGGCCATGGCCGTAGAGGAGCCGGAAAGCCACTGCAGGGGCTTGAAGCCCAGGCTTCTCAGCAGATAGTTAAACAGGCCGAAATTGGGTTCCATCATCCAGAGCCAAATGAGGGCGATGGATACGATGGATACCACATGGGGACAGAACACCGCCGCCTGGACGAGCCGGTTCAGCCTGCTCTGTCCGGCATTCAGCCATACCGCCAGCAGAAGGGCCAGAATTGTGATAGACGCCACCACCGCGACAGTATAGATCAACGTATTATTCAGCGCTTTATAAAAATCCGGGCGGGCGAACACCTTCCGGTAATTATCCAGCCCCACAAATCTGCTTTTGGAAGGATCCAGCATATTGGTATTCATAAAACTCAGGGAAACCAGCCGGATGATCGGATATATGGTAAACAGGAAAATTCCCGTCATAGCAGGCCCGATCATAAGATAGGGCCGCAGCTTTGTTAAAAGATTACGTATTTTCAACGCCATGCACCTTCCTTTATCTTCCGCCCAAACTGCGCAAATGCACCGCCGCCCTCCCGGATCCTGCTCCCGTCGCTGTCAAACAGGTACAGCCGTTCCTCCGGGACATGCAGATACAGGCTGTCACCCACAAAGAAATCATCCTCCGCAAGCTTTACCATACATTCCCTGCCCCCTTCGGCCGCCACCTTATGAATGGTTTCCGCCCCCAGCATCTCCCTTGTGGCAACGCATCCCGCCAGACAGATGCCCTCTTCCTTTTTCTCCCGCAAAAGCTTCACGTGCTCCGGCCGGAATCCCAGGGATCTGCCATCCGGAAGCTTCCAGATATTCATTGCCGGAGAACCGATAAAACAGGCTGTAAACAGATTCTCCGGATCTTTATAGATTTCACTGGGAGAAGCCATCTGCTGAATCCTGCCGTTGTTCATGAGGATTATGGTATCCCCCATACTCATAGCTTCCGTCTGATCATGGGTCACATAGATAAATGTGGTTTTCAGCTTCTGGTGCAGCTCGATCAGTTCCACGCGCATCTGTACCCGCAGCTTGGCATCCAGATTGGAAAGAGGCTCGTCCATGAGAAAAACCTGAGGTTTCTTCACCATAGCCCTGGCCAATGCCACTCTTTGCCTCTGGCCGCCTGACAGGGTTCCCGGCCTGCGGTCCAAAAGCCCCTCCAGGCCCGCCTTTGCCGCCACCTCTTCCACCAGGCGTTTGCGTTCCTCCCTGGGGACTTTGTTGTTTTTTAGCCCGAATTCTATATTTTCCCGCACGGACATGGTTGGGTAAATGGCATAGTTCTGAAAGACCATAGCAACTCCCCGTCCGCCCGGCGGCACCTGGGAGACATCCCTTTCCCCTATTTTCACTTTTCCTGAAGTCTGCGGGCCGATTCCCGCAATCATGCGCAGAAGCGTGGTTTTCCCGCATCCCGACGGGCCTACCAGCACGGTGAATTTGCCGTCCTCTATCTGCAGATCCATGTTTTCTATCACCGTATTTTTCCCGAATGCCTTCGTGACCTGCCTTAATTCTACTAAAGCCATACTCTCCTCCTGTTTTTCTCTCAGCCTTCGGCGTATTCCATCCCCTGCCCTCTGATGCCCTATTCCCGTCTCCTGCTGGCTGTTCGAAACCTGATACTTTTGTATTTGTTTTTTTTGAAAGCAAAATTGAAATTTTCGCAATTAGAACAGTTTTGATAGTAACATCCGTCATATCCGCTGTCAATTACACAAAATGTAAATTTTAGTTAAAATCCATAATTATATACTTATATTCGGTTCTTTTATGCACATTTTACATAGTTTTTACAAATTTATTTTCTATACTTTGCACAATTAAAATGTCTTTCCTTATCCATTATGTATAATTTATTTTATTTCACATCCGGATTATCACCCAAAAAGTACATGCAAGGACACAAAAACTCCCGAAGCATCTTTCCATGCTCCGGGAGTTTTTGTGAACCCCAAGGTTTCCAATCCGCACATTTTTCCTATATGCGTATGACCTGTCGTCTTGTACCTGAAACGTTAATGAAGCAGTCTGGCAATAGCCCCTTCCACGATCCCCCATAAGGAGAAATCCTGTCCGCCGTATACCAGCATCCAGTTATTGATGGTATTCCCGAAGAAATAGGAACCGAAACCTACCAGAAATACCATGATAATACCGCTGAGGGCCGCGCCTACAATACAGCCTCTGATACCGCCGGTTGCATTGCCGATAATGGACGCGCAGCCGATTTCAAAGAAGCAGGTGAAGGTCAGGGGAATGATAACCGTAGGGAACATTCCTGCCGTCAGGATAATGGTTATGGTGGAGGTGATCATTGCCACGATAAAGCCGATAATCAGCGCATTGGGCGCACAGCTGAAAATAACCGGGCAGTCCAGGGCGGGAATAGCGCCGGGTACTATCTTTTCCGCAATTCCCTTGAAAGCGGGTACGATTTCGGAAATCAGCATACGGACGCCGAGAAGCATAATCGTAACACCTACGCCGAAGTAAATGGCCTTTGTAAAAATAAAAGTAAAGATACCGGTCGTTCCGCCCGCATATCCCCAAACCTCCCCGGGTACCAGACCGTTTGCCTTCAGGATAAAGAACATGACGATATAGGTCAGGCAGATAACGATGGATCCTGTTATGGAAACTTCACGCAGGAAGCCCAGGCTCTTGGGGAATTTGATATCTTCCGTAGATTTTTTCTTGTCTCCGATCAGTTTTCCCAGATAACCGGAAATCAGGGAAAGCACGGTGGTGGGATGGCCGATGGTAAAGCTGTCGTCCCCGGTCACTTCCTTTACCAGGGGGCGCATAAGGTTCGGTGATATCACCATATACGCTGCGGTAAAAATAGTTGCCAGACCGATGAGCTTGCCGCCTGTCAGCCCAGCGTCCACACCGGCCGCAATAAATACATAAGGGAACCAATACAGCATATGCCCGGTAAGGAATACGGATTTCCATTTGGTAAAGCGGGCAAACAGCAGGTTAAAAGCAAACGCGATCAGCATGACAATACCGATCTGGGTGCCATATACGGACATATCAATATCCGGCTTGCCGGTTGCGGCAGGCATCATCGTATTGAACGCCGCCGCCAGGCCGTCGATGGAATTCCCGGTGATAATCCCGGTACCCTGGGACAATACGAAAAAGCCGATTGCGGTCATCATGGTGCCGCGGACAATCTCACTGAACTTACTTTTCTGCAGGATAAGACCGATCATTGCTATCAGGGCAAGGAAAATCGCCCCCTGGCCGAATATTTCATTGATGATAAAATTCAATACAACCATAAATCTCTCTCCCTCCTGTTAAACGCACTATTTTTCCAAGCTCCGGAAGAACTCCAGGGTTTTCTCCGTCACTTCTTTCTTGTTCACGAAGCTGCCGATAGTCACCACCGGTACGGTACTGCGTTCTGCAATACGGCCGGCCAGTTCTTCCGATGTAAAAATCACATCGCAGGGCGTTGACGTACAAGTACCCACATCTCCGCAGAAAATCTCTGCCTCCAGATCGTTCTCCTTTAATACTTCCTGTATTTTCATTTTCAGGAATAAGGATGACCCGCAGCCAAAACCGCAGACGGCCTGCATTTTAACAATTCCCATGTTCTCTCCTCCTTTCTCAATTGTTCCATGTACTCAGGCAGGCACCCCGGATTCCCCGGAAAGGATCCGGATCACTTCCTCCGCGCTTTCCGCTTTGCCGATTTGCTCCGTTTTCTCTTCCGCAAGCAATGACTCGGCAATCCTGGACAACGTATCCAGATGGGAAGTGCTGTCCGTACATCCCAGGCACAAGACGACGGACACCGGGTCATTTGGAGAACCAAATACCACCGGTACATCCAGGGTTATCAACGCCACATCGCTTTTCAACACATCCGTACAGGGCGCAGCATGCGCCAGCGCGAACCCGGGCATGATCACAATATAGGGACCCAGCTCCCGGACGGATTGGATCATCTTTTCCACATACGCGGGCCGGATGCTTCCGGCTTCCACCAGAACAGCCCCCGCCTTACGGATAGCCTCCTCCCAGTCAGCCGCTTTTTCTTTGATCCGGATGTGATTTTCATTGAGTATTTTATCCAAAGACACGACCTCCTTTTATCTTTTTTTGTGCATTTAGCATAACATTTCCGGCGGTCAATGCCTAGTTCATAATCTTTCATCTCCGGTGGAAGAAAACTTGCCTATCCTCCCGCTCCTCCTGCCTATATAATAAAATTATACTGGAGTTTTATGTAAGTTCTGACGTAACTATTCGTAAGAAAGTGATTCCGGAGTGCCAAAATGCATATATAAAAGGAAGGAGGTGCCCCATGAACAGACAAACGAGCAAGCTTCTGACCATACTTTTAAATTCCCCCGGACAGTATTTTCATTATGAAGAACTGGCGGCCCGGATTCATGTGAGCACCCGTTCCATCCGCAACTATACCCAGAGCATTTTGGAATTCCTGGAGGATCAGAATATGCCCTCCTCTCTCACCGTATCCGAAGGGGGCATAACGTTTACCGGAGGGCCGGAGGAAAGCAGCCGGCTGCTGCAGGCCGCCGTGGACAATGACTTCTATCTTTACCGCCTTTCGCCGGAGGAACGCAGCCATATCATCCTTTTAAACCTGCTGCTAAGTGATGATTACTGCAATATCTATGAACTGTCCGAAAAATTCAACGTAAGCCGCACCACCATACTGAAGGATATGGAGCAGGTAAAGGCTTATCTGGCACGGTATAACTGCACCTTTGATCCCGCCATGAACCGGGGATATCTGCTGCGACTGCGGGAACAGCAGCGCAGGGACATGATAATGCGGATCATCCAGACCGCCATGGGCGCCGTTTTTTCCCTGCACCGGGAAGTGAACATCTATGAACGCTTCCTCTATGAAGAATGGAGCCTGGAAACCTATTTCCCCTTTCTGAAGCAGCTGCTTCTGGATATGGAGCATCGGTATGATTTGGACGTATCCGACGCCTGTTTTGAAGAACTGCTTCTGATGCTTTCCCTGATCACCGTGCGTCTGGAAAAGGGGTTCTGTATCCAGGAAAGCACCCTGGAGGAAAAGACCTTCCAGAACCTTCTGGTATATGAACTGGCGGAGGATATCCTGAAGGAGCTGGACAGCCGTTACCGTCTTTGCTGCAATGAGGCGGAGGTCCAGTATCTGGCCTCCAAGCTGTATTACTGTCGCTTTTATGCCAGGGCTCCCAT
This sequence comes from uncultured Lachnospiraceae bacterium, assembly GCA_900548905.1. GTDB lineage: Bacteria > Bacillota > Clostridia > Lachnospirales > Lachnospiraceae > Eisenbergiella. The sequence goes on along the minus strand of URMK01000038.1, from coordinate 10,226 downwards.
AGAGGATGCGCAGGACGTAAAGCTGCATATGGCACTGACCAGCTTTCTGATGCTGGTGGGCGGCGAGCTCAATATTCCCGTTTATGAGGACACAAAAATTATTAACCAGCTGGAAAGCCACCTGCGGGATATTGACAAAGCCCACGCAGATGGTGTTCTTCTGGAAAATGATTATACGGAACAGATGATCGCTGAATACCCGGAATATTTCCAGCCTATCTGCCGCCATCTGTCCCTGCTGGAAAGCACTTCCGGCTATGACTACACCCGGGATGACATCGCTGTCGTTCTGATCTATCTGGTAGTTGCGGTGGAACGGCATTTTAAAAACGATATCCTGCCTAAGGTGATCGTGGTATGCCATACCGGCATCGGTACGGCCAACTTTCTGGCAGAACGGCTGAATACCTATTTCCACATCCGGATTATGGCCGTTACCTCCAACCACAGGCTGGCGGATGTGATGAAGCATTATGACTTTGATGTGATCATTTCCACAATCACGCTGAAGGAGCCGGAGGATTTGTGGGTAAAAGTATCCCCTATGCTGGATGATGAGGATATCCTGAAGCTCCAGCGGCTTTTTATGGATATCAAACGGATGAAAAAAAAGCAGGGCATGCGCAAGCAGTCCCGACAGCCCGTTCCCGGAATCCGGACGGTGCTGCGGAAAGAAAATATCCTGCTGGATGCGGCCTGCCGGGACTGGAAAACCGTGATCCAGAGGGCCGCAGGGCCGCTTCTGGTAAATGGAAGCATAGATACCCATTACATAGATGCCATGATACAGTCCACAGAAACCAACGGGGCCTATTTTGTATACTGTCCCGGCGTGGCGCTGGCCCATGCCGGACCGGAGGACGGCGTGCATTTCTTCGGCCTTTCCCTCCTCCGCCTGAAAAAACCGGTTCCTTTCGGCCACAGGCAGCACGATCCGGTTACCTGGTGCATCTGCCTTGCCATCCGGGAAAAAGATGAACGCATCCAGGAGGTACTCCGCCTGATGAATCTGCTGGGAGATCCTGATAAAAGGCTGCAAATGGAAGGGATTGCCGACAGGCAGGAGCTGCTTCACTATATAACCGAAAACGAAAAGGAGGATCCAAATGGACAGTAAGAGCTTTGCTTATCTGGCGCATGTAACCGCCATTCTGGAACGGGTCAAAAATACCCAGTGGGAGGCCATGGACGCCTGTGCCCGGAAAATGGCGGAGGCCATAGCCGGCAGGCATTCCGTTTTCGCCTTCGGGGCGTCCCATGCTGGCATTCTGGCCCAGGAGCTTTTCTACCGCACAGGCGGCCTTGCCGTCATAAACGCCATCCTGCCTTCGGAATTCATGCTCAATACCCGCCCGGTAACCCAGACCAGCACAATGGAAAAGCTGGACGGCTATCCCGCCGCCATCCTGAAGCACACCCCCATCCGCAAAGGGGATGTCCTTTTGCTTCATTCCGTTTCCGGCCGCAATACCGCCGCTATTGAAATGGCTTTGGAGGCCCGGAAAACGGGTGTTGCGACGATAGCCATCACCAACATGGAATATACCTCCGGAGTCGCCAGCCGCCACAAAAGCGGGAAAAAGCTGTACGAGGTCTGTGATATCGTCATTGACAACTGCGGAGATTTTGAAGATTCCAGCATGCAGCTTCCCGGCATGAACCAGAAAATCGGCCCCACCTCCAGCGCGGTTGGCTGCACCATTGTCAATATGATCGTCATCCGTACGGTGGAATATCTGCAGGAAATGGGCATCGATCCCCCTGTTTTCCACAGCGCCAATGTGGATGGGGGAGAAGAATTCAATAAGGTTTTGTTTGAAACCTACAAGGATCAGATCCACTATATGTAAGGCTCCCTGTGCAGGATATCCGGGCAGGGTACTTTTCCCTGCCCGCTTTTGTGCTGCGGCCCGCTTTTATGGGTATAAAATGCGAATAAAAAAGGAGCCTCCTTAAGAAGCCCCTTCCTTTTCTCTATCTGGATCCCGCTATGATCCGGTTCAGCGTATCCACCAGCTCTTCCACCTGGAATGGCTTTGCCAGATGGGCATTCATACCGCTTTCCATGGATTTCTTCATATCCTCTTCGAATGCGTTGGCGCTCATAGCCACAATAGGCACGCTTCTCGCATCCGGACGATCCAGCGCCCGGATCAGCCGGGAGGCTTCCAGGCCATCCATCACCGGCATGCGGATATCCATCAGAATCAAATCATAGAAGCGGTCCCCGCTTTCCCGGAACATATCCAGTGCCTCGCTGCCGTTTACCGCACTATCCACCACACACTTCTGCATCTCCAAAACCGTTTTGGCGATTTCCAGATTCAGTTCATTATCCTCTACCAGAAGCACCCGCTTCCCTTCCAGTCCGGTTCCTTCGTTCTCCGCCGTACCTTTGCTGTTTTCCGGCTCTATCCCCGTTTCCTGGGTCAGGGTAAAATAAAATTCACTTCCCCTGCCTTCTTCGCTTTCCAGTTCTATCATACCGCCCATCATACGTACCAGACGGTCACTGATGGCAAGGCCCAGCCCTGTACCGCCGTATTGGCGGGAGGTATTGTCGTCGGCCTGCTCAAAAGAGCGGAAAATGCGCTGCTTATTTTCCCCGCTCACACCGATCCCGGTGTCTTTAACAGAGAAGAACGTACGAATATTGCCGTCCCCGTCCGGTTCCTGGCGCATCTTCAGAGTGACACGGCCCCCTTCCGGAGTGAATTTTACCGCATTCCCCAAAAGATTGATCAGCACCTGGTTCAGGCGGAGGCTGTCTCCTGTCACCCATTCCTGCGGGATATGGGTTTCCTGTACAAAAGAGATCCCCTTGGCCTGCGCCTGGGGTTCTATCAGGTTACGGACCCCCTCCGCCAGCTCCTTCAAACTGAAGCAGCCGTTTTCCAGCTTCATTTTTCCGCTTTCTATTTTGGACATATCCAGGATATCGTTGATCAGACTCAGCAGATACTGGGAAGAACGATCGATTTTCCTCAGACAGTCCTCCACCCTTTCAGGCTCCTGTTTCTCCCGCATGGCAATCCCGGTCATACCGATTATGGCATTCATGGGCGTACGGATTTCATGGGACATACGGGAAAGGAAATCACTTTTGGCCCGGCTTGCCAAATCGTATTTTTCCCGGTTGATATTGCTTTCTATAATCTTCGATATTTCCAGAAGCTCCCTGCATTCCTCTTCCCGGAAGCAGCGCTCCTCTTCATCCGTGCCATAGACAATACAGCCGGCGTATTTACCATTGTCATACATAGGAGCCACAAAGCAGCCGGCATCCGTGGGCAGAAGGAAGAAATCCGTTTCCTTTTCCGCCCGTTCCTCCCCGGGGATGATCCGGTATCCCTCACTCAGGCTTCCCGCATATTGCTCATACTCCTCCGCGGAAAAATAACTTACTCTTCCGTTCATCCTCCTGTCCGGGCCGGCATGCCACTGGTATTCCAGATGCACCGTATGATACTCCGGCTCCGCCCGGGAAATCACGATGTCCGTAAGCCCATAATGGGTTCCCAGCTTCAGCAGAAGGACGGCAAGGATTCCCGCCACGTCATTGCTCTTGTCAAAGAAATTAAATACCAGGGTTACCATAGGGATTCCCCTCTGATAGGTAACGCTGACGATTTCATCAATTTCAGGCCTGCGGCGGACGCGTTCCAGCTGTTCCCGCGGCAAATCCTCATAGAAGGCCGATTCCCCGTTCTGAGCCAGCTTGGCAACGGCCAGCGCCCATTCGGCCTTGTCCAGGAGCTGTTCAAAGTCCTCCGCGCCTGTTTGCTCCGCCGCACCGGATGAAATCTGGAGACTGAATTCCGAATCCCGGAAAAGCCCCGCCACATTACCCCGGAGTTCCAGCAGGAACGCCTCCGCATCGGACCGGGCCGCATTTTCCAGCCATACAAGGATTTCGTCTCCGCCTTCCCGCACAGCCAGAGGGAGCAGACGTCCTTCCCTGACCAGCCGCTGTTTCATTTCCAGAACGGTATCGCCGATTTGCTCCAGGATGGCGTCTCCGAATACAATGCCGTACTTTTCATCCAGCTCCCGGAATTTATCCATATCCAGAAGCAGAAGGCAGCCTGCTTTTCCCGCATCCACCTGCACACTGATCAGCTTTTCCCCGATATTGCGCTTATACAGTCCGGTAACGGGATCCCTCCTCACCGTATCCAGCTCCATCAGTTCCCGGATTTTCTTCTCGTGGATATTCTTAATACTTCCGATGACCTTGGAACGTTCCTTATTGGTGTCATAGATTACCTTACCGGTCATTTCCACCCAGGAATAGCCCTTATCCAGTTCATCCATCCTGGTTTCAAACACCAGATTGATTTCCCCTTCGCTCCCCCGCAGTGTCTCCCTTACCAGTTCCCTGTCGTCCTCATGGACATAATGCGATTCCATCCGGAGCAAATCTTCCCTGGTATAATGACACTCCGCCCGGCTGCCCATTCCTTCTTTCCCATCCACATTAAATACGTCCAGGGAATCCTGGCGCACATCATAGGAATAGAGAATATCCGTGCTGCTCTGCAGCGCGATCCGGTATCGTTCTTTTTCCTCCATCAGGCTGTATTCCGCTTCCTGCTGCCTGTTTGTCAGCTCGCGGACCACTTCATAGAGTTCATCCACTTCCGCAATATTGCTCATCTGGTAACCGGACAGTTTGTTCTCCCTGCTCCCCCGGATACATTCCACAAGCCTTCGCACCGGCTTTATCAGATGGGAGACAATCACATAGATACTGAGTACCCCAAAGAAAAGGCCCACCATTATGGCCGCCAGCAGGTTCCAGATGATTTTATCCCCTATGCCGAACAGAGTATCCTCCCCTTCGATACCGGCCACCACCCACGTTTCTCCCGCAAAGGGCGTATTGGTATTATACAGGTGCAGCGGACTGATGCTGGCATACGCATCCTTCCCCCGGATCTCTATACGGTACAGGGATTCATACCGGGTTTTCTCCGCCGCCAGGGCTTCCTCCTCCATAGCCGCGGTACCCGTCACCACCAGCGGGCGCAGGCTCCCGTCCTCCGCACAGTTAGCCAACATGTAGCTTCCCTGGTTCTTGCTGCTCAGTTCCCTCACCGGCAGAAGTTCCGCCAGATATTTCGCGGAAATTTCCACACCCATAATTCCATAAACCGTCCCCTGGTATAGCAAGGGGACGGAATAAGTGATCATGCGGTAGCTGTCACTGCTGGTGTTTCCTTCCATGGCAAAGGGTTCACTCCAATAGGCCAGATTGGTAAACTCCGTATCCGGATAGAGCTTTGCCGCCTCATAAGGTTTATAAAAAAAATTATCCCACTGGTTGGCGCCGCTTTCCCCAAAGTGGAAATCCGTGGTCCAGAGAGTGTCAAAGGGAATCCCTTTCTCATGGGAAAAGCTGCTGTTTCCCCTTTCCAGGAGCACATCGGAATAATCCGGAGGGGTACCCTCCGGATCCGAATCCCGGAAATAAACACCCTGGCAGGTATTTTCCCCCTCCCCTATCTGATCGTTGGCAAGAATCAGAAACGATCCAGTCACGGTATTTTTCCGCATGACGGACAAACAGGTATCCAGCATGGCCTGCAGAAATTCCTTCTGCATTTTCTCATTGCGCAGAAGCTCTTCCGCCGGCCACCCTCTGTTGATGACAAGTTTTTCCATCGTATCTTGGGCCGTGCCCACTTCTTCCTCCAGATCCGACCAGCGCTGAATCATACTGTTTTCCAGAAGGATCCTTCTGTTTTCCACCGTCTGGTTCAGGATTCCCACCGAATATTCCTTCAGGAGAAAAGGCGTGCCGCTGAAGAAAAACGTGCCATAGGAAATCATGGACTGCACGACCATAACAAGAATCAGCGGCACAATAAACAATTTAAAAATCGTTTTTTTCTTGGTTGTCATTTACTCTCTATCGCTTCCTGCAGCTTACTTTCAAAGCTGGTAAACCATTCGTCAAATGCTGCATCCGAAATAAATTCTGCGGCGGCTTCCTCCAGGCTTTTTCCTGCGTTCAGGCTTTCTTCCACCACCGCCCTGTCGGCGGCCGCCTTATCGGAAAGGTCATACTCCAGAACCTTTCTCGCCGCGGTTCCTCCCTGGAAGGCCTTATTCGTATACATCTTGCTGCTCTTCACCGTATCAAAGGCCGCCACCAGCGTATCAAAGGTCTTGGGCGCAACCTCCAGCCCCTTTTCCGCTATCACCTTATCCAGCATACCCTTGTCGTTGGCATCCTTTTTTACCGGCAGATAACCGGAAGCACAGCCGAACACGATATTATTCTCCGACTGGGTAAACCATTTGAGGAATTCGGTGCAGGCATATTCCCTCTGCGCGTCCGATCCGGTCACCACCATACCTGCGCCCTGCTGCACCGCATAAGGGCTTCCGCCCTCAAATACCGGGGCGGGCAGGATTATGTATTCAATGGGGTAGGTTTCATTCTCCAGTTCCACCGCATCCGGGAAATACATGGCGGAGGTGGTGGAGCCTGTATAAGATATGATTTCCCCTATTTTCACATCATCGGAGCGGAATCTGCCGTAGGAGCTGAAATAGCCGTTTATGTAGGGCACATACCAGGTATCCCAGATATGCTTCATTACATCCCGGTCCACCTGGAGAGTTACCTGCTGATCCTCTACCTTGAAAATTTCCGTTCCCAGCTGCATGGAACCGATAATAAATAAATTAGCCATGGCATCCCTGCCGTAAAAAGCCCGGCCATCGTTTTCCACATCGGGCGTCAGGCTGTCCGTCCACTCATAATATTCCTTTGCCGTTTCAGCCAGTCCCTCCATGGTGCCAAGCTCTTCCAGCCCGGCTCCCGTGGCGTTGGCGAACTTCTCCCAGTCCGTCTTATCCAGCATGAAAATCTCACTGGATTTGGCCGTGGGGAAAATAAAAAGCTGGTTCCCTTTTCCAATCCGGCCCTCTTCCACATAGGAATCCACATACTCGCCGATTTCCTCTTCGGTCAGGTAAGGGGACAAATCCGCCAGATACCCCATCTGCTGAATCTCATAAGCGGTATCCGCATAGCTGGAAAAAATATCCGGTGCCTCATCGCTGCCCACTTCTTTTTTCAGGGCGGACATCACCGATTCCTCCAGCTGGTTCACATCCCCTTTTCCCGTACTTTTTACGAATATCCCTTTTTCCATCCCCACCGTATCGTTAAATTCCTTCACCAGGGAATCGAACGCGGTCTGCTGGGCCCCGTTATAATAATGCCAGACCGTAACGGTAACCGGGTTATCCGGATCCAGCTTCCCCTTCTTCTCCGATCCGCAGCCGCCGAGCAGCATTGCCCCTGCGGCAGCCGCCGCGCAAAACAGAACCAAGATACTCTTCTTTTTTCCTGAAAGTATTTTCATATCCGCCTTTTCCTCCAAACCCTGGTATATATTACCCTATTTCAGCATTATACATGATTCCGGGACAGTTTGCATCCTTTTCACGGCTATTTTTCTTATTAAAGAAATGATATACTGTAATCGTTGAGGAAGGCCTGTGCATTTACTGCGCAGACCGCAATAATCCCCGCATACGGCCGCCCTCCCGGGCAGAAAGGAACTCCTATGAAAAACAGGAAAAAACCAGCTTTACCGGCTCTGGAAAAGACCCCCTGGACCGCCGGTTTGCATACAGAAACTATATGGCAGGAATATCCGCGTCCGGCGATGGTGAGAAGCTCTTACCTGAATCTGAACGGCCTTTGGGATTTCTGCATCACTTCCTCCCCCGCTGTCCCCTCCGCATATGACGGCTCCATTCTCGTCCCTTTTTCCCCGGAAAGCCCCCTGTCGGGTGTAAAACGCCAGCTCCTTCCGGGAGAATATCTCTGGTACCGCCGCAGGCTGACCCTCCCCGGCAGCCGGGAGGGAAAACGGGTCCTTCTCCATTTTGGGGCCGTGGATCAGAAATGTGTCGTTTACCTGAACGGCAGACAGGCGGGGGAACACACAGGAGGATATCTTCCCTTTTCCCTGGATATCACGGATGATATGGGCGATTCCTGCGAACTGCTCGTCCGGGTGCAGGATTTCAGCGACAGCTCCTATTACAGCCGCGGGAAGCAAAAGCTGGAAAATGGCGGCATGTTTTACACTGCCCAGAGCGGTATCTGGCAGACCGTATGGCTGGAACTGGTTCCCCAAAACCACATCCGCTCCGTGCGTTTTATCCCGGATTACGATAATGCCTGCTGCCGTATCCTGGTAAGCACCTCCGGCGGCTCCCCTGACGGTGCGCAGATCCGCTGCGGCATACGCCCGGAAACCGGGGACGATGCACGCCGCAGGGACGATCCCTCTCTTCCCCCCGCCCCTTATGCCTCCGTCCTCACGTGTTTTCTGACACCGGAAAAAGAGGAGGCAATAGCCCTCCCGGATTTTACCGCCTGGACTCCTGAGAACCCTTTTCTGTACCATGTGGATCTGGAATGGGGGGATGACCGTGTGGAATGCTATTTTGCCATGCGCAAATGTGATATCCAGACAGACACCTGCGGCCTGCGCCGCATTTTTCTGAACAATGCACCCTATATGCAGACAGGTGTTCTGGATCAGGGCTACTGGCCCGACGGCCTGTATACCGCCCCCTGTGACGAGGCGTTCCTGTTTGATATCCGTTCCATGAAGGAGCTGGGCTTCAACATGATCCGGAAACACATAAAAATAGAGCCGCAGCGCTGGTATTACCACTGCGACAGGCTGGGCATGCTGGTATGGCAGGATATGGTGTGCGGCGGCACCTCCTACCGCCACTGGTTCGTCACCTATATGGCAACCCTTTTTAATGCGCTGCATTGGTCTGTAAAAGACGGGAAACGGAGCCGTTCCCTGTTATCAAGAAGAGAAGAAGAGGGACAGAAGCTGTTCTACCGGGAGATGCGCGAGACAATAGAAACGCTCTATAATCACCCCTCCATCGTCTGCTGGGTGCCCTTTAACGAAGGCTGGGGCCAGTTTGACGCCCTGCAGGCGGCTGCTTTTGTACGCACCCTGGATCCCGGACGGCTGATCGATCACGCCAGCGGCTGGTTCGATCAAAAGGGCGGCGATCTGTGCAGCCTGCATTATTATTTCTTTTCCCTGAAATTCACCCCGGAACCGGTCCGGGCGCTGGCGCTGACCGAATTCGGAGGCTATTCCTGGCAGATCCCCGGCCACAGCTACAGCGACAAGCTCTATGGCTACGGAAAATACAACAGCAGGCAGGCACTCACGGAAGGCTACCGCAAGCTCCTTGCATCCACGATCCTCCCTGCCGTGGAAAAGGGGATTTCCGCCACGATCTACACCCAGCTCTCCGATGTGGAGGAAGAGGTAAACGGTATCTATACCTATGACCGTGAAATCCTCAAGCCGGACAAAGAAACGGTGCGCCGGCTCAATGAAACCATGAAGGCTCTTGTCGCCCGGACCGAAACCAATCCGTAACACAGTCCCTTCTTTCACGGTGCATCCGGCTTACAGGAAGTCCCGCTCTCCTTCCACATGTTACGGAATACGGGAATATACATAACCAGGCTGAACAGCATGAACGCGGCGCAGACAAGAATGAGGGCGTCCGCCGCCGCGGAACCGATTCCCGGGAACAGCAGAAGCACAAACAGCAGGACATACAATACCGCCGTACATACCTTGCCGAACCATTTGGCTCCGTCCAGCTTCTTCCCCCGCGGAAGGAGGAGCAGGCCCATTATCCCCATAAAGCCCTCTTTTATGATAAAAAGGACAAGGACGGCCCGCATCAGAGGATACCGGATGGCAAAACAGACGACAAGCGCACCCTGGGTGAGCTTGTCCGCCAGCGGATCAATGAACTTGCCTAACTCCGTTATCATATGGAACTTTCTGGCTATTTTGCCGTCAAACATGTCGGTCAGCCCGGAAATCCCCACGAGAACCGCCGCCGCATAATAGTCCGTTACGCTGTCGGCCTGCACATAGATCCAACTGAATACCGGTATCAGAAGAATCCGGAAGTATCCCATGAGATTGGGAATGCTGAATATTTCTTTTGCGGTGATTTTTGATTTAGCCATGCTGCCCCCTTTTACAAATCGTCCACAGGAATCCTATTTATTATACCTTTATCCGTTTTCCTATGCAATTGGTTCGGACATTTTTTATCTGTACCCTGTAACAGTTCAGCCGGCCCTTTGCGTCCTGCGGCATCCCCTCCTGCGTCCCTCCCGGCCATGGTATATTCCCTGC
>URMK01000037.1 GCA_900548905.1 uncultured Lachnospiraceae bacterium | reverse complement strand
ATAACGCCCCTTCCAGGAATCCTTGCAGGGCAGCAGGCCGCACAGGGAAGCAGGGGCGGGGGACGCCAAACTTTTTTTATCAGCACCCATCAATTCTTCATGCCGGAATATACAAACGCATCGCTTACCTTGTTGCTGAAGAAGATATACAAAAGGATGACCGGAAAGCTGGCAATGACAAGGGACGCCCCCACTGGCCCCCAATCGGTGGAAAACTGTCCGTAAAATCCGGCAAGCCCCAGCGGCAGCGTTTTCAGTTCATTTTTGGTAATCAGAATCAGCGCAAGGCTGAATTCATTCCAATGGGACATAAACTGATAAATCACCAGCACCGAAATAGCCGACTTCATCAGCGGAAGGATAATGCTGAAATACGTTCTCATAAAACCTGCCCCCTCCAAATATGCGGATTCTTCCAGTTCCAGGGGAAGGGTGAGGTAAAATCCATACAGTACCATCACACCGAACGGAAAACTCAGGGCCGTATACGGAATGATCAGCGACCACAGGGTATTGGTCAGATGAAGGTTCTTCACCATGACCACCAGAGGCGTCATAACGGCCTGTATGGGTATAAACATACCTGCCATAACCAGGGAATGCAGAGCTTTTGTCGTGCGCACCCGCACCCTGGCTACCACATAAGTAAAGGTAAGGCAGAAAAGGATCCCCAGAAACATAGCGGTGAGGGATACCACAATACTGTTCCTGAAATAAAGGGGGATATCAAACTGGGTCACCGCCTTCACATAATTGCTCCACTGGGGTACGATAGGCGGCCCGAAAGGGTTGGTGACAAAAATTTCTTCGTTATTTTTCAGGGAATAAAACCCCATCCAGATGACCGGATAGAGACAGACTACCGCATAGAGGATCATTAGCAAATAGACCGGGATCCACGCGGGCCTGAACCTTCTCTTTTTATGTTCCATTCTTACTTTCCTCCCTGCCAAACGCAGCCATCGATTCAGTATTGTCCGTCAAACCGTTCTGTGAGCTTATTGATCACCAGCATCATTCCCACGCAGATTATCACGATGACCACTGCGATTGCGCTGCCGTAGCCATATTTCTGCAGGCCGAAAAGGGCTTTATACATCATGATAGGCATAGTATAGCTGGAATTTCCGGGACCTCCGCCCGTCATCAGGAAAATCATTTCAAAAGCCCGGAAACCATAGGTGATGCCCATAACCACACATACCTTTATTGTAGGAATGGTAAGCGGGAGCGTAATATGAAAAAACTGCTGCCGTTTATCCGCCCCGTCAATATAGGAGGCTTCATAATAGACATCGGGCACGTTTTTCATAGCCGCATAAATGATGAGCATATGATACCCCATGCCTTTCCAGGACTCCGCCAGGACAATAGCTATCACTCCTTTTACCGGTTCATAAAGCCAGTTCTGTTCCCAGGCCAGCCCCAGATGCCTTGCCAGCTGGTTGATAAGCCCGAAATCCCCGTGATACACGGAAATCCACAATTGTGCCACCACCGACACGGACAGCAGCACCGGGAAGAAATAAACATCTTTAAAAAAACGTCTGCCCTTTATATTAAAATTCGCCAGAAAATAAGCGAATAAGGTTCCCAGCCCTATCTGGTATACGGTGAGCACCCCGGAATACAGCAGACTGTTACGGATGGAAACCTTCAGATCTCTCGATGTAAAAAGCCGTTTGAAATTATCCAGTCCCGTAAATACGGCCTCATTCACCCCATCCCATTCCGTAAAGCTCATTGCCGCCGATTCCGCCAGCGGTATAACGATGATCAGACAAAACAGGATAATTACCGGAGCCGTGAACAGGCACATCGCCGCTTTCTTTTTTCGAAATAACGGATTCATCTTTTCCCCCTTTCTTCCTTCTTTTATTGGCCTAACGCTTCCGCTATCTGTTCCTCCAGATCCGCTATAAAATCCTCAGGGGTAATCAGTCCTGTTAAAAGGAGTTCGCAGGTATCCTCCAGTGCCACAATCAGCTCCTGATTGTTCAGAGACCACTCAAATTTTGTGGTTGACTGGATTTTATCCAGGTTATCCGCATAGTGCTGGTAGCTTTCCGCCCGTGCTTCCACGGGATCCACCTTTTCCTTCAGCACGCTTAAGGATCCGAGTTCCGCATTGGCAATGTCTCTCGCTTCCAGAAAGCTTAAAAGAACCTTTTTGGAGTATTCCGCATATTTTCCTTTGGCGCTTACCGCGTAGCCGCCCATGGAACCGGTGCCGCCGGATTCCGTCCAGTGTGTATCCTCCTCTTTGCCGGCCACGGTAAACGGATTATATTCAAAGTATCCGATATTGTCGCCGTAACCGCCTACAGCCGCGTCGTTAAAAAACCAGCTTCCGTTTATCAGCATGCCCGCCTGTCCGGTTTCCACCAGCTCAAAAGCCTGGCTGGCATTGGTATTCAGGGCACCTTTGCCGATTAGGCCCATAGAAGTCAGTTCACTCAGCTTTTTGGCCGCTTCCAGATATTCCGGATCCGTATTTTGGTGCTTCCGTCCTCCAGCCCTGTAAGCCCCAGAGACTGTCCTTCCCCCACCACAGCCATATCGAACATCTGCAGCCCCGGCCATTTCTGTTGGGCAAACAGCGCCAGCGGGATAATACCGTCCGCATTCAACGCTTCCACCACGGCCTTGAATTCTTCATAATTTTGAGGTGCCGACAAGCCAAGCCTTTCAAACACTTCCTTATTGTAAAATACTTCACAGCACTCCGGTACCGTGGAGCTGATAGCATAGAAATGGCCGTCCGCCGATTTTTTTACATCAAAGTTCCCTTCCAGATATTTGTCAAAAAATCCCGTTTCTTCAATTACAGAATCCAGTTCCGCCAGATCCCCCGATTTAATCAGGATATCGGTCAGCTGTCCGGTACATTCAAAGATATCCGGCAGTTCCCCCACTGCCGCCCTTGTCTTAAGAACGCTGCCGTCGGAATCGGTCCTGTGTTCGATGTTGATCTTCAGATCCGGATATGTCTCCTTCATAATTTCCAGTGCCCTGTCCACCTGTGCAATGGCGCTGTCCGCATAATAAGTATAGATGGTCAGTTCCCCGGGAACCTCTCCCGTATCCGCCTGGGCTGTTGTCTTTGCCGGCCCGGATTCTGCACTATCGGTTTCCCCGCCCTGTGCTTCCGCTCCCGCCTCCTGGGACTGGGCCGCTTTGGATTCTCCGCCGTCCGCCGCCCCGCCGCAGCCTGCCAGTATTGTTGAAACAGCCAATGCTGCCGCCAGAATAGATGCTGTCAGTTTTCTTTTCATACCTTCTCCCTTCTGCACGCATGTACCGTGCCTGCCGGAGTGTAAAGCTGCTCCGGCGCGCTGTTCTGTATGGCTTTATTTTAGCAAAATACATAGATACAGGACATGGATTCAACGTGCCTGGGATGGAATATTTGCGCTTTTCCATTTCCGCTGTTATTAACACAAAGAAGCCGGCCATATCCCTTTTCAGGTACATAGACGGCTTCTTTTCCAGACAGTATTAATTTGCTGCTTCCCCCAATTTTAATACAACACATTCTTTATTCCAAAACGCAATCCCATAACAAATGACAGTTCGGTAACCTTTCACAAAGCCTGCTGCATATCTTCTGTCATCAATCTGCTTTACCGCATCCCGGCAGCAGGCCGCACAGGGAAGCAGGGGCAGGTGATGCCGAACTTTTTTATCTACACCCCGATTACCCGGGGTGCTATATCTTCTTCTTTCTTCGCAGCAGCAGCTTAAGAAGTTCCCGCACCGTCCCCTTCATCGGCTCATATTTTCTGCCGTCCTTCACCATATATTCCGCATGGAGTTCCCCGAATTCTTCCGGCCCGGCCTTGAAAAAATCCTGTTTCAGCACGAAGAAATCCGCCTTTTTCCCAACCGTCAGCATTCCGCTGTCTCCTTCCTCCCCAAGCATCCTGGCCGGCTCCCTGGTATAGGTACACAGCGCCTGATAATTGGTAAGGGATTGCTGCGGCAGATAAAATTCCACCATGCCAAGCATTTGTTCAAAAGGGTTCATGGACTGCACAGGCGAATCACTGGATCCGCAGAGACATACCCCGGCTTCCAGCAGCTCCTTCAGGGGGAGCTGCTGCTCTGCCTTTTCCTCCGGCAGGAACTGCTCATAGCTTTTCAGGTACCTCTTATCCAGCCAGGAAAAACCGGGCTGCACGGTCAGCGCCAAAGGCAGCTTCTTGATTTTCTCCACCGCCTGGCGGGAGGGGAATTCAAAATGATCAATGCGGGAGAGGGGGATTTCTTTTTCTGCTATTCTTCCCTTTTCTTTTTGGACCGTCTCATAACAATCCAAAATCTGGTCGATAGCCGCTTCTCCGATAGCATGGCAGGAAAGCTGGATTCCTTTCTGTGCTGCTTCCCGGACTTTGCTTAGAATCAAGTCATTCTCATAATAGCAATGGCCCTTTTCTCCGGTATCGCGGAAAGGGGTATAGAAAGCGGCGCTGTGGGAGCCTACCGAACCGTCAAGCTCCCAGCTTCCGCAGCCGCCTGCCCGTGGATGCCTCTGCAGCCTGCGATATGGCCTGGTACGCTCCAAATCCATATATTGGGGGAACAGGCGGATATCGATCTCCATACGGGAAGCCAGAAACGCCAACAGCCGGGTGAGGAGATCCGTTTTTACATCTTCGTTTCCGTCCATGGCACACACACGGCTTATGCCGTAACGGGCGCATAAATTGGAGAAATTGGCAATTCCCCTGGCGAGAACCGCAGGGGTAACGTTTGCCGCAATGAGACTGGTCACCTTTCCCTGCATAAATTCATGCTCTTCCCCGGAAAAACGACCGTCATGTCCTTCACAGGGCAGTCCCAGCTTTTTCATCAGAGCCGTGGAAATAACGCTGCTGTGTCCGTCTATATTATAGATTATCATGCTTTTACCGCCGGTCCATTCATCCAGCTCATGGCGGTCGGGCAGCCGTTTCTCCTTCATAGCGGACAGAATATACTGGTTTGCCACGATAATTTTCTGCCCCGGATGGGAACGGCAGTAATCCCTAATTTTGGCTTCCACCCCCGCCATACAGTCCGGCGCGATCCCTCCGGCGGTCACCTCACACAGAGTAAAGCTGGAGGCCGCCAGGATCATGGTATAAAGCAGATGTACATGGGAATCGGTCAGCGCAGGATAAACATGCATGCCCTCCAGGCAGATGTAACGGTCATAACCCGGCAGGGTTTCCCGGCTCCCGCTGCCCACGAATACGATCCGGCCGCCTTCTGTTCCCAGTGCCGTAAAGGTTTCCTGCTCCCCGTTTTCCTGTTCCGTTCTTTTCTCCATGGTATGGATTGTTCCGCCATAATATAATGTTTTCATCTTATATTGCCACCACATTTCCCACCGCCATAAGAAGATAAGCGATAATAATCAGAACCTGCATCCAGCCGCCGCCCCATCTTCCCAGCAAAGAACCGCCCGGTTCCCGGGAAGCCTTGCCAAAGGCAGGCACCACCATAAGGGCGATGAGGATGGCAATAAGCCCTCCGGCCAGACGCATAAATTCCATAAAGCCTCCCAGTCCCGCAAAGGTAAGCGCCAGGGACGGCAGCGTGGCTATTACCCAGCATAGCCTTTTGGAAAGCTTCAGCTGTTCCTCCACGATGTCCGCAAGCGCCAGGGAAATGGACCAGTAAGTGGTCAGCATGGCAAGAATGGTAAATAAGGATCCCACGATTTCCGCCCAGCTGCCGATCCCCCTGCTCCAGCCGATCATGGCAACCTCCGTCACCTGGGCAGAGGAAAGCAGGGCGCAGACCGTAATTACGGTAATCAGGATAACATTATTCAGAAGCCCCAGGAATACGGCCTTTCGTACTTTTTTTCCATCCCCGCCCAGGCCTGCCGCCGCCTGCGGCACAGAAAAAAACGCAGAAAAAGCAAACATCGCCATTCCGAAATAGGCCAGCCCTTCCGTCAGACTCCCTGCCTTTACAGGAAGCGGATTCCGGATATGCAGCAGGGAAAAACAGGCCAGCAGGCCGACCAGAAGGAAAATAATCCCCACAGCCAGTTTTTCGCTCACCCCCACAGCCTTCAGTCCAAAAAGGACTACACTAGCCGCCGCCACGTAAAACAACAGCCGGGAAAGCCACAGGGAAATGCCCAGCAGTTCACTGATAATCTCCGCCGCGCCGGATATGTATGCGGCCAGATTGGTAAAGAGCACCAACGCCATAATCACAAAAAAAGCCAGGGTCAGCAGCTTTTTATACTTTCCCCGGAATAAATACCGGGAAAACACCTCAATAATCTGGGAACCTCCGCCGCTTTTTACCACCAGTTCCGCTATCATCACATGAAGGACGAAGCTTGCGAGAAAAGCCGCCGCCAGAATAAAAAGGCTCACAAGGACGCCGTTTCTTTGGGCCAGATAGGGCATGGCCATGACGCCTCCTCCGATTCCATAGCCTGTAATGATACAGGCGCTTTCCGCAATTGTCAGTTGTTTATTTTTCATGATTATCTTATCCTTCTCCATTCTGTCCATATTGGGAAAAATCTTTGGGCCACAGCATAGGACTCAGCCCGATTTCATTCACTTTAATTCCCGCTTTTTTCAACTCATCAGGCGAGAGTAACGCCTTGTTTTTGTAAATGGGTTTTCATGAAACGGCTGCCATGCGGAATCTTCTATATATATCACTCTGTTACCTCCCCTGTTCTCTTTTTTAACACGAATGCCTGCCGATGGAAAGCCGGTACATCATGGGAAAAGCCCCATTGCTTTCTGTTATCAATGCATTATGTTATAAATTGTAACATTACGTGCATGGAAATAACAAGATCTATTATCCTGCGGATAACAAAGGATACAAGCGTATCGTAATTTACCGTCACTCATAAGGATCCCGCCCGGTTTGTACGCGGCCATGCCGCCTGCGGCCGGCCGCTCCTTTTCTCCTCTCCCTGTTCCCATCCGTCCGCAAATACAAAGCAAGCCAAACCCCGCAGTGGATCGCTAACAGCAGGATATATTCCCCCGGAAACACCCCGCCCTCAAGGAGTTCCATGATTCCCTGAAAAGCAGGGACCGAAGGGATAAGGCAGGTCAGCCCGATCCTTCCGCCTCCGGGAACATCCAACAGCCAGAACAAAATGGGCGGAGCGATAAAACCGATCATCACCAGCTTTAAAAGACCGATTCCCGTCATCAGGCCCTCCGCGGCTCTCCCGATAAATGCGCCGGCAAGGGAGGCCAGAAACGCAGACAAAAAAATGACAGCGGCCAGCCCCGGCAGCCGGCTTAAACGGACAGGCCAGATACAGATACCTGTGGTAAGCCCCGCAGACAGGACACCTCCCAGCAGGCCAACCCCTATTTTCTGAAACAGATAAGCCAGCCTGGAACAGGGCAGGATATCATTCACCAGCAGGATTCCATCCTCCTTTTCTCCCAGAATGTTCATCGCACTGAAGGTTCCTCCCATAAACATGGCTGTAACTATACAGATGAAAAGTAACAGCTTTTTCATTCCTGTATCAGCCTCCCTTACATCCAGCGTTACCTGTACCGTCTTTATTGCCGCCCGTTCTTCATAAAGCAGGGGAAGGCGATCGGCAAGCCTCCGGTACAGCTCCTGCTCATCCCCCGCCCGTATGACGGAAATCCCATCTTCCCGGGGAAGGATTCCCATTATATTGGTGGATGGTTCCAATACCGCCTCCTCCAGCGCCTGCTCTGACGGATACACCCGTACCGTGCCCATTTCTTCCAGCCAGCTTTGGATATCCGCAGCAGACAGGCTTTCCTTCACCACTCCGAATTCCGGTTCCGCCAGCTCCAGTAAGTCCACCTCACCCAGGAAATGCAGGGCAATCCCGGCAGCCACCGGTAATAAAAAAGACAGAACGCACATTTTATCCCGGAAACAGCTTTTCAGCTGATATAACAGTCCCTTTCCCACCTCTTTACTCCTCCTTTTTCATTTCTGCATTCCAGGCATGCAGGGCCAGGGCAAACAAACCTGCCACGGCAGACGCACTCCCCAAAAGAGAAAGCCGGCTGCCCGCCGTCCCCTCAAAATATGCCTGCTTCATCCCCATAAAAAGACGGTAAACCGGATTGTACGCCATCCATTTCCATTCCACTCCCGTCTGCCCCGCCAGGAATACCGGCGTACAGATAAAAACAGCCAGCACAAGGTAAAATAGGGAAAACTGTTTGAAATCCTTCAGCCACAGAGCACACAAAAATCCCACAAGGGCCATGATCCCCGAAAGGATTCCTGCCTGTACCAGCACAGCCGGAAGTACCTGCCAGGAGTTTTTTATCCCCAGATTGATTAAGGTAAACAGTGCGGCAAATAAAAGATCCGCCGCCAGGCATACCGTAAGCTTTGACAGCAAAAAGGAAATACGCTTCACCGGAAGAACCGCAAACAGCTTCATCACTCCCATCTTTTTTTCTTTAAAGAGCAGGGCCGCCACTCCCAGAAAACCAACGGCTGTTAGTTCAAAATACAGGAATTCACAGGTAATTTCCCTTCTTTGTTTCATTTCCTTATTGTTTTTCCCTCTCACCTGTGCAGGACGCGGGCATTCCCCGGCAAGCAGGGAGAGCGCATAAGCCTTCCGCACTTCATCCAGCTTCCGGCTTCCGCTGCTTTCCATATAGACTGCGGGGGTTCCTCCCCGCATATAGATGCCCACCCCGTAAGCATCCCCGCATTTTTGCTTCAGCTCCTCCAAAGAAGCGGTTTCTTCTGTTCCCGCAGGAACGGCGGCAGCAGCCGGATTATAAAAATAAACGGGAAATACAGCCTGATCCGTTTTTACATACACCATCTGGATATAACAGGTGTAAAAAAGCAGCGAGATAAGTGCCAGAAGGAAAAAATGACCGGAAGCCATAAGCCGGATATCCTTCCGAAGCAAAGCCCCATATTCTTTTTTCATCCGTCAAGCCCCCTTCCCGTTGTTTTCAGGAACACCTCCTCCAGGGTCGGCTCCTGTGAATGGATGCTCACCATGCAGTCCGCCGGAAACGGAAGTCCCAGCATATCCGGCATCAGCTCCTTTTCCGTGCGCTCCCCATCCTTCTGGTATATAACCTTCACCCGCTTTTTACTATACTGCGCCTTCAGCCTTTCCGGGGTATCCAGAGCCGCAATCCGGCCTTCCGCCAGAAAAGCCACCCGGTCACAGAGCAGATCCGCATCCAGCATATTATGGGTGGTCAAAAAAATAGTTGTCCCTTTTATTCGCTCCTCTTCGATGATTTCCCGGAATAAAACGGCTCCGTTAGGATCCAGCCCGCTGGTGGGTTCATCCAGAAAAAGGATTCCCGGATTTCCCAGAAGTGCCCTTGCCATGCTCACCCGCTGACGCATCCCTTTGGAATAGGAAGCCACAGGTTTTTTCAGATAATCCATTTTGAATTCCAGCCGTTCCAGAAGCGGCAGGATCTCCCGCCTCCGGCCGGGAGAATAAAAGGAGGAAAAGAACTTCAGGTTATCCAGGGCGCTCAGATTGGAATACAGATAGGGAAATTCGAACAAAACACCGATTTCCTGATAAAACACCTTCCGTTCCGCCTTATCCGGAATTTTTCCCATCAGGCGGACTTCCCCCTGATACCCGCCCAGAATCCCCGTCAATATCTTCTGGGTTGTGGATTTCCCCGAACCATTAGGACCAAGAAAACCGAAAATTTCCCCTTTCCCCACCTGAAAATCCAGTCCCTGCAATGTCCTTTTCCCCTTTCCATAAGAAAAAAACAGTTCCTTAACCTCGATCATTTTTCCTCCCTCCATTCCTTTTCTTTTTTATCTGCCCTTTTTCTTTTATCCCACCACCGCATGAACCATATTTTCCCTGCAACAATCGTAAGGACCGCCGCGGCCGTCCCTGCCCATTGGATCCATTCCCATCCCTTTCCTTCCATAGCTTCCACCTTTCTGTACGGAAAACCCTTTGTAAGCTTCCGCTGAAAGTATACCTCCCGCCCCAGAAATCCCTGTGAGGGCGATGTGAAATCCGTGTGAAACCCGGAACAACGCGGATCCAAAAAGGCTTACCCTGTTCTAAAACAAGGTAAGCCAATCTCTAATTTACGCAAACATTGCAGGAGCCAAATGGCCTCCCCCGCTGTCTGCGCCGCGCATCCGGGATGGAAAAGGATTTTCTTCAGACCATCAGATCGGACATTTCGACGAGCCGAGGGCATGATGCAAAGGCGCATAAAAATAAAACTCCACACCCTCCTCCCTATTCCGTGCTCCATATTGCCAGCCATGCAGCTTGAGTATTCCGGCGGCGATAGCAAGGCCAAGCCCGGCCCCTTGTGTCCGCTTTCCTCCGATACGGTAAAACTTATCCCATATCCTGGACAGCTCCTCTTCCCCGATGCTTTCTCCCTGGTTATACACCCCGAAACGCAGATATTCCTCTTCCTTATCCAGTGTCACGCGGATGATTCCTCCCGGGCACACATGCTTTCCGGCATTTCCGATAAGATTGTCCAGAACCTGTTCCATTTTGCCTTTATCCGCCCATACCCGGTATTCTTCCGCCGGCAGACGGTATTCCAGCACAAATTCCTTTGAGGGAAGATCCATCAGGAGCCTTCCCGCCTCCGTTTCGGTGAACTCCACAAACCCAATCAGCCCGCATGTAAGCCGGGCCGCGCCGGCCTCCATGGCGGACAGCTCCAGAAGAGAGGTTATCATACGGTTCATCCGTTCCGTTTCCCCTATGATAACCTGTATATACCGATTTCTTTTTTCCTCTTCCCCCGTATCCTGCAGCCCTTCCGCATACGCGCGGATGATTCCCAGGGGCGTTTTCATTTCATGGGAAAGATGATCCGCCAGATCCTTGTGCTCCGCCACTCTTCTTTTTTCCTGATCCACCTCCGCTTCCAGACGGCCGTTTGCCTCCTCCAGCTGGGAAAGCGCTTTCTGCAGATTATCCGCCATCGTATTCAGGTTATGGGAAAGCATACCGAACTCATCGGTACCCTTCAGCCCGCAGGGCCTGGAAAAATCCAGCTCCGCCATATGGGCCGCCGCCTCATTAAGCTCGTCCACCGGCCTGGTAATAAAGCGTCCCAACAGATAATCCACCAGCAGAATCACTCCCAGCATCAGCAGGAACCAGATCAGAAAAGCGGCACCCTGCCCTACCGGCAGGCCCGAAGTCAACAGGTAAAAAAGGACAATAACACCGCCGCACAGTTTGGAGAGGAGAAATATCCTCTTACGGATAGTCTGAAGGCCAAAATTCTTTCTGCACCACGTCCAAAGCTTCATCTGCGTACCTCGAATTTATATCCCGAACGTATCAGCGTCACAATCCACCGGCCTTCACTCCCCAGCTTCTGGCGGAGCGTTTTAATGTGGGTATCCACCGTACGGCTGTTCCCTGCAAAATCATATCCCCATATCCGATCCAGTAGCTGTTCTCTGGTAAAAACCAGCCCCGGATTGCTTAAAAAGAAGAAAAGGAGTTCATATTCCAGATGGGTCAGGACTGTCTCCTGCCCATCCACATAGACCTTGCGGGCGGCCGGCATCAGGGTGATTTTACCGGCACTCAAAGCCTCTGCCTCCAGGGCTGCGGCACTGGTCCGCCGGAGAAGGGCGTTCACCTTTGCCAAAAGCACCCTGGGGCTGAACGGTTTTGTCATATAATCGTCCGCGCCGTATTCATATCCTTTCAGCTTGTCCTCCTCCTCTGCTTTTGCCGTGAGCAGGATAATGGGGATACCGCTTCGTTCCCTCACCAGCCTGCATACCGTAAACCCGTCCAGATGAGGCATCATCACATCCAGGATCAGCAGATCCGCATTTTCCTGCTTCAGCAGCGCCAGCGCTTCCACTCCGTCCTCCGCAGTCACGCAGCTGTGGCCGCCCCGGCGCATGTATTCCGCAAGGATATCCTGCATCTGCTTTTCATCTTCCACCACCATAATCCTTGCCATACTGCCGACTATCCTGTCCTTTCTCCCCGGTTATTTCCCGCCGCTTTCCTCCTGTCCATACCGGTAAATACAATTTCTTCCTGCCGATTTTGCATGGTATAACGCCTTATCCGCATACCGGATTGCGCTTTCTACGGAATCCAGCTCTTTCATAAGACCCTTCCAGATACCCATGCTTACCGTTACTCGTTTCCAAACCGTGTCCTCTCTGGGAATATTAGCCTGTTTTATCTGTTCCATCAGTTCCTCTTCCGGCCGGTAAGCCCCCTCACGCTGTCCGGTTATCCGCACAACAAGAAATTCTTCCCCGCCATATCGGACAGCCGCAGTCCCTTCCTTCCGGTCATATTCCTCCAGAATAGATGCGATCTTTTTCAGGCATACATCCCCTTCCAGATGTCCGTAGGTATCATTGAACTGCTTAAAAAAATCGATATCCACCATTATCATTTCCAGAAAATAATCCTTGCTTCTGAATTCCTCAAATTGCCCGAATACCTGTTCCATTAAATAGCGCCGGTTATGAAGCCCGGTCAGCTGATCCGTAAAGGCAAGCTCATGCAGCTGATCATTTGCCTTCCGTATTTTCTCATACTGCATGGCAATGATTTCCCTGTCCCGGAATTCTGTTTCCACACTCCGGTTATAGCGGATGGAAATAAAAACAGACAGGAAGGTTACAAAGGTGCCGTTGATCACATTGCTGAACAGATTTTCCGGATTCACACCCGTGACTACCAGAATAAGGACCAAAATCCCCCAATTGGTACAAAAAACCACAATGCTTTCCACCGGCTCAAGCAGCAGCAGCGCCGCAATGGTAGGTATCAGATAACAGTAAACCCCAATTGTATTACCGCCGATCTGATCCAGCACAGTAATCCCCATCCCCCAAATACACATAATACCGATATATATCCGCCTCAATATAACGATGGAATGATAATTTTCTTTTTTAAAACAAGTAAGATAGGCTGCCAGAAAGCAAACCGTTGCTGCCATCAGAAACCCGTAAAGTGAAAAATAACCGGTTCTTCTGGCTGAAAGAAAGGGGCCTCCATCACGGAAGATGAAAATCAGCATCATACACGTCTGCATGATAATAATAGCCACGGCCATGTTACGCTCTATCCGGAACGCCTTTTTGGTGTAATACTCCTCAAACCGGGACTTCTGTTCCGGTAGCAGGATAGGCTCCATGGCCTGTTTTACTCTTTCTCTGTATTTCCCTATATTCATGCACTATTCCTCATTCCGCTGTTTCCGCCTGTCTCTGATTCCTTAACGCACTGTTAACTACATAATTATTGTTTTATCTGCAATTTAACAGATAAATATACTGCAGCATGGTCTTCCCACTTGAAAATTACCGTATTACGATGTATAATTTTACAAATGCATACTTCTGTTATTCCTAAAATTAAGAAATGAAGTATGTATTGCCATTCCATTTACATACTTCATTCTCCGTTACTCATTTTACGCATCATCTGCGGTATCCTGTCTGTCTTCCTTTAGCACCGTTATCTCGGAAAGCCCTACGCTTTTTATGCCTTCCCGCACATGAATGACGATCTCCATTTCTCTTACTTCAATTGTCTGAAACGACAGAATGAGAGGGATCTGATGTGCCCTATTTAATTCATATATATCAGACAGCATTTCCCCATTCACCATAAGCTTCAAGGATACCATCCCCATAAATCCGTCTTTGCCAGGGAAAACAGCAATACCGTTCATCTCCACCGGTTCCGCCGCCTTAAGGATAACCGTCACTTTTCCCTCTTCTGCCGGTAATTCCAACCCGCTGCCATCATTTCCTTCATATACACATGCAATCCCATCTGTCAGGCCCGGCATCTTCCTTCCCCCTGCTTCGGCCGAAAACCTTCGGGTAACGTTTACCATTCGGGATCCGGAAGGCGCCGGCTGTAAAGAGGTCAACGGACCGTTCACATATAATTTCCCTTCTTTTGAGAAACCTGCCCGATCCATATTCACCTTCCGGTCACCGCCCCCCTTTGCCGGATCCGTATGGGAGTGATATACCACCCAAAGTTCCGTGTCATCGGGTGACCAGGTAAAGCTGTGATGTCCCGTTCCCGAAACATCCGTTCTAAAGTAAGAGCTTAGGATCGGGTTTTCCTCCGCCTTCACAAATGGCCCCAGAGGATTCGTTGCGACCGCATATCCCAGCGAGTACGAACCGTCGGCAAAGCAATTGGCCGAATAAGATAGATAATAATTCCCTTTATATGCTATCATCTCCGGCCCCTCATTCCACAGAGGGTTCCCGGATACAAGCTCCCAGTCCTGCTCCGGCGTAAGAAGCCTGCTTTCCCTGCCCTCTGTTGCAAGCAGATCATCACGCAGCCGAACGCCATATATTTCACTTCTGTGAATCCCATCCGATCCCACATTTTCCGAACAATCCCTGGAATAGTACAAATACTTGGAACCATCCTTATCTATCAGGACATTGGCATCAATGGCTGCATAGCCGAAATCAAATAACGGTTCCTTTGCCCTGTCCCGAAAAGGCCCTTCGGGCACATCCGATACCGCCAACCCGATACGCAGGCTCCCTTCCCTGTTTCCGGCCGTATAAAACATATAATAGTTTCCTTCATACAGCACCACCTCCGGGGCCCAGAATCTGTCTACGCCCCAGCTGTTATCATCACGGCTATAGCACTTTTTCTTATCCGTCCAATGCACCATATCCCGTGATTTCCAGCAGAAAAAGCCATCCGGCGCCGATGTACAATACAGATAATAACAATTTCTGTCTGTTTTCAGCACAAAAGGATCCCCTATACCGGTAATCCCCAGGCTATTAGTGAAACAGCCTCTGCCCGCATGGATAAATGAAAATCTTCTCTTTCCTCTCTCTTCCATCCCGTCCTCTTCCCAATCTGTACTGCGCCCTCTGTTTTAAGAAATATCCCCGGGAATACCTTTCCCATACTATTCCTCTTTGCCCTTTGCATCAAGAAGCTTCTGCTGGGTTATCAGAAGTTCCCTGGCCATCAGCATAAGGAACTGTTGTGTTTCCGGAGCCAGGCGGCCGAATATTTCCGCAAATTCCTTCTCATAAGGAGAAGCCAGGAACATATCCCCCTCCCCATTCAGAAACCACTTTTCATTCACATTAAAAACAGAACATATTATCTTTACATATTTATCAGCTAAAGGGCGGTTGCCGTTTTCAATCATGGAATAAGCCGTCTGAGTAATCCCCAAATGTTTGGCAAAATCTGTTTGGTTAAACCCCAGCCCCTTACGGATTTCCTTTAAACGGTGAATCATAAAATACCCCCTATGTATGTTGTAACATAAAACTATCACAAACAATATAAAAAGGCAAGATGTAAAATTGATCCATGCGCCCGGGATAATTACGGTTGAAACAATACAGACAGATCTTGGCTGTTTCTATCGCTCACTCCCTGTTTCCTAAAAGCTGTTCCACCTCTTTCAGGGAGTTAAGGAAGGCAAGAACCGCTTGTGCCTCCTCCTCATTCAGCCTGTCTATCTGCATAACTGCCTTCTGTTTTACTTCTGATCGTACATCAGCCGGATCCCTGTCATTAATCCAGAAGTCAAGAGATACTCCGAAAAAGCACGACAGTCTGCGTAACGATGTGAGCTTCAGCCCCTCATACCCCTTTTTATACCAGCCGTCAATGGTAGTATAGGGGATATTACATGCCTTAGACAATGTATGTTTATTCAAATGATTTTCTTCCATTAAATAATTTAACTTATCTAAAAATTCCACTGCTTTTTACCTCCGTCCTTGATGCATTCTATCATGTAATGGTAAAAATAGCAAGATTAATTTACCCTTAGTCGTAACTTTAGCTTGTAAAATTATGCCTTCGGGTATATAATTAAATAAAAATTACCCTCATGGGTAGGAAGGAGCCTTTATGTTAACTAATCTGATAACTGTGCTTCAGCAAAAGGGGATATCAATGCATCAATATGCAGACTTTCTTGAAGTCAATGAAACGACAGTCAGGAATAAGCTTAATGGGATTACCGACTTTACCTATCCGGAATTGCAAAAAACCTGCACACTGCTGCTTCCCGGATACAATGCCGATTTTTTGTTTGCCGATATCTGTCCCGGCAGTCTCGGGATAAATATACCATTTCAAGTAAATGTCTGCGCAAATATCACGGAATTAATGAAATAACTTGACGCATTATAATTTTAGTGTTATTATTTTATCACATAATTAATAAATTGAGGTGATACATATGGACACAATGATTATCAATGAAGCCATCGATATTTTCAAACGATTGTCACCTGAAAATCAGGCATATTTCATGACTTTGGTAAGAGTCGCGGAAGCCGCGGAAAAGGGAGCGAGAAATGCTGCCGGGGCACCCCTGTGCGACCCAAACGTAACTTCTCACGGATAAGGATGGAAAGAGGGGAACTGCCCTCATGACTCCATATAACAAACATATCTATTCCATTAAGGAGGAAACACTATGAAAAAGAAACTCGTAAGTCTGCTTCTTGCAGTCGGATTTGTATGTTCCGTTCTGCCCGGATGTGCAAAAGCAGACACTGTTACGGCAGAAACAGAACCCATCGGGACAAGCGCCGGCAGCAGTCCATCCGCGAATGGACAGGAAGAGGAGAGCCTTGGCACCCTGCGCGGAAATAAGGCGCCCACGGAAGAAGAAATCCGCATGGTGAACTCCACATTGAACGATTCTTATCTGGGAGATGTTTTTGAAGAGACAATCCCCAGTGATTACGCCGCGTATCCCTATAAGGATGACGTAACCCTGGATATCTGGATGCCCAGCAATTCTATTCTGTCTTCTGTCTGCCCCGATATCAATGATCAGCGTGTATTCAAGCAGGTGGAAGAACTGACCGGTATCAAGCTTAACTTCATTGTTCCAACATTGGGTGAAGAATCCACAGACTTTAATCTCATGATCGCCAGCGGCGACCTGCCGGACATTATCATCGATGCCGGACGGTATACCGGAGGAATTACAGCCGGAATAAGCGAAGGTGCTTATCTTGACTTAACAGATCTCGCAGATAAATATATGCCTAATTACTCTGCATGGAGAAATTCTGACGAAGAACGACGTAAAACAACGGTTTCCGATGAAGGCATTATCGGGGCAGTTTATGGAATTGCGCCATACAATGAATGGTGCTGGTTTGGCCTTCTTATCAAACAGGAAGCCCTGGACAAGACCGGGCTGCCTGTCCCGGAAACCGTGGACGAACTGCACGATTTTCTGACTGCCTGCAAGGAAGCAGGCTATTCCCAGCCGCTCAATTATGGTTCTACCTACGGGCAGATTTTCACCGGTATTATTAACGGAGCCTACGGCGTATGGGACTGGACCTTTGTGGATGAAAACGGTAAGGTAGGCTGGGGGCCTGCACAGGAAAATGCAAAGGAATACCTTTCCACCATGCAGCAATGGTATCAGGAAGGTTTGCTGAATACGGACTGGGCTACCGCAGATTTTAATCAGCGAATGGCGGAAGCGGTTTCGGATGACTGTGCGGTTATGATGGACTCTCCCGATACCATGTGGGGCTATTGGAAAGAAGATAACGGCATCGATTTCGTAGCCGCGCTTAATCCCGTGTTAAACAAAGGCGACACCTCCCGTCAGACATACCGTAATTTCAAACGTTCCGGCTCCAATGCCGCCATAACCACGCAATGCGAAAATGTGGAAGCAGCCATGGCTTTTCTGGATTTTGCCTATACGAAAAAAGGATGGGAAATCTATAACTTCGGTTCCTACGGAGATGTCCATCTGATCGATGAGAACGGTATGCCCTATTATAATCCGGATGGCCTGATGTACAATGACCCCGATAACCAGCCGGTAAGTAACCTGATTTGGAAATATCGTATTCACGATTTTGCAGACATACGTGACGAGCATCATTCTAACCCTCTGATTACCGCGGAAGGCAGTTACTCCGGTGAAATACGGCAATATTGGACGGAAAATATGGATTCTTCTGTTACCATGCCGCCCGTAACGCTGACTCCGGAGGAAAGCGCCCGAGAAGGCGAACTGGGGACCGTACTCTCCACCATGCGTAATGAATATTTCTCGAAGATCATTATGGGCCAGCTTCCGGTAGATGCCTATGACGAGTTTCTGGAAAAGGCAAAACAGCAGGGAATGGATGAATTTATAAATATCTGGCAGAACGCATTGGAGCGTTACAATGCAAGATAAGAACTGATTTTTAGAACTATTAATCTTATCATGAGTTGGAGGAAATATGAAAAAAACAAAGAAACAGTCCTCCGGTTCCATTCGGCCCTTTCCCTCCGGGGCCGAATGGAAAAAGGACTTTAAGAAAAATTACTTTGCCTATCTGCTGATTCTTCCTGTTCTTATCTGGTATCTCCTATTTTGCTATGCCCCCATGTGGGGTATCCTGATAGCCTTTAAAGACTATAAACCGCTTTTGGGTTTTTCCGGCAGCAAATGGGTTGGTATGAAATATTTCACAGAATTTTTAACCGGCCCCTATTTCTTCCGTACCGTAAAAAATACCTTTATGCTTAATCTATGGGGAATTGGATTTGGTTTTACCGCACCGATCCTGCTCGCCCTGCTTTTAAATGAAGTGAAAAACATGAAATTTAAAAGGCTTGTGCAAACTATAACATATATGCCCCACTTCATTTCTCTTATTGTTATCTGCGGGCTGATACATATTTTCACACAATCCGGCGGTATACTGACACAGCTTGTAAACGTTATTACCGGAACGGAACATGCGTCACTGCTGGGATATACCCATATGTTCCGGCCGCTGTATACCTTCTCCGGTATCTGGCAGAATATCGGCTGGGACAGTATCATCTATCTGTCTGCCATGAGTTCCATCGATCCCGGCCTTTATGAAGCTGCCGATATAGACGGGGCAGGCCGCTTTCGAAAAATGTGGCATATTACCCTGCCGCAGATCAGCCCTACCATCATTATACTGTTCATTTTTGCCGTCGGCGGATTAATGGCATCCGGCCATGAAAAAATCATTTTGCTTTATAACCCGCTCACCTATGAAACAGCCGATGTGATTGCATCCTATATTTACAGACGCGGGCTGCAGGAAGCCAGCTACAGCTTTGCAACAGCCGTGGGCCTGATTAGCTCTGTCGTCAATTTCCTGCTTTTATGGACTACAAATAAAATATCCCGGAAATATTCCGAAATCAGTATTTTTTAGGAGGTAGGGGCTTGAAAAAAAAGAAACAAAGACGTTCCGCGGGCAGATGGAACCCGGCAAATGTGATTTTCCATTTTTTAAATTATACCTTTCTTACCTTTCTGACCATAATCTGCCTGTATCCCATGCTGCATGTCCTGTTTGCATCCGTAAGCAATCCAACGGAACTGATCGCTCACAGAGGGCTGCTCCTGAGGCCGCTGGGATTTACCCTGAGCGGCTACCAGCTTGTATTCAGGGATAACAGTATACTGATTGGGTTCCGTAATACTTTTGTTTATGTGGGGCTGGGAACGCTCCTGAATATGGCTTTTACGGTGATGGGCGCTTACACGTTGTCCAGAAGAAATCTTCTCCTGAAAAAACCGGTTATGATCTTTATTACCATCACCATGTTTTTCGGCGGCGGACTGATTCCCTGGTTTTTAATGATGAAAAATCTTGGGCTGTATAATAATATGCTGGCTATGATCCTTCCAACCGCCCTCAATACCTGGAACATGATTTTGCTGAGAACCGGTTTCCAGTCTCTTCCCTATGATTTGGAAGAAGCTGCCGTCATTGACGGCGCGTCGCAAGCCAAAATATTATTCCATGTGATTCTTCCTCTTTCCAAACCGGTGCTGGCCGTCATTTTCCTCTACTACATGGTGGGGAACTGGAACTCCTGGTTCAATGCGATGGTATTGCTGAAGGACAGGAATCTGTACCCTTTACAGCTTTTATTAAAAGAAATCCTCGTCATGAACGATTCCACCATGTCATCCGTGGGAAGTGCCGGCGGCGTATCCATTAACAGTGTCCAGGGAGCCGCCGCCTATCGGGAGCTGGTAAAATATTGTATTACCGTTATTGTGACCGCTCCTATATTATGCATTTACCCTTTTCTCCAGAAATATTTCGTCAAAGGGGTATTTGTCGGTTCTATAAAAGGATAGCGTGACTTTTCCCATATTCCCGGATCAAATCACAGGTCATCCCGATCATTTCTTCTGTATGGGCTGCCGAAACAAACATAGCCTCGAACTGGGAAGGAGCCACATAGACACCCTTTTCCAGCATCCACCCGAAATACCGGGCAAACGCACCGGTATCCGCCGTCATAACGCTGCGGTAATCCCGTACTTTTTCCCCGGTAAAGAAAGGAGAAAGAAGGGAACCCACCCGGTTCACCGTAAGGCCAATTTCCCGGTAGGCTGCTTCCAGACGGGCTGCCGATTGATCGATCTGTTCATATATTTCCTGATGGGCAATGAGCAGCTTCAGCATTTCCGTCCCCGCTGTCACAGCTACAGGGTTTCCGGACAGGGTCCCGGCCTGGTAAACGGCTCCGCAGGGAGCCACACAGGACATGATATCCCGGCGTCCGCCGTAGGCCGCAAGGGGCATCCCGCCTCCCACAATCTTTCCAAAGGTGGAAAGATCAGGTGTCACACCATAATACCCCTGCGCACCGCTAAGCCCCAACCGGAAGCCGGTGATAACCTCATCGAAAATAAGCAGGGCGCCATTTGCGTCCGCGGCTTCGCGCAGGGAAGCAAGAAAGCCTTCTTCCGGGGGGACCACGCCCATATTGGCAGCCACCGGTTCCACCACGATACAGGCTACCTGCTCTTTATTTTCTTCCAGCAGCCTGCGTACCGAAGCTATATCGTTATATTCTGCCAGAAGAGTCGCCGCCGCATAGCCTGCGGGCACGCCGGCACTGTCTGGCACGGAACCGGTCATCAGGCCGGAACCGGCTTTAACCAGAAGTCCGTCGGAATGGCCGTGATAACAGCCGGTGAACTTGATGATTTTTTCACGTCCGGTAAAGCCTCTGGCTGCGCGGACTGCGCTCATCACGGCCTCTGTGCCGGAGTTGACAAGACGCATCATTTCCATAGACGGCACACAGGACTGTATAAGCTGCGCAAGCTCCACCTCTTTTTCCGTGGGGGCACCGAAGGTCAGGCCGTTCTCACAGGCCTTCTGTACCGCTTCTATCACAGAAGGCACCGCATGGCCCAGGATTCCGGGGCCCCAGGAACATACATAATCCAGATACCGGCTGCCGTCCGCATCGAAGAGATAGGCACCTTTTGCCCTTTCCACAAAAAAGGGGGTTCTCCCCACGGCCCGGAACGCCCTTACCGGGCTGTTCACCCCGCCGGGCATCAGCTTTCCGGCGCGTTCAAATAATTCTTCCGATTTTGTCAATGCTTTTTCCTGCCTTTCTATCAAGGAACGTAACCGTTCCTAAGCCAGCCATTTTGCCATATCCAGCGCATGGTACGTGATGATAATCTTGGCCCCGGCCCGTTTCATTGCCGTCAGGTTTTCCGTAACGATCCGTCTCTCGTCAATCCAGCCGTTTTCCGCAGCCGCCTTTACCATGGAATATTCGCCGCTCACATTATAAACCGCCAGAGGAAGACTCACCGTCATAGCCGCTTCCTTCAGCACATCCAGATAGGCCAGCCCCGGTTTCACCATAACCACATCGGCGCCTTCCTGGATATCGGAATATATCTCCCGAAGGGCTTCCTGCCCGTTGGCAAAATCCATCTGATAACTCTTCCTGTCCCCGAAGCCCGGCGCAGAATGCGCGGCATCACGGAACGGTCCATAATAGGCGGAGGCGAATTTCGCGCTGTAGGCCATAATGGGAATGTCTGTAAATCCGTTCTGATCGAGCGCTTCCCTGATAGCCGCCACCCGTCCGTCCATCATATCGGAAGGGGCGATCATATCCGCTCCGGCTTCCGCCAGGCTGACCGACATCTTTGCAAGCAGCGGGAGTGTCTCATCATTCAGTATCCTGCCGTCCTTCACCACACCGCAGTGTCCGTGAGAGGTATATTCACAAAGGCACACATCCACGATACAATAAATATCCGGATACTTTTCCTTAATATAAGCAACCGCCCTCTGGGTAATCCCGTCCCTGGCATAAGCCTGGGTTCCCAGCTCGTCCTTGCATGCGGGAATACCGAACAAAAGCACACCGGAGATACCGCTGTTCTTCACTTCCTCCATAATTTCGCCCAGCCGGTCAATCGAGTACTGGTAAATTCCCGGCATGGAGGCCACCGGATTTTTTATGTTATCTCCCTCCATTACAAATATGGGGTAGATAAAATCCGAAGGATGCAGCCTTGTTTCCCGCATCATAGAACGGATTGTTTCATTTTTCCGAAGTCGTCTGAATCTTTGCATCCTGCTCTCCTTTTCCTGTTAAGCTTCGCTTCCACTGCATTGATGGCCATTCGCCCTGTCTGCCACGCACCTTATCAGGCCCTCCGTGGTGAACTCCTCCGCCACAAGGATATCGCCGGAAAGGGAATTCCGTTTTTGGATTTCCCGAAGCTTCCCCGCACATTGTTCTCCGATACAGGCCAGCCTGACATGCGCCGGCAGTTCCGCCTTTTCTTCCAGAAGTCCTTCCCAAAAGGTATCCACACCGGAAGCGCTCCCAAACAGAAGATAATCCGCTTCCATGGCATTTGTAACCGCTTCCCGGCGTTTATCCCTGTCGGCCTCCAGCTCATACAGGGGGAAATCCGTATAAGGAATCCCCGCCTGTTCCAACCGCCCTGGCAGAGAGGGGCTTCCTTTTTTCGCTCTGCACAGCAGGATGTTATCTGTTTTTTCCGTACTTTCCGCAAGTTCCATTCCCAAATGATCCGCATCATAAACCAAAGGCATGAGATCCGCATAAAAACCATAATCCGCCAGACGGCTCTTCGTCCCCGGGCCGATCACTGCCATACGCATACCCATAAGGGTACGGAGATCCCTTTTTTCCTCCCGCATTTTATGGAAAAAATGATCCACGCCATTTGGGCTGGTAAAGCAAAGCCAGGAATATCCTTTCATCTCCGGAAGGCTCTCCTGCGTGGGATCCGCCCGCAGGAAGCTGCAGTCTATGACCTGCGCTCCCAGTTTCTCCAGCTTTTCTGCAAGCCGGGAAGAAAACCCTTCCGTCCCGGTCACTGCTATGCGCAGACCGGACAAACTCCCCTGCGTTTCCCTGCTACTGTGAAAGCTCCGCTTCCACAGTCTTGATGGCCATTCGGCCCGGCTGCTTTCATGCATGGTGTTGCCCGGCGGACCGGGCATGAAGGTTCTTGTAAGGCAAAGGGCGGCCACCTCCCCGATAACAATAACGGCGGGCGGCTTCAGGCCGGCTTCCTCCACAGCATCCGCCAGAGTGGCCAGGGTGGCACGGACACTGCGCTGCTTGTCGGTCGCGCCATCCATGATAACCGCAGCGGGTGTATCCCCGTTTTTCCCGGCATCTATCAATCTGCCCGCAAGGTCCCTTAGATGATGCATGCCCATCAGCACTACCAACGTGCCCTGAAGCGCCGCCAGCGCCTTATAATCCACCGGGGTGAGTGACTCCTGCTTTCCTTGCCCGGAAATGGAAGATGCCGTGAGAATCGTGACCATTCTGCTGCACTGCCTGTGGGTGACCGGAATCCCGGCGGAGGCCGGCGCCGCAATGGCGGAAGTGATGCCCGGGATTTCTTCACATGGGATCCCCTCCTCCTGCAGCACCAGCATCTCTTCGCCGCCTCTTCCGAATACGTAAGGATCCCCGCCTTTCAGGCGTACCACATTTTTTCCCTCGTTGGCTTTTTCCACCAAAAGCCGGTTGATTTCCTCCTGGGGCATTGCTTTTCCGGCATAACGCTTCCCCACATTGATTTTTTCACAGGCCGGAGGAACCTGATCCAGCAACTCCTTTGCCGCAAGGCTGTCATATAGTACCACCTCACACCGGCGCAGAAGTGCAAGGCCTTTGACCGTTATCAGATCCGCTCCCCCGCAGCCTGCACCTACCAGATATACATTTCCTTTTTTCTTCTCCATCAGGGTTCTCTCCGCACTTGTGAGGAAAGGGCGTCTGCCAGGGCATACCGCTCCTTCACTCCCCATTCTCCTTTTACCTGACAGCCTCCGTACATCACCGTCAGCCGGAGTTTTTCCGTTTCTTTCGTTTTTTCAATCACACTGTATGCCGCAGCGGGCTGGCTGCAGTCTGCCTGCAGAGCCTCCAGCACACGCCTCTCCGCCTCAAAGGAAAGCAGGCTCTCTCTGTGGCTGATCCGGGAGATCTCATCTATGTACTCCCAGTCCTTACGGCCCTCCACGGCTATAATTCCCTGACAGGCCGCCGGCAGAAAAAGGGACGGCTCCAGCGGCGTAAAGTGAAAACGTCCCTTTTCCCTCTCCAGGATCCCCAGCCGGTCCAGTCCGGCCTTGGCAAGAATAATCCCGTCATACAGTCCTTCTTCCAGCCTGGAAAGCCTGGTTTCCACATTGCCCCGGATCAGCTTCACCTGTGCGCCCGGACAAAGCTCCTTTACATATAACTCCCTGCGCTTGCTTCCCGTCCCGATAACCGGATTGGCAGGGAGGCTGGCAAAGCCTTCTTGCGCACCTTCCGGATCCGAATCCTTCTTTCTCACCTGCACCAGCACATCCCGGGCATCCGCCCTTTCCGGCACAGCCAGAATGTCCAGTCCCTCCGCCAGGCTCATAGGCAGATCCTTGGCGCTGTGCACCGCCAGATCCACTTTCCTTTCCAGAAGAGCGGTCTCCAGTTCCGATACAAACAAACCTTTATCCCCGATGTCTCCCAACGGTTTATCCAGGATTTTATCTCCTTTTGTTTTGATAATTACCGTTTCAATCTGTACATCCGGCAGGCAGGCACGCAGGGCCTGTGCCACCATGCCGGTCTGTACCAGCGCCAGCCGGCTTCCTCTCGTACCGATTCTGATCTCAGTCATTACTCTCCCTCTCCTGTCAGATATTCCTCCAGCTCCTTCTCCCCGACCCGGAAATCCCGTTCCCTGCAGTAGAGAAACAGGCGCTCCAGACATGCCGCCCGTTCTTTCTGACCCGGCAGCATCTTACGGACAACTTCCCGTAACCTTCCTAATATTTCTATGGTATTCCCCAGACCCTCCGGCAATTCCTGTTCTACCGTTTTTCTTACATAGGATGCGGCCGCCGGACTTTTCCCATCCGTAGATATTCCGATGGTCAGCGGCCCTTCCTGAATTAACGCGGGGAAAAAAAAGCCGCATTTTTCCCGGTCATCCACCACATTTACCGGTATGTTCCGCTCCCTGCACCATCCGGCCGCCCAGGCGTTTACCTCTTCCTTATCCGTAGCTGCGATTACGAAGCAGGCGCCGGCCAGATCTTCCTCACAGGCTTCTCGGTACACCAGGGTAAGCTTCTTGTCCGAACGGGACAGCTCCCGGATTTCTTCCTCTATAGACGGTGCAATACAAGTCAGGACAGACCCGAAAGGAAGCAGCTTTTCCACCTTTCTGGCAGCCACCCGCCCGCCGCCGAGTATCACTCCCTTTTTCCCCCCGATATCCATAAAAAACGGAAAATATCCCATGGTTTCCTCCCTGTCCGCAAAAACGCCGCCTCATATGCCGGCCCGCTGCGGGGTATTTATCTCCTGTGTATGACTGCCCGTCACATTTCCCCTAAAGCCTTGAGAACAGCTTCAAAGGAAGCGGCATCCAGTCTGTCTCTTAAGAAAAACAGGATTTTATCCGGGCCGCAGCCGGTAAATCTTTGCTTCCAGATATCGAGCATCCCGGCTGCTTCATGAAAAGCCAGGGTTTTATACAAGGTATCCAGTTCCTTTGCCAGCAGCTCACCGGCATCCAGGATGGCCTGCTGCTTGCGGATATTGTTCCTGCTTGCCAGCCGTTCGAAATCGTCTATGGATATCACCCGGCAGCCGGGAAGGGCACCGATCTCCTTATCCATATCCGCCGGCACCGCAATATCTATAAAAAGACGTTCCCTTCCATCCTTCAGATACCCGGCCGCCTCTCCTGCCGTCAGGGTATAATGAGGGCTCTCCGTAGCGGATATGATCACATCGGCCTGCTCCAGGTACTCATAACGCTCTGCATAATCCACCACAGTCAGCGTCCCTCTGGATTGTCCGGCCACCGCATGGTTCCTTTTCGTTGCCAGAACATGGATGCTTCCATGCTCCAGCAGGTTCTTGAGGATAATACTTCCCATTTTTCCGCTTCCGCCAATGAGAAGCACCTGTAATTTACGCTCTTCCCCGCTGTTTTCTCCCCAGGTGAGCCTGTTTTCGGCCTTAAAAACCTCATTGGAAACCAGCGTGGCTATGGATACGGAAGATTTGGAAATCTCCGTTTCCGTCTTAATCTTTTTTGCACAGGCCAGGGCGCCCTGGAAAGCCGTATTCAACTCATAGCCGGGTTTGCTTTCCTTACAGGAAAATAAATAGGCTTGACGCATCTGCCCCAGGATCTCATCCTCCCCCAGGACCATGGAATCCATGCCGCAGGTAACCCGGTATAAATGCTCCAGCGCTTTTTTCCCCTGAAACCGTCTGGATATCCGGCGCAGCTGCGTCTCTTCCATCCCCGCCTTCTCCGCCAGCAGCTTCTCCAGCAGGTTAAAGCAGGTTTCTTCCCCCGCCGCGTAGATCTCCGTCCGGTTGCAGGTGTTCAGCACCACCGCCTGCCCTGCCCGCTCCAGGATTTTCTTTTTTTCCTCTTCGGAAAAAACAAAACATTTTCGCACATCCTCCGGTGCGGATTTGAAGCTGATGCTAATACATTCCATCTTTCCTCCGTTATACCTCACAAACAGCACATGAACCAAGGTCAAGCAACCTGAAGTTGGCTTGACCCTGGCAGCTGCCTTTTCTCTTATTATCACTGTTTTGATATGTTCACAGTCATTGGTAAAAAGCCATTTTCAAACGGCCTGCGGCAATGAAAGAATACCCTCCGGCTTCTTATTTAACAGGTCGCTCCGCCCTTCAGGTGCAGTTTTGCACCGACGATGTTCTCTTTTCTGGAAAGAAGCTCATCCCCCAGAAGCTGCTCCTGTACGTTTTCAAATCCGATTCTGTTTACCGTATCTGCAAAACGTTCTCCCGTATTACCCTGTTCCCGGAAAAGAAGAATCGCTTTTTCCAGTACGGAAAGTACTTCTTCCTCGCTGGTAAATATTTTGTCCAGCGCCTGGCCGTGGGCAGTTTTCTTTCCCCAGCGTCCGCCTATGTAAACCTTGTAGCCATAGGTCCCTTCATCCGCCGCATGGAACGGGCATTTTCCAATACAGCGTCCGCAGTTATTACACGTTTCACCGTCGATTACCAGCTTGCCGTCCACCACCTGTGCTGCCCCCATAGGACAGATATCCGCAATCTGGCATTTGCCGCAGCCCCGGCAGATATCTACATTATAAGAGGGAATCCGCTGTCCGACAATACCAAAATCATTTAAATCCGGTTTTACACAGTTGTTGGGACATCCGCCAACCGCAATTTTGAACTTATGGGGCAGCTTTACCTCATAATAGCCGTGATAAAAACGTTCATGTATTTTTTCGGAAAGCGAATAGGAATCCAGCTGACCGTACTGGCAGGTCGTACCCTTGCAGGCAACCACAGGGCGTACCTTGGATCCCGTCCCTCCGGTTTCCAGTCCCGCACCGGCCAGGAAATCCCGGAGTTCGTCTATTTTATCATAAGGAACTCCCACGATTTCCATGGTGAGCCTGGTGGTCATCACCACGTCACCGTTTCCGTAAAGAGCGGCGGCATCTGCGATACACCGGTTCTCTTCCGCTGTCACCTTACCGTTTCTGGTGATGACACGGACGTTGAAATTATTGGTACCCTTGTTGTGCAGGCAGCCCAGCGCTTTCACCCGTGTGATATCCTCAGGCGATACCGTCACCTTACCCGCCGCGCTTCCAGTGCGGATCACATTGAAGAAGGAGGAACCTTCCAGAACCTTTGTGTTGGTATAGCCATAATACTTCAGCCTGTTCTGCAGAAGGTAAGCGCGCTTTCCCTTCGCGCAGACAAGAAGCAGTTTTTCTTCCTTTCCCATTCCAAAGAATCCCTGTTCCGGCATTTCCCCCTGTACTTTGTTCAAATCCACATAGGTAACCCCGGGAATAGTAGGCCCTGCCGGATTCACATCAATCACCCGGTACCCGGCCGCTGCACCATCCATATATTCTGCAGGCGTAAAGCTGTCCATCACGCCGTCCAGCTTATTCAGCAGAATCTGCACTGCCGTTACAAAGGGATGGATCGCCGTGGAAAACGGCGGCGCATATGCCAAATCCAGGGAGGTCATCTGATCCAGCGTGCCGCCGAAGGTCACGGCCATCACACCGATATCCGTCATCTTATCCACCGCGCCAGGCCCCAATACCTGGATACCCAGCAGACGGCGGCTTTTCCTGTCCGCAATCAGCTTTGTGGCAAAGAAAGAAGAATCGGGATAATAATGTGCCTTGTCGTCGGTAACCGCCAGAACGGTTTCCACATCATATCCGGCCGCTTTTGCCGCCTCCTCGGTCAGTCCGGTACGTCCGCCGTTCAGCCCGGGAAGCTTTACCACTCCTGTACCGAGTACACCGGGATAGCTCACCGCTTCCCCTCCCAGCGCCAGAGCCAGCGTACGTCCCTCCATATTGGCGGAAGAACCCATAGGGGACCATTGCCGTTCACCGGTCATGCGGTTCGTTACCATGGCACAGTCTCCTGCCGCATAAACGTCCGGAAGATTGGTACGCATTTTCTCATCTACGAGGATAGTCCCCTTAAACATCTCCACACCCGCATCTTTACAGAAGCCCGTATTAGGACGGATACCGATAGATAAAATCACCAGCTCTGCCGGTAAAAATCCTTTATCGGTCTTTACTCCCTCGGCCTTTTGCGCACCGGTGATTCCCTCAAGTTTGGTAGAGGTCAGTACCCGGATTCCTTTTTTCTCCAGATGGCGCCGGGCATAATCGGCCATTTCCCGGTCAAACCCCGGCATTATCTGCGGCGCCATATCCATTACCGTAACGGAAATCCCCTGCCCCAGAAGGTTTTCGGCTACTTCCAGGCCAATAAAACCTCCGCCAACAACCACCGCTTTTTTTACCTGGTTACTTTTAAGGTAATCCCTTGCTTCTATGGCATCGTCCGGTGTACGCATGGTAAATACCCCCGGCAGCCTGATGCCTTCCAGCGGCGGAACCACCGAAGAAGCACCCGAAGCTATCACACAGGTATCATATTCATAGATCTCCTCCGCTCCGGTACGGAGATTCCTGGCCACCGCCTTTTTCCCCGCGCTGTCAAGACCGGTAACCTCCCTTTCCATCTGCACGAGAACCCCTGTCAATGCGGAAAACTTGGCCGGTGTATTGACAATGAGCTGCTCCTTTCCTTCTATTACTTCCCCAATGTAATAGGGCAGACCGCAGCCCGCATAAGAAATATCCCTGCCTTTGGTTACGATTGTAACCTCCGCTTCCGGCATCACTCTCTTGCATTTCGCCGCGACTTTGGTTCCGGCTGCGACCCCGCCGATCACTAATAGTTTCATGCTGATTTCTCCCTGTTTTCTGCTTTTGTGCTGTTTCCCGCAGGCCCCGGTTAAGATCAGGCCAGGCTTCAGGCCGTCCTGCCCTAACTAGACGCAGTACTTTAATGATAAGCTATTTTTCAAATAAAGTGAAATAATATATTTATTGGTATGTATAAGATATATTTATTTCTGCGTTGCTACCCAAAAAGGTGTAGATAAAAAAAGTTGGCGGCGCCAACTTTTTTATCTACACCCTGCCCAAAACTCCCCATTGAATATCCTCCCCGGGAATAGTAAACTGGTTGCATAGGAAAAAACCCCATACAAAGGAGATAATACCATGAAATACGACTTTACATCCATTATTGACAGACAGGGAAAGGATTCCATCGCCGTGGATGTCATCCCATTTGATAACGCCCAGGTAGCGGATGGTTTTACCAAAATTCCCATGTGGGTAGCGGATATGAACTATGCTACGGTTCCCACCATACAGGACGCCATCATAGAACGGGCAAAACATCCCGCCTTCGGCTATTTTGATCCCAGGGAAGAATATTACGGAAAAATTATTGAATGGCAGAATAAGCGGAATGGTGTGGAGGGCCTGACAAAGGAGGCTATCGGTTATGAAAACGGTGTTCTGGGCTGCGTATCCTCCGCCGCCCAGGCTTTCAGTGCCCCGGGCGAAGCCGTGCTCCTTCATTCCCCTACCTATATCGGTTTCACTCATGCGCTGGAAAGCATCGGACGCAAAATTATCTTAAGTGATCTTGTGCGTGATGAAGACGGGGTATGGCGCATGGATTATGAAGATATGGACAGGAAGATAAAGGAAAACCACATCCACTTTGCCGTATTCTGTTCCCCCCATAACCCCTGCGGAAGAGTATGGAGCCGTGAGGAAATAGAAAAAGCAATGGATGTTTATGCCAGAAACAACTGTGTGGTGGTTTCCGATGAAATCTGGTCCGACCTCACGCTGGCAGGCCATAAACACATTCCCACACAAAGTATTTCAGCCGATGCAAAGAACAGGACCATTGCAGTATATGCACCGTCCAAAACCTTTAATCTGGCAGGCCTGATTGGATCCTATCATATTATTTATAATCCTTACCTGCGTGACCGGGTAAGAAAACAGGCGGAGCTGTCCCATTACAACAGCATGAATGTCCTGTCCATGCATGCATTAATCGGCGCCTATCAGCCGGAGGGCTATCAATGGGTGGATGAACTGCGCCAGGTACTTACGGAAAATGTGGAATATGCTTACCAATATATTCTTACCCATTTCTCCGGCGTAGCGCTCGCCAAACCGGAAGGGACCTACATGCTGTACCTTGACTGTGAAAAATTCTGCCGGGAACATCATTTGTCCATGGATGAGCTTATCCGCGCCGGTATCCGGGTAGGCGTTATCTGGCAGGACGGCCGGCCGTTCCACAGGCCTTATGCCATCCGCCTGAACCTCGCCCTTCCCCATTCCCTGGTAGTGGAAGCTATGGAAAGACTTAATGAATATGTCTTTCATAAATAAGGTTCGCAGAATCCATCAGAGGATTGGTGAACTGAAAAAGAGCCGTGAATGGGAGGCGAAGTACATGAAATTCGAAGAACTGCTGCGACGTGAGCATGAC
This sequence comes from uncultured Lachnospiraceae bacterium, assembly GCA_900548905.1. Classification (GTDB taxonomy): domain Bacteria; phylum Bacillota; class Clostridia; order Lachnospirales; family Lachnospiraceae; genus Eisenbergiella. The sequence continues at coordinate 33,586 of URMK01000037.1, read as the reverse complement.
AACGGGGAAATTGCCGGTACTGCTATCGGTGAAAAAAAGATGGCAGATTTGATTACATTTTTACTGCGTGACGGTCTGGAAACAGAGATTCCCAACATTGCCGCGGATGAAAACTTGCGGAAAAATTATTACCAAAAATATAATCTGTAAATTATCTGTATAACTTCTGCAGGCCGGAATCAAAACACCGGCCTGTCAATTCAATTACTTGATTCTATGTAACTGTTCCGTCCTTTCAAGGTTACTGCCTAAATCCGTCCTAAATCGCCTTCGGCGATGGATTTTGGCACTCCTGAATCACTTTCTTACAGTCTGTGCGGTCAATGCGCAGTCCTGACTGAATAGTTACAATTCTATTTCTTATACAAAATCCATAATTGGTGCCAATGGAATACTTTGTTTATTACGGCAGGTGTATCAGAAATATTCTTTTCCGCCTACTCCAGTTCTATATCTCCAAAATCAGGTACCTCCATGGTTTCACCTCCTCTGCATACGGACTGATGGGCTATCAGGCCAGGGATCGTATATCTGGCTGCTTTCCATGCATTTAAGATTGGTTGTTTGCCACTGTATGCTGCAGTACAGAAATCATCAATCAAAAACTGATGGGATGCCATATGTCCATTTTCCAATCCCCTATAGCTATCCGGCAGCCTCCTTATATCCTCTTCCTGCTGCGGTGAAAAACAATCTCCCTGCCATATATGGTTTGCTACTTTTTCCCTGAAATCAGGTTCTGCCTTATGTTTTGTCATTTCTTCGGGATTTACCAAGTCGCTTACATCGGTCAGACGCACCCCTTCTTTTGTTTTCACCGTCAGCAAATGCTGGGCATTATTAAACTGGTAGGCCCCTTTTGTACCATAGAATGCTGACAGATAAGAACTGGGCGCCTTATATCCAATCCGCCTGCATTCGTTTACCCTGGCTGTCCCTCCATTATCCAAAAGCATCAGAGAAAATGCATTGGAATAGACATTATCCCACTGGTTTACTCCCCGTTCAAAAATACCGTCATGCTCCTCATCCACATATCCAAATGCTGCTACTTTTTTAACAAAGCTGTCTGCTGCTGCCAGAATCATTGCCGTAGAGTGAGTAGGATAATAAAAAGGAGGAACTCCTGTGCTTCGTCGGTCTTTTAGAAAATCCGCGGGAAAATGACTTATATCATGATGGTACTGGGATTCCCCATAAACAAATTTCCCGAATATACCTTTCTTGAATGTTTTTCTGCAATAAATGGAACTCGGGAAATAATAACATGTTTCGCCCATCATATATGTCAGTCCTGTATGTTTAACCAGTTCTATTATTTTTTCACATTCCTCTACTTCACTGGCCATAGGTACCGCAGAATATACATGCTTCCCCGCTTTAAGGGCCTCCATTACAAGCGGTCCGTGCAGATGTCGTTGGGCGAATATCGCAACTGCATTTATATCCCTTCGCTTTAGCACCTCTTCAAATGTATCAACAATCTCTGCCCGGAACTGCTTTCCATACCCCTCTGCCTTACTTCGGATTTTGTCACAGACATAAACCTTTTCCACGAAAGGATGCATCTTGAATAGATTCACAAAATTTTTAGCAAAATCCCCACATCCAATAATCGCAATTGTTAATTTCCTGTTCATATTACTTTCCCGCTCCTTCTTCCGGCACAGAGACAGTATGTACCCCGTTCCCTTCACAGAACACCTTATAGAAAGGCGCCGTCTCCTTTTCCACCGGCATTGCCACCCCGTTTACTATTACCGAATTCACTGTACCTCTGCTAAAAAATGCAAACGTCCCTCCTTCTGTCAAGACTACAGTCCGTTCATTGTTTGCTTGTATGGTTTTAGGTGCGATATACTTTTCGCACAGTCCCAATGGCGCAAATCCGTTTTTAATTGGTATAAAACGATAGAGTCTGAAGTCATCTTCATCTGTGAGTACAATAGGTATCCTGTCTACCTTTCCTATAACCTGCATATCACCGGTAAAATATTCAAAAACGGCATATTCTTCCTCTGTTTCGTCTATTCCGAATTCTTTAAGACCAATAGTTCCATACATTCTTCCGGTTCCTGGGCTGAGATGGAAAACTGCCGCCGTCAGACATCCATTACAGGTACTATATACTTTGAAAGGCTTTCCGCTTCTACGCGGGTCCTCCATGAGACAGTCTTCTGCAGGAATTCCCGGCCTGTCACATCGAAGGATTCTTCCATCTGATAACAGCAGGGGCATCAGAACCTCCTTACAGCTTTCTCCCAATTTATCACTGATATAAACCGGTCCGCCGCTGACGGCCCGCAGAACGCTGTTTTTTACCGCCTGTCCGTCACTTGTCCACCACATATCCCAATCACACCATATAAATTCCCCCTGTACCAGCGAATTATATGCGCATTGAAGGATGTGCTGCAGAAACCAGTCTCTGTTATCCGGAAGAAAGTCATCACTGCATCTGGAGACTGGGGAAACCGGACGATTCCACATATTTTCAGAAGCCATACCCATACAATTTATCAACTGGTTATCAAAGTGTAATCCTGCAGAAGCCTCCATAGCCGTATGCAGTCCACTGGCTATATCTCCCACCGTTGCCAGACCTTTATAGAATCTTTTTATTGTACTCTGATTATCTATTTTAATAAACGAGGCCCCACAGTCTTTCAGGAATCTGTGATAGGCATCAAAAAACCGGAATGACTTATCCACACAGAAAGAAGGTACTAATTGTCCGTTTACTCCTTCGATAAAACAATCCTGATACTCTGTGAACAGAGGTCCGTCTCTGTCAATCCCGCTCCAGTATCCGCTCATAGGATGCCATATTCCCGTTAGGATGCCATATTCCTTCTCTATTCTCCGTATACAGCTTTTAAGTCCCCGGGGAAATCGGAATGGATCTGCTTCAAAGGAATACAGTGTGGTTTTATGTCTTGATTCCAGCACTGTTTCATAATCAGGATTATCTTCATCATACAGCCCCCTTACATCCCCCCACATATCATCAATGATTACCCAACGTACCGGGATATCTTTGTCCCGGAATTCGCTGCATTTATCCAACAGTCCTTTCTCGTTCACTCTTATTTGAAAGGCATCCCAGCTGCACCATCCCAAATACTCAAAAATTTCCGGATATCGTCTTCCTGCCCTTGGTGAATAGCCTTTTTTCAGTAACCCAATCCCTTCTTTGACACAAGAAGAAATTAACCGGTCAGCGTTCTTGCCTTCTCCTACAACAAGAATAAGAGAATGGCAGCCGGTAAGTCCGTCATACCAGCTTGCAACCTGTAGTCTGCTGCCATTGAGAACTGTTTTATACTGTCCACTGCATACAGGAAGAAGAAAACCATAGCCTCCTTTTCCATACTTCCAAAGAAGCGCCTGGGTTTCATCAGGTACCTTGGAAAATGCGGATGCCCAGCCGGGCCGGCACCAATATTCTTTATAACGGTAATCTGCCAGAAAAGAAACGCAATCGGATGGTAGTTCCAAAAAAAGTTCTATTCCGTTTTCACCGTCCAAAAAACCTTCTTTAACTGTTACATCTGCAGTTAATGCATATACCTCATTTACTGGTTCCTGAACAAACTTCACATCTAACCGTTCACTTACTGCCATCCATGTATTTTCATCTGTCCGGACGGGCAAAAGGCTAATTTGCTCACCGCAATTTACATGTACCAACACCTTGGTTATATCAAAAATATGTTTCATTTTATCCTCTTCTATATAAAGAAAGGTTCTCTGGCGGGAAAATTTATCTAATCTCTGAAAATATCAGTTTCTGTCCCTGTCTCCGCAGCCTTTTTGCCAGCCTGTCATAAGATAACTCCCCGAAATCAGTAGTCATAGCCGCAGCCGTCCCCGCAGCTTCCCCAGTCACGGCACAAGGCGGAATAACTCGGGAAATATCCCACATACCATCATCTGTACAAATACATCTTCCGGCACTAATCACATTCCCCAGTTTTTTGCTATACAATGCTCTGTAAGGGATTTCATAAACCATACCTCTTTTTCTCCAGTCGGCAATCATTCCCACACTATCCGGAAAATTCACATCATTATCCGATTCCTTCAATTCGTACTCTCCTTGTATACATCGTGTCATGCGAAGCTGCGGCATTCCGGCTAAAGCAGTTGGTTCTATATCCTGCTTCTCTTTTTTTAGTTCTAGAATATCATTCAGAATTGCCTCATGGGACAGAAAAAGCATCTCCGATATTTCTTGCCCGTCTATTCCATAAAATCTACGGTTCACTAAAGGTTTTACCGTATCCTTCTTCTTTTCCTCAAAAACCTCAGCAAACCCCAGAGGGCGCAGTTTTACCTGCTCTCCGTTAAAAAGATAATACCAGCCTGCCAGAATGTTTCCTTTTTCAAAAAGACGGGTGGGATGTTTCGCATACCAGTATAAATCGGCATCCCCGGTGGCATCCACATAAGTTTTACCTCTTACCGCCAATCTGCCGCTCTTATTTTCCACCAGCAATTCCGTAATCCTGTCTTCCGAGCTGATAACACCGCAAATCCGGGAATCATATAGAATATGGACATGTTCCTTAATAAGCTGCCGTTCTGCCAGAAGGGCCATATATTGAGGATTAAACTGAACTTCATATCGTTTATTCTGCTTAGCAGTTTCCTCTTTTTTATTCAGCCAAGCCAGAGGAAGTTCTGACTGCGCTCCGCAGCGGATAGAAAGTCGAAGAAGTTCTTCTGCTATTCCATAGGAAACCTGATGCCCCCGCCCATCACATAAAGGCAGATAACCGGCTATTAGACCGGAGGAAGCCAGTCCTCCTACCATACACTGCTTTTCTATCAGCAGAACATCTGCGCCGTTACGGGCCGCTGCAAGGGCCGCTGCAATCCCCGCTATCCCACCGCCTGCAACCACCACATCAGGATGGTATTTCACAGGAATTTCTTTGGCATTCTCTTGTATGTAATCACTCATAATCCAATCCTTTCTGCAATAGCCGTTATAATTACCCTTTAATACCTGTCATCGTTATGGAAGATACAAAAGCCTTCTGGAATATGGCATAAACTATAATCATAGGCAATACCGCACACGTACTGGCCGCCATAAGGTATCCGTAATCCGTAACATACTGCCCTTTACAAAGGGCAATGAACATGGAGAGCACTCTGTTTTTTTCACTCGTTATAGCTATTGTCGGCCATAACAGGTCATTCCATGCAAAAAGGAGTACCATGATACCCATCGCCGTTATCACAGGTTTAGATAAGGGAATCACCATAGATGTAAATATTCTTATTAGAGAGCACCCATCAATCTTGGCTGCATCCTCCAACTCATCCGGGAAACTTAAGAATCCCTGTCTTAAGAAAAAGGTAACAGATATACTTATAAAATTGGGAACCACTACTGCTGCAAGCGTATCCGCAATCCCCATAGCACTGACAATTTTATACTTTGGTATCAGCGTCATGTGCTGGGGAATCATAATCATACAGATAATAACAGCAAACAAATACTTTTTCCCGGGAAATTCCAGACGGGCAAATGCATATGCTGCCATAGATGCCGTAATGAGCTGACATATTACAATCCCAAGGGAAATAATAATTGTATTGATGTATGGCCTTATAATATTTCTTTCCCATACCCGTTGATATCCTCCGAAATCCCATACCTTGGGGAAAACTGTCATAGGCACTGCCACTGCCTCAATATTATTTTTGAAGGATGTCATAAGCATCCAAAACAAAGGCAGCAGCATACAGATAACACCGAGCAGCAAAACCAGATGTGTCAAAAGCTTAAAAATCTTGTCTTTCTTCATTCAGCCGCCCCTCCTAATAATTAACCCATCTCTTCTCCCCCAGGAACTGGAAGAAGGTAACGATAAGAATGATTCCAAAGAGAATAATCGCTTTTGCTGATGCATATCCCATGGAATATTCCACAAAACCGGATTTGTATATACCAAATACAAGAGTGCGAAGGCTTTCCTGAACCGGACCCTCATTTCCTCCCAGCATATACACCAGATCAAACTGGTTAAATGCGCCGATAACGCGGGTAATTAGTAAAAAGAATATGGTGGGCGTTATCATGGGAAATGTGATGCGGGTAAAACGTTGGACGGCATTGGCCCCGTCAATTTTAGCAGCCTCATAATAGGTGGTTCCGATTGATTGCAGTCCTGACAGAATAATCACAATACAATACCCCATTCCGGACCATATGGATATGACACACATGGATACCATGGTAAGGTTTGTATCGGACAGCCATGCCGGACGTATTCCAAAGAGAAAGTAAGTAATAGCATCTACCAGGCCATATCTGGAGTTAAGCAGCCACTTCCATACCATAGCCACTACCGCTCCCATCATTACATTGGGGAGGAAATAAATAACACGGTAAAAAGAAACTCCTTTTATACTTGCATTCAGCAGATTAGCTATCAACAGAGCGAGAAGAATCGTTAGAGGGATTGAGCCCACTACATAAATGAGTGTATTACGCAGCTCTGCACCGAATTTCCTGTCTCCATGGAAAAGCTTAACAAAATTATTGAAACCGACAAATTCAGCTTCTCCCACTCCCCTCCAGTTTGTCAGGGAATAATAAAAGGATTGAAAAATAGGGATAATAAAAAACAGGATTACCCCAATAAATAAAGGAAGAAGAAAGAGATACGCAATCCCCGCTTCTTTTTTCCTGCCCGGAGAAATTTTATTTTTTTTCATGTAACCGCCCTCTTTCAAAAACAGGCTGCCGTCCTCATAACCGTTTCCTTTTCAGAAAAACAGGTCCGCGGGAAAGCAGCCCTATTTCATACCTGGCTGTTCCGGCTTGCCAAGCATGTATACCTATTGATTTATCGCTGCATTCATAGCTTCCTGAGCCGCATCCATGGCTTCCTGGGCATTCTCGTACATACCGGACTGCATATTAGCCAGATATTCCTGAAACGCCGAACGGGATGCCGTTGCGTTTTTATCACTCAGGTAAGGTTTATTATAACTAAGCGCCTTTACAAAGGCTGTCAGATTCAGATTAGGATACACTGCCTCCCATGTACTCGCGCAATCATTTGCGGCAGGAATAACCACTTCTACCTGTTTTTCCTGAGCCGCATCCGACCCCAGATAAGAAAGGAATAACCAGGTTTCTTCCATATGGGGATTGCTTGTAGTAGTAGCATAAGCGATTCCATGCCCCGTGCTTGCTTTACCGCTGGGACCTCCCGGGACTTCCACGATTCCAAGATTATCTCCGAGAGCCGTGGAATATTCGGAAACCATCCAGGAGCCGTCAATGGTCATGGCTGCGAGATTGGATTCAAATGCAACACTGGGACTCATTTCATCCATTTCCGCCCTATTATAAGCATAGCCATTATTCATTAAATCCATAAGAACCTGCATGGCTTCCACAGAGCCCTTGCTGTTCACATTTGCTGATGATGCATCTTCGGTATAGGGGCTTCCGCCATAAGAATACATAAAATTATAATATACACGGTCCGATGTGGTATTTGTCCAACCTACCACTCCATCTTTGGTAAGCTCCTTTGCTGTCTGCGCAAACTCCTCTACCGACCATTCGTCTTCAGGATATTTCACACCGGCTGCATCAAATAGAGCCTTATTATAAAAAACTGCAAAACCGTCCGTATCCTTTGCAATCCCGTATATTTTGCCATCCACTGTATAAGCATCCGTAATTCCTACATTCAGCTTCGCAAGATCAAATTCCGTATCGTTATCGATATATTCTGTTAAATCCTGTACGAAACCCATGGGGATATATTCTTTAGCCAGATTAAAATTGATCCAAAATACACTGGGCGCATCCTTTGTTCCGATAACCGTCTGCATTTTTGTATTATAATCCTGAACTCCGGCAATTGAAGTAATCTCCACATTAATATTCGGATGCATTTCATGGAACGCATCCACCATAGCCTGCGTAGCAGGAACCTGTGCATCATCCCATACCCACATGGTCAGTGTTACGGATTCCTTATTATCCTGCACCTCCTGGCCTTCTTTCCCTTCCTCTTGTGAAGAGGAAGCCGGCACTGGTGCAGTTCCCGTAGAAGCATCCCCTAGTTCTTCTCCTTTACCTCCGCAGCCGGCAAACATAATAACAGCCAAAGATAATGTCAACAGTGTCGCCATAATTTTTCTCTTCATAGCTAACCTCCCTTTTATACGGTATGCACACTTTGCATATAAATAATATATCATCAGTCGTAAACATGTACAATATGTCCAACTTTTGATTAACTATACTGAATTTTACTTTTCCTTTATTCAAATTTACTTTTTCTTATTTAAAGAAAACAGCCGCTTATCCTCCCACTTCTTCCCGGAGAATAATGGCTGTCTTCTTCTAAAATATAATTACTTTCCAGGTTTTGTACAGGTATAGATTTTCTTGTTATAATCCACCTCCACAACACTTCCGTCAGAATAAATAATTTGGTATATGCCAGGTGCCGTCTCCCTGTGGGATTCCATAAATTCAGTCTGCAGATATGCTATTTCCTGATAAGCCTTGTATGTAACAGCAATCTCGTCCACACTTTTTTCTCTTTCTTCTTTGGTATGGCAGGCATAATCTACCGTCCCCATCCAGTTCCCTCTTTCCCCATCAGGTGTCACAAACCGGGAATAAAAATAAATTGCAGGCCTGCCTCCATATTCCACAATCTTCAGCCAGTCCTCTTTATCCGGATTAACTGTAGTTGTATAAGGATTTCCGCAGACATAGCCATGGTATACCAAATACCACAGGGGAATTGTTTTATCCGCCAGAGGGCAGCCATTATCTCCAAAAGAAACATACAGGCCGTAATCCATATCCGGCGCAGCGAAATCATAACCACCTTCTGAGCTGAATCCCCCAAACAAATCAGTTGCTAATTTCATAATATTCCGCCATATCTCCACACATTGCCTTGCCGTAACAGGATGCTTCTGTGAATAGCATGTCCTGGGTTTTACCGTACTTATCACATCAATGTAATGCAGCCCTTCAAATCCAAGTGCAGCAACTTTTGGCAGAATCTCTTTGGCCTGTCTGTATGCTGCCAGAGGACATAAATCATACATTGCCCCACCACTCCATGATTGTTTGTTTTGCGAAATATTTCCATCCTCACAGCATAGTACATCCTCTTCATTCCAGTTATCTGCAATGGAATAAGCATCTGTTGAATTCGTATGGCAGACTATGGAATATCCCAATTCCTTTGCCCTTCTGATCAGTTTTTTCAGCTTTTCTTCCCCGCCCAAGGCCGGCTCTACAGGAAATGCCTGCGGCCATCTTCCATCATGTCCCCGTATATTCCATCCCACAAGACAAAACTCAGCGTTATTAATTCCTTTATTTTTACATTCTTCCATTAAAGCCTCCACATCTTCAAAAGTGCAGGCTGTCTTCATTGCCGGTTCTGTTTCTAAAGTTTGCTCCAGCACCGGAGTAGGTACCGGCTTCCATCCCATGCGGATGCGGATAAACGGCGCATATACTGCCTTTCCCAGAGCTTTTCGCTCTTTCATACGTTCTTTCAAAGGGTGCAGTTCCCCTCTATCTACCCTAAATCTGCGATACGCATGCGCAATTTGGTTATAATCAGATCCATCCGGCAGTTTTTCTATTCGTACCTCTATGTTTTCATAAGGTTTTCTGTTATAAATCATAAATCTGGGAAAAACAGAGTATATCCCGTTTTCCACTTTCGCTACAAGTTTATAATCGTAGGTCATTCCTGTCACAGTAGCCATAAAAGATCGGCCTTCGGCAATCATACCATACACAATCATCTCAGGACCGTCAATAACAACCTCACAGTCGTCCCTTTTCCTGAAATAACAAAGACAGTCATCCCCAAGCCCGCTGCATCCCCGGGGAAGTACCAAATATCCATCTTCTCCAGCCCGGGCAGACTCGTAATCGACCGCAAAATCAATATATTCTACATCTTCATAATCTATTTTATCCGGCATATGTAAGTACATAATCTCTTTCTGTGATTCTGTTTCCACCTGCAGTATTTTTTTTACCCCATCTTTTAAACAAAGAACCGTATACATTCTATTTTCCCCTTTCTGAAACAATAACCCGACAGAATAAAACTTATTCCTGATTTTCTTCCTCCATGATAAGATACTTAAGACTGATTAATACTGTCAGGCCCACTCCATTTACGGATGGCTGCAATACAATACCATATTTATCCCCATACTGAAGCTGTATTCTTCTGTTGACATTCATAAGGCCTATATGCTTTGATCGAACCGGAATATCTTCCCGGAATATCTGGTTCATTCTTCTCATTTCATTCTCCTCCATGCCAATTCCATTATCACTGACAAGAAGATAAAGAATATCCTCCATAAGTTTTGCCTCAACCCGTAAAAAAACAGGAACTCCTTTGGAAAATCCTCCATGTTGTATACTGTTTTCCAATATTGGCTGTAAAATCAGTTTTCCTACCTTAGCCTTTCTTAATCCTTGCGGAATTTCCCATTTTGCATCTATCTTCTGATTTTTCCTGAATTGCTGTATCGCCAGATATTCTTTAGCACAGTCCACTTCTTCTTCCAGAGAAATATACGGATTGGAGGAATCCAGCGCATATTTTAAAATAAGGCAAAGCCTCTCTATCATCCTCGTTTCCCCGTTTTCACTGCCATTATTTTTCAGGCTTTCCCAATATATGGAATCAAGCGTATTTAACAGGAAATGAGAATTAATCTGCGCATGTCCGTAAAGCATCTCAACCTCAGTCCGCAGACGTTGTTCTGAACTCAAAGCTCTTTTCAGTTCATTAATATCCATATTATCATCCAGAATTTTTCTGGCGATGATATGCAGATCCATTTTCTTTCCACCCAAATCTCTGGATAAATCGGTCAACATCTTTTCTTCACCGGTTCCGTCCTGTTCAACTGCTTTTATGACCTGCACCAGGCCGGATAGATATTTCTGATACTGATAATAATAAAGCAGCAAAAAAACTATGAAACCAAAACAGATAAGAGATACAATGCCAAGCATCAAAAAGTAGATCTCCGACATAAATTTACTTACTTCCGTATCTTTTTTCAAAATAATATAATAAAGTGGAACAAAATCCGAACCGCTGATACTGTAAATCATCTTTACATGATCCCGGGTGGATCTCACTCCGCTTCCCTGTAAAATTCCTTCACCGGGGTCCTGACTCAGCATCTCTCTCACATCCGCTTCCGTCAAAGAATCCCCGTCTGTACAGAGCAACTGATCCGATATAGGGTTATACAAAATTACACCTTCGTCGGAACTGGTCAATGTATTGATTTCATTGAGGATATGGCTCCTGTAATAATTAATCACCATGTACCCCTGCACCACTCTTCCATCCTTATAGCTGATCGAGTCATAAATCCTGTACACCGAAAAAAGCTTAACTTTATTAAGAAAAGAACTGTTTATTTCCCTCCAGTCCATATAACAGCTGCCTTCCATATCGCGGCAGGTTTCCCACCACTGCATATCCGTCATGGCATCCTTCTGCCGCAAAGTGCCATTTACCATGATGTAGGATGTCTCTTCACGCGCCAAAGCCGTATAGACCGAATAGATATTGGAATCATAAAGTACACCTTTGCTCAGATTCTTCCGTATCATGTTGGCAAAATTTCCTTCATCATTCACCTGTTTTCCCGTCTGCAGAAGGTATTCCAGCTTATAAAAATAAGCAGTATCCGGCATAAGATAAACGTTATTTTCAAATAACGTTTTGTCTATCATCCGGGCTGTATCCTCCAGTTTTTTAACCTCCAGCTTTTCTATATTTTCCGAAAAATGAAGAGCCACTCCATAACCGCAGATAAGAGCCACAATTATAATACCAATACCAGCCATCACCATTCTGCTTACTTTTCTGTTCTTCATGTCTCATCCGCCTTAATTGCCGTAAATTTATTTCTGTATTCCGTAGGAGTAACCCCATACTGTTTATGAAATGCTTTGGAAAAGCTTACGGCATTACTGTATCCCACCTTTTCCCCAATTTCATAAACTGTACAGAATTCATCATCCTGAAGAAATTCCAGTGCTTTTTTCATACGGACTTTCGTAATATAGCTGAAAAGATTAGCCTGGGTATTTTCTTTAAAAAACCGTGACAGATAGGCCGGATTCTTCTTCATATGTTCTGCCAGCCCCTCCAAAGTCACATCTCTGTAATTCGCATCTATATAACATTTTATTTTACGTATCTGTTTTTGCTTAATTGACACATCCTCATCCGTATTTACACTCTGCCCCCTTTTATCCTCCTGTTCCAGCATCTGGCGGATATTTGACAGCTTTTGTTTGATTTCCGGATAAGTGACAGGCTTCAGGCAGTAATAGCTTACTCCATATTCCATAGCCTTCCTGGCATAATCAAAATCTTTATATCCGCTGATAAAAATAATCTTCTCCCTGCGCTTCTGATCATATATCCACTTCGCAAGGGTAATCCCATCCATAACCGGCATTTTGATATCACTAATAATCAGATCCACCGGATTATTTTTCAGATACTGACATGCGCTAAATCCGTCATAAAACTTTTCCACCACCTGAAAGCCATGCTCTTCCCAGGGAAAATAGTTTCCCAGGTTATTAGAAGTTCCCGCATCATCATCAATAATAATCAGCCGATACATCTGACTGCCTCCTCACAAAAAATCTTTAACCCAAATAACATATCCATACCGGAGGTATGCCCGATGTCGGAAATGGACATTACCAGCTCGTCCGGCAGGTTATCTTCCCTTCCGGCAAAAGCAGCCCATTCCAGCATATTGCAAAGCAGTATGGAAAACCTTCCCCTGCATGCGCATTTCAAGTATTTACAGCTTATATCCGTAGTTCGTTTTTTTTGTAATAAATCCTTTCCCATCCCACAGGATAATTCAAGAAATCTGTCCTTCCCTTTTTCGCCATCCTTAACGGAAAGCCAGGTACACGCCCCTGCCATAATTCCCAGCATAGCATCATCACAGGAAGGTGTCAGTCCGCGTCCCGCACCTACAAGCGCAATATAAGCTTCTTCAATCTGTTTTTTCTTTTCCATTATATAGCCATCCGCGAAAGATACCGCCGCCCTCCGGAAATCAGGCGGTAGTCTTACTATATCGGTCTGTTTGCCTTCTGGCGCTTTGAACTGGTTTAGTTTCTTAATATTACAAAACCATAACTCCTGAGACCCCCTGTATACCTTATCCGGCAAATGCAGAGCTGCTTTTGCCGGATGACATAACAGTAGCAGGATTTCACCAAAACATATCGTGTCTTTATATTTGATTATACCACATTTATGTTGATTCCCGAGTATGGAAAAAATTTCATCCGGAACTGTAATACTATCGGGAAGTAAGGGAATTTTCTCTCCGATCAGTGTAATTATCCTTGTTTCTCCGGCTATAATAAATGACAGGTTTATAACTCTGTGAAAGACAGAATGGATTTTACCCTGCAGTATTTGTGCATCTCTGAAGTCTTTGGACAGACTTTCTCTATGAATATATACTCTCTGTGTCAAAGATATCCCTTTCCTATAACTGTTCCCCAAGTACATGGACACAGGCTTTTAAAACCATCAGTTCTTCATTGGTTTTCCACGCATATACAGTTACCTGACTGTCTTCTCTGCTTATCCTCCCTTCTCTCCCTGCCATATTCGCAGAATCATCAAGCAATACCCCCATAAATGTAAGTTCTTCACATATCCGTTTTCGTATCAACATGCTTCTTATCCCAATTCCCCCAGTAAAAACGATAGCATCAACCCCTTTCATATAAGCCGTAAACATCCCGATATATCCCACCAGATTATCAACATATGCATCAATTGCCAGCTGTGCATTCCTATTCCCTTTTTCTGCCGCCGAAAGAATCTCCCGCAAGTCATTGCTCACCCCGCTTACTCCTGCAAAACCACTCTCTGTTGCTAAGATATTCAAAATTTTTTTCCAATCCCCATTATAATAATCCATTAAAACCGGCAGACAGAAAATATCAAAATCTCCAACCCTGTTATTCTGAAACACACCTGACTGCGGAGTAGCCCCCATGCTTACCGCCACACTTTTTCCTTCTTCTATGGCACAGACAGAGGAGGAACCTCCTAAATGAAGTGAAATCACTTTACGGGCGGTATTCTCTGTCTGCTGCATTTTCCATGCAATATAACTGTGGGATGAGCCATGGAATCCGTATCTGCGGATCCCGAGCTCCTTTCTCCATTTATCAGGTACCCCATAAATAGTACGTTTTTCCGGTATATCCGCATGAAAAGATGTTTCAAAGCAGCCAATCTGAAGCAGTTTGGGATATTGGACGGCAAGCTGTTTCATCAGCCTGATATAAACGGGATTATGTGCAGGGGCAAATACGGAGTAATGTTCCATAATCTCCAAAATGCCCTCATCTATTACTTTAGCTCCGGATATGGTTCCTGCATGGACTGCTTTGTACCCCGCCGCATCTAAATCATCCAGTGAAGTCAGAACCCCATTGTCCAAAAGCCAATACAAAGAAAATTGAAATGCCTCCAGATGATCCGCGAATGCTCTTTCCGCCTCCCAGACCAGCCGCTGTGCAGATATAAAACATTTGCCGGCCGATGCACCAATCCTCTCAAATCCTACTTCCGCGATTTGTTCTTCCTGTCCTTCCCCCACTACCTTATAAAGCTTACATTTAAAACTGGTAGAACCTAAGTTCAGAATCAGAATATTTTTTGGATTCACACATAACCCCCATATTTCTTTCCATAGGCTTCCATGGCTTTTTCAAAGCATTCCATGGGGACACGGGCACTCCCTGCTCCGATAAGACCACCTTCGTAGTTAAACATACCTCCATGAATTTCCGGTGCTGTCCCGGTTTCCAACACCTTCCTTATATCAATTCCCACAGGCAAAAAATCGAAATCCATATTAGGAATCGGGAAATTAGGATTATGGGATATACATATTTTCTCCATCTGCCTGGTCAGCTTTACCGCTTCCTTAGCTGAAAGGCCCCGCAAAGAACAAACAATGGGGCTGGCTGCCGCAGCCATTCCCCCCATGCCCGCACATTCTACCACGCAGCTGTCTCCAATCCAGGGAAGCTGATCCTTTTGGGTATACTTACTGGATGTATAGCGTCCTTTCATCATAGGTGCCGTTGCGCAAAACCACTCATCCCCCAAACCTGACACCTTAATTCCGAAGTCAACTCCATTTCCGCACACAACAGTCACCATAGTAGAATATTCGCAGTCCGCCGCTGACAACATGGCACTTCGGGAAGCTCCCTGCCCATAACAATGAAAAAATCTGGGTGTATTTACAATATAGTTTATCACCGGATGCAGCTTTTCTTTAGATATGTCCATTTTTATCAGTTTAGGAAGTACCTGATGCTCAAAAAGCAAGTCAGCCGCGGTCTGTCTGGTATGATTTTCATCCCCCATCTGCATGCTTTCCGCCAGAATTGGTTTGATAGGAACTGGTCCATATTCCTGAAGCATTTTTTTCAGCACAGGAAACAGTTCATCTTTCATAAATCTAAGATTTTCCGCAATTTCTTTCGAATAAAGCCCCCATCCGCAAAATCCTCCCTGAAACGCTCCTTCTGCCGGAAAAGTCGCTGCCCTTATTCCAGTCCTTCTGTCCTCAATAACAATCATCGCTACCGATTTTGTTATAATACCAGTCCCCGCTCCAACTGTATTGGTGTCAAGCGCCGACATAATTTTCAATTTTCCGGAACGGATCAAATTCACAGCTTCCTCTTCCTCCTTAGCCCATCCCTCAAACAAACAGGCACTTACCAGGCCGCGCTTATGAAGCATAACCATATCATCATAGGCAATAGGAGGGCCGGAATGAATAATTGTATAATCTGAAAGACCTTTCACTACCTCTCCCGCCGGTAAAATGTCAACCCAAACGGGATCCGAATCAATAATACAGCCCACAGCCTTTTCATTTGCTCTGTCCGCTTTTTCTTTACATTCCTTATTGTCCGCCCATCTCAGAAGTTCTTCTATCCTATGACTTCTGTTCACCGGTACTCTCCAGTCAATCTGCAGTGCATCACAGCCCTGGAACGTTAATGCATCATAGAATAACGGGATACCGATGTTAATCACTCTCCATTTTTTCATTCCTGCTCTCCTCCAATTCTTTCATCAATGCCCCGGCCAGCCGTGCACTTTCATAGCTGCAGGATGTAACGATTACCCCTGCTTCTTCCAAACGCTTTTTCTTCCCCGCAATATCCTGAGGATCCTGCAAAGAACCGCATATGTTGGCAATATACGTAATATGCCGTGTTATGTTCTGATCTGAAATTGCATATATAAATGGTGTTATCGGATCTTCCGCCACTCCCGGGCCTGTAATAAAATCCAACAACACTACCGCGGTTTCCGTATCCTGCAGCTCCTGCTTTAGCCGGCGGATGCGGGGTGTGGGATCAAAGACCGGATGGGGTGATTCCCTGGTAAAATCCTCAGCGCCCATATCCAAAATGGTATGCCCTTTACTTATATGAAAATCCGTAAGCTTTCTGGCGTATACGGTATCGAGATTGGAATACAGGATAATTCCGGGTATTTTATTATAATAAAGCAGTCCCTCTTCCGTAAAAGTTCCTCCGCAGTAGAGTCCCCGGAAATATTTCTGTTCCGGACTATACAGCCTCAATTCCCGTTGTACCAGCTTTTGTATCTCTTCCTCTGAAAAGCGGGGAGGAAACGTACCATCCGGCTGCAGTATTTTTGCCGCTTCAAAGGCCGCCTCTTCCAGAGAAAAAGCAGGAATGGCCTTATGACCTTCAAATAATTCGGCATCACTTCCCCAAAATACTGCTACCACTGGTTTATCCACACAATCAGAAACCTCAAGAACCTTTTTCATTACTTCCTTATCCGCAAGCTTGGAAACCAGCACTATTAATTTAGAAGCCTCATCTTTCCTTAGCATTTCTATGGCCTGCAGCATCTCCAGACCTCCGATTTCCGGATACAAATCTCTTCCTCCTGTACCTATCAACGCAGAAATCCCCAATCCACACTGTTCCAGGAGACATGCCACCTCCTGAGCACCGCTTCCTGATGCGGCCACTATTCCCACAGGTCCTTCCTTCATTATGGAACCTGCCCCCAGGCACACACCACCTACATAGCCTACCCCACAGTCCGGCCCCATTACCAGAAGCCCTTTCTCTTTTCCCATCTCTTTAAGTCTGCGTTCTTCTTCCAGGCTGACATTATCACTGAAAATAAACAAATGGTACCCATTTTCCAATGCTTTAACAGCTTCAGGAAACACATATTCTCCCGGCAGGGATATCTGTACCAAATTAAAAGGCGTTTCTTGTGGCGGAATCTCCGCCAAGTCCGTATAGCATTCTCTTTCTTTTTTCAGCCGGTGATCCAGGATATCCTCTATTTTGACCATTGCAGCATCCAAATGAGCGCAGGAATCTCCGGTAACTGCCATAATCAAATCTTCCGGCCCTGTATTTATTGGTATTTCATATCCTATTTCCGTCAGGAGCTTTTGGTTGGCCCATGTTCCCATCTGAACCTCTGCATTCTCCATACCTTCCATTTTTAATATTTTGTCTCCCACAGACATCAATGTCACGGAATCCACATACCTGTTTTTTTTAACAATTATCCTTTTCAATTTATTTTCCCATCCTTCCCTGCGTACCGCTATTTTCATGGATGCCTGCGGGATTAAAGTTCCGCAATGCACTTGATCTCCATACCTTCCGGTTTCTTTTGTATTACCACATGATACCTGCTGTCCCTCTCTTCACTGTCCGCCCGTATATGACAACCCACGCTATCCGTCCGTTCTTTTGCACTGTGTGCAAGCAGGGACGCGCAAAGTAAATCATTTTCCAAACGCAGCCTTTCAAATACAGGCAGCCTGCCGCCTTCATTCTTTACTTCTTCCGCCATGGCATCCAGCCGTTTTGCTGCCTTCGTAAGTCCCTCACCATTTCTGATAATATAGAGATCCTTCTGAAGAATATCCTCCATCTCTTTCCGCATAGTGTACAATGCTTCGGAACGCAGTCCTTTATTTGCTTTCCTGCATACCGGAATATCAGGAACAGGTCTTTCCTCCTCCCCGCAATTGTGCTGTTCCTCTGTATCCATATAAAGGCCTATGCTTTTTCCTGCCCTTTTTCCGAACACCAGAGTCTCAAGGCCCGCATTCCCTCCCATACGATTGGCGCCATGAATACCGCCTGTTATCTCCCCTGCAGCCCAAATACCTTCTACACAGGTTCGGGCATACGGATCAATCACAATTCCCCCCAGGGACGTATGGGCCCCCGGGGCAATTTCAAAAGGAACCTGGGAAATATCCAATCCTGCTTTTCGGTATCGTTCCACATAGGAGCTATATTTTTTTTCCAGGCACTCCTTCCCCACACCTGTTGCATCAAAATAAACACCTCCGTGTCTGGTACCCAGCCCTTTCTGGATTTCTTCATAAATCGCTCTGGAAAGGATATCCTTGTTCACACATTCACCACTGCCGCTGTCATCCGCTTTATCCAGAAAACGCTCCATATCAGCATTCCTTAATACCGCTCCCTCGTAAAACATGGTAGTAATTACACTTTTTCCTTTCAGACATTCCGGATAAAGAGCCACGCTTGGCTCAAACTGTATGAATTCTAAATCTGTTAGTTGTATTCCAGCCTCATAAGCCATTGCGATTCCATCGCCCCCGCTGTCTGCTGTATTGGTGGAAAAAGGATAAATTCCACAAAACCCGCCGCTGGCAAGCAGAATGCAATCCGCACGGCGGTATTCCATTTTCGCCAGCCTTCTGTTCCAAAGGTATACCCCTCTTACCCTTTTTTCCTGTACATCCAGACGCAGTACTCTGGAATCCATTGTAAAACTTACTTCTTTCTGTTCCTTCAGCAAGGTAATCAGCCGATTCCTAATCTCTGCTCCGGTATGATTACCGCTGCCTGTCACACGGGGCCAGGAGGCTCCAAGCGGTTTCAGAAGCACATATTTACCATCCTGCATTTCCAGCTTCACTCCCAATTTTTCCAGATCTTTCAGCAGTTCCAGACTGTCCTGACACAGGCATTTCACCAGTTCAGGCCGGGACAGTCCGTATCCTCCTGCAATCGTATCAGTCAGAAAATCCTGCACACTGTCTTTTTCATCTAAAGGAAGATTAAAGCCATGAATATAGGGAGAAGCGCCGCTGCCGTCTCCAATCAATTCAATTTGAACCTTTGCTTTTTTATGTTCCACTGAAGCAGAGGCATCTTCAGCCAGCAGACCGGTCAGCGAAGCCGCCGCCATAAGGCCGGTCAGCCCGGTTCCTATAATAAGTACCTTCATTCCCATATCCCGCCTTTTGCCATAGAACCAACATTTTTTACAAACAGATTCAAGAATCTGGGATATTCCCCTTCCGGGAACTTCCAATTAAATTCTTCCTTACGCTTCTCCATTTCTTCTGATGAAATATCCAGATGAATGCTTCGTTCCCTTACATCTATATCAATTTCATCCCCTTCCCTTACCACTCCAAGCGGTCCTGCCAGAGCCGCTTCGGGAGATACGTAGCCTACACTCAGCCCGCTGGTTCCGCCTGAGAAACGTCCATCCGTAATAATAGCGCAGCTATTATACAATTCAGGTATTCCCTTCAGTTCTTCCTGAAAAGTAAATGCTGTAGTCCCAAACCGTCCACGCAGCCCCAGAAAACGAATAACAATTGCATCCCCAGGCCGTATACTACCTGACCGCAAAGCATCCAGCCCTTCATGAAGTCCGTCAAAAACCCTTGCTTTCCCTCTGAAATGCATAAGCTGTTCCGGCACAGCTGCTATTTTGATTATGGAACCTTCCGGAGCAAGATTTCCATATAATACCCCGATTCCGGGTTCTTTCATAACAGGGCAATCCAGCGAATGAATCACTTCTTTATTATAATTTACTGCTCCCTCCACATTTTCTGCCAGTGTATTTCCAGTTACTGTAAGACACTCACTATTGAGCATAGGCAGCAGTTCTTTCAGCATTGCAGGCATGCCTCCGGCCAGGTCAAAATCCTTCAGTGAATAAGGACCGCTTGGTGCCAGATGAGAGAGCAGGGGAACCTGCGAAGAAGCCTCATCAAAATACTTCCACCAGGGCAAATCATACCCTGCCTCATTTGCAATTGCCGGGATATGCAGTATCAGATTAGAACTGGCCGCTACTGCCATGTCCAGTTTGATGGCATTTTCTATGGCATCCACCGTGATAATATCCCGGGCACGTATATCCTTTGCCACCAAGCTGACGATCTGTTTTCCCGCTTCATAAGCCATCAGGTACAGCTGAGAGCTTACTGCGGATACGCTTGAGTTTCCCGGCATTGTCATACCAAGAGCTTCTGCAATCATACACATGGAATTAGCCGTTGTCATAGAAGTACAAGCTCCGCAGATTCCCCAGGATTTTGAAATAAGCTCATTATACTCATCCATATCCATTTTTCCTGCTTTAGCTGTCCCCACCTTATCCTGTGCATGGATATGTACCACTTCTTTTCCCCTGCACTGTCCCAATGGCATATATCCTCCCGTCACTAAAATCGTGGGGATATTAATACGGGCGGCACCCATCAGATGCCCAGGTACAATGGAATCACAGGTAGACAGCATAACCATACCGTCAAAAAAATTACCTTCCACAGTCATCTCCACCTGATCTGCGATGGTATTACGGCTGGGTACTTCAATATATCTGGGATCCTTCAATACCATACCGTCACAAATTCCCGTAGTCATAACTTCAACCGGAAGACCTCCTGCTTCCCGCACTCCTGCTTTTACTCTTTCAGCCACCTGTTTTAAATGCACATGTCCGGGATTATACTCATTCCAGGAATTCACGACTCCTATTAAAGGACGCTTCAGCTCCTCCTCCGAATATCCCATTCCCAGCATCAACCCTCTCCTGCACTCACTGGCCTCACCGAATTCCCACTGGCTCCTCAGTTTTCTTTTTTCCATCATTCTTCTCCTTCTTCTTGAATTTGTTCTTCTAAAAGCATATAATCTATGGTTCCGTCAATAGACTGTCCGCCATCCACAACAAATGTCTGGCCTACAATAAAACCAGATTTATCATTGTCTGCCAAAAACAGCACAATCGGAGTAATGTCCTGCGTTGCTCCTAGTCTGCCTGCCGGTATTTTCCGTAAAAAGGCCTTCAACTCTTCCTTACTATATCGGGTTGTGGCAGCTGTGGATATAAATCCCGGTGCAACAGCATTTACCCGGATGCCCAAGCGTATTACATCAACTCCCATAGTTTTCGTCAGCATATTCAATCCGGCTTTAGCCGCGCAGTAAGGAAATGTTTTTCTTTTTACATAAGTTACCACGCTGTGGACCGAACTGATATTTATAATCGCCCCTTTGATGCCATGCTCTGCCATATTTCTGACTGCAAAACTGGAGCAGTATGCAGCTGCATTTAAATTCAGCGATATCATATCATCCCAATAGGTCAAAGGCATTTTTTCAAAACCGCCATCCGGTATTTTCAATCCCCCTCCTGCATTATTTATCAATACATCTATTGTCTTAAAATCTGCAAGATATGCTTGAAACATTTTTTCCACCTGTGCAACATCCCCCACATCCGCCTGATAGATACCTGCTTTCACCCCAAACTTACGGGCCTCGTCACAAACCTTTTCAGCCCCCTTTTCATCGTTCCGATAATTGATTCCCACGTGATCACCCTGCCCCGCAAAAGCCAGGGCAATAGCAGCGCCGATTCCTCTGGAAGCTCCTGTTATTAAAATGTTTCTGTTCATTATATCCTCCTGCCGTACCTGTTACCTTCTGTTCTCTGCTGCGGCCTTTTCCTCGTTGATTGAATATGTGCATTAACTGTAAACAATGCAAGAAAAAGCCAGGCAGGCATTTCATTCCCCATATAAGCAATCAACCCTTTTGCAAGTGTTTCCGGATTTTTTACCCCTTCATCAAGCCGATCAGAAAAATATTTATCGTAAATCTCCGTAATCTGCCTGCATTTTTCCATATAAACGACACTCTCCCTCTTTCCAATCGCCATTTCTCCTGTAAACAGATAGGGATGCGCGCTTATAATATTGCAAATATCCATGTTCATGAGCTTATCCAGTGTACTGCAGTATGCATCCAGATCCATATAAAGTGCCGTTCCCTGCGTTTTGGTTCCGTTTCCCTGCAGCGAATCCCCGCTGATTAAGGTCCGGGTGGGAATATCATAAAAACACACACAGTCATCATCATGGCCCGGCGCGGCTATCAGACGGAGCCTGCCCGCAACGATATCCCCCTCCTCCAGAATGCAATCGGTATTCGCACCTTCCAAAACAGCGGGGGCCGGCGGGGAAAAGGATGGGTATACCGCCCGGATTAATCGGGAATATTTCAGAGGCTGTCTGAGCTTGGGAACCGATTTTTTATAAGCCGCCACCTGGGGGTGTGCCAATTCCGTGATCCGGCTGTGTCCCCCTACATGATCCCCATGGCAGTGCGTATTGCAAAGCCATGCGATCTCCTCTGGCCAAATCCCCATCTGATGCAAAGCAGGTATCAATAGTTCATCAATATGCGCTGCATTTTCCCCACTGTCAATTAATACCTTCTCGGTTCCATTCACCAGAATAATTCCTGACCATACTCCTCCTGCGGGGGTTTTCAGCAGATAGATATCCCCGGTAATCTTGTGAAACACTTCTTTCATCGCTGCACTCTCCCTGAACCGTCTCCAAGCATCAGTTTTTCCACTTCCTCTACACTTACTTCATTGAAATCATGTTCCACCGTATGCTTCAGGCAGGATGCCGCCACAGCAAAATCTATGGCTTTCTGCGGAGCATACCCGGAAGAAAGTGCATAAATCAGACCTCCTCCAAAAGAATCTCCTCCTCCGACCCGATCTACGATATGAATAAAGTACTCTCTGGAGAAATAACACTTTCCCTCATGGTAAAGCATACCGGCCCACCTGTTATCGCTTGCTGAAACAGACCCCCTGAGAGTAATGGCAACCGTTGGAACCAAAAAACGTTCCGATAGTATCCTTGCCACCTCACCATAGCCCTCCTGCGAAAGTGTTCCCTCCGTCACATCCGTACCTGCTGCTTTGATTCCGAATACTTTTTCACAATCCTCTTCATTAGCAATGACAACATCTGCATATTCCATTAATTCTCCCATTATTTCCCCAGCCTTCCGGCATGTCCACAATTTATTCCGGTAGTTCAGGTCACAACTCACAACAATACCTTTTGTTTTCGCCTTCCTGCAGGCTTCCAGACAAATGGCGGCAGCATTATCCGATAATGCCGGCGTTATTCCTGTGAAATGAAACCATTCTGCATCCCTGAATATGTTGTCCCAGTCAAAATCAGATAGCCGTGCCTGCGCTATTGCCGAAAATTTCCGATCATAGAGCACCTTGGATGCCCTTTGGGATGCTCCCTTTTCCACAAAATAAAGTCCCATCCGTTCTCCTCCCGGAACGATTTGTGATACATCCACCCCATATCCGCGAAGGCTTCGGACAGCAGCTTTTGCCAAATCGTTATCCGGAAGCCTGGTTACAAAAACTGCATCCTTACCAAAATTGGCCAGCGATACAGCTACATTGGCCTCTCCGCCCGCATAAGATATTTCAAGCTGCTGTGTCTGTACCAGACGAAGATATCCGGGAGGGTTCAGCCTTGCCATAATTTCTCCGAAACATACAAAATTACCCATTCACATTTCCTCCTTCCGTTATACAGGATACATATTTCTCCGCCAGACTCTGCAGTTCACTGAATCGCTTTTCCTGTATAAGTCTTTTATTCACAAGTGAGGAGCCAACTCCTGCCCCCAGACATCCCGCTTCCAGAAAAGTATTCATATTATCTGAATCCACACCTCCCACAGCGAGAATACGAATATGAGAAAGCGGAGCTGTTATATCCTTTATATACGCAATTCCCATCTGTCCTGCAGGAAATAATTTCACAAAATCCGCTCCCCACATAAAAGCATTCTAGAATTCTGTAGGTGTCAGCGCTCCCGGTATTGATACCAGACGTTTATTTTTAGCAGCAGCAATTACTCTGGCATCCGTATTAGGAGAAATAATGTATTCCGCACCGGCCTTACCGGCTGCTTCTACCTGATGTTCCGTCAACACGGTTCCGGCTCCCACCGCTATTTCTTTATATTTCCCGGCAATCAGATTAATCTGAGTCAATGTCTCCCCTTCGGTAACTGTCCCGGAAGGATCAAAGGTTACTTCCATCAGCCGGATGCCCCCACGATACAGCGCCTCCACTGTATTTTGCAGATCCTTTACAGGAACCTTTCTCAAAATAGCTATTAACTTATATTTCTTTATCATTTGGATTACATCTTCTTCCGTTCTTGCCATTTTTCCTCCTATCGACACCTATACTCCAACGCTTGCAGATCAAGTCTGCAGGGTAAAGGGATTTTGGGTGAATTTCCAGGAACTGTATTTGTGTTTTCCACTACCAGAATTTTTGTATTTTCCCCTAACACATGGGAATGCCACGTTCCTTTGGGTACATTGTATATTTTTCCCTTTTCCAGTTTTACACCATATATATCCTTTGGTTTTTCCTCTCTGGATATCAGCAGCGTACATTCTCCATCTAACAATACAAAAACTTCATCGCTGAAATCATGTTTCTGCAGATAAGAAATATTTTCTTCCCTCCATACGGGGGCACTGTTAAACACAGATACTTTCCAGGATTCAAATATTACCGCCGGATGAAATCCCGGCTCTTTTGTTTCAAATACATGCAGCCCTGCCATTACTCTCCTTTCGTCTGATCAGTCAGCTTTACAATTACACACTTCTTTTGTTACTTTTAGTATGATGAATACGTTGATCAGCTGCAATTTTCAAAAATAGAAGAAATATATATTCTTTTTTAGGTATTGTGATTTTCACTAATTTTAGGTATAATATAATATTGTGTTTGTGCTAATTTTCCAAGAATTATCCGGTGAAATGATATGAATGCAGAAAAGCAGAAAATATATATCGTTGCAGAAGATCAATATTCCAATACCACCTGGTATAATCAGGTTATTGAAGGTATTTATAAAGAGGCAGCCAAAAGGCCTCTTCAGACTGTATTATGCTCTGAAGAGGAATTGAACCGGCTATCTCCAGGAACAATCCTTGTCCTCCTGGGGTCCTCCCTTCCCTTCATCACACAATATATCAATTTATGCGTGCAGCTGGAGTTACGTCCTATTGTAGCGGGTTTCGAAATATTTCAGAGCAGTCTGCAGGTAAGCTATATCACGATTAACCGCCGGCAGGCCATGAGTGAAATGGTCAAAACACTGCTTTCCTGCGGGGCCCGGCATATTGCGCTCCTTGGTGTAAATTCATCCATACAGACTGACATGCTTCGTTTCGACGGCTGGGCAGCCGTTGTAAATTCCTATCAGGCAGGGAATCCGGAAAAAGATGTATATTATTCCGATTCCGGACTTTATTCCTGTATGGAGAAGTTTTGGGAGCATGTGGGGGATTATGATGCGGTTGCCTGTGCAAACGATTATTACGCTGCTTATCTATGTTCGGAAGCGGGAAAAAGAGGAATACGTATTCCTTTTGATCTAATGATAACCGGCTTCGGCAATACACACATCAGTCAATATACCAATCCGGCTCTCACTACCGTAGCATTGAATTTATCCTCTGTAGGTTCCCAGGTCATCCAGCTATACCGATCCCTTTCCAAAAATACCGATCTTTTATCCTGTACAGCTACCTTAAAATCAAAAATCATCCTCAGGGGAAGTACAAAACCAATAAAAAAGCCGCTTCCAAACAAAGCTATTTTCCCTGAAGAAATTACCTCTGCTTTTGAACCGACTTTTGAATCTGATCTAAAAAGCATTTATGCACTTGAAAATACGATTGTCACAATGGATGAAACTGACAGAAAGATCATAGAAGGCTTGCTGCTTAATGAACCCTATAGTTTTCTGGCAGAAAAACTGTATTTATCCGATTCCGCCTTTAAATACCGGCTTTATAAGTTATTTTCCGCTACCGGTTGCAATGGGCGCACGGAACTGACAGAGTTATTCCGGCAGTATATCCCCCTGTTTACCTCGCTCTCCTGACCCTTTATTATCATCAAAGCACAGAAGTAATATCACACCGCAGAAGCTCCTGTGCCTTTTCCAGGTTCTTCTCACATAAAGCCTCATAAATCCCCACATGGGGCGCTTTATCGAGCTGGTCATCCATACTCTGTTTTTTGTTCCAGGAAAACTGGGCATAAATACGCTTCTGGATCCGGAGACTTTCCTTCAGGAATTTAATCAGAAGCTGGTTATCCGCATAAGAAGCCAGCAGCAGATGGAAGGCTTCGTTGTCCTCCCATACCTTCCAGACATCCACAGGTTCCTGTTGCATAAGTGCCGCATTATCGATATGCCTTTTGATGTCATCCAAGTGGTACTGGACTATTGTTTCAAAGCCGTCCTTCAAGGCCTCAAGCTCCAGTATGCAGCGGATCTTTAAAATATCCCTGGCATCCTTTTCCTTCATTTTAACCACCACATACCCGTAACGGGGAATATTCTTAAGCACGCCTTCGCTGCAAAGCTTGATTAAAGCCTCCCGTATAGGGGCTTTGCTAACCCCGAATAATTCCACAAGACGTTTTTCATTCAGGACCTGCTCTTCTTCCGTCGCATTTTTTATGATAAGCTCCAGAATCTCATCGTGGATTTTCTCTGAAAGCAATTCCTTCTTTTCCGTAGTAAAGTTCACTTCTTCCGCTATCTGCATAGTATTTTCTCCTTTAATCATACCAGTAATATATTAGTTATATCTTATCTTTTTTTTTACATTATTTCAAGTCTTTTCCGCTTTTTTATGACTTTCTTCTTCCCGCGGCTGCTAACGGCCGCAGGAAAGAGGTATCCGTTTGTCTTCTTACCTCCAGAATAAACAACGATTGACTCGCTCTGCCGCCATACGATTCCAAAAAAAATCCCGGACCGCTTTCTATCCTCTTTCAGGATACAGCAGCCGGGATACGGATTTTCATTTTGTAATAGGGTATGCTTTACGCCCTCTTTTTTGTTTTTTCCAGCCGTTTGCGGCTGATTTCCATATATTCCTCTTTCCTTTCCAGGCCGATGAATCTTCTTCCCAGCCGTTTGGCCGCCACTCCCGTGGTTCCTGAGCCGCAGAAGGGATCCATTACCAGCATCCCTTCTTCCGTGGATGCCAGGATAATCCGTTCCAGCAGGTATTCCGGCTTCTGGGTGGGATGCTTTCCCTCCTTCTTTTCCGTAGCTTTGGTCAGGCTCCCTGTCCACACATCCTTCATCTGCTTCCCGCCGTTTTCCGCCTTCATCAAATCATAGTTGAAATGGTGGCGGGACTTCCTGCCATCCTTCTGCGCCCAGAGGATCGTCTCTGTGGAATGCGTAAAGCAGCGGCATGCCAGGTTCGGCGGCGGATTCGTTTTCTGCCAGGTTATATTGTTGATGATTTTATAGCCTTCCTGCTCCAGGGCAAGGCCGATGGAATAAATATTATGGAGGGTTCCCGATATCCAGATGGAGCCGTCGGGCTTCAGGGCTTTTTTACACAGGCGCAGCCACTTCCGGTTAAAGGCGTGTTTGGAATTGCAGTCCATTCCCTGATCCCAATCCCCTTTATTAACGGATACCATCTTTCCGCCCTGGCAGGTCACCCCGTCATTGCTGAGAAAATAGGGGGGATCCGCAAAAATCATATCCACGCTCTCCGGCTCCATTTTAGGAAGAAGCCAAAAGCTGTCTCCCAGATAGAGCAGCTCCTTTTCGGTTTTATAATAAGGCTTAAGCCTGGTGTGCAGTATTTTATCCATATTTCTACTCCGGCAGCCGCCCATACCGCCGCAGGGCGCTGCGGGAGTATGGGCGGCTGTCTCTCCTAATAATTCGTTATGATAATTTCTTCGCCCACCCGCTTGCTGGCGTCGGAATTAATGTTACGCTTTACCACGACCACTTCTTTGGAAAATCCTTCATACAGTTCATTTATAAAATCGGTATTATGATTGGTCAGCATACAGCGGCAGCCTCTTCGTGTGAGTTCCCGGAACAATTCCGCCAGCCTTCTGTGGCTTTCCACATCAAAACCCTCCTTGGTATATGACTCAAAAGAAGAGGGATTCAGCGGGGCATAGGGACTGTCAAAGAACACAAAATCCCCCTCTGCCGCCCCCTTACAGGCTTCCTGAAAATCCCCTTCCAGAATTGTCACCTTCTTAAGGTATACCGATACCGCACGGATATTCTCCGGGCTGCAGGAACGGGCCTTGCTGTTATTATAAGGGACGTTAAAATACCCCTTTTCATTCACCCGGTACAGACCGTTAAAGCAGTGCTTGTTCATATATAAAAACAATGCCGCCAGTTCCACATCATATTCATTCTTCTTCATCTTGCCATTGTATATTTCCCGGCGGGCATAGTAACAGGCTTTCCTGTCCGCAGCTGCTTCTTCATCCAGACGCTCCACCAGGGCAATCATCTCTTCCGGATTTGTTTTGATCTGTCTGTATACATTGACCAGCGCCGGGTTGATATCATTAATGACAGCACGCTCGGGGCAAAGGGCGAAAACCACCGCCCCTCCCCCTACAAAAGGTTCATAATAGGTATTGTATTTGTCCGGCAGCTTTGCGCATATCTGCCCAAGCAGCTGCCTTTTGCCGCCCGCCCATTTAATAAAAGGCGCGATGGGTGTGTTATTCATGCTGTATTCCTTCGTTTCTTCTGATGCCGCATGATTAGAAAGAGTAACGCAATAATCCTCCTCTTTCATAATATAGCTCGCATTTACCTCTGCTTCCTTCCCGCGGCCGGATGCAGCGGGGTTATTCCTTGACGCGCTTCATGCAGCGCCTTTTTATTATAGAAGAAAGCGGGAAAAATAACAACCCATATCCGTAAGTGTGTTCGAAAATTGCTTTCCGCAAGATATGCGTCAAGTCTACTGCATTCTGAAATGGAATCCTATTTTACGTTTCTGTATCATTCTTCCGTTTGGAGCGCGCCTCTTCCCTGCCCGGCTGCTGCCTTAACCCTTCTGATCCAGTAAAAATAACTGAATGTCAGCAGCAAATCAGCCCCCAGCCATGCGCATATCTCCCCATAGAAAACGCCGGATTCCCCGATCAGGGACGGGAGAAGCAGCGCGCAGCCGGTACGCATCAGCAGCTGTACCATACTGGATATCATGGGAAGAAGGGAATTTCCCATTCCCTGGATGCAAGAGCGGGTAACATAAAGGATGTAGAGGAACGGGAAAAAAACAGCCAGCACCAACAGGAAATGGTAACCTATCCCCATCGCCGCCTCCACCACATTTGTGTCCCCGGTAATAAAACAGGACAGTATCGGCTTTCCCAAAAGGACCATGACAGCCGACATGAGAAGCGCGGTGACCGCACCTATGATATTGGCGGCCCGCAAGCCTTTTCCAATTCTGTCATATCGTCCGGCCCCCAGATTTTGTCCGGCATAGGTGGACATGGCGTAGCCGTAGGAGGAGGCGGCGATTTCCAGCAGTCCATACAGCTTATTCGCCGCCGTATAGCCTGCAATAAACAGAACGCCGAAGCCGTTAATCACGGACTGCACAATGAGGCCGCCCATAGCCGTGATCATATTTTGTATCCCCATGGGAAGGCCCAGCCTGAGCTGTTCCTCCAGCATGGCGCGATCCGGCCGGCAGTGTTTGTCTTTCAGGGATATAAGTCCGCTTCCTTTCAGCTTTATGAAGCAAAACAGGGCTGCCAGCACCTGGGAAAGCACCGTAGCCACCGCGGCCCCCTGAATCCCCCAATGGAACACAAAGACGAAAAGAATATCCAGAAAGATATTGCAGAAGGAGGACATCGTCATAGCCTGGAGGGGCGTCCTGCTGTTTCCCAAAGAGCGCAGGATAGCCGCCAGCAGATTATAGGCAAAGGCCGCCGGAATCCCTCCATAAAGAATCCGAAGATAAATAAGCGTCATTCCTGCAATTTCATCCGGTGTGCCAAGAAGGAGCAAAAGGGGATGAAGTATTATCTGCCCCATCACCAGAAAAAGGCAGGCGGCGGCAATTGATAAACAGATACCTCCCCCCAAGGCTTTCTTAAGCCCGCTTTCGTCCCCGGCTCCGAACCTCTGTGCTATTACCACGGAAAATCCCTGGACCAGCCCCTGGACCAGTCCGAACATGAGGAAGGTCAGCCATTCCGCCGCTCCCAGTGCCGCAAGGGCCTTGACCCCCAGCGCCTGCCCCACCACCATCGTATCCACAAAGGTATAAAACTGCTGAAACACATTTCCCAGCATCAGCGGCAGGGCAAACTGTAAAAGCAGCCCTGCCGGGGAACCGGTTGTCATATCTTTTGTCCGCATTTTTTCTCCGTATTTTTGTTATACTTGCAGCCGGTTATTTGTAAAATTCCATCCATTCCACTTCGATACCCGGCATTTTGGTAGGAGTAAGGCACAGCTCATAGCTTCCTTTTTCCAGCCCAACCTCTCCCATTTCCCGCTCTACGGAAACGCCATCGGTGCCGTTTAGCTGGGGTGTCAGGAAACGCACGCCGTTCAGGCTGGCATTGCAGGCGGACTGGGCACGGAAATCCGGATTGTTTGTTTTCATACAGATACGTATCCGGTAGATACCGGGGGTTTTCACGTAGAAGCGGACAGGTGTATCCATGGGTGTGGAAAGCCTGCAGGCGGTTTCCAGGACGGCTCCCCGGTCTGCGCATCGTTTCGTTCCTTCCGTTTTATCTGCCGGTATCAGTTCCGGTTCCTCTTCCGGCAGGAGAGAGCGTTCCATAGCCGGCGCATGCATCAGGAAACGGCAGATATTGGCGGCGCTACGCTGCAGCTCTCCCAGCGTCAGCTTCCCTGTTTCCAAAGCCGCCAGCGTGTTGTCTCCCATGGGGTTCTCTTCCGCAGCCAGGTTATCCACCACCATGTAGAGATCGTTCTGGGAACGCACCATAGCCGCCGTATTTTCCCGGCTTTCTTCCCCGCCCTCCGCACAGTCGTTCATGGTAGACCACCAATCCGTCATGACAATCCCGGTAAAGCCCCATTCTTTCCGGAGAATGGTCGTATTCAGATCATAGTTGGAGGCGCTCCAATGGCCGTTGACTGGATTATAGGCCGTCATGACGCAGCTGCCTTTGCCTTCCTTCACCGCAATCTCAAAGGCCTTCAGGTATATCTCCCGGAGAGCCCGTTCGGAAACCACGGCATCCACTTTGCTTCTCACTTTTTCCTGGCTGTTGCAGGCGTAATGCTTCATGGTGGCATGGGATCCTCCTTTCCTGATGCCCCGGATATTGGCCGCCGCCATTTTGCCGGTCAGCAGGGGATCCTCGGAGAAGTATTCAAAATTCCTGCCGTTGAGCGGATTTCTGTGGATGTTGATCCCAGGCCCCAAAAGGGTATCGATTTCATTGCGCAGAAGTTCTTTCCCTTCCATCTCATAAAGGGCTTCCACCAGCGGTGTATCAAAGGTACACGCCAGCAGGGTTCCTATCGGCACCTGGGTAGCCTGCGCCCCCACATCCATACGGATACCGGAGGGACCGTCCGCCGCCGCTGCCACAGGAATTCCATAGGTATCATGCAGGGATTTGCCCACGCCACCGAAGCAGGAAGCAACACCGGGCGTCACCCGGGGACTGCACATGCCTTCTCCCCGTACCATTACAGCCAGTTCTTCCGGAGTCAGCTGTGCCAAAAACGACTCCATCGTCTCTTTTCCTTCCCGGACATCCTTCAGCCGTATATTCCTGTTTCCGGTCACGGCAAGGGCAGGAGGCATATTTTCATGGATTCTGTCCGCTAAAGAAACGGTTCTTTGCGGAACGGCTTCCCCACTCTTTTCATAAATACCGCCGGCCCTGCATTCCCCGGGTTTTAAACGGATAAAATCCTTCTCCGGCGCACAGGCTTCCTCCAGCCGTTTTGTTACCACCGCGGTTTCCACCTGAAAGCCTTCTGCGCCGTCTACCGTCACCTGCTCCAAATCCCGGCTGCTTGTCCCAACATAAATCCGGTAACAGCCTTCTTCCAATACATAGCAGGATTTATTTCCGGTATATCCGCCGTCATCATAAGCCGCCATGGCATC
This sequence comes from uncultured Lachnospiraceae bacterium, assembly GCA_900548905.1. GTDB lineage: Bacteria > Bacillota > Clostridia > Lachnospirales > Lachnospiraceae > Eisenbergiella. The sequence goes on along the minus strand of URMK01000037.1, from coordinate 1,313 downwards.
GACAGGGAACGCAAGACACAGCTCTTCCTCTTCTCCCGGAGCGAGCAGGCCGGTTTTGGCGAATGCCGCCAGTTCCCTGGCCGGACGGCCCAGCTTACCCTGGGGTGCGCTGTAATATACCTGCACCGCTTCCCTGCCGGCGAAGCGGGAACCGGTATTTCTGACCCTCACCTTTAAACGGATTTCTCCGTCCTGTACCCCGGCGCCGGAAGCTTTTACCGCAAAAGTGGTATACGACAAGCCAAAACCAAACGAATACCGCACTTTTTCCGGGGCAAAGGTTTCAAAATAACGGTAACCCACGTAAATATCTTCCTGGTAGATGTTTTCCAGTTCTCCTCCATGGTTTGCCGTGGAAGGATAATCTTCCAGATGAAAAGCGATAGTGTCCGCCAGTTTCCCGCAGGGCGTTGCCTTGCCTGTGATTACATCCGCTGCGGCATTGCCGCCCTCCTGGCCGCCGTGCCATACATAAAGCACAGCCGTTATGGGATTTTCACAGGGTTCCTGCAGAAAGTCCATATCAATTACACAGGTTACATTGAGGATCACTGCTGTTTTCTTAAAATACCGGGTTACCAGACGGAGCAGTTCTTTTTCCCGGCTGTTGAGACGGTAGCCGTCCTCCCGGTCTTCGTAATCCTTGGCTTCTCCTGCCGTTCTTCCGATAACCACCAGGGCTTTGTCGGAATGGGAAGCCGCGTTCTTAACCAGCTCCTCCGTTACCGGCATTTCCTTCTGGTTCCAGGGCTCCGCCGCCCATCCGCCGCCGCCGTCATCAAACGGATTTTCCTGTATCCAGTTTTCGTAAATACCTGCCAGCTCTTCATTGACTTTCACCTGTTCACACTGTCTGAGGCTGTCCAGCAGATTTGTGGTGTAGGGTACGTTTACCGCTCCCCCTGAACCGGTTCCGCTTCGGTAATAGTCCTTTTGGATACGGCCGAAAACAGAAACGCATTCCCCGTCAGTTACCGGTAAGGTATTCTCTTCATTTTTCAGCAGCACTGCGCCCTGGGCAGCCGCTTCCCGGCACAGCTGCGCAAATCCCTCCAGCGGGATACCCGTCATTTTTTTACTCATATCGTATATACCTGCCTTTTTGAATTTTCAGATACGCTTAGTATAGCATAGGTGCGGCGGGAATGAATACGGAAAAAATCAGGGGAAGGATATATGAAAAATCAGATATAGGAGAGGATTAAGAAAATCAGGTAGTAAAGTTATTGAAACTGAAATGAAAAAATGGTAATATAAATTAACCTGTTGTGCTAGATAAAATAAAAAACTTCAACAAAATATGCTATCCTATT
>URMK01000036.1 GCA_900548905.1 uncultured Lachnospiraceae bacterium | reverse complement strand
TTAGTCCGAAAATCCAGTTTTTCTATGGCATTAAATGTTACTGTCTGCATGGTTTTTCCCTTACTCCTTTATCTGTTGTTCCTCTCTGTGTCCTGTCTATATTTATTTCTGTGAACAGCGGAATAAATGGACATATGATCCCATCCATCCGGCAACTGGCTTGGGGGCATAAATTTCCCGGCAGGCCGTGGGATTTATAATTTCACAGTCCCATCTTTTTGTTTCTTGACATGACAACAGCAGAAAAGTAACCGCTCCTTCGGTACTCTTTCCTGCCCGTCATTACAACACTCCCGCCGCCAGGTACCATTATGGTGTTACTTGCTGGACAGAACGCTTCTCTTCACTCTTTTCTTTTTCTTCTTCGCCTCTGTCTCCCCTTCATTCAACGGGATTACCGCCAGGGTGGAAAGCTGCAGATATTTTTCCACATCTTCCGGTGTCTTTACCGTATCATCCATCAGGAAACGCACCAGCACAATTGTAATCATCAGAAAAACACCGAGCGCACCGCCAATAAATGTATTCTTCAGCACACTGGGGCTTGCTTTCTTCATAGGCATATTTGCAGTCTCCGACACATTCACCGCCTGAATATCCATCACATTCATAATATGTACCGCAGCTGCCTCCCGGATGGCATTCGCCAGCTGCATCGCCGTCACCGGATCGGTATCCTTAACCGTAATAGCCAGGATCCGGGTATCCGTGGGAGTTGTCACCGCCACCTTTTTCTTCATATCTTCATAACTCAGATCCAATCCCATTCCCTGTACCACTTCTTCCAGTACAAAACGGCTCTGAATAAGCTCTGCATAGTCCTTCGTCAGCTGGGTTCCCAGCTGGATATCGGAATAGGTCACCGCATTGTTTTCCTGTTTGTTCAGAATATAAATTTTAGTGGTGGATTCATATGTAGGTGTAACAAGGAACTGTGTAACAAAAAAAGTGCTAAGAGCCGCCATAATGCCTACGGAGATAATCAGCGCCAGATTATGAACCAACACCAGGCAGATTTCCCACAAATCAATTTCTATTTCATCTGTCTGCTGCATTGTATTTTCTTCCATCCTTTTTGTGTTCTCCATTCTATATTCCTATTGGTTCTGTACCCTCGCAATAGCGGGCCGTTAAGAAGGGGTGCTTCCCGCCGCATTTCAGATAATCCTGTCCGCCAGCAAGGCCATGGGATTTTCATAGAAGATTTGTTCCATCCGTTCTCCGCCCAGTTTTTTCTTCACCCATTCCGCACAGGCCTTTATCTGCGGGCTGCGTTTTCCCTGACTTCTGTGGGCATCCGTTGCAATAAAGTCTACCAATTCCTCTTTTAAAAGCTTTTTAGCTACGTTTTTTGTTGTAAAACCATATTCCCCGGTCACGCTTGCAGCATTCACCTGCAAATAGCAGCCGGTATCCTCTTTCAGGTCACGTACCTTTTCTATCCGGTTTATCACATTGGCATAGCGTTCCACATGTGCCAATATAGGCAGGTATCCAAAGGAGCCAACTCTGCCGATCGCATCCCGTATATAGGCATAATCCTCTCCTGGAAAAAACTCAATCAGTACATATCTGGAATCGGCAAGAGTGCGTATTTTCCCCTGTTCCAGCAGTTCCGCAAGCCCATGGCGGTAAAATATTTCATTTCCCGGATACAGCCGTATCAGGATTCCTTCTGCATCGGCAGCTTCCTGCAGTTCTTTCATTCGGCGCAGGATTCCTTCCGGAGTGACGCATCTTCGATCCGCTTTCTGGTGAGGGGTGAGTATGATTGTGTCAATTCCTTCCTCCGCAGCCATTTTCAGCATAAGCAGCGCCATTTCCACAGTCTCCGCCCCGTCATCAACCAGAGGCAGCACATGGGAATGAATATCAATAAATCTGTTCATGGGCCATTGCTCCCTGCCCGACTTTCCGCCGTATTTTCTCCGGGATCTTCTTTTTCCGTCCCCACATCACTGCAGGCAATCAAAAAGGTCCGCAGCACTTTGGCTGCATACATCCGTTCTTTTTTGGATATGTGGCCCAGCAGCTGGTATACCGCTTCTGTTTCTTCTTTGCAGGTATCGGCGGCTTCCGTTTCTTCCCTGTCTTCTTTTTCCCCAAGGAGCATGTAGTCCAGGGACATATGGTACAAACGGGATATGGCGATCATGGTTTCCACCGACATTCCGCAGCTGCCCCGCTCAATATCGGCATAGTAGGTGGGAACCCGCCCCAGCTTTTCTGCCGCTTCTCTCATGGTGATTCCCAGCTGTCTGCGTTTTTCCCGGATCCGTTCACCCGCGGCCTTTCTGTCGTATGTCTCTTTTTCCATTCTTTCCCACCTTCCGAAGCACTCCGATCTGTTATACAATGAATCCAAACTGTTACCGCTGTTTTTCGCCAAATCTCACCTTATGCGAAAAAACGTGCAGGAAGCAGATGCATTCTATATATATGTAGTAGTAATGACGATTTTTTTGACGGCTTAGAAATAAAATAGGAAGAATTCTCTCTCTTTCCCGACTAAGCCGTCATGTGGTAATCGGCCATGAGCATTTTTTTCCGTTCCATATCCGAATGGACATAGATATGCATCGTGGTAGTCACATTGGAATGCCCCAGCAGTTCACTTACCGTTTTCATGTCAAATCCATGGGAAATGCAGTTGGTCGCAAAGATATGACGGAGCATATGAAAGTTAAAGGAGGGCAGGCCAAGTGTGTCCAGGATTTTCCGGAATCGGTACTGCAGGGTCCTCGGTTCGGTATATTCTTTTTTCTTTCCCGGAAGAAGGTAACCGTTTTTGTTTCCTTTCCTTCTTTGCAGAATACACAGAAGATAGTCAGGGAGGGGAATCTCCCTGTCCGAATTCAGGGATTTTGGCGTTGTGATTGTTATTTTCGTTCCTGTCCGGGGATGGCCATCCTCTTCTGGGTTATTATCCCGGAAGGTTCGTATTCTCTGCAGCGTTTTCCCGATATGCATAGTTCCCTTGTCAAAGCGGATATCCTCCCACCGCAAGGCACAAAGCTCTCCAATCCGAATTCCGCTGCAGCCGGTCAGCAGAATACCCATACAGGTTACATCCCCGTTCAAAGCTTCCGATTGCAGGTATTCCTCCAGTTTCCGGATATCCGCATCCGGAGGTGTCTTTATCGTTCTGTGCTTCGGCACGGAAGAGGTATGCGGGTGTTCCAGCCTGCCGCATTGGTATTTTTCTTCAACGAGCTGCAGGATCTGGTCAATAATAATACCGATCTGGTGAAGATAGTTTGCAGACAGTCCTTTTCCTTTGTTTCCCTCCCGCAGCGTTTTAAAATATTTTTGGCATAAAACGGTATCCCAGGCCTTTATCTGTTGGGAACCGACCCCGGGCAGAATATGTTTTTCCACGATGGAACGGTAAGTGGCAAAGGTAGACTCCTTCCAGCCGCTTTTCCGTTCCTCCAGCCAAAGGCGTGCCGCTTCCCCCATCGTGTAACCGGCAGGCAGGCGGCCGCAATTGTCTTGTTCCGTCAGTTGTTCTCTCTTCTTCAGAACAAGCTTTTCCTTCACTTCCCTGTAAGTCCTGCCATACACGGAACCGTATCTTTTCCGGCCGTCCGGTGCATTTTCCCTGCGGTATCTCCCTTCCCAGCGGCCATCCTTCCTTTTGTAGATATTTTCCCCTTTTCTTGCCATAGACTCCTCCACATTTTCGACGAAATATTTGACGGCTCATAAATTAACTGCAACACCCATGGCAACTCAAACGTTTGTAATCCACCGGATAAGACGGTCCGGTATGTTTTTTGACAATATCATTTCAAGGTATTTTTTGCTTTTCATGACAGAAAATGACATTTCAATATATTTTTTTACGCATTAATTGACAAAATACAAAACTTGTCTTACAATAAATTCCAGTGTTGAGTTTATAATTACCATATAATGTCAGTTTAAAACTTACTCTAATTTTCGCATAAGGTGAGATTTTGCGAAATAAAAACCGGAAAGTCATAAACCCGAAAGCACGCATAAGGGAATGAAGCCCGCAGGAAGAATCCGCACGCAAAAAGCAGATGCATTACGCATCTGCTTTTTTTATCATCCTGCATTATTCTTTTTTGGGATACTGACCAGAAAAAAATTAATTGTAACGGTTTTTCCGCTTTGTCATTATTGTAAATTGTTCCTTACTTCACCGCCCCGTTCACCACCCCATTCAAGATCTGTTTCTGGCAGAACAGATAGAAAACCAGGATAGGCAGCAGCGCCAGCAGGTAAGAAGCGAACGCCAGGTTGTAGTTGGTACCGAATTGTGTCTGGAAGTTCAGCTGTGCAAGAGGCAGGGTATTGTGCCCGGTTCCGGACATGATGACCAAAGGAGTCATTACGTCATTCCAGGTTCCCAGCGCGGTGAGCACGGCTACCGTTGCATGCATGGGCTTCATGATAGGAAAGATGATTTTCCAGTAGGTTGCCCATGTGCTGGCTCCGTCCACTCTCGCGGCTTCTTCCAGAGCCAGCGGGATGTTTTTCAGGTAACCTGCATAGAGGAGCAGGTTCATTGGCATATAAAAAACCACATACAAAAGGATGACTCCCGCCCGGTTTGCCAGGCCTATCTGGGCCGTCTGTTTTACCAGGGGCATCATGAGGATAGCAAAGGGAACGAACATACCGCTTACGATATACAGGTATACAAAATTGTAAAAACGGCTGTGCGCCATATTCCGTCCGATTGCATAGCCCGCCAGAGAGTGGACGGCCATGGCAATGAGAATGACAATACAGGTAATGAGCAGACTGTTTCCCAGGGAACGCCAGAAATCGGTTACCCGCATGGCTTCCGTAAAATTATCCAGCCGGAAGGCCGAGGGCAGGGAAAGAATACCGGCGATATCGTTGGTCATTTCAGAGGGCTTTTTGAAGGCTATCACAATCGCCATATATAAGGGGAAGAAAATCGTGAGGCTTCCCAGAATCAACAGAACCGTAATGGGCCAGTTGACCCGTCCGGTCCCTTTTTGCTGTCTTTTTTTCATAGCTGCTCCTCCTTCTTACCGGTGATTCGCATCTGGATGACGGATATGGCTACTATTACGATAAAGAAGATAAAGGCATTGGCACTCTGGAATCCGAACTGTCCTCCGCTCATACCGTTGTTATAAATGAGATAGGAAATGGATTCCGTGCTTTGCGCCGGCCCGCCTTTGGTCAGTGCCATGATCTGGTCGAATACCATGAGGAAATTTTTCATGCAAAGTACCATATTGATGGAGAAAAACGGGATAATCAGCGGAAAGGTCAGGCTCCGGAATTTCTTCCAGCCCGATACGCCGTCTATGGCGCCCGCTTCATACACATCCTCGGGAACGGTCTGCAGGCCGGATATATAAATAATGGTATTCATGGCAATGGACTGCCAGGAGCATACGAGCACAATGGCAAACCAGGCCGTTCCGGTTCCGGACAAAAGGCTGGTACTCAGAGCATCAATACCTGCCGCCTGGCCAAGGGCCGGCAGAATATAGGTAAAAAGGTAACTGAAAATGTAGCCTACCACCAACCCGCCCAGCACATTGGGGATGAAATAGATACCGCGAAGCGCGCTCTTGCCTTTAATCCTGCTGTTCAGCCCAAGAGCCAGAATCAGGCTCAGAACATTCACCAGAATGGTGGAAACCAGGGCGAATTTAAATGTAAAGAGGTAGGATTTTCCCACACGGGCATCCTGAAAGAGGTCTGTATAGTTGCGCAGTCCCACATAATCATAGCTTCCGTAGCCTTTAAAGTTGGTAAAGCTGTAGAGAAAGCCCTTGAGAAGAGGCAGGGTGTTAAAGCAGAAAAACAAAAGCAGTATAGGAATGGTAATCAGCAGGAAGGTCCTGTTTCTGTCGCTCATTTTTTTCTTTTTATTCATGGATTCGTCCCCCCTTCGGCACCGGTATCCGGGTGCTCTTTTTCATACTGCTGCACCTTCGTGATTAAATCCCTGTTATAGCGCTGCCATTCCTGGTCAAATCTTTTCAGGAACGCATCGGTATCCTTTTCAATAAGAAAGGTCTGTATCAGGGCGTCCACTGCCATTTCTGTGGGATAATGGTGATCCTGGTAGTCCACCATTTTCCCTTCTTTGATGTAACCGGCCACACCGTCCAGCATGGACGGAAGCTGGAAGTCTCCGGTTTTACAGGGTACGGCATTCTGGTCATCCAGATACGCCTGTACGTTCTCATCCGCAAGGAGAAAATCCAGCACTTCATAGGCCGCTTCTTTTTCAGGGCAGTCGGCCAGAACGGAAAACTGGAGGTCAATCCCGGAGTTCAGGACGTTGTCTTCCGCGTTTTCGCTGGCGGGCAGGACAAAGGTATCGATATCGATATCCGGATACACGGATTTGATCTGGGGCACCGCATAGCTGCCGATGGTAAACATGGCGGACTGTCCGCGGGCAAAGGCGGTACAGGCATCGTTATAACCGTATGAGAAGGGATCTTTTTGTCCATAGGGAAGAAGCTCCATCATCCGTTCCGCCACCTCCCGGTACTGTGCGGTAAACGTGGTTTCCCCTTTATTTACCTGGCTGCAGACATCTGCAGGGGCCAAATCCACAGCTATGGCGTTCCAGGGAGCCAGACAGTTCCAGGTATCCTTAAAGCCGAAATACAGAGGCTGCATGCCTGCCGCCTGTATGGTATCGCACAGGTTCGTAAATTCACTCCATGTCGTTGGGATTTCCCAGCCGTTCTCTTCAAACATCGTACGGTTATACAACACCCCTGCCGCATTTGCCACATAGGGAACCGCATAGGTGCCGTCCTTGGGGATGAATTCCAGCTGCTTGTCAATGGTCAGATACGATGGGTTGATGTCCGCAAGGCCCTGATAATCGGAAATATCCATAAGCATCTCGGAATCCAGGAAATTGGAGTAGTTGATATCTCCGCCTATCCCTATAATATCCGGCGCATCCTCCCTGATAAAACGGGTTTTCAGGATGGTCATCGCATCATTGGGCGATTCTATTGTCAGATGGATGTTATCATGGGTGGCATTAAATTTTTCTTCCAGCATTTCAAAGACCTCCACGGCCTCCTGTTTATACTGGACAAGTTCTATTTCGATTATGCCCTTCCCGGCCGTCTGAGCGCAGCCCGGCAGCACAGCCATCATGGCCGTTACCGCTGCCAGCGTCAGACATGCCGCTGTTTTCCCCCGTTTTCTCATATTGGCATTACCCCTTTCTCACCTTTATCATCATCGCTTCATAGGGCCGTAATTTTCCGTCCGCACAGCTGTCCGGATAATTGGAAATCAGAACTTCCCCGTTTTTCCATTCTTCCGCAAGGGTGCGTGTCTGGGGCTGTTCTTTAAAGTTGCAGAGCACCAGAAGCTTATCCGTTTCATTTTCTCTGGTATAGGCAAAAATATCCGTATCCTCTTCCATGACAGGCTCATACCAGCCTTCGATCAGAACAGCCTCCTGCTTTCTCAAAGCAATCAGCTTCTGGTAATAATGGAAAACAGAATCCTGATCCACAAGCGCTTCCTGGGCGTTGATTACCGTATAGTTGGGGTTGCAGCGGATCCAGGGCGTCCCTGCGGTAAATCCGGCGTTGGGGCTTTCATCCCACTGCATGGGTGTTCTTGCATTATCCCTGCCTTTGGTATAGATGGAACGCATGATTTCCTGTTCCTCATATCCCTTTTCCATACGTTCCTTATACATATTCAAAAGCTCGATATCCCTGTACTCTTCGATATCAAATCTCACATTTGTCATGCCCAGTTCTTCCCCCTGATAAATGTAAGGAGTCCCCTGCATGCCGTGTATCATGGTCGCCAGCATTTTAGCCGATTCCACACGGTATTTTTCATCATTTCCGAAATGGGATACGGCACGGGGCAGGTCATGGTTATCCAGGAACAGGCTGTTCCAGCCTTTCTGGTACAGGCTCTGCTGCCATTTCGTAAACACCTTCTTAAATTCCACAAAAGGAAGAGGAGCCAAGTCCCATTTTTCTTTTCCGGGCTGTTGATCCAGCAGCATGTGTTCAAACTGGAATACCATGGAAAGTTCTGAGCCATCGGGATTGCTGTACAGGAATGCCCTCTCCGGGGTTGCGCTCCACGCCTCGCCTACCGTCACCAAATCCGCTCTCTGGAAGGCGGCGCTGCTCATTTCCTTGATATAGGGATGCAGCATGGGGCCTTCCGCCATGACACAGTTATCCGTATCTTTGCCAATCAGGTCGATGACATCCAGGCGGAAACCGCCCACACCCCGGTCAATCCACCAGTTTATCATATCGTATACGGCTTTGCGCAGCTTCGGGTTTTCCCAGTTCAGATCAGGCTGCTTCACGGAAAACTGATGGAGATAATACTGTCCGCATTCCGGCACCCATTCCCAGGCCGGGCCGCAGAAGGCCGACTTCAAATCGTTGGGATAACCTCCCGGAGATGCTTCGCTTCCCGGGAATGCTTCGCTTCCCTCTATGCCGTCGCGCCATACATAATAATCATGGTACGGATTATCTTTGCTTTTTTTCGCTTCCAGAAACCAGGGATGCTCATCCGAACTGTGGTTCAAAACCAAATCCATAATAATCCGGATCCCCCGTTTCTTCGCCTCAGCAATCAGCTGATCCATATCCTGCAGGTTCCCGAATATGGGATCAATGTCCTGGTAATCGGAAATGTCATATCCGTTATCATCCTGCGGGGAACGGAACACGGGAGACAGCCAGATCGCGTCAATCCCCAGTTCCTGCAGATAAGGCAGTTTCTTTATAATCCCCTGTAAGTCGCCTATCCCGTCCGCATTGCTGTCGTAAAAGCTTCTGGGATAAATCTGATAAATCACTGCTTTCTGCCACCATTTTGTCTTTTTGTTTTCCATATAGAATCCCCTTTCTGAACTGTCACCTATTTTTACGTATCCGGCATCTGTCTTTCTGCTTTAAACAGTAGTTGGTTTTGTCAGGTTGTTCAATAAGTGTTCTGCAAAACCAATTTATTGCACAAAAAAACAGTCTGTAATTGGATAGAATGCACAATTACAAACTGTTTATTCCTGCGGACAACGAACCGGGCAGATGCGCGCCGCGAGGGTTATTGGGGTATAAACAGGACCTTGATTCCTTTGGAGCAGGAATCACCGCGTTTCCCTTTCCTGCCCGTCGGAAGGGAATACGGCCCTGGTACTTTCCCGCACGATCAACTCGGTGGGAAGCGACAGGGAACGTACCGGGCAATCTGCTCCCCGGATCCGTTTCATCAACAGATCAACCGCCTGTTTCCCCTTTTCTTCCGGAAGCTGCCGTACTGTGGTCAGCGCCGGCCGGGAAAGCCTTGCATAGATATTGTCATCAAAACCCGTCACGGAAATATCCTCCGGCACATGCAGACCTTTGGAATAAAATACACTGATCGCTTCATTCGCATAATAATCGGAAACAAAAAAAGCCGCACTGTAGTTTCTCCCGTCTTTTCTCACAAACTGGCGCAGCACTTCATGACGCAGCGTTTTATTTTCCGGCAGGAAAAAGAAATCCTCCTGTGAAAAAGGAAGTCCATAAGCCTTCAGCGCATCCTGATACCCCTTCAGCCGTTCCCGGTTGCTGGCCAGAGGAGGCTCCTGATCCGAGAAAAAAGCGATGGACCGGTGCCCCAGACGGAGGAGATAGGAGATCAGCTCAAAGGCCCCTTCGTAGTCCTGCAGGCCGATGTTATCATATTCCTCATTATCCTCAAAACAGGAATCGATAAAAACAAGAGGCTTCCCCATTTTTTTCTGAAGCCTGGAACACTGCTCCGGATTCCAGCCCAGAACAATCGCCCCGTCTATATTCCAGGGGGCGCACAGACGGACCAGATCCTCTTCCGTCTCCGGTACATCAATCACAATATACCTGCCATATTCCTTCACCGCCCTTTGGATCGCACCCAGAAGCTCTCCGCAGAAGGGATCCGTCAGGACATTTTTGTTCTGTCCCATACAGAATCCCACTGCGATCATATTCTCTTCCGCCGCCATGCCGCCGCTCTTGCCCGCCACCTCATAGTGGTATTTCCACAGGGCTTCTTCAATCTTTTTCCTGGTTTCCGCCGACATTTTGCCGGTACGCCCGTTGATGACATTGGATACCGTTGTGGGGCTTATTCCCAGTTCTTCCGCTATTTGCTTGATGGTTACCATAAGTGGTTTTCTCCCGTATCAGAAGTCAATTGGATGTTAAAAGACTCTGCCTTGCGGCCTTCAGCCATTCTTTGCTGTCCCGTACTTCTTCCAAAGCCCATAATACCTGTCTTAAGAATCGCTCTTTTTCTTCCTTTTCCTGAAGGTGCAAAAGCTCATAATCCGCATACTCCAGGAACATTTCCCTTACGGCTCCCGCCGCTGTCCGTTCCCGGCTCTCTCCCTTCAGCTTTTTCAGAATCCAGTACTCATCAAATGCTTCCAGGTAAACGGCCTGTCCATAAAAATATTCCTGACGCAGGTATTCTTCTCTCGGAACCCGCATCACTACCTGATCCGGCTTATAATCAGGTATGGTGATGTTTTCCGTCTGCCGGAACAGCCGGCCGGCGGCACATCTCCCGCTCTCCAGCCTGTGCTGTTTTTCCTCTTGCTGCTTTTCCTCCTGCCTGCGTTTAGGCAGCCGGCTTTGATCCGGTTCTATCTGCTCCCTGCAGACAAATTCCCCTTCCTCATCCAGTCTCAGCTCTTCCAGGCAATAGCAGTTCTCCCATATAATCCGGTCCGCGCCCCTGTCATATTCCCTCATATAAATAAGCTGCCTTCCCCAGTCAATGCATTTGAGAACCGGCTGCACGGCGCTTATCAGATACTCCGCCGTGGTCAGCTTCTCCCTTCCCTCCGCTCGGAACGGAGTGAACCACACAGGCAGTATCCCTTTTTCCCTGATGCACGCATTCTTCTTCTCCAACTGTTCAAGCTTCACGAAATCGGAAACATAATTCAACGCAATTTTTCTATCAGGGAGCGAAATAAGAATCTGACTGCGCATATTTCCCTCTAAGGGTGCATATTCCCGTATATCGGAATCAGGAAAGCTGCTTTTTGCCAGCAGCAGCATCCTGTTTCTCATCTGCCGGCTGCTCTCCGCCAGCTCTTTGCTTGTCAGCACACAATCGCTCCCCGCAAAATGGCTGAAATAAGGCTGCCTGATATTTCCCGCATTAAGAATAAGGCTTTCCCCGCACTCCGGGCAGATAAAGCGGTTCTTCTGGCTTTCCTTTTTCATCTGCAGACGCAGCTCCTGCTTATAATTCCCATTTTCATCCTTTAAAGAAGCTGCCTTCCATATCTCATTGTGGTAAATCGCTTCCGTACACTCGTACATGCCGCCTCCCTTCCGAACTCTTATTCCGGCCGGCATCCGGGAATACCTGTCTATTTTATAGCAAACGTATATCCTATCTGCTTTTCTTTCGTAACAGTTCAGACGGCTGAACTGTTACTATATTTTATTATCATATCATAATTCAGGACAATAAAAAAGTTGACTTTTTCGCCGACCTGGTGTTTCATGCCTTATTATTTCCTTCTCTTTCTTTTACCGGAAAATAAACTGTATAACACTCCCGTCCGATTTCCTTCAAAGGAATCAAACGGAAATTTTTATCCTGTCCCACAGTCCTGAAGCCGCCTTTCCAGGCCTCCCATTCCCGTTCATGATCCGCTGCCAGAAGCCGCTCCGGCATGTGCCTGTTTCCATAAAGCATCCGGGCATGCGGCGTAAGCCCGGCCAGAAGCACCGGTCCGTCGAGGAACGCGACGGTTTCCTCTTCATCCGCCAGCGGCCAGCTGGTAAGCCCTTTAGGAAGCTCTATGGTGAGACGCTGCGTTTCCTCCCACTTTCTTTCTATACACAGATACCCGTCTTTCTCGCTGTAGGGAATTTCCTTTTCCCTGTCCAGGAAAATGCGGGCCTTCCCCTTCAGCCACCACGGACTGCGCAGACGCAGGACGAAAGCTGTCGGTTCCTGCACGGAAACGGTAATATCCATTCCGCTAAATTCCGGTCTTACCGGTATTTTTTCCGCCACTTCAAATATCTGCAGATAATTACCGCCCAAATTACTTTCCTTCATTGTCAGTGTCACCCGGCTGTTTCCTATCTGCGTTGTTACTTCCGACGGAATATACTGCGCAGCCGTGATTTCCTCCTGATCCTGGTACCAGATCCATTCCCGGTATCGGGCATTGGCCTGTACCGCCGTACAATGGCAGCACCAGAAATCCTCCGTCTTTCTCCCCCATTTCTTTACGGATCCGGGGGCCAGCGGCAGGTAATAACAGACGATGCCGGAATCCGGAACATGAGGCTCCAACGCGCCGTCCAGCGCCCTTGCCTCCCAAAAGCCCTGTGCCAGAAGCCCGTTATGCAGGTTCAGCTCTATGTAATCATGGTATTTCTTCTCCCCGCTGAAGCGGTAAAGGTAATCTGCCAGGCGGATCATATTATAAACCACACAATGTTCCTGGTTCATATCGGAAAGCCGCGCCGCCTGCTTATTCCGCGGCGTCCAGACCTCCGCATCCGTCTGTCCTCCTGTGGCAAAGGGCATCCGTTCTTCCACGGCCAGCCTCCAGTAGCTTTCCGCAATATCCCGATACCGCTGTTCCCCCGTCACCTCATAGGCCCTGGCGCAGCCGTGGATTTCCGGTATGGTGGCGTTGGCATGCATGTTGGTGAGCACATCCCTGCCTTCCAGAAGCGGCCCGGTAAGCCGGGTTCTCTCGTAACGCCTCATCAGCTCCAGATGGCGGGGATCGCCGGTGACATCGTAAAGATCAGCCCACAACTCCATAATTCCGCCGGTTTCTTCCCTGTCCATCATATCCGCCATGGTGTCTGCACGGATATCCCGGGTAAACCGGCAGAACCAGTCCGCACAGCCCCGAAGGATAGTGAGCGCACCGGAATTGCCAGCATACTGATACATATCCAGCAGACCCATCATCACCTTGTGGCAGACATACTGCGGTGCCCAGAAATGCCGGCCTTCTTTTAACCCATACAGGTATTTCTCAGGAATAGGAAATGCCCACTCCCCTCCGTTTGCCTCCTGGCAGCGCCCGATTTCCGCTGTGATGTAGTCCGCTTTGGCCTTCAGCCGGCTGTCCCCTGTTTCCTGATACAGCCTGGCGGCCGCGCTCAGCCAGTGCCCGGTAAAGGTTCCCCGGATTTGGCTGAGAGGGCTGTCCCAGCCCCCGTGAAGCTCCGGCCCCGGACGGTAATTCAGGCGGCCGTTTAATCCGGCTTCCGTGTAATAAGGAAACAGAAGATTTTCCTCCTTCAGCTCCATGAGATAGGCGATATCCCTCTCTCTTCTCCTGCTGTATTCCGAAGGCAGCAGCTTTCCTTCTTTTATTAATGCTTTTTCTCTCATGCTTACTCCTTTACCATTTTTGTAGTTGTTTTTCAAAGTGGATATAAAATTACTGGAACGCATCGAAACGGTTTCTTCTCCCCGCCGCATTTGCTAAAATAGAACCAGCGGCAGGTTACAGGCCAAAAAGGCCGCCTGCAAATTCAAAGGAACACAGGAGGTATTTTAATGGGAGCGGAAATGTTTACAAACCCGGTTCTGGACGGCTGCGCCGATCCGGACGTCATCTATTATGAAGGAACTTATTATCTTTATGCCACCAATACGGACATGAAGGACGATTCGGAAATGGGCTTCAAGGTCTACACTTCGCTGGATCTGGTGCACTGGACCGACAGAGGTATGGCGCTGAAAGCCTGCGATTCCTGGGGGGAAAAGCAGTTTTGGGCGCCTGATATCATCTTTACAAACAATACCTTTTATCTTTCCTATTCCGTGGAAGAGCATTTGTGCATCGCCACCAGCAAATCGCCCCTCGGCCCTTTTATCCAGGAGGTGAAAAAACCGCTTCATGAAGATATCAAGGAAATAGACAGTCACTTTTTCCAGGATACGGATGGGAGCTGGTATCTTTATTTTGTGCGGTTCTTTGATTCCAACCAAATATGGGGCGCTGAAATGACCGGCGATCTGCTCGGTATCCGGGAAGAAACGCTTACCCGTCTTCTGGTACCGGACACTCCCTGGGAATGCATCCAGTGGCCCGTAAATGAAGCGCCGTATATGCTGCTTCATAAGGGGCTTTACTATCTCACCTATTCCGGCAGCCACTGCCTGTCCAGCTATGGCTCCGGCTATGCGGTTGCTTCCTCTCCTCTTGGGGAATTCACGAAATATGAAAACAACCCGATCCTTCGTTCCAACGACAAGGTACATGGCGTAGGCCATCACTGTATTACCTGGTCGCCGGATCATACCCGGATGTTTATCGTATATCATCAGCATTATGATAGGACTAAGATGAGCCCGCGCCGCCTCTGTGTGGATCGCATCCGTTTCGAAGAAAAGGAAGGCGGGCCGGATATTCTGGTGGTGGACGGGCCTTCCACAGATCCCCAGCCTCTTTTCTTTCAGGAAGCACCGGAAAAAGGAGGTATTCCGCATGGAAAAAAATAAATTACGGGTTGCGGTGGTCGGCGCCGGTAATTGGGGCTATCAGCACGCCAGGGCTTTTTCCGGACGAAGCGACACACAGCTAATCGCAATTGCCGGACGCTCGCCCGAACGGACGCAGAAAAGAGCCGCAGAATTCGGGGTTCCCTGTTACCTTTCCATCCCGGAGATGCTGGAGAAGGAACGGCCGGATTTCGTTTCCCTCTGCCTGCCCGCCCAGCATACATTCGGACCCACCATGACTGTCATAGAAGCGGGTGTTCCCCTTTTGTCGGAAAAGCCCCTTGCCTATAAACTGGAGGAAGCAAGGGCCCTTGTGGAGAAGGCGGAAGAAAAAAACCTCTTCTATGCCATCGATTTCAACCAGCGATACAGCATTCCCTGCCTGAAAGCCAAACAGGCCATCGATGAAGGCCGCCTGGGACGGTTGGTATTCGCGCACTGGCGTTTCGGCCATGGCTGGGATACGCCTTACCTGGATCACCCTTATTTAAATCTAATCGAAGCCCAATGCCATGGGCTGGATCTGCTGGAACACCTCTGCGGTCCTATCCGTTCCTGTATGGCGGAAATGACGGACAACGGCGGCCGCAACAGCTATTCCAGTTTTACACTGGCTCTTCGTTTTGAAAACAAAGCTGTGGGTTCTTTTCTTGCGACGCTGGATGCCAACGAACATAACCGTCTCTCCCAGCTTGTGGAAATCGGAGGCACGGACGGAAGGATTCTCATAGAAGATAATGTGCGCTCCTATTCCTTCCAGTCCACAGACAGCGACACGGCGGAAACCTGGCAGGCCGGGTTCTTTGAGGACGATAAGCGAAGCTTTGGCCGGAATCTGGACCGGCATCTGGACGCGCTTATCCCGGCACTGCGGGCGGGCCAAAAACCGCCGGTTCCCGCCAGAAGGGGTCTGCGGGCACTGGAGCTGGCTTATGGGGCTGTCCAATCCTTCCAAACCGGACGGCGGACAGAACTGAAGGCGGATTAATCCGCCTTCAGTTCCAGGCTTTTCTCTATTCTTATTTCTTCCGGAAAGCTCACGGCATCCTTTTCCCGGATGAATGCCGTCTTTTCCCCATCCGCAGATACCGCCGTCACGTTTTCTCCGGTTCCGTAAACAAACTGCTTCAGCATAAGACTGCCATGTAGAATGACAAGCCGGACGCCGCCGTCCTCTCCATAACGGACGGTTCCCCACCCGCTGCCCATGGACCAGAAGCTGGAAAAGCCTTCTTTCTCCTTTCTCCCGGCCGGACGGAAACCCATGACGCCGGATGCCGCATCATAGATAAATCCGCTGTAGGAAAGCAGCAGCGCATAGCTTGCCATGGAACGGGCATAGTAGCTGCCGCATTCGATTTCACACCAGGGGTTCCTGTTATCCCCCCGGTATTTCTCCCGTACCGCCTTTATTATCCGTTCCCCCTGTTCTGTCATTCCTTCCTGAATCATATGGGATGCCACCTGATATTGCATGCCGTCCATACACTCCTGTGCATAAGTCAATGGTATGGCAGGCTTATCCGTCCCCTCCGGCCATTCGCACATGATGACACCGCTTTCTTCATCAATAGCGAAAATACGCCAGGGATTATAAATCTCCCCCAGTGCCGGCTTGTAATTATAGCGGAAAATAGAAGTCAGTGCTGTACGCGCTTTTTCCTCTTCAAATATTTCAGGCAGGCCGCACAGGTTCGCATGCCACTGTGCCAGGAGCTGATCGATCCCGCAGCCCTCGGCTATCTGGTATTTTATCTGTCCTTTTTCCTCGTTCCAATAATCGCTGCCGGCCTGAAACCGCTCTGCTATGGAAGAATCACGGACATCGATCTTCTGGTAAAAATATTCCCCGTTAAAAAGCTCCCGGTTCAGATATTCCTTGCCTTTTGCAGCAAGCTGCCCATACTCCGTTTCCGCCTCCCTGTCTCCCAGAACAGACGCCATTTCCGCTGCTGCATACAACGCTCCCACATAAAAACCCTGCAGCCAGGCGTTGGGGCCGAACAGCTCCATGTCCAGGGTATGGTGCTGCCTGCCGTGAACGCCCTGTTTCTTCCTGTCCCAGGCATCCGTATTTTCCTCCGACCAGGCATAGGCAACCGCTTTCTTGATCTTCTCCCACTTTCCTTCCAGCCACTGTCTGTCGCCGCTTATTTTGTAATCCCTGTAGATCAGCATCACACTGCCAAGCTGTCCGTCCACACAGGAATGGAACCGCCTGCCCGTACTTCCCGGCGGCAGGCGGAGACGGAATTCCAGTCCGCCGTCCTTCTGCTGGCTGTAGGTATATTCCAGATCCCGGATGCTCCGGGAAAGTGCAGGAAAAAGAAAAGGCAGCGCATAGGCATAATTCCACACATGGGTACAGGTCCCTTCACAGCTTCCCACATCATCAAAGCAGCCCTCCCAGCCGTAAAAGGATCCATCCTCCAGCCGCAGACAGGTAGGCGAACGCAGGATTGCCAGATTTGCCGTAACCGCGTCCAGAGCTTCTTCCGGGATGGAAGTGCTGTACATAGCATCCATAAATTCCCTCGTTTCCGCCAGAAGGCGGGGCCGGTTTTCCAGACTATAGGCAGCGCTTGCCCGGGAATCCTGAAAAAGCACCGCATAATAATTTTTCCAGGGTGTCCGGTCGCATACATCATAATGGATATTGGAGGTGCTGATATCCAGGCCGCTCCAGTAATTGCTGCAGTTAGGTACATTCCAGGTGAGTATATAATGGAATTCCTTCTTTTCCCCGGGCGCGATAACCTGGCTGGCACAAAGGATACCCGTATCCTTATAATCTGCGATCCCTGCCTCATAATGCCTGTTTGGCAGAGGCTTACATGAAGCGAATTCCCGCCAGTAGGTTTCCACATGATCCCGCCAGTTCCCCCGGAACCAGTATTCCTGGTATGATACCTCCTCCGAGTCCGTCGCCAGGGTGAAATCACTGTAGGAAACATCCTTTTCATCCATTCCGTCCGTTGCAAAACGGATTCCCTTCACCCTTCCGTCCTCGAAATAATGGTTGCTGGTGCAGCGGCCTTTATTGGGATTGGTTACCACCCCTGCCGCCGTATAGCGTATGGTGTGATCCGTGGTATTTTCCACAATCATATCCGCAAACAGCCCCGGAATACCTGAGTCCTTATCATTTAAAGGAATCAGGGGATTATAATACCGGAGGGTAACCTTTCCCGGGAACCTTTCATCCAGAAAAGACAATTCCGCCACAGGATACCTTCCTTCAAACACCAGTTCCCGGAAATGGGGCATACCCAGCATGGTTTTTTCATCCACCTGCCCCATATAAGGCTTCTCCAGATCCGACACAAGAACCCTGGCATCCAGCAGTCCTGTTTCATCCTGTGCTTTCACGGCAAAGTGGCTGTAACCGTTCCTCGTTCCCATAGCAGGCCGGTTATATACCTGCCAGTCTATCAGACAGCCGTTTCCTGCAATCCCGATGCTTCCGGTTCCTAATCCCCCCACCGGGAACGATATGGTCCGCTGCCTGTCCTTATAATATGTAAAAGTGCTCATAAAACCTCCCTTTTGCAATCCCGCCTCCTGCTTATCTGACAAGTCCTGTCTTTATATGTAAGCCGGATTACTGTCAGAGATTGAGGTGCCTGTTACCACCGCAAGCCAATCTCGGTTAAATGCTTCTGTGTCTACATCCGTTATCACACGTACAGGGTTTCCCTCCGACACCTCCTGTAATACATATTCCTCCCCTGCTTCCCCTGCCAAAAAACGGATCCGGATATCCTCACTTTTGATGTGCTCATATCCGGATGCAATCGCCACGGTCAGCGGATCATAATGGAAATTGCACAAATCGGAAGGCAAACGGGTACACTGCGCCGCCTGCTCTTCTATAAAGCCGGATACCGTTCTCCATTCCCTTGCCTGACGGGCAAGCAGCCTGCAGAAGCAATCCCCTTTATCCAGCTGCCTGCAATCCCGTTCCGTCAGATAAGTTTTCAGCGTAACTGCCACCTCCACCATAGTAAGAGATATCCGGTTCATCACCCATTGTGCCGCATCCTTGTCCATATGCAGATTCCAGTCACTGGATGGCCCCCATTGGGGCCACCCTTCTTCCGGCGGATGCAGACAGCCCCCCATAATAAATAAATTATTCCGGTTCAGCCTTCCGGGATATTCCCGGTCGAATTCCGCTATATTGGTCAGAGGGCCGATAGCCGCCACCACAGCCCCCTGTTCCAGACTCTCCCGGATAGAAGAAACTGCCCGGGACTGATAGGCCGCCTTCCTGGGATAACGGTGCCCGAACATTCTTTCCTCATGGGCATAGGTAAATGAAAAATCCTTTTCCCCCGACCAGGTATAATCCGCCCCTCCGACAACCGGTACCCTGACTCCCTGTCCGTATTGCCGCAGAATATCCTCCGCATAAGCCGCACGCACACCGCCCTGTTCCAGGCAGGTGGTAATTCCTGTTATCTCCACCTTCGGATTGCGCATCAGCCAGGCTAATGCACATAGATCATCCACGTCCGCCCCCAAATCCGTATCCAAATGTATCCGTACTTTTTCCATATCAGTTCACTTCCAGCTCATCCGCGCCCGGCAGCGGCGGAAGCGGCCTGTGAGGCTCCAGCTGATACCAGTAGCCCACGGATGCTATGTCATCCTGCAATGGAAGGTAGCGGCCCTCGCTCCGCCAGCCCAGCGCCTGGATTTCCACACGCAGATCCCGGTCAAACCGTATCGGATCGGTCAGATGAAAACGGTACATGCCAAAACGCTGCTGGGAAACGTACAGGCCGTCCGGACGAATGATCTGATGCAGGCCGGAATAAGGGCTGGAAAACCTGCAATATTCCCCCTTGGGATACTCAAAATTCCAGGCACCGCCGATATAATCCTCCGTGCCCGTTCCGCAGATGGTGGGAAATTCTTTGTCCCCGTCCATATAAAACTTGATCTCCCCTTCTCCCCACCAACGGTTGCTGTTCACTCCCCAGGCGAGATAGGTTCCCACATATTGCCCCTTTCCCCCGGCATACGGAAGAATGACATGGTTTTTCTTATATTCCAGCGGGTTATCCCGGGAAAAACAGGCGTGGAAATAAGGGGTATCCTCCGCCACTGCTGTCTGGGCATAAGTGATCTGATAATAAACCACGCTCTTTTTGTCCGTCAGGTTTTCCAGTGTCACCCTTGCCCCTTTACGGAACGGCATCTGCCAGTAGCTGTTCATCCCTCCGTTTGGATTGACACATACCGGAAGGGACTGCAGAAGCCCCGGCTCGCACCATCCCATGCAAAAGAAATCCCCCAGAGGTACTTCAATGGAAGGGGCTTCCTCCCCGTCCCAATACATGCGCAGTATCAGGAAACGCCAGTCCTCATGGGGACAGGTCAGCCAGATATGCTGGATGATACCGCTTCCTTCGATATCCGCAAGTACCAGAAGCTCCCTGCCTCCTATCTCCACCGACGGGGAGATTTTCCATCCCTGCCCCAGCTGCCTGGCACATTCCTTTCCGATGCCTTCCACCGCCATACCGCCCTTCCCCTTTTCCCCATGGAAATTTTCCGGGCTGATCGATCTTGTTTTTGCATCTGCCAGGCAGGTAAGTCCTGCCAGCAATGATCCTGCTTCACTCATAAAAATTCCGCCTCCTTTTGCTCTTGTTTTTTTCTATGAAAATGGCTCCTCAGCACAAATGCACAAAGCACCGTGACGAAGAGCAGAATCAGGCCATAGAGGAAATAGGTTCTGAGGAGACCGATTTTTCCTCCCAGCCAGCCCCCCAAAATGTTGCTGAAGGTACAGGCCAGCCCCGTCTGAACCATATAAAACAGGGACTGCCCCGTACCATGCAGCTCTTTGGAAAGATTCTGGTTCATAAACATGACACAGCTGTAATACATGATCATATAAGTCATTCCCTGAAGGGACTGTCCCAGAAACACCCCGGCTATGCTTCCGGTCAGAGGCAGCCAGATTCTTATGGTCATGGCCGCCCCCGCAATGAGCAGAAGATATTCAATCCGGATTTTCCTGGAAACATAACCGATGCAGAGAAGAACCGGTATTTCACTGAGTGCGGAAACGCACATCAAACGGCCTATCGTGGCATTATCATACCCCATGTCCGTCACGACAAGGCCCAGGAAAGAGCCGTAGCAGCCCAGGACTATCTGGAAAATACAGGCGTAAAACAGCACAAACAGTATTTTCCTGTTTTTAAACACCGTCAGAATACCTGTCCGTTTCTCACACTTATATTTCTTCACTTCCCCGTTCATGAACAGCGTTGTAAACAGCATCACCGTCCATGCGGCCGCCGTGATCCCGAAGGACGCGGTGGGGTTTGTTTTCAGATACATTCCCGCAAAAATAACTACCACCGCATAAGCCAGTGTTCCTCCCATCCGGATGGAGGAGAACTGCAGGCCGTTTTCCAGCGCCATATCCACCACAATGGAATCTCCGATAGGCCCTACCGCACAGTTGAAGAAACTATAGACAAGCACACATGCGGCAAAAAGCCAGAACGTATCCGCCCGGTAATAACACAGAACCCCCGCTGCCGACCCGATGAGGGCAAGGCGCAGTATTGCCATGTGCCGGCCCTTCCTGTCGGAGACGATACCCCACAGGGGCTGCATGATCAGGGCCAGAAGCGGCCCGATTGCAGAGAGCAGGCCAATCTGGGACACATCCATGCCCCGGGAGCGGTAATATACGCCGATATAGGCGCCGAAGGTGGCTCCCGGCACATAAAAGAACGCATTAAAGGCAAACAATGTCCAGAAGATCCGGATGGTCTTTTTATCGCCTCTCATTCTTATTCCCCGCTTATCAATACTGGTTCGGCATATCCGGCAGATCGATCCGGATCCCCAAATAACGGCATGCTTCCCGGATAATGCCGGAATAGCTTCCATGGATCCCCACCACATGATGGATATAAGGCCCGAATATAAACTTCTTCTCCCACTTCACCCAGTTATCCGTCTCGATCCAGAGATAGTTCCCGTTAGTGACAGGGCCGTCCACTCCCCGGGCTTCCCCGGCAAACATATAATATTCCCCATGGTTTCCGTCAAACCGCAGCACGGTAACCGAACCGCCTTCCAGCTCATAAAAGCCCTTACCCTCCCGGATGACGCTTCCCGGCACGCCTTTCTTTTTCAGTGCCTTGGCAAAGGAACCGCAATGCCACAGAAGCTCCGCATTGTCGTTTTCCGGATGTCTGATCGTGAGATCCGCCACAAAAGACGGCGTCTTGTACCGGGCCGCCGCCACAGCCATAACGGAAGTAATTGCGGCATGCACATCATTTTCGCAGGCAGCCGGAAGTCCCCTGTCATTCAAATCCCCCAGGATAAAGCAGGGGGAAACCCCGTATTTTTTCCGGAACAGATTCCAGCACTCGCAGGAAAGGGCATTACAGTCATTCTCTCCGGCAAAATCCAGAAGCGCAAGTTCAATGGCGGCCAGCGGATATCTCTTTTCCCCCAGCGCACTGATATCAAGCCCCGCGTCCGTCAGACTCGTAAGCAGATCCTCCATACGCGCCTTATCCCCCGCCAGGATACGATCCACCCGGTCCAGGATGACTGTTGGCTCTCCCGGTACGATTTCAACATCATATTTTTCCAGAAGCTCCGCTTCATTGACCATGACACTTAAGAATTCCTTCGGCCTGCTGCTGATCCGGGCTATGCGCAGGGCACGGAAGGCTTTTACCACATTTGCCGCCGCCAGGAAATCGGCCAGCCCCTCCTTAAGAACAGCGCTTTCCATCTCACAGTTTTCTATGTAGGAAAAGGTAACACCATAGTGCATGAGAAGCTTTGTGGTGGCAAACATGCCGCACTGGCTGTCTGTAGGCCGCCATTCCAGCCCTTTGGGACAGCCGTCCCTCGGCCCCCATATGAGGACCGGCAGATTCATGTCCTTTGCCAGCCTGCCCACCGCCTCCTCCTGCCCGAAATTGCAGTGCGGGAAAATCAGGGCATCCACCCTGGCGGCAGACAGCTTATCGTAAGCGGCCTCCGCATCCCGGTAAGTCATTAGCATGCCTTCTTCATTAATATCTTCGATGTCCACTATTGTAAAATCCAGTTCGTCCGCCAGCTGACGGAATCTTTGTACCACCGCTTCCTTCTGTCTTGTGGTGGTTTCATTGGCGAAGGCCTCTCTCCGCGTGGGGACCAGGCCTACCTTAAGCTGTTTATCCCTGTTCTTCATACCATAATTACCCCCATGATGTTTTTCACGTTACTATTCCTTCTCAATTATTTTGTCAAATAATGTTTTATACATGGGCAGGCTGTAGGCAAATTCCCTGCTGTATGCATCCAGATACTCCATATCCTCTGTCGCAAGCTCCCAGCCTATGGCGCCGGCATTATCCTCCACCTGGCTTCTTTTCCTGGCTCCCACAATAGGAGCCGTCATGCCCTCGCACTGCATAACCCAGCGTACGGCGGTCTGCGCCGGCGTCTTATCATATTTTCGTGCAACCTCTTTCACCCGTTCCGTTACAGCCAGCGCCCGTTCGAAATTCTCCGGCGCAAACAAAGGCGTATTCTGCCGGGAATCCCCCTCCCGGAAGGTATGGCCCGGCTTCATGGAACCGGTGAGGATCCCCTGCCCCAAAGGGGAATAAGGAATCACTGCGATCTTGTTCCTGATGACAAAGGGCAGGATATCCCTGTCAATAAACCGCCAGAGCAGGCTGTAGCAGGGCTGTATCACGTCAATATCCCCAAACTGCATGGCCTCTTCCATCTGCCTGAGGCTGAAATTGGATACACCGATTGCACCGATTTTCCCTTCTCCCTTCAGCCGCATAAGCTCCGTCATCGTTTCTTCTATCGGTACGGTTTCCGAAGGATAGTGGATGAAAAAGACATCAATATAATCTGTCTGAAGCCGCCGCATCGCTTCCTCCAGGCCCTGCTGCACCCTTTCCTTTGCCATGTCCGTTTTCCACAGCTTGGTAATAACCGTACAGGTATCCCGCACACCGTGCAGCGCTGCCCCCAACAGCTCTTCAGCATGGCCTTTTCCATAGATATATGCCGTATCAAAGGTCCGGATGCCGTGTTCCAGTGCACTTTGAATCGCTTCCATGGACTCCTTATCTTCCGCGCCTCCCCAATAATCCTTTCCCATAACCCAGGTTCCCTGAATGATTTCGGAAACCTGTATATCCGTTTTCCCCAATTTTACCATTTTCTAATCTCCCTAAAGATTCTTTCTGTAATAATCCAGACGCTCCAGCGCCTCCGTGTCGTCGATAACTCCAGTTTCCAGGAATTTTCCTGCCGTTTCCCTGTCCGGTATCCCTGTCCTGCCGCCGAAGCAGGTACATTTGACAGCGGAAACCGCACTGGCAAATCTGGCGCATTCCGGCGCCTCCATGCCTTCCAGCATCCCTACAATATAGGCCCCGTGAAACACATCCCCCGCACCGGTGGTATCCCGTACCGGCACCCGGAAGCTTTCGGTACAAAAGAAGCCGTCCTTCTCCGTCAGTCCCACACTCCCCCGGCTGCCAAGCGTCACGATCACAACAGACGGCCCGGCTTCCATCAGCTTCCGGCATCCCGCTTCATAAGCCAGTCCGCCAAACATATCACGGTAAAAGAACTCCGATGCGATAAATACATCCAGAAAAGGAAGCAGCTTAACAATCCCCTCCTGATAATTATCCGCATCCATCACCGTCACGATTCCGCGCTCCTTTGCAAAACGGGCCGCCGCCGCGCTGGCCGGCCTTCCGTTTTCCAGATGCAGATACTTCGCCTGCCCCAGATAGCCATAATCAATTTCTTCCGGCTGCAGCTCCCCCGCCGTTCCCTCTTTGCCTATAAAAATTCTGGTTTTGTGCTCTTCCTCGGATAAGGAAAGGCAAAAGGGGCTGGAGGTTTCCGGTTCATCTACGATCACAGCCGAAGTATCCACACCGTTGTACCGGAAATCCTCAAGGACAAATCTTCCCCTGTGGTTTTCCCCCACCTTGGCGATGATACCGGCTCTTCTTCCCAGCCGTGCCACCGCCGCCATAGCTGTTGCCACCTTTCCCCCTCCCTGGTAGAAAGCCTCGTTGGCGCTTGCCGCTCCGTCAAGCCCCGGCATTTTGTTCACATTGATCACCATATCATAATAGGGGATCCCGATTCCCACCACCTCTATGGAACGGCTTGTTTCCATGGATTCTTTCATTCCCATATCTGTAACCCTCCCGCATTATCCCGGCGTGCCGCCGCTCAGAGCGTGAAATGATACGGATTGATTCTGGCAATCCGGCCTCTCACAAAATCGATCACCTCTTCTCCCGCTTCTTTATAATGATCCAGGATAAAGCCGTCCGCCCCCATATGAGCCGCCACGCAGTTTTTGCATTTTTCAAAGAATTCCGTACCGATATTCACTTTATTGATTCCGTATTTTACGGATTCAATCATCTGCTCTGCCGGGATTCCGGAACCGCCGTGAAGTACCAGCGGTACATCAATGGTTTTATTGATTTCATCCAGCCTCCGGATGTCCAGATGCGGCTCGCATACATAATGGCCGTGGCTGTTTCCGATAGCTACCGCCAGAGAATCCACCTGTGTTCTTTCCACAAAATCTTTTGCCATTTCCGGTTTGGTATACAGCTCTTCATTGCAGAAATCCTCTTTCCGGCTTCCCTGACCCACAGTCCCCAGCTCCGCCTCCACATCAATCCCCATGATATGGGCGCATTTCACCACGCTTGCCGTAACTTCCAGATTTTCTTCAAAGGGCCTTGCGGATCCGTCATACATGATGGAAGGAAAACCTGCGGCGATCCCTCCTACCGCCACATCGTAGGATTTCCCGTGATCCAGATGGACCCCCACAGGCACGCTCGCCTGTTTTGCCAGATCCACGGCAATACCCGCCATCGTGCTGAATGGGATAAAGGAACTCATATCCGGGTAAAACATCAGCAGCACCGGTACCTGTTCTCTT
This sequence comes from uncultured Lachnospiraceae bacterium, assembly GCA_900548905.1. Taxonomy (GTDB): domain Bacteria; phylum Bacillota; class Clostridia; order Lachnospirales; family Lachnospiraceae; genus Eisenbergiella. The sequence goes on along the minus strand of URMK01000036.1, from coordinate 41,361 downwards.
TCCGCCGCCTTCACCACCCACTCCGCGGACTGGAAATCAAATACATCAATAGCCGCCGCCGCAAAACGGTTGTCATCCGCCATCTTTAAAATATCCCTTACTCTTACTAATCCCATAATATCCTCCTTTTTCATTGTTCCGTACCTTCATCGCTCTTGTTTACCAGCAGGCCTTTCTCACCGGAAGGGGATCGCAGGTCCCTGCCATCCGGTCGCACATGGTTTCCAGCAGGCGCATTTTCACATCCGCCATTGCGGGATCCCGGTTATGATTTTTCCTTTCTAATGGCTGTTCCTGCAAATCGTACAACTCTGTGCAGCAGGTTTCCTCTTCCCGGCAGCCGTGTACCCTCACCAGCTTATAGCGGCCGTCGCACACCATGGTCGCAAAGGCCAGCGGATCTCTGTGGTTGATATTGCTGTTATAATACTCACTGTACACGCTGCTTCTGTGCGTATGCAGATCCGCTTCCCCTGTAAGCAGCTTCCAGAAGGATTTCCCCTGAAAACCTTCCCAGGCAGGGATCCCGGCAGCGTCACATAAAGTAGGGGCCAAATCGGTAAGCTCCACCAGTGCCCTGCTTCTGCGGCCTCCCGGAATCTTGCCGGGCCAGCTGATAAGCAGCGGCACATGGACATTATTTTCATAGAAATAAGGTCCTTTTAAATACATGCCGTGATCTCCCAGGTTCTCCCCATGATCCGAATGGAATACAATCAGTGTATCATCCCTCTGGCCGGTTCTGTCCAGATAATCAAGCAGCCTGCCTACCTGTTTATCAATGAGATCCACCATGGCCCAATAAGCGGCCCGGATCATCCTGTGATCATGATCGTTCATGCTGTCATACGCATAATACCCTTTGGTGTCATAAGCTCCTTCATGATCTTTCTGCTGGAAAACCGGCTTATCCGCAAGTTCTCCTTCCCCGTAATTGGGAAGAGGAAGCTGATCCAGCTTATCCAGATAACGCTGCAGATAATCCGCCGGAGGATCAAAGGGATGGTGGGGATCAAAACAATTCAGGGAAAACATCCAGTCCTTTCCGAAAACCCTGGCGTTTTCCATAAACCGGAGTGCTTCATCCGCACACCAGGTTGTCTGATGCCATGTTTCCTCCACACCGGTCTGGACGTAGGTACAATCCTCTCTGTCCGGGGTGATGTAGTCCCTCCCGTTTTTCAGCAGGAACCGGTTATAAGCGTTGGCCGGCCAGTTTGTACCCTGATGGGGCTGGGGATGGTGTGACCAGGAGAATACATGGTACCCATCGTCAATACGCGCCTCTTCCAGCCGCCCCGTATCCGGATGGCAGGCGGAAAGATGCAGTTTGCCGGCAAGTCCGCAGTAATATCCGTTGTCAGCCAGGATCCTGGGCAGCAGCCGTTCCCTGCTGTCGATATCCTGTCCGTTCTGCCTGGGTCCGCAGGTTCTTGGATAACGTCCGGACAGAAAGCTTCCCCTGCTCGGCGCACAGACAGGGCTTTGGGAATAGGCATTTTCAAACACCACTCCCTCGGATGCCAGGCGATCCAGATTAGGTGTATGCACCCATTTATTTCCCATACACCCCAGGGTATCCGCTCTTTGCTGATCTGTACAGATCCATAAAATGTTCAAATCTTCACCCGCCTTTCTCATCCATATTTTTTGTACTTATGGATACTTTGATTATATAATTTATACATTATTTTTCAATATCTAAGTTTAATACTATACATTTTATATGCCAATATCCTATTTAATACATTTTTAATGTAATTATGTCTTGCAATAACTGCCTTTTCCTTTTATACTTTGTTTAGAATCCGCATATGCTACCGTCCAGCCAAGTATAAAGGAGCACAGCTTATGTACGAAGAAATAAAAAACAAAAAAGATATCGTTATGGATTTATCCGACACGGAAACCACTGCCAAAATATGCCGGGCCTTGTCCTCGGAAACCCGCCTGGAAATCCTGAAATGCCTGGTTGCCAAATCCATGACTATCAGTGAGCTTGCAGAAGCCTTTTATCTTCCCATGTCCTCCATGTGCCTTCATATCAAAACACTGAAGGAGGCCAATCTCATAACCGTCGTTCCCAAGCCCGGCATGCGCGGTTCCCAGAAGCTGTGCGGTATCAAAACCGCCAATATATCCCTGGATGTTTTCGCCCATGTGAGCAAAATAACCCGCAAGCCTCCTGTATTCGTAAACATGCCTATCGGCCATTACTGCAATTGTGAGATATTCCCGCCCTGCGGAATCGCATCCGCTGTTTCGTATCTGTATTATGAGGACAGCCCTTACGGCTTTTATTCCCCCGATCGTACAGATGCCTCCCTCATGTGGTTTACCAAAGGGTTTCTGGAATACCAGTTCTCCAATTATTCCCTCCTGCAGGATAAGGTAGCACAGATTGAATTCTCTTTTGAAATATGCTCTGAGGCCCCCGGCTATAACAACAACTGGCCCTCTGACATAACCTTTGAGCTGAACCACAAAAAAGTGGCCACCTTTCTTACCAAAGGAGATTACGGCGGAAGGAAAGGGATTTACAATCCCAGCTGGTGGAGCGAATCCAACACCCAGTTCGGCGAATACAAAAAAATCTACGTCACCCACCATGGCTGCTATATTGACAACCAAAAGGTTTCGGAGGAAACCATCGAAAGCCTGGGGTTGCTGAATGACTATTTTTTCTCCTTCATCCTGAAAATAGACAATGACAGCCAGCACGTGGGCGGGATGAATTTATTCGGCAAACACTTCGGCGATTTCGCACAGGATATCGTCATGAAAGTAGAATACGAAAACGGCTGATAAGCCCGGAAAGGAAAACCTATGTTTAATCAGGACAGCACTCTAATGACAATCTTGAATAAGGCTGCGGATATGGTGGTTCTCAGTGTATTGTGGTGCCTCTGCAGTCTGCCGGTTCTCACACTGGGAGCCTCCAGCTCTGCTCTTTACCACACCATAATAAAGGTGATCCGGCAGAACCGCGGCTATGCGTTTACCACATTTAAAGATGCTTTCAAAAGTAATCTGAAACAGTCGGTACCGTTTACCGCCCTGCTGATTCTCCTATACGCCCTGTTCGGTATAACCTGCTATGTTTGCTGGCAGAAACCGGACAGCCTCATTGCCAGTATGTATGTATTCTTTTCCATTTTTTCCATTCTCGTCTGCCTGTGCATACAGATTCATGGCTTCGCCCTGCTGGGGCGTTTCCGTCTGAGGAGACAGGAGCTGTTTACCTTAATCGTCAGACTCAGCTTCGGACATCTGTTTAAAAATTTCCTTCTCCTGTGTATCCTGGTTTTTGCTGTGGAACTGGCGATATATTATCCGCCCCTGCTGTTCATCGTTCCTGCCGGGTTCTTTTATCTGTCCTCCTTTCTTCAGGAGCCTATGTTTAAAAAACATATTAACTATCAGGACGACGAAGACATATCCGAAGTATGAATCCGGGCAGCCGTTCCCACACCATACATAAACCGTCCGAATCCGTTTCCGTCGCTTTCCGAATCATTCCATAACAGAACAGGGCCGGCAGCATGCCGGCCCTGTTCCTTACGTTATATTATCTCGTAGGCACTACGGATAGGACATCTCCGTCAATTTTCATTTCGTCGATTCTGGCGGATCGTGTATCTTCAGCCGCCTCCTCCCGGGAAGCCCGGCCTTCCTTGTCACGTCCATGATAGACGATATAACATTTCCCATTATCAAAGATCACGCTGTTATGTCCCATGCCTTCCACAAAATCGTTTTTGGAAAGCAGCGGCGCATAGGTTGTATCATCGGGATATTTTTTCCAGTCCAGGGTTCTCAAATCCGCATCGGGCGCTCCATGGGCCACGCTGTAGCCTATGAAGTATGTGGGATTCTGATGGCAGGCGCCGGAATACATCAGATAATGGGTATTGCCTACGCAGAAATAAAATGCACCCTCGATGGTATGCCAGTGCTGTCCTTCTTTAAAACGGTCCCTCTGGTAAATCTCTTCATCCAGAGTCGGCCGGATCACGCATACCGGATTTCCCTCCGGGGTAAAGGGATCCGTCATTTTATCGCACATAACCACCGTGCCGACTCTCTCCGCCTCATATTCATTTACACAGTAGAAAAAGTACATTCCGGAAGGAGTGATAACCGCATGGGGATCGATGGAAAAAGGCGGCAGGAGATTTTTCACCAGCCGGAATTCCCCTCCGGGAGAATCCGAAACAGCCACCCGCATGGTCTGTCCATGTTCGTCCTCATCATCCGCATCCATGCTTGAATAATACATATAATATTTCCCGTCAATCTCAATCACACAGGGAGCCCAGCAATTTTTCTGCCCTGTCATATCCAGGCAGCCTCCCTCATATTCCCAGCCTTCCAGCAGTGTGTCGCTGCTATACAGCTGCGGGCCGGAAGGGCCTGTGGCATATATATAATACCTGCCGTCTCCGGCCTTTATCATATAGGGATCCGCCTGACCAAGCGGAGCCGGGTCATTTTGCTTACGTTTATATAGTTTCATGGTTCTTATTCCTTCCTGCATTCATAATCCGTAACCGTTCCGTACCAACACAGTTACAATAAATCAATCCTGTTATTTCACGGAGCTGTCTATCTGTCCCTCAATAATGTATTTCTGCAGGAACAGATACAGCAAAATGACCGGCAGCAGGCCAAGGGCGCACGTGGCGCAGGCTTTCGGCAGGTTTCCCACCCCGTTTGTACGGTTAAACGCCGATTTGATAACAAGGATAATGGTAAATTTGGACTTATCCTGCAACAGGTACATAGGCATCAGGTAATTATTCCAGCAGCCCGTTGCAGACATGATAATTCTGGTTACCGTCACAGCCTTCAGCTGCGGCATAATAATCTGGGTAAAGGTCCGCAGCACTCCGGCGCCGTCGATAGCCGCCGCCTCATCCAGTGCTGTCGGGATGGATACCACAAAGTTTACGTACATGAACATCGTTCCGGGGATACCCCCTGCTGCCGACAGCAAGGCCAGGCCGTAAAGCGTATTGGTCATATGGAATTTAACCATAAGGCCATAGGTACCTACCAACAGCGCTACGCTGGGGATCATCATAATACCCATATTCAGGTTACGGATGGATTCCGCAAGCTTTCCGTTGCTTCTGGCAAGCCCGTAGGCGGCAAGTGCGGCGAGCACGATTTCAAGGGTCACAGTTTCCACCACAAGGATAATGGAGTTTTTAAAACCAAGCCACAAATCCCCGCTTTTGAATACTTCTATGTAATTCTGGAAATTCCAGGCTGCAGGCAGGGACAGCTTCGTTCCCAAATCCTGCATCGTCCGGAAGGACAGGTTGAGCATAATATATATAGGAAGTAAATAAATCAGGATTAAAACAATCGCTACAATATAGCACCACCATACGGAGTGTGTATTCGGTCCTTTAGTCTTTTTAGGCCTTGCTTCCATTAATACTCCACCTCCTTCTTACGAAGATAAGCGTTGACAGGCAGCGCTACGATCATAATAATAAAGAAGGTCATGATACCCACTGCGGAAGCATATCCCGCTTTTTCATCATTAAAATACAGCTGGGATATATAGAAGGACAGGGACATGGACTTTCTGTTGGGGCCGCCGTTTGACATAGCCACAATGGCATCGAACAGCTTGAAGCCGCCGATCAGGTTGGTTACTACTGCGGTAGTAATGGATGGGATCAACAGAGGCAGCGTTACATGGATAAATTCTTTTACCCTGTTCGCGCCGTCCAGCTTGGCGGCTTCCTTATACATGGCAGGAATGTTCTGAAGCCCTGCCAGATAAATGATCATACAAAGCCCCATATACTGCCAGGAATTGGCAAGGGTAATCATCAGGGTGGAAGAAAGTCCCGTCTTCATCCAATAAACGGATGGGATACCGATGATGCCCAAAAGTTCATTAAACACACCGCCCTCCGCCTGTACAAAGTAATAGAGGATCTGGCCCATAATAAATGCGGAAATCATGATAGGCATATACAGAATTACCCTGACGCCGTTTCTTCCTTTGAATTTATTGTTCAGAAACAATGCGGCAGCAAGACCGCATACATTCTGAATAAGTGTGGAACCAAAGCCATAAATAAATGTATTCAGTGTAGCTCTCCAAAACAAATCATCCGTGAACAGATTCACAAAATTCTTCAGACCGTACCAGCGCATATTCTGCGAATAGCCGTTCCATTTAAAAAAGGATATGCGGATCGCATTTACCAGCGGAGCTGCTATAAATAAAACCATCAAAGCCAGAGCCGGAATAGTCAAGGAGAGATATATCCATTTTCTTTTTTTCAAAATAATGCCTCCTTTATCAAAACAGGTGAGATGGCATTGCCACCCCACCATCGTTTCAGCTTTCTTTCAGTTGTTCTCTCTGGTTAACTATTTCAGCCTTCTTTCGCAGCTTCATAAAGATCCTGATAGTTTTCTAACAGATATTCAATCACATCATCCTGTCCCTTTTCACTGTGGTCGTCAAAGAGCATATTGCTGGCATTTCCGAAAATCGGCCACATACCGGAAGGCATATACTGTCTGTCCCAAAGGTTTTCATAGAATACATCACAGTCCGCACATTTTTCTTTCATATCCTGGAATACTTTCAGGCCGTATCCGTCGTCGATTTCCATGGTGGATTTCAGACAGCTGATTTTACCGGTTGCGGCATTCATCTCTTTCGCCACTTCCGGACGTGCCATATACTCTAAGAATACTTTGGCTGCATCTGCATTTTTGGTGTCTTTCCAGATACCAAAGGTATCGCCTTCGCCGATGCCCACATGCTCTTTTCCGCCTTCTTTGGATGCGAAGGAAGGAAGGAAAATAAAGTTGGCATCCGGGTTAAGGGTAAGGCAGGTAAGCATAACGGAAGGATCATTTCCCAAACAGAACGCACCCTTGCCGGCTGCAAAACGCTCGGTAAGATCGGTATCTACCAGGGTAAGGATATCTTCAAAATAATAGCCGGATTCAATCCAGTTGGACATATACTTGATGAGGGATGCCTTGTAATTCTGCCAGTCATAGGAACCGTCCAGCATAGCGGCGGAATCCTGGAACATCTCACCGTCATAGCTTACAAAGGTTCCTGCAAAGTTCGCAAGGAGTCCGGGATTGGAAAGTACACAGATAGGGGTTGTCCCGCTGGCCTTCACCTTTTCGCAGGCTTCTGTAAAATCATCCCAGGTATGGATGGCATAAGGATCAACTCCCGCCGCTTCACATACGTCGGTATTCACAAGCGTTCCGTTAATGAGTTCGGAAATCATCAGAACATAAATTGCCCCGTCGTCGTCCTGGATAACGCCCAGTGCGGAATCATCATAATCGGAAACCCAGGGCTGATCCTGAAGGTTCATCAGATATTCCTTGTAACGCAGAATGGACCATCCATGTGTCTGGAATACGTCGGGAAGCTCATTGGCTGCCATACGTGTCTTTAAGGTGTTTTCATAGTCCGTACCATATTCCGCCACATTGACCGTACATCCGTACTCTTCTTCAAACTTGTCCACCAGTCCCTGGAACGTGGTTGCCTGATCACCGGTATAGGTAACTGCAACTTCCAGCGTGCTTCCGCTGATGTCTGCGCCTTCTGCAGCAGCGCCTTCCGCGGGTGTGGATTCGGCAGGGGCTGCATCTGCGGAAGCAGACTCTTTTACCGGTTCGGAAGCAGCAGGTGCATCAGCTTTTTGCCCCCCCCACACGCTGTAAGCGACATAACCATAGCCGCTGACAATAAAATAGCTCCCAGTTTCTTCATAACCATTTCCTCCTTTACATTGTTGAATTAACAGTTTCGTTTTGACTTCTCATTTTCTCTCGCCGTCTTTATTGCAACTTTGTTGTATCTATAATACTCTTTTGCTTTCTTGTTCCGCTTTTGTTCCGCCAAATTATTTAACTATTAATCCTTTCTTTCTTTTGTTCAAAATAATCATTTTGACTATATGATAGCGCTATCACCTTTGTCTTTTGTGTTATTTATGCACTTATTATATATTGTCATCTGATATTTTTCAATATTTATTATTTATTTTATACAAAAGGTATGCAAACGAGGCTTTTAGTACATTTTTTTTGTAGTTATAAAAATGGTTTCAATTGATGCGTTCCCTTCTATTCAGTCAAAAGCAGCATAGCCCCAAACAGACTATGCCGCATACCACACCTCTATTTTATTGTCCGCTTCCCGTGCGCCGCTTATACCGCACACAGACGCTGCTTTCTTATTCCGTCCGCAATTCATAGGAAGCTTCGCCGCAGAAGCCTCTTTCCTCCAGCAGTTCTTCCTCCCATACCGCAGTAATTTCATAAATTCTATCCGGTTTCAGTTCGACGAATAAGGTTTCCGCATAATCTGTCTCGGAATCCGGTTCCGCCTGTATATTCCCCTCTTCGGAGGCGTCCCATGCCCTTACCACAATACGATCAGGGGTGACATCACAGGAAACGGTATATGAAACAAAATCGATCCCGTTGTATTCCGGAAGTTTCAGCTTATCCTGCCCGCCACTGTTTTCATCCAGAGGATGCGTCCCGCAGGCTACCATGCTGACTGTTTCCCCCTTTTCCACATAGCTCCATGAATAATTACCGGAATGAAGTTCCGTCCGGTTCCATGTACTTGAAAGCATGTCGGAAAGATAAAGCGCAGGCGCGCTGGTCAGGATAAGGCCTTCCTCCTCCGGTACCCCCGAAGTTCCCGCCTCCGGCTCCTGTGAACTCTCTTCCGGTGTGCTGTCCCCCTCCTGCGTATCACCCTCCGTTTCGGAGGCTGTTTCCGCTGTATCCACGGATGGCGCTTCCACGGGTTTCTTAACGCCGCAGGCAGCAGAAGTCAACGTAAAAACTACTGCGATTATCAAAAAATATTTCTTCATCCGTTACCTCCCGGTATTAAAACCATGCTTTCCGTTTTCCCAATCCACCCCCAAAACCTCAAGTATTTCTGTGTGAGGCCGTCCGGCATCCGCCTGGAATACCGCTATGTGATTCAAATCCCTGCTCCTGTCCGTAAAAGCAGGAAACAGGAATCCGCATTCCGGATCCCCCGGCTCATATTCTCCCAGCAAAGGACAAATGGCACAAACCATATATTCAAATACTTCCTCCGACTCCCACAGGCTTTCCTTATCCGAAGCCTTCACGGGAATATCATAACGCCCATGGAACACAAGAACCGCATACTCCGATTCCGTCTGATAGCGTTCCATCACGATATCATAAAAGGTATCCATCAGCGCATCATTCTTCAGGCCGCATTCGTTCATGGACAGAAGCAGCTGCCACATACTCCCCGGTTTTTGCACACATTGCGGAAATTCATATTCTTTGAGGTTTACATTCGTGGGAGAAAAAGGGATTGCCTTCGCCAGCTGCAGTTTTTTGGATCTCTCCGCTGCCGGCAGCTTCAGGAAGTTGGTATTAAAGCTCCCCTCAAAATCCCCGTCCTCATCCACATAACAGCCTGCGATTCTGTCAAATGATGTCCGGGAAAGAGTCATCCGCCTGGTCAGCTCCAGCATGTCTTCTCTGTTTATCATCTTCCGTCCGTTCCCTTTCTGTCAGCTGCAGCCCGGCTTATCAGCCCGCCGACGCCGTACGGCCGCAGTAAATGCCGCAATTTATAAGCTGTCTCTTATTATAGCAAACAGCCATTTTTCTGTAAACAGTAAGAAATACGGTCTTTTCCTTTGTTACAAATACCGGTCAATAAAATTTAAATAACTTTCATCTACTGCCGACTGCATTATAGGTGCATAATAATCTAAGGCATCTAATATGACTTTTACCTCTTCATCATCCGGAACATCTTCATTTGTCAGGATTTTCAGTCTTTCAGTCAATACATTTGTCACATCTTCTTTGGATATATATAAATTCATATTTACCTCCACTCACTCTCTTTTGCCTGAGCCACACAACTTACAGCTATTATAATGCTAAAACTGCATATTGTGCAACTTTTCTACACATAATAACCATTATTATTGCAATATGAAAATTATTATGTATCCACAGATTTCATTATTAAGAGAATGTAATTATGGCAAAAAACGAAAAAATCATCCAGACCGGCTGTATTAACCGAATCGGGGCAAACATAAGAAAATACAGAAAAGCCAGGGGCCTTAAAGAGGTGGATGTAATTAGAGAACTGCAGCTTAGGGGTGTACCTACAAACAGCTATAATATGACCCGGATAGAACAGGGAAACGTGAATCCTTCGGTGGATTTTTTAATTGCCTATGTAGATATTGTAGGGATTGATTTTAATGCGCTGTTTTGCTTTGATTGTCCCGGCAATTGAGGGTATGTAAGGAAAATTGACGGCACCTTACATTTTGCACCCGTTCCTACGGCACTTCCGGCACACTTCCAATACAAAAAAAGCCCCGGAGGGATCGTCTCTCCCCGGGGCTGCCGTTATTCCATACACCGCCTCTCAAATCATACTGTTATGCCGGAATGTTCCTTATTTATGATTGTGATAAGCGGACTTTACCATTCCGGTTCTTCTGTTTCCCCGGCAAACTCTATATCTCACCGAGATCATAGGGTGTCGCCTGGTATACGTAATAATTCAGCCAGTTGGTATACAAATCATTGCAGTGGGATCTCCAGAGCAGGGTCGGTCTCCGGGTAAAGTCATTCTCCGGATAATAATTGACAGGCACCTGTATCGGCAGATCTTTTTCCTTGTCCCGCATATATTCGTTATGTAGGGTATATCTGTCATATTCCGGATGTCCCATGACAAAGATCTGCTTCCCCTCTCCCGCCATAGCCAGAAGCACGCCGGCTTCCTCCGACTCCGCCATGACCATGAGTTCCCTGCAGGCATGGATTTCTTCGGCGGGGACGGTAGTATGACGGCTGTGCGGTATGTAGAAGTAATCGTCAAACCCTCTCACCAGCGGCACCTTCCGGTTGGATACCTTATGGGAAAACACACCGAACAGTTTCTCCGGCAGCAGGACCTTATTTAAGCCGAAATGATAATACAAACCGGCCTGCGCTCCCCAGCATATATGGAAGGTACTTGTCACATGGCTTTTGGACCATTCCATGATCTCGCAAAGCTCCGGCCAGTAATCCACCTCTTCAAACGGGATCTGTTCCACAGGAGCCCCGGTGATAATCAGGCCGTCGAATTTGTTTGTTTTCAGTTCATCAAAGGTATTATAAAACTTATTCAAATGGGTGGGGGAGGTATTCAAAGATGTATGGCTGTTCATCTTCATAAAGGATACATCCACCTGAAGCGGCGTATTAGAAAGGGAGCGGAGAAGCTGAAGCTCCGTATCCTGTTTGACCGGCATCAGATTGAGAATACATATCTGAAGGGGGCGCATATCCTGATGCTGCGCCCGGTATTCATCCATAACAAAGATATTTTCATTTTCCAATATCGCCCGTGCAGGCAGATCGCTTTGTACTTTAATCGGCATTTCTTATACCTCCATATCCAGATATTGTCTCATAAAATCTTCTTCCGTAACAATAGGGACCTCAAGCTCCTTTGCTTTTTTGTTCTTGGAGGAATTGGAAGCGTAGTCATTGTTAATCAGGCAGGTGGTCTTGCCGGTAACACTTCCGGTCACCTTCCCCCCCTTGCTTTCAATCAGCTCTTTCAGTGCACTCCGCCCTTCAAAATGCGTCAGGCTTCCCGTTACCACGAATACCTTCCCCTGCAGGGTGAGCGACGCCTCGTCCACCTCTATCTGTTCGATTTCCAGTTCCTTCAGGAGCTTATGCATATTCTCCCTGTTTTTTTCGGACTGCCAGTAATCATGGAAGGTTCCCGCAATCACTCCTCCGATGCCGTCAATCAGACTCAGTTCCTCCACATCCGCCTGTATCATACGTTCTAAATCATCGTGATATTCCCGGCAGAGCATTTTGGCATTCGCCAGACCGATATTGGCAATTCCCAGACCGTAGATCACTCTGGGCAGCGTTGTTTTTTTTGCTTTTTCCAGGCTGTCCATCAGATTCCGGAAGGATTTTTCGCCAAATCCCTCCATCTCTATGATATCTTCCTCGTATTTTTGCAGATGGAACAAATCGGCAAAGGTATGGAGGTAGCCTTTTCCCAGAAATTTTTCCAGAGTAGCCTCGGACAGTCCGTCAATATTAAGGGCATCCCGGCTGACAAAAAGAGTAAAGGCCTTCAGCTTTTTGGCATCGCAGTCGGGATTGGTACAGTACAGGGACTGCACATCGTTCACCTGTTCAATCCTGGTGGCTCCCCCGCATACGGGGCAGGTGTCGGGAATGGGCAGGGTGTCGCTGCCTGTCAGGTTTTCCGCTATCTGAGGGATTATCATATTAGCCTTATAGACAGTGATACGGTCTCCGAGTCCCAGCTTCAGGCTCCGTACAATGCTGATATTATGCACGCTCGCGCGGCTCACCGTCGTCCCCTCCAGTTCCACGGGATCGAATATGGCAACCGGATTGATGAGCCCCGTCCTGCTGGCACTCCATTCCATTTCCTGCAGCGTTGTTTCCGCGGTTTCATCCGCCCATTTAAAAGCGATGGAATCCCTTGGGAATTTAGCTGTACGTCCCAGGGAAAGTCCATAGGCAATATCGTCATAAATCAGCACCAGGCCGTCCGACGGCACCGGGTAGCCTGCCACTTTATTCTCAAACTCTTCCACGGCGGAAAGAAGCGTTTCCCCATCCACTTCTTTATATTCCACAACCTCAAAGCCCTGTTCCTGCAGGAAGCAAAACTGTTCTTTCCGTGAATTCTTAAAATCCGCCCCGTCCGCCTTCACGAGTGCAAAGGCAAAAAAGCGGACATTTCTCTGTGCCGTTATTTCGTTATTCAGCTGTCTTACGGAACCGGAACAAAGATTCCTGGGGTTTTTGTAACGGGCATCCGCATCTTCAATCTGTTCGTTGATTTTGCGGAAATCCTCGTAGGTGATAACAGCCTCTCCGCGGATGACCAGTTCTCCCTTAAAAGGAATGGACAGCGGCAGGTTAACGAATACCCTGGCATTCGGGGTAATCACTTCGCCTATTTCCCCGTTCCCTCTTGTTACCGCTTTAAAAAGCTGCCCGTCCCTGTAAGTGAGCACGATCGTCAGCCCGTCCAGCTTCCAGGAAAGCAGTCCCTTCTGTTCCCCCAGCCAGTCCTGCAAATCCTCTCTGCTTTTCGTTTTGCCCAAGGACAGCATGGGGCTTTCATGTCGTTCCTTGGGAAGCTCATCAACCGCTTCAAAACCCACGGTAACCGTCGGGCTTCCTGCCATAACAGTCCCCGTTTCTTCCTCAAGGGATGTCAGTTCATCATACAGCTTATCGTATTCATAATTGCTCATGATCTCTCTGTCCTGGGCATAATACGCCCGGGACGCTTCATTCAGTGCCGCAATCAATTCCTTCATTCTTGCAGTCTTATCCATTACCTGCCAATCTCCTTTTACTCTCCGTTTCCCGCACGCTTTCAGGAATCCAGCAGCCCGTAAAGCTCCTCCAATTCCTCTCCTGTCAGCAGACGGTAATTTCCCGGCTTCAGCTTTCCAATGGTAATATTGGCCACACGCACTCTTTTTATTCCCTGTGCGTCAAATCCCAAAGCACGGCACATCCGGCGGATCTGCCGGTTAAGCCCCTGGGTAAGAACGATGCGGAACACAAATTTTCCTTCCTTCTCCACCTGACAGGGGCGGGTCTGTACATTAAGCTCCTTCAGAAAAACACCTTCCGCCATCTTCTGCAAAAAGGTATCCGTCACAGGCTTGTTTACCCTGACCAGGTATTCTTTTTCATGATAATTGGAAGCCCGCATCAGACCGTTGATTAAATCCCCGTCGTTTGTCAATAGAAGCAGCCCCTCCGAGTCCTTGTCCAGCCTGCCCGCGTAGGTAACCCGGATGGGATAATCTATGGCATCCCGTATGGTTTTTTCCGCGTATTTATCTTTTTCCGTGCAGGTAACGCCTACCGGTTTGTAGTAAGCAAGAACTACCTTACGATCCTTCTTATCCAGCAGCCGTCCGTCAACCGCGATGTCCTCCGTACCGGAAACCCGCATTCCCATGGATGCGGGAACTTTGTTCACCGTAACCCTGCCGGCCTCAATCATGCGATCGGCCTCCCTGCGGGAGCAAATCCCGCAGTCGGCCAGATATTTATTTAAGCGTTCCTGACTATTATTATCGTTCATATTTTCCTCGTTTCGTATTCACTAAAAATAAGCATATTATTGGTATTATACACTTTCCTTTTTTCCCATGCAAGCTTACTGGATAATCCCGCAGGCCATCTTTTGTCCGGAGTCCCCGGAGGGCTGGGAATGGTAATCATCCGCCATGTCATGGACGATTACTGTTTTACCCCTGACCTGGGCAGGGGTAAAGCGTTCCGTGTAGAAGGCCAGCCAGGCCCTGCCCCTGTTTCCCTCCAGCACAGGCATATCTCCTGCATGGGCAGGATGAGGGCAGCCGTCCGGATTATAATGAGCTCCGGCATCCGCGAAGGGATCCGTTTCATTCCCGGTGCAGGACGCCCCTTCATGAATATGGAATCCGTAAAATTTTCTTTCACAGGGTTCCTCCGAATCCGGCAGCCCGGAAATATCTGCCATAACAATGGTCCCTTCGAAAAAATCATAAAAAGTAACCAGGCCCTGTACGTCAGGGAAGCTCTCGGACCCCCTCACGTGGGCAAATGCCTGGGGCTGGTTTGCCAGGAACCGCAGGATTCCGTCCGTCATTAATTGTAGCATAAGTTTCCTCCATAAACAAAAAATTTCTTTTCTTAAAGGTATTCCCTCCCACTTCCTGTTTATGAAAGATATTCGAAAAAATAAGCCGCCGCCAGGCTATTTCCCGGCAGCAGCTCGCTGTTTTCCCTATAATTAACCAATGCGTCTGTCTTTTTCCCTGCGTCCGGCATTTTCCGCCTGACGGCGTCCGGTGCCATAGCTGCTCCCGGAACTGTAGCTCCGTTCGGAACCGTGGTTCCGTTCGCCCCTCGTATCTTTTCCGGAAGCGGTATCTCTGTATCTGCGTCGTTCCCCGCCTCTGTCATCAGAGAAACGCTGCCTTCTGCCATCGGAACTTCCTGCATTCCTGCTTCTGCCCCTGTCCTGGCGTCCGTCGCGGAAATCCCGGCTGCCTTTTGCATAACTCCGTCTTCTTTCCGGAAGCACCTCTGCGATTTCCTGGGGTTCTTCCCCCATCTGAAGCTTCAGGAACGCGGCAGCAAGCTCTGCGGCGCTGTATTCACAATCTTCTACTTTTCTTTCCACCATTTCCGTCAGGTTCTTAAGGGAATCCCCCTCCAAAAGGTCAAACGCCGCACGGAGCGCTTTTTCCGCTTTAATGGAAACAATATCCGATGCAGAGGGAACCTTTCTTTCCTGTATTGTGGTTTTGCAGCTTCTTTCAATATCCCTGAGCCGGTACATCTCCCGGTTGGAAACAAAAGTGAAGGAACGTCCTTCTCTTCCTGCTCTGCCGGTACGTCCGATGCGGTGCACATAGTACTCGATATCCTGCGGAAGATCATAATTGAATACAGCTTCCACATCATCCACATCGATTCCTCTGGCTGCCACATCCGTGGCAATCAGGATCTGCAGGTTGCCGCTGCGGAAACGGTTCATCACCGTATCTCTCTGATTCTGGGAAAGATCCCCATGCAGGCCTTCCGCTGCATAGCCTTTGTTTTTCAAAGTCTCGGAAAGCTCATCCACCATTCTCTTGGTATTACAGAAAATGAGGGATCTCTGTATGCCATAATAATCCAGAAGACGGCTTGTCACTTCCACCTTAATCTGGCTGTTAACCCGATAATAATACTGCTTTACAAGAGGAATGGTCAGTTCCTGCCTTGTCATCTTCAGATATACCGCATCCTTCTGGTAGGTATCCGTGATTTCCAGAATCGGCTTGGGCATCGTTGCGGAAAACAATGCGGTCTGATGCTCGGAGGGAATTCCCTGGAGGATGGTCTCGATATCCTCGCGGAAGCCCATATTCAGCATTTCGTCAGCCTCATCCAAAACCACCATATTCACCTGCTCCATCCTAAGGGTATGGCGGCGCATATGATCCATCACACGGCCCGGGGTTCCCACAATAATCTGAACACCGCCCTTCAATGCCTTTATCTGGCGGTTAATGTCCTGGCCACCGTAAATAGGGAGAATCTTGACTCCATGCATATATTTGGCAAAACGGCGCATCTCATCTGCCGCCTGAATCGCCAGCTCCCTGGTCGGACACAGAACCACTGCCTGCAGGTTCCTGTTATCCGGATCTGTATTCTGTATAACCGGGATTCCGAAGGCCGCTGTTTTACCGGTTCCCGTCTGTGCCTGGCCAATTACATCTTTTCTTTCCAATAATACGGGTATTGCCTGCTCCTGTATAGGTGTCATGTCTACAAAACCCATTTCCTCCACGGCACGAAGTATGCGGGAATCAATTGCTGCGTCCTGGTATCTCGTTATTTCCATTCAAAAAATCCTTCCTTTATTTCAATCTTTTCACACAAAAAGACAACACCCGTGGTATAAGGGTGTTGTCCTTTCCTTCTACGAATCCGTTTTATTATACTGTGGGACTTCCTGCGCTGTCAAGTATTTTGTTTTACATTTTAACCGTGGGTATGCAGCAGATGGTGTGCTTTTTCTCCCATCGGTTTACCAAGATAGTCTTCATAAAGCTTTACAACTTCCGGATTGTCATGGGAAAAACGCAGCGGTCTCTGGGCATCCAGCTTATACAGCTTCGGCCCGCGGACATCCGCCATCTCTACGCCGTCGAGAATCGGCTGGCCGCCGCCTCCCACACAGCCGCCGGGACAGGCCATGACCTCAACAAAATCATACTGAACAGCTCCCGACCGGATATCCTCCATCAGATCCCTGGCATTCTTAAGCCCGCTGACCGTACAGGTACGAAGTGTTTTTCCTCCCAGGGTAAACGAGGCTTCCTTTCGCCCTTCATATCCCCTTACATCGGAAAAGATATCCGGAGGAGGGTTTACGCCTTCCACACAATAATAGGCAGTTCTCAAGGCGGCCTCCATAACACCGCCCGTCACGCCGAAAATCACACCGGCGCCGGTGCTTTCTCCCAGCGGGGAATCAAAGGCCTCTTCCGTAAGGAGAGCCGGGGCGATATGCTCCGCTTTGACAAGCCTCGCAAACTCCCTGGTTGTCAGAACAATATCCACATCAGCCCCCGCTCCTGCACTGTACATATCCGGCAGGACGGCTTCCATTTTTTTAGAGACACAGGGCATGATGGAAATGCTGCAGATTTTTTCCGGATCCACTCCCGTTTTCCCGGCGAAATAGCTTTTGGTTATAGCACCGAACATCTGCTGGGGTGATTTGGCGGTGGACAGATGCGCCGCCATTTCCGGGTACTGGGATTTGATAAAACGCACCCAGGCCGGGCAGCAGGAGGTGAACATGGGCCATCTCTTCTCTTCCGGATCCGCCAGTCTTGCGAGCAGCTCATTGCCTTCTTCCATAATAGTGAGATCCGCTGAAAAATTGGTATCAAATACATAATCGAAACCTATTTTTTTGAGGGCCGCAACCATTCTCCCTTCGGTCGCCATATAAGCCGGCAAATCCAGGGCCTCGCCCCAGGCCGCCCTTACCGCAGGCGCCACCTGGACAACGGTAACGGTTTCCGGGTCCGCCAGCGCACGGAATATTCCGGCCGTATCATCCCTTTCGCGCAGCGCCCCTGTGGGACAGTGGGTGATGCACTGCCCGCAGATACTGCAGTCGGATTCTTCTATAATACGGTTCTGTGACACATCCACCGTTGTTCTGGACCCCGTGTTCTGCACATCCCATATGTGCAGATCCTGTACCTTGTCGCATATCTGCACGCAGCGCATGCACTTAATACATTTACTGAAATCCCTTATCAAAGGAAAATCCCGGTTCCAGGGCATTTCCATGATTTCTTTTTTATATGGGATATCGATAATCCCCAGATCATTGGACAGTTTCTGCAGGTTACAGTTCCCGCTGCGCACGCAGGTGGCACAGTTGCTGTTATGCTGGGAAAGAATCAATTCCACATTCGTCCGTCTCACCGAACGTACCTTGGGAGAATTGGTATAAAGCACCATCCCTTCCTCCACCGGGTTATTGCAGGCGGTAATCAGTTTGGTTTTTCCCTGCATCTCCACCACGCACACCTTGCAGGCACTTATTTCATTTATGCCCTCCAGATAGCAAAGATGGGGAATCATAATTCCTACGGACGCAGCCGCTTTCATGATTGTAGTACCTTCCGGCACGCTGATTTTTCTGTTATCTATTGTCAGTGTTACCATATTGCCGCGCGGCCTCCTTTCAGATTTCCATATCCGTAATGATCACACCTGAGGCAGCGGCCCGCTTCCTGTGCGGCCTCTTCCTTTGTCATACAGCGTTCAATCTCACAGAAATCGCATTTCCTGTCACCGGCTTCCCGCTCTTCCATATTCACGCGGCCGCAGGGCTTTTTATCCGCATAAGTCACCTGAGGGATCTCCACATCACAGGAAATCACATGATGATACCCCAGGTATTCGTCAATATTAGCCGCGGCAACTTTTCCCGCCGCGATGGCGCGTATTACCGTAGCCGGGCCTGTTACGCAGTCCCCTCCCGCAAAGATGCCGGGGATATCCCTGACACTGGATTCCGCGAGAGCTTCGATGGTACCGCGGTGCACCGGCACACCGGAATTTTCAAAATGGCGGGATTCAATTCCCTGGCCGACCGCAACGATAACAACATCGCAGGGTATCCTTTTTAATTCCACATTGGCCTGTACCGGACGGGCACGTCCCCAGGCATCAATAGGCCCTATTATCTGAGGCTGCACCCAGAGAGCCGCCACATTTCCATCCTCACCCGCTTCCACGCGCACAGGGGCCTTCAGGCTGTAAAGTTCGGCACCCTCTGCAATCGCGCCTTCCACTTCCTCCGGCAGCGCCGTCATATCATTCTGGCGTCTTCGGTAGGCTATCCCCACTTTTTCGGCCCCAAGTCGTAACGCCGAACGGGTACAGTCCATAGCCACGTTGCCGCCCCCTACCACGATTACCCTTTTCCCTGTAAAATCAGGAGGGTTTCCGTCGCCGATATTGCGGAGCATTTCCACGGCCGAAATCACGCCGCCCACATCCTCCCCGTCCATCCCGATCTTCTTATCGGTATGGGCGCCGATAGCGATATAAACCGCATCGAATTCTTCTCTGAGCCGGCTCAGGGGAATGTCCTCCTCCCCATTACCGATATTGACATTGGTATGTACTTCCACACCGGTGGACAAAATGGCTTCAATGTCCTCATCCAGCCGCTCCCTTGGGAACCGGTAATTAGGAATCCCATAGCGCAGCATGCCGCCCAGCTTGCTTTTCTGTTCAAACACCACCGCATGATGCCCCATCAGCTCCAGGTAATAAGCGGCAGACAGGCCGCCGGGACCACCCCCGGCAATAGCAATCCTCTTTCCGGTGGACGGAGCCTTCGGCGGCACGGGAACCGTATTGGCACGGGCATTATCCACCGCCATCCGTTTCAGTCCGCGGATATTCACAGAGCTGTCAATCATGTTCCTGCGGCATCTGGCTTCACAGGGATGCTCGCAGATCAGGGCACATGCCGTGGGAAAAGGGTTGTCCTTACGGATGAGGGAAACCGCATCCGCATATCTTTCCTCCCCCACCAGGGCGATATAGCCCGGAATATCAACCCCCGCCGGACACAGCGCCACACAGGGCACCGGCTGGGTGATGGAATAAGAGCACTTGCCGTGCTCAATATGGTATACATAATCATCTCTGCAGCCCTGAAGCCCTGCCAAAACCATATGGGCGGCCTCAAAACCGATGGCGCAGTCGGCGGAATCCGTGATATTATTCGCGGTTTCCTCAATAAGGGCCAGTGTATCCATAGTGGCGGTCCCGTCCAGAACCTGTTCCAGCAGATTCTGAAGCTGCAGCAGCCCCACTCGGCAGGGTACACATTTACCGCAGGTCTGTGCGTGGCACAGCTTCAAAAAGGACAGCTGCAGATCGACCGGGCATAATCCCGGCGGGCTGGCAACAATATGTCGTTCCAGATCCTTGTACAACCGTTCCACAGTTAACTGGGCCCGGTCAGGTGTGCTGATTTTCAGTCGGCTCATTGAAATGTAACTTCCCCTTTCCTTCTCGTTTTCCGCACCGGCTCCCTGCCGGCACAAGCCGGGCTGTTCCCCTCAGACAGCCCATCCGTTCCGCATGCAACCGGCAGGATAAAACGTCCGGCAGCATAACTGTGAAAATTATAACATATTCTTTTCCGCTTCGCTAGCATTATTGATTAAAATTCTCAATTATTTTTCCGTATTTTCATGTATATTTTACAACACAGTGTCTGAATGTATAAATCCGCATACCAATTGTGCCTGTTTCCGTTTTGTAAATATTTGAAATACGTTCATTATAGACAAAACAGATCTAAAAAACTGCCAGCAGCACGTTACCGTGCTCCGGCAGTTCCCGGCCTTTTCCGATTGATCCTGATACAAGTTGATCCTAATACAATACGAAAGGAATGCTGCGCAGTATGACGGAATCCTCTTCCCCGTTTTCTTTTTCCACCGCAGCCGACTTGTTAATGCAATAATTACCGGGTTCCAGTTCTCCATAAACCTGGCTTATATCCATTTCCTGTTTCGTTTCTTCCCCCGGCCGCAGCACATGTAGTATATCATGCCAGCCGGTATTTTCCTTCATCGGGACAAGCCGGTATTCCCCGTTTTCTTCCTTCATCAAATCATAAGGGTCTCCGAATGTCAGATTATAATCCGACAGATTGGTTATCGTCATAGTCAGAACCGGCTCCTTCAGGGCATATACGTCTTTGTCCAGTTCCATCCGGACAGGCGTGTTCTCCGTCTGCCCCGTTTCCGGTTCCTCCGAAGTTTCCGCTGCCGCTGCCGTCTCACGCAGAGTCCTGTTTCCTTCGGAATCCAGATCGTATATCCGTTCCTCTCCAAGGGATATGGTCATTCCGTTCTCCAGATATGCGGAAAGCAGCCCCTGCAGTTCAGCCATTTTTTCCGTATCGGCAGAATACGCGTACAGCGGGCCGAAAACAGCTTCCGCCTCACCCCTGTCATAAGTAATACGGTATTCCTCCGCTCCTTTTTCTACGGCGTAGCTGATTTTTCCGGCATTTTCGATGGAGGCAAATAGTAGAGCCGCGTTGGAGAAGCTCCATTCCTTTCCCGGCATTTCCGCATTTTCCCGGAGGCGGTAAACCATAATCAGTTCATATGGCTCCTGCGTCGTCTGCAGTTCCATTTTGCGGTATTCCAATACCTCCGGAACCGGAAGCATCCCGAACAGTACCGCATCCCGGATATGATCCCCTATATACGGATTTCTGTTATCCGACAACCCGGCCGCCAGCGCCTCTCCTTCCAGAGGGCCGGCCGTTACGGTGCTTTCCTCCTGTGTGCTTTCTTCTTCCTGCGCACCTCCCTTTCCGGCCGCCGGAGAAGTGAGAAGCATTACGCCAGCCGCTGCCACAAGAAGAAGCGCCGCAGCACACAACCAGCCGGAAGGCTTACGGAAGTTCAGGATATGGGTGATACGTTTTTTCGTGTTGCTTTCCCCGAAAGCCGCCGGCAGCATATACCCAAACCCATTGTTACGAAGCCCCAGACGCAAAAGGGTCTGTGCATACCCCCCACGTTCCTGCGCGGTCATATTCCGTAATACGCTGTCGTCGCAGGAACGCTCCATATCCTCCGTCATATACCGGAAAAAAAGCCAGGCCAGCGGATTGAACCAATGAAGCATTACAGCCAGGAAACAAACCGGCTTTAGCAGATAATCCCTGCGCCGGATATGCCGGTATTCATGTGCCAGCACGTGCTGTTTTTCCTTCTCTTTCATCCCGGCGGGCAGATAAACCGCAGGCCGCACAAATCCCAGCAGGAAAGGAGAAGCGATTTGCGGGCTTTCATATACACGGGCCTGCTCCTTCCCTTCAGAGAACAGAAGGACAGCCTCCGCCACCTGCTTTTTCAGACGCAGCCAGGAACGCAACGCAACAGCCAGGAACACAAGCATCCCTGTAAGCCATACCGCCGTGAAGCCCCCTACCAGCAGGTTCCCGTAATCCATCCCCATCTGCCCTGCCGCCGCCGGAATTGTGCGGATCACGCTGTCCGCAGGCAGCGCCCCACTCACACCTGTATACGCATTGATTCCGGCAGCGACTATGGATTTATAGGTTACCGCATCCTGTCTCACCGGAATCAGGCTTACCGCAGACTCAAGGGTAAAGGGGCACAGAAAGCGTAGGAACACTATGATCCAGAGCGCATAGAAATACCCTGACGGCACCTTCCGGAGCACCGCGCGCAGCAGCAGGACCACACAGCCGGCACAGGACGCGGCAAGTGTCATATTTATAATTTGGGGCAGTATACGAAATAGTTCATACATGTTCACGCCTCCTCCCGTCGTACGGGACATTATGAATTGTTTTCCTTTTCATCCCCGCCCAGGCTGGCGGCATCGATCAGGCGTTTCAGTTCCTCCGCTTCCTGCTGCGTCAGTTTTTTATCCTGAAGAAAGGACGCTACAAATGCCGGCAGAGAATTACCGAAGCTTCTGTGCAGCAGCTGCTCGCTTTCCTGTCTGCAGACGGCCTCTTTCTTCACCAGCGCAGTAACAGTGGCGTTTTCATTCCTGAGTATCCCTTTCTCACAAAGTTTTCGAAGCACCGTATAGCTGGTCGCCTTTTTCCAGCCCAGCCGCTCGCCGGCAAGCTTTATCAGTGTTGTGGAGTTTACAGGCTCCGTATCCCAGACGATCTGTGCAAACCGGTATTCCCCATCCGGAATCCTTGGTATTTCCATATTGGCTCCCTTCTGTGCGCACTGGCACACCTCCCCCGCTTTTTGCGCCGTCCGGCCTTACCTAACTCCGAACGCAAGTAAGGTTTATTGTCATAAACCTAGTTTATGACAATAAACCTTACTTGTCAATACCCAATCCTATAGCTGCCTAATCACCGCAAGGGTCAAATAACCCGATGTTTATGTAGGGCTATTTGACCGAAAATCTGCTTCTGAAGGCAGAGGGGGATACCCCTTCTGCACTTTTAAAAACTTTTGTAAATACCCGATAATCCCGGAAGCCGGTCTCCCCTGCTATCTCCGTAATGCTTTTTCCGGTGGAAGCCAGAAGCGTCCTTGCTTTATCCATGCGCAGACGGGTCAGGTAATCATGATATTTCATACCCAGCTCATTTTTAAACAGCTGGCTGATATAAGAGGGGTTCATATGAAATTCCGCCGAAAGGGTCAGCAGGGTGATATCCTCCGCAAGGTGCTCCTGAAGATAAGCCGCCAGCTGGAATACCGGCTTTTCACCGCAGCTGCCTTCCTGCGGGCATCTGTTTTCTATCAGCTTCAGCTTTATGCCTTCGATCACCCTGCCGAACTCGCTGAAGTCAACCGGTTTCAGAATATAATCCGTTATCCGCAATCGCAGCGCCTCCCTGCAGTATTCAAATTCATCATAGCCGCTCACAATAATACAGGCGCATTCCCCGTTTTGATCCCGAATCACCCGGAGCGCCTCCAGGCCCGACATAATGGGAATGTTGATATCCATAACAATAATATCCGGCCGGTATATTTTTGCCTGGTTTACCGCCATCACCCCGTCCCATGCCTCGCACACCACCTCACAGCCATAGGCTTTCCAGTCGAACAGTCTTTTAAATCCCTCCAGTATTGTCACTTCATCATCCACAAGCATTACTTTCAGCGAAATTCCCATTCTGCCTCCCCTGCCATCTGCCGTGCCCCGCGGCAAAGGCCGTAAGCCCACGCCCTTCCGGCCATGGGCTTATACTATATGCTTTCGCAACCGTTCAGATGAGTCAGAACAGCTCTATGCCTCCCGCATCAGCGTTACCTTTACAGCCCCTGACGAGTGTCGTCCTTCCAGCGATACCTCTACCACAAACTCCAGCTTTCCGCCGTCATAACCTTCTGTATGAAACGCAATTTCCGCTTCCGCTTTGGAGCCGTACAGATTATTCAGCGGAAGGGTATAGCTCTTCCCATTCAGCAGTTCTACTCCGGAGGGCATATAAACGCTGATTTTCGCCCACTGCTGCTGACGCATGGTATGGGAATTGGTGACAGTCACTTTTATTTTCCTGGCTTCTCCTGCCCTGAAAAAAACAGAATCCTCGTAATCCACCATAATGTTAAACGCCGGGAACGCATACCTTACCACATAAGGGGAAAGGCTGCACAGATCTCTGACAGGAAGAGCTTCGTCCTTGCCGTTTCCATTGATTTTCGGAAGATAATCCGTAGTCTTTTTGCAGTATAATCCGCTGCCTTCCTCACACGTAATCGTCATTCCGCCTTCCGCAAAAATATCGCAGATATCCTGGCCGAGGAAGCCGGGTACCGCACGCATCACCCGCTCGGTAAGTTCGGTCACCGTGGAAGGCACCCAGATGCCGCCGCTGGTCTTATCAATGCATAATGTGGCAATTTTGTCATCCAGAGGCGCGGTCCATTTTTCGGGAAGCCCCGATGCACCGGAGATGATTCCCAGCACCGCCCCCAGGGTTGCACAGGTACAATCCGTATCCTCTCCGCAGGCCACCGCCATACAAAGGCTCTTGCCAAAATCTTCTTCCCCATAAAGCCAGCCGGCAATGGTAAACGCCACATTTTCCGGTGCATCAAAGCCGGGCGCCCCGATTTCCAGCCCTTCGTTTCCTTCCTTCGGGATATCATGGATGGTGCCGCTCTGGATGCCGAAGGTTCCGGGAGCCGTGTTATGTATCTGCCTGCGTGCCTCCGCAAAGTCCACATGGCTGTCATAGCATTCCATGGCCTTGCAGACAGCTGCCGCTGTCTTGCTTTCCTCCGGGATATAGGACAGCGCAATAGCAATCAACTCGCGCTTATCACTTTCCACAAAAGCGGCGCTTTGAAGGGCGGCGAAAAAAATCTCCCCATACATGCCTTCCCCTTCGTGATCCACAATGGCATCTTCGTAGGCATAGCGTGCTGCCAGCTCCGGATTCCCGGGAGCCAGACAGGCCCAGATTTCCGAACGGATATAACAGCCGCAGCTGTCCTTATAGGTATTGTCAATCAGCCCGGACAGCGGAGGCTGCAGGCCTGCACGCAGATTCGCTTTTCCTGTACCGTATTCCACCCAGTTGGGAATGCAGAAGGAAAGCCAGTATTCCCCAAGTATGGAGGCGTTTACATTCCTGCCATAGCGTTCCACCGCCGCCAGCCAGATGATCTGCAGGTCCAGATCATCGTTGGGCGGCGGCCCCATGGACAGATCCTGCGTGTAAAAAGAGATATCATTTACCTGTCTCTTTCCTTCAAACGGCGCTCCCAGCACGCCGCCGATGTTTTTGCCTGCCCAGCAGCCCATCACTTTGTCTTTGTAGGTCGCAAAATCCAGTGTTTTCATTTCATACCCTCTCTCTTTCTATATTGTTTTTTATGATCAATGTCACCGTGACCCCGCCTTCCGGATTGTCCTGATAGGACAGCCCCGCGGTATCCGGATAAAACATTTTCAGCCTTCTTTGCACATTGACAATTCCGATGTGCATTTCCTCCGCCCCTGTTTCACAGGTATCGTCCCCCGCATTCTGCAGCACATTCTCCAACAGACTTCTGGTTCCGGGAGAGAATCCTGCCCCGTTGTCGTATATACGGATAACAATTGTTTCCCCGCCCGCCGCTTCCCTGCTGACTGACAGCCGTACCGTCCCCCGGTAGCCCACCCCCCGCAGCCCGTGCATCACGCTGTTTTCCACCAGCGGCTGCAGAATGAAATTAGGCATTTCCACATTCAGCAGTGACTCATCGATATCATATTCGCAGTTCAGAAACGGATATCGGCAGCACATCAGCTTCAGATAGGCCTGAATCAGGCGGATCTCGTGGCTTACCGACACCATCTGGCTGTCGGCTTTTACACTCAGCCGGAAAAAATCAACCATCTGCATGATCATGGCAGACACTTCCCTGTCCCCGTTCAGCTCCGCCTTAATGCGGATGGTATCCAGTGTATTGTACAGGAAATGGGGATTAATCTGGTTTTTCAGATACAGCAGGGACATCCTCTGCTGCTTCAGCTGCGCCTCCTTCAGGCGAACCTTTCCTTCGTATTCCGACTCAATCAGCTGGTTGAGCCTATCCATCATTTTGTTAAAGGAAGCCACCAGGCGGCCCGTTTCATCTTCGGAGGCAACCGCAAACCGCATCCCCATATCATCCTGGTTAAAATGGGCCATGGAATCGGTAAGCATCGTCAGGGGACGGAGCATTTTCCTCGTTCCATGGAAGGTCAGGGATACGGTTAATCCAAGGAGAACCAGAAAAACGGCAACTGTGATCCCGATAAAACGCATGGCATCCTTCCATATGAGAGCTACCGATCTTCTGGTCACCAGTATCATGCCGCTGTACCGGGATTTCTGATACGTGACCAGACAGGCCTTTCCCCTAATCCGTTCCCGGAAAACCCCTGCATCCTCATTCATCCGCAGATAGATTTCCGGTGAAACATCCTTTATATTCTTTCCCAGGTATTCCGCATCTTCATCACAGACAATATCCCCTTCCTCCGTCAAAAGTGTATACTCCACCTCTTCATCCAGATATTCATTCAATACTTCCCGGATATTTTCCATGGTAGTGATCAGAAGGATATGCCCTATCGGCTCATTTGGCGAAAAACTCCGTATCGCCCGCACCAGGTATATGCAGTGCCTGGTATATTCATCTTCCAGGTTTCTTGTGCTGTAACGCATGAATTCCGGCTGTACCCCGACCACCAGCCGGCAGCCCGACACGCTTCTATCCTTTTCCTCCCACTCTTCCATCCGCTTCAGGAACACGGTCATATCCGAATATCTTCTCAGGGACGGATCCAGGTTATCCTGCCAGAAAACAAGGGAATCCAAATCAAAAAGATAGACGGAATTGATATCCTCGCGGATGGTGATAAGGGAGGTATACAGCTTCCTCAAATATTCCACGCTCTCCAGCTGCCGCGCATATTCATAAGAATTATAATTCATTAAAATATCCTGGGTCCGCTCGTCGGAATAGGTCATGAGCGAAACCCTTCCCATATCCTTCAGCTTATTGTCAATAGAGCTTAAGGTATTGGAAATATAAACATTCATTTTCTGTTTTTCATTTTCCAGGGTCAGCTGGTAATTGATCGATACCGTTGCAAATATCAGGCTGATGAATATCAGCAGGATTATCCCCGCGTTCATCCATGTGATTTTGGTACTCAGGCTTTTCCGTATACGGAAAGTAATAGGAACGCCTTTCATAATGGGAACCCCCTCCTGCTTTTATCCTTTTATGGCTCCCTGTGTCAGCCCCGCTATCAGAAAACGGGATCCGAATATGTAAAACACGGCAATCGGACTCAGGCAAATCACCAGCGCCGCATACATCACCTCCAGCGGAAACCCCTGCACCCCCGCAGTCTGCGTGAACCGCAGCGGAACCACTGATATAGGCTGCAGAGATGTATCATTGATAAAAATCATAGCCATCTGCAATTCGTTCCAGGCCGAAAGGAATGTCTGTATCAGGACAAAAGCCAGCCCCGGAACCGCTATAGGCATCATAATACTCAGGAAAATCCTGCCTTTTCCTGCCCCGTCAATCCTGGCGGACTCCATCAGCTCATTAGGCAGTGCGTCAAAATAGTTTTTCAGCACCATCAGGTTAAAACAGCAGTTCAGCGTCGCATAAGGAAAAATCAGGGAAAAAGGGGTATTATTTATTTTAAGCCCTTTTACGATTTGAAACAACGGGAAAATAAGCGCCGAGGTAGGAATCATCATTCCGGTAAGAAGCATATAATAAATAGCCTTTTTAAACGGAAAATCCAGCTTGGAAAAAGCGAATGCCGCCATTGCAGCCACTGCGGAAACAATAAGCAGCGTGCCTAGCACAACGGTTATGCTGGTAAAAAAATTAGGCGCCAGATTCACCGTTTCAAAAACCTTTGCGTAATTGCGGATGCCTTCCCCTTTAAACGAACGGATGATCATAAGCACGAGCGGGAACAGAAAAACCGCCGTCGCAAGAACACATATCAGCTGTCCGGTTATTTTAAATAATAATGATTTTCTCATCAGCCCGCCAACTCCTTATCCTTATCATTCCGATAATAAAATTTCAGCTGTATCAGCGTAATCACCATAGCTACCACAAACATTACCATGACAATCGCGGACGCCGGCCCCTGTTTAAACAGATTAAAGGACTGCTTGTAAATATAGGTGGAAAAGAACTCTGTGGCATAATTCGGGCCGCCCCTGGTGAGCACATAAGGAAGATCAAAACATTTTAACGATCCCAACATTCCCATGATAAACAGGGTATAATGGGTCCCCCTCAGAAGCGGAAAAGTGATTTTGGTAAACTGCTGGATCTGCCCGGCCCCGTCAATGGTTGCCGCTTCATACAAATCCTGGGGGATATTCAGCATATTGGCATAATACATCAGCATGCTGTACCCCGTCCACTGCCATATATTTACGAAGATAATACAGGCAAGCGCCCATTTCGGATCCGCCAGCCACTGCTGGCACAATCCGTCCAGATGCAGAAACCGCAGAAATACATTCAGATAGCCTCTGTTGGTCTCAAATATTTTGGAAAATATATTCCCCACAATTGCAGGCGTGGCAATTACGGGAATATAAAAAATAATCCGGTAAAAAGAAGCAAATCTCAGCTTTCTTATAAAAAAGTTGGCGAATACCAGACCGAAAAATGCCTGAATAATAATGGTAAATAAAGCAAACACAACAAAATTTCTGATAATCTTCAGCATGATGGGATCCTTAAGAACATTCTTATAGTTATCAAATCCCACAAACACCTTTTCGATATTGATACCGTTCCATTCATAAAAGCTGATAACAAAATTATAGCAGATTGGATAGACGATAAATATCAGAAAAAGGACCACAATCGGCAGGATAAATAAATACCCCGTACAGGATTTCTTTTTCACGGTACTTCCCTCCTTAGGAGGACGCCCCCGGGACTTCCCGGAAGCACCCTCTTTGATTCCTGCGGCATATTTGACGAAACTGCCGTATATTGTTTCTACCTGGCCTGTGCCTGGGAAGCCGCTTCAATTGTTGCTGCCGCTTCTTCCGGTGTGGCATCTCCCAGGGCAAGTACCGTCAGCTGATCACTGATCATCTGCTTCAGATCCGCATAAGCCATTTCCCGGTAACCGCCCAGGTTGTTCTCGGCCTGCTCCACAATATACGCCAGATTATCCAGTCCGTCCTGGTTCATTCCCTGTACATTCAGATCCAGATCCTTTCTGGAGGGACAATAGGAGAAATAATGGTTAATGAGGATATCCTGGCCTTCATGAAGCATGAAATCAATAAACGTCCAGGCAGCCTCCGGATTTTTGGTGTTTTTGTTCATACACAGGCAGACATCCACGGATGCGGTAACCGGGCATACCTTGCCGTCATTATTCCAATCAATCAGGAAAATATCATGATCCGCCCCTTCGGAATTAAAAACCCTGTCCTGATCCGGATCCCCGCTCACATAAAAACCTGCGGCCCAGGAACCGTTTTGAATCATGGGTATGCTTCCTTCCTTTTCAAAGAGATCGGAGGTATCATTATATACGCCCACGCCCAAAGCTCCATCCTGGAATATTCCTTCGGTGAAACAGGACTGCCACAATGCCAGGGATTCCACCAGCTCCGGATCCGTAAAAGGTGTTTCCCCTTCTATTGCGGAATACAGCTTTTCTGCGTTGATGTCATTTGCCATACTCATCCAGGTATCGATATTAATCCAGGCGTCTTTTGCCCCGATGGTCAGAGGATATTGCCCATTATCGCGGAGCACCTTTGCACATTCCTTCAGGTCATCATAGGAAGAAGGCACTTCCAGTCCGTATTCCTTCAGCATGTTTACATCCGCCCACGTAAAGCCGGCATAGGTGAGTCCAAGAGGAAGTCCGTAATAATGGCCGTCCTCATTCAGAAGATCCATGCAGAAATCCATGTACTGATCCTGCCAGCTGCTTCCCCATGATTCTTCCGCAAAGCTTGTCAGATCCATTTCAAAATCCCGGAATTCCTTTATGGTTGCACCGGTCTGCATACCGAACACATCCGCGCCTTCTCCGCTGGCCAAATCAATTTTCAGCTTTTCCACATGGTCGGTATAGGGCATGTATACATGGTTGACCTTAATGTTCGGATATTTCGCCTCAAAAGCTGCAATAACCTCGTCAATTGCCGCACCCTCTCCCGGATTCCAGGTCTGGAAATTGATTGTAACCGGCTCTCCGGCTTCTTCCCCTCCGGCCTGGGTATCTTTGGCATTGTCCGTTCCCTGTACCGCTTCGGCGCTCCCCGTATTTCCGGTTTCTGCCGTACTCTTTCCGCCGCAGCCGGACAGCAGGGACACTGCCAAAAGAACCGCCATACCGATACTTATTGTTTTTCTCTTCATAACGAATCCCTCCATAATACATATACGTTTCTTGTCAACAAGGACATTATATAAATTCTGCTTGTGCAAATATACTTAATATTTATTGTAAAATGTGTTATTTTTTTAGTTTATTATAATTTCGAACAAGCTATTCCTTTTTTTATATACTATTTTGTTATAATATACAGCTGTTTTTTCGTTATTCATGCGCATTATACACAATGTTTACAAGAAATAAAAAACCAGCCGCATTGGACGGCTGGCTGCTACAGTATCAGCTATTTTACGCAAACTTCGCAGAGGCGGAAGGCCATTCGGCAACTGCGAAGTTTGCGTATTTTATTTTTCATGTTACCGGAAGGAACCTTTCTCCATAATAATTTTCCCACTGTTCCTCGCTCAGCCTGTCCGTATACCAAACCGGTTCCACATTATTTTCCGACGGAATCACATGGTTGGAGACATATTGAAAACGGCCGTCCTCCAAAAGACGGATTACCACCTCATGGGAAAAAGCCCGGGCCAGATGTTCCCTGGGCCATACTGCATTTACCGTGAGCGTTATCGTACCATCGGTATTCACTTCCCATGCGGTCACTTCGGGATACGGCACGCTGGGAGTGGGGGCAAAATCATACTGTCCCCTCGTCCGGTACCGGTAAGCATTCTCCTTATCCAGATAATCCGTATACTGCCTCAGTACTTTGCTGTCCAGCCGGAAATATGCCGTAAACACACTTTCAAAAATCTCTTCCGGCACCCGATAAACCTCACTGTCAATGGCAGCTTCAAAAGGCGCCCTTCCATACTTCATCTGATACATCCGTTCATACAAATCGTAAAAGTTAAGTTCTCCATAGTCTTCTTCATTCCAATCCGCAGTAAACATGTTGTTCAGATCATATCCCGGCGGCAGAATATATTTTTCATTTAATTCCCGCAGCCCGGGATCCAATGGTTCCATACGAATGGCCGTATAACCGGGCGGGCCGTCATATCCCGGCGGGACGTATTCGTCAAAAAAGAGATAGCCGTCATTTCCATAAGTCCAGGAATAGGCAGGATACGCATTCTGGTAGGTTACATCAGGGACCCCGTTCTTCCAGTTCAGTACCATTCTGACCACATTCACCGTTCCTCCGGCAGTACCCAGGTCATAGCGGACTATATCACCTTTTTCCATTACTGTGAGGATCGTGGCTTCCGCCTCCTCCTTTTCTTCAACCTTTCCGCAGAAGTTCCTCACCAGATCGGGATTCACCATATTAATCTGATTCTCCGTATCAACTGCCGCATATCCGTTTTCCCCAAGGCGGCTTATGATATCCCGCACCAGCTCCTGTGAACCTGTCTTATTTTCCCGAACCGCTTTTTCATAAATATCCCGATATAATTCCGCTATGGCTTTTGTTTCTTCGATGACATCCTTATCTTCAGTTCCCGATGTTCCCCGGCCCCCCGCCTCTTCCGAAACCGTTCCGGCGGCTTCTGTCACCCGCGCGGATTGTCCCTCCCGGCCAGACTCAGCATCCGTATCCGCGTTCGAACGCCGGCCGCAACCGGCCGGGATTATGATAATACAGCAAAATAAAATCAGGATTTTTTTCTTTCCATACTTCAGCATTTTCCCTCCTAGTACAGCGTTGCACCAGCCTCTGTCGGGTGCAGGAAACACTATACTGCATCTACAGATGGTTTGCTTTTTACATCTTACATCCGTAATATTTATAAGTCAAGCCTGTTGGAGCTTATCGGTTTTCCCAGACTGGTAAATTATCCACACCATAAAACTGTCCTATATGTCAATACCTTCGAAAAGCAAAATGCTTTTCTTCTAGAAATTAACTGCTATACTGTAAATATGAGAGGCGCCTCACATAAAAAATAGGAAAGGCAGCTGTTTATGAAAGATTCATTGCAATACTACAAAACTTCATATTTATTTACGGAAATAAACGATTTTGATGAAGTAATTGGAAGTATTCCCGGCAATCCACAATGCATATGCCAAATTGTACAGGGATTAATTATGCACGGAGCATGGCTTAAATTCTACGGGATTCCATCAGAGAATCCACATGAACTTTATCCTTTGCATATGGACGATCTTCTTACAGAGATTTTAACGCTTGACTCTCGCCCTATTACAATCCCCAGGCTACCGGAAAACCGTATTGTAGCTTCTTGCAGAGAATATGCTACACTTGCTTGTTCATTGCTAAGGGCCAAAGGGATCCCTGCACGAAGCAGATGTGGATTTTCTGTTTATTTGGGATATCAAGGCACTTTGGAAGATCATTGGATCGTGGAATACTGGAATGGAGTCAAATGGATTATGTGCGACCCACAAATTGATCCATTTCAGTTGAGCATGTTATATAAATGGGGAATCAACAAGGTTATTTTAAATGATAAAACAATGCTTAATGACCGTATTCCTAATCCTAATGACCTTTCGTCCAGGAGTGACTTTCTTTATGCCGGCAAGGTTTGGCAGCTTTGCCGCAATGGCTTATTTGATCCAATGAAATGCGGCATTGATGAACATTGGGGTTTTTGGTTTATCAGAGGACAGTTATTGCGGGATTTTGCATCACTCAATAAAATAGAATTAGTCCCATATGAGTGCGGTCTAAAAAAAAATCTCGATTTGACTTCCTGGTTTCTCATGTCTTCCAATGATTCCGAGTTATCACAAGCAGACCTTGCATTGTTGGATGAAGCGGCCGCGTTGTCTTTGGATGCAGACAAAAAACTTCATCAAATTATACAACTATATGACAGCAACATTTGCCTGCAAGTCCCTCAAAACATCCTGCAATCCAGGTAATCGCCTTGGGGCTGTTTTTGGAGGATGAAGATTATTTTCGAACGGAACTCAAGTTTGAGGTACACTGTTCCATTAAATCTTAATTAATGTTTTCGATTAACGTATCTTGATTACCACACCGGTCAAAAGCGGGAGCCATCCCCGCGATTATCCACGCGGGGACGGCTCCTTGATTTCCACTTCTATATATTCAGGAATTTTTGACCTGCTGTTCTTTCCTCCCGTCCGGATACATAAAAGCCCGCTCTCCTCCATTTGTCCCAGTTTCTTCCGGGAACAGCCCCATTCACTGCACAGAAGTTTATCTAAGCGCAGCGGGATACCATAATGGTTGTGTATGGAAAGAATCCGGCTTACCGGGACTTCTGCATTTACAACGCTGTCCGTTTCCAATGTTTCCCTGCCTGCGGCGGGAGACTTCGCTTTACAGCATGTCTTATCTACCTTCAGCGGGACCTGTTCCCACAGCGCTTCCGCCTTATTCCTGCTGAGAATATCTTTTCTGCAGCCGTAATCCATCGCCGCAGCTTTGTCGTTTGCCAGAAATCTGTCATATAAATCCCTTTCAAGCGCACCGGGCGATATTCTTGTATAAATATCCATATTCCAGCTTGTATCACATTTCTCACAGCGGTATATCAGCCATACATCTATTTTATTTCCGTTGGCATTAATTCTGAAGTTCCCGCTGTTTTTGAATATGCTTTTTTTCCTGCAGCCGGGGCAGTTCCTGCTGACAGCCGGAGCCGCTTCCGGAAGTACGGTCCATTCCTCTTTTATACAATAGCTCATCTGCATCTCCTTTTCCTGCTTTTTACATTCCGGAAATTGCAGAAGCTATTCTCACTATTTATATGGCGTTTTCGCCAGGGTATTCGCTTATAAATTCATGCAATAGCCTCTGCTATGCATGAAAAACATCTTCCATCATAAAACTATCCTCCCTCTTCGGAAGAATACAGTTCCTGTATCTGTTTCTTCTTCCCTGTATTTGCCGGCTTATTATAAAATAGCATAACACCTGCAGGATTTCGCCCTCATACATTTTTATGAAAAAAAGATAAGAAAAAGGATTCCTTCCCCATTGGGATCTGGAATCCTTTACCTTACGCTGTTTTCCGTTTTTCTTTTGCAATAATCCTCTGGATGCTTTTCTCTGACAGAAAATATTTGCCGGAAAGCGCTTCCGTTTTCATACCGTTTTTATAATCCGCATAGATCCTGCGGTTGCGTTCTTCCATTTCCCGCCTGTAATCTGTGGATTCTCCCCAGCTTTTTCTGTTTTCTTCTTTCCTTGGGATATAAATATACTCCCCATCCACATATTGCTGTATCAGTGCCACCACATCGGGCGGCAATATTTTCTCTGCCTTTCTGTAGCCCATTCTGCCCTCCTAAAAATATGAATTCAGGATAAGCAAAGGCTATTATGCATGTATTCACGAATTCTGCAATAGCCCCTGCTATGCAGAAATTATATCTGTAGTCATAAAAGAACCACCCTCCTTTATTATATCGCCACAAAATGAGTTCCCGGCTTTAAAAGCCTGTTTCTTAAATCCCGTTTATTATATACCTCAGACTGCACCTTAGTCCAGATGGAAATTTCAGCTTTCCCGGCTCCTGTATTCCTTCGGGGAAATCCCCACCGCCTCACGGAAAATACGGTTAAAGCTTCTCTGGCTCTCAAACCCTGCCTCCTCCCATATTTCCGTCAGCGGTTTTCCTGTGGAAGACCGGATTTGCTGCATGGCATAATCCAGCCTTATCCGGTTCAGATATTCCCTGAAATTCATCTGCAGACGGCCGGAAAAGGTGTGGGATAAATAATACTTATTCACATGCAGTTTCCTTGCCAGTTCTTCCAGTGTTAAGGGCTCCTGAAAATGTTCCATTACATACCGTACCAGCCGGTAGGTCAGATCCATGTCCTCCGGCCTTTCATCCTCACAAAGGGTAAGCTTAGGGAAAAGACTGGCGAGGATCACCTGTATCCATGCAAGGCACAGCTTATCGTCCCTGTGCACCTCTTTGCTGCATAACCGGCGGAAAGCCAGCCTGGCATCCGCCGGAATTTCTTTTTTTTCCAGAAAAGGATATTCCGGGTAGTATTTCTGTATGGTTCTTGCGTAGGTGCCGGACATGGATGTCCCAAAGATAAGCAGCAGGATTCGGCTGTCGTCTTCGGACAGATAGCTGTGTACTCTCTCCGGGAAAATCACTGCGCATTCTCCCGGGGTTATCAGCCTGGTTTCTCCCATAATGGTAACGCGGATTCCGCCCTCCAGGCAATAAAGCATCTCTACATCATCATGAAGATGGGCAGGGAAATTCATATTCTCAGATACTCCCACCTGCAGCCTTCCGCTCCGTTTTTCGTAATAAGGATTCATTCGTCCTCCCGTCTGCATGCCGACGTTTTCCGTCTGGGCAAACACACCCCCGTCTCTCTCAGCCGGCACCTCATAACAGCAATTTATGGCCACTTCTATTTACATTATGGCAATCATTATACGCGCTGTCCTGCTATAATACAAGCACAAAGAAAATAAGAAATTCTTCTTAGCCAAAAAGGGATTCCTCACACGGGGAAGAAAGGAGCATTCAGATGACAAGTACTAAAAAGGTATTGATCTTCAAAGGGGGCTGGGATGGCCACGAACCGGATAAGGTAGCGGAGCGATTCGCCGGTATTATGGAGAAAAACGGCTATTCCTGTACTATTTATGACAACCAGGAGGTATTGCTGGATCTGGATCTTGTAATGGGCCAGGATCTGATTATCCCCTGCTGGACCATGGGGGAAATTGATGGGAAAGCCCGTGAAAACATTGTGAAAGCCGTTGCTGCGGGAACCGGGCTTGCAGGCTGCCACGGCGGTATGTGCGACGCATTCCGCAATGATGTGGAATGGCAATTTATGACCGGTGGCCAGTGGGTAAGTCATCCCGGCGGAGATGGTATTTCCTACCGGGTAAACATCTGCAAAGGTTCCAGTCCCATCGTGGAAGGCCTGGAAGACTTCCCGGTATGCAGTGAACAATATTATCTGCACGTGGACCCGGCAGTGGAGGTTCTGGCAACCACCCGTTTCCCTATCGTGCCTTATTACCATATTTCCAATAAGGAAGTGGATATGCCTGTAGCCTGGACCAAATTCTGGGGCAACGGCAGGGTATTCTACAATTCTCTCGGTCACCATGACGATGTTTTCGAAAAATCCCCCACCGCCCAGATCCTGATGGAACGGGGTATGCTGTGGGCAGCACAGGGAAAACAATATGCCGCCGATCACGGTTTCACTACCGAAAAGTTTGAAAATACGGCCAAAATGTATTAAAGGTACTTAACGGTTGCCTTAAAAAACAAATCATACGGAAAGGAGTTCTCATGGAAAAAGTAAAAATCGGCATTCTGGGCCTGGGAGCCATCAGCGGTATTTACCTGAAAAATCTTACCGGGCTGTTCAAAGAAGTGGAGGTTACAGGCGTATACGATCTGATCCCCGAAAAAATGGAGCAGGCACAAAAGGAATACCATATTCCCAGGGTCTATTCCTCCATGGAAGAAATGCTGGATGATAAAGATATTGAAATAATCCTGAACCTCACCCGCCCTTTTGAACATTATCAGACCACAAAGGCCGCCCTTCTGGCAGGCAAGCATGTCTATAGTGAAAAGCCTCTTGCGGCCAATTTTGAAGAAGGCAAAGAGCTGGTTGCCCTGGCACAGGAAAAAGGCCTTCTGCTGGGAGGGGCTCCCGACACCTTCCTCGGGGCCGCTATACAAACCTGCCGCAAGCTTATTGACGACGGTTTTATCGGCCGCCCAATAGGTGCGACCGCACAGATGATCTGCCACGGACACGAAAGCTGGCATCCCTCTCCTGAATTCTATTACCAGTATGGCGGCGGCCCTATGATGGACATGGGTCCCTACTATCTGACTGCTTTGGTAAATCTGCTGGGAAGCGCCAAAGGTTTGACCGGTCTGGTCACTAAAAGCTTCGAAACCCGCACGATTACAAGCGAGCCCAAATGCGGAACGGTGGTTCCCGTTGAAGTACCCACACATGTAAACGGCATTCTGCAGTTCACTAACGGGGCTGTCGCCACGGTTACCACTACCTTTGATGTATATTATGACAAACAGGATAAGCTGGAAATCTATGGCACGCAGGGAACACTCCGCGTTCCCGATCCGAACGGTTTCGGCGGAAGCATCACTCTTCTGCGTCCGGAGGACGGAAGCTTCAAAGAAATTCCTCTGGTATTTGATTACCAGGAAAACAGCCGCGGTCTGGGCGTGGCCGATATGGCGAAAGCGCTGCGTACCGGACGTATCAGCCGGGCGGACTGCCGCCAGACACTCCATGTCCTGGAAATCATGACTGCTTTTGAAAAAAGCAGCCGGGCCGGCCGCTATCTGGAACTGGAAACTTCTTATGAAAGAGGGCCGGCTATGGCCCATAACCCGGTACGCGGGATTCTGGACTGATTGCCTGTCCCGGTTTCTTATTAACAAAACACTTCAGATCTCGGAACTTTCTGCGGATTCAGGAAGTTCCGGGTTCTTTATGCATCTTTTGTCCATACTCTCTTGTGTATCCGTGAATTCTTCTAACAGTAATAATCGATTTCTCCAAAATAATCAAACCACTACTGAATAAAATCAGAACTACGCGCTTCAATCATGCGCTTAAAAATTTACTTTTTAACACATAATGGGCCTCT
This sequence comes from uncultured Lachnospiraceae bacterium, assembly GCA_900548905.1. GTDB lineage: Bacteria > Bacillota > Clostridia > Lachnospirales > Lachnospiraceae > Eisenbergiella. The sequence continues at coordinate 3,223 of URMK01000036.1, read as the reverse complement.
CCCTTAATCAAACCTTCTCTTCTTCATCAGCCCTATATAAATAAAAATTTCCGCTCCGGTATAGCCTGCCAGCCAAAGATAATAGATACCGCTCACGGAAAGAGAAAAATAATCTTCCCTGCAATAGTTCACGCTCAGATCATATACCGGCGGCAAAAGCCATGTCAGCAGCCTGGCCGGCGGAAATTCTTCCCCAATCGGCCCTTTCAGGATAGTCACCAGGCCCAGCAGGGCGCTGAACAGCAAAGCGGCTTCTCTTTTCCTGAATACCCGGCTGTTTGCAAAAAGGCCTGTAACCCCGCCGCATATCCCTATCATCCAGAAGAGGAAAAAAGAAGACAGGAGATCCTCGGGACGCAGAGGACGCATAAACAGATTCCCTCCGCCCGCCAGATCCACAAGCACCGGATATAATACACAAGCCGCCGATGCCCCCAGACTGATATAGGTGATGAGCATACATCTTGCTCCGAATATCCATTCCTTCTTTTCCGTCTTAATATAAATAGTCTGGTCAATCATCGGATAATTGATATCATCGTACATAACCCCCACTGCAAGCATCAGCAGAAATACCACCAGAGAACAAATGCTGAAGCTGTCCAGCACATACTGAGGTGCCATGGAATACGCAAAGCCCAAATAAAAAAACAGAAGGACCAGAGGAAGAATCATCCTGCTGCTATGGATATATTTATCTCTCTCGAACCGGATAAGTTCCCTTATCATATCTCATCTGCCTCCTCATATCTGACTATGTGACACTTCATTTCTCCGAAAAAACGAAATAAGTCTTCCGCAATTTCCACATCCGCCTCCAGCCGGCAAAGGCTTCCATAATCCGTTATTCCGCAGACGGCATCCCCAAATTTCTCCATCAGCCTATCCTGTACGTGTACCGCCTCTTCTCCCCATTTGACCAGCAGGATGGCTTTTTTCCTGTGTGTCCCGTATACATAGGTTATCCCGTTTTCCAGCCTGCCGTCTTTTATTTCATAAATCCGGTCGGCCAGCTCCTCAATGAGATACGTCTCGTGGCAAGCCATGATAAGTGACATTCCCTTTTCTTTTCTCTTCTTCAGTTCCCGGATTAATGTCGCCTGGGACAAAGTATCCTGGCCCGACAGCGGTTCATCCAGAAAAAGCATATCCCTTTTGCCTATAAGAGCCTGTATCACCCCTGCCTTCTGAAGCGTCCCTTTGGAAAGATATTTCATCGGGGTGCCCAGCATGGATTCCAGATGGAATTCATGGAAATACCGTTCCATCTCTTCTCTGCTTTCCTTGTCTGTCTCCATACGATACATGTGATCCATAAATTTCTGCAGAGTCATATTTATCTTTTCATACCGATCCGGTATCAGGGCCATCCGTATTCCGGGGGTATGGATGACCTGCCCGGAGGAAGGGGCACTCAGGCCGGACAGAATCCGCAGAAGCGTACTTTTCCCGCATCCGTTAACCCCCACCAGACCGATCGCCTCTCCCCTTCCGGCATCTAAACTGATCTCCTGCAGCACAGCCTTCCCTTCATACGTTTTGCCTATCTTTCTCGCTTCTAAAATATTGTTCATCACAATTCCGTCTCCTGCTGTTCCTGAAACAGGCAGGTTTTTACACCATTCTTTTCAGAAAGTAATCGTTTGTTTTTGTTCCGGGAACATCTCATCCGTTTTCCCCTTGTTCCGATGGCACCGTTGAATTTCACTCAATCTATTGTACCATAGAAAAGGGAACAGCGAGACTTTTTTTCAGGGCCGGCTTATCTCCTATCGGCTGAGAAGCTTTTTATAAGTACCGTCAATCAGAAAAGCTCCTACAGGGGCAGTGATCAAAATCGCAAGTACGGCTACCGTGAGAACCATATTTCCGCATGCCAGCCCCATAGCCAGAGGAACGGAACCGATTGCTGCCTGCACGGTAGCCTTCGGCATATAGGCAAACATTCCAAACAGCTTCTCCCTTTTGTTCAAATCCGTCCCCAGCAGGCAGACCAGGACTCCCAGCATACGGAATACAAGGACTCCCAGAATCACAGCTATCGCAGCGACACCTGCTCCGAACGCATAAGGAATATCCACCGCAGCGCCCACCAGGACAAACAGCAGCAGCTCAGCCGCCACCCACAGCTTGGAATATTTGGTGGACAGTCTCACGGCCGCTTCTTTTCTGCCTTTCTGCAGGGCGGCTCCCATGCTCATTACCGCAAGCAATCCGGAAAAGCCCACAATACCGGTTAAGGAATGCTCCAGGGTAACGAGCAGAAAAGACAGACTCAGAATAATAATGACCTTGACACTGTCTCTCATATGGACTTTCCGGAAAAAAACGGCAAGCAAGATACCGCACAGGATCCCTCCCGCCAGTCCCAGCACTATGGAAGTAGGTATCCGGACAAAATCCCAGGCGGAGATTTTCCCGCCGCCCGCAAGACTGGTAAACGAAGTAAAAAGGACGATAACAAACACATCATCCACCGATGCCCCCGCCATAATCATCTGGGGGATGCTTTTCTTTACTCCGTAGCCCTCTTCCATGAGCTTCAGCATGCCCGGAACCACAACCGCCGGAGAGACTGCCGCCACCACGGTCCCCATGATGGCAGCCTCCAGCAGGCTGATTCCAAGAAGCCTAGGCGCCAGAAGCAGCATACCCACAATTTCAAAGGTCGCGGGGACAAAGCACAGAAGTGCCGCCGGCCTTCCAACTTTTTTCAAGTCCTCCAGATCCAGGTTCAATCCCGCCCTGGTAAGGATTATAATAAGGGCGATCTGCCGTAAATCAGCAGACATGGTAAGAATGGAATCATCAAGCAGATTCAGGACACAAGGCCCCAGCAATATCCCTGTAAGCAACATTCCCAAGAGCTGAGGCAGCCGCAGCGCACGGAAAACCCCTCCCAGCGCCAGACCGCATAAAAAAATCAAAGCCAAACTTAATAACATCGTATTTTCCTCCTGTTTTACGGCTTATGCCGACATAAAAAAAGCTGATGCCCCTGCGAATAAATGTCGCAGAAGTCATCAGCTGTCAAGCGGTTTAGGTATCCGTATGCATCCGGTACCATGGAAGAACTTCATTTCCAATCGATGTTTACTTTATCATAAATTTGGTTTCTATACAAGATAAAAATAAAATTATTTTGTTAATTCGGGCTTATTCAGTAATAGTTCAGACGGCCCCTTGTGTCCTGTGGCATCCCCTCCCCCCTTTTTCCCTGGGG
>URMK01000035.1 GCA_900548905.1 uncultured Lachnospiraceae bacterium | reverse complement strand
CTTGCAGGGCAGCAGGCCGCACAGGGAAGCAGGGCCGGGGGACGCCAAACTTTTTATCTGCACCCAACAAATCGTAGAATAAATCAATTTTATGTGAGAATAAATCATTGCTTTGGGGAATGTGCTGTGAAAAAATAAGGACAAATATACAGGAAAATTTTTGCCGCTTCGGGGATAAGGGACTGTCACTGCAGTTGCGGAGGCTTCGAAGCAGCGGATGGGAGCGGGAAGATGAAAAAACAAGCATTTAATCCTTATCTGCCGTCCTGGGAATATATCCCTGACGGGGAACCTTACGTGTTTAATAAGAGGGTGTATGTATACGGCTCTCATGATCGTTTCCGGGGGCATGCGTATTGCCTGAACGATTATGTTTGCTGGTCGGCGCCGGAGGATGATCTGGGAGACTGGAGGTATGAGGGAGTGATTTACCGAAAAACCCAGGATCCCTTTAACCCGGACGGGTATATGTGCCTGTACGCGCCGGATGTGACGGTGGGGCCTGACGGCAGATATTATCTGTATTATGTGCTGGATAAGGTGCCGGTAGTGTCCGTTGCGGTCTGCGATACTCCTGCGGGGGCGTATGAATTTTACGGATATGTGCATTATCCGGATGGGACCCGGCTGGGAGAGAGAGAAGGGGACGAGCCTCAGTTTGATCCGGGTGTGCTGACGGAAGGGGATAATACGTATTTGTATACCGGCTTCTGTGCTGTAGGGGATAAGTCAAGAAGCGGTCCCATGGGAACGGTGCTGGAGGCGGACATGCTCACGATAAAGGAAGGGCCGGTGAATATTGCGCCCAGTCAGCCGTACAGCAAAGGCAGCAGCTTCGAGGGACATGAATTTTTTGAAGCGCCTTCTATCAGAAAGAGGGGAGATATCTATTATTTCATTTATTCTTCCGTAGCCATGCATGAGCTTTGCTATGCCGTCAGCAAAAATCCCATGAAGGATTTTGTATACGGAGGAGTGATTGTAAGCAATAACGATCTGCATATCGATTCTTATAAGCCGGCGGAGAAGCCCATGTATTACGGCGGCAACAATCATGGAAGCATTGTGGAGGCCGGGGGACAATGGTATATTTTCTATCATCGCCATACGGACGGAACCAATTTCAGCAGACAGGGATGCGTTGAGCCTGTTGCTTTCCGGGAGGACGGCAGTATTATTCAGGCGGAAATGACCTCCTGCGGCGGCAACGGCGGCCCTCTGGCGGGAAAAGGGGAATATCCCGCATACATTGCCTGCAGTCTGTTTACCGGAGAGGAAGCGTTTACCACCGGAGCGCCGGGAGAGTGGATGGACTGCCGGTTCCCGAAAATTACCCAGGACGGCAGGGACGGGGATGAAGAAACGGGTTACATCGCAAATATGAGAGACGGCGCACATGCAGGATTTAAATATTTTGCCTGTAAGGATGTCCGCCGGGTTGCCATTCGGGTAAGGGGCTACTGCAAAGGGGCGTTCGGAGTGAAAACAGCATGGGACGGGCCTGTATTGGGCTGGATTCCCGTCGTGTTTTCCAATGAGTGGAAGGAATATTCTGCGGATATTACCATACCGGACGGGGTGCAGTCTCTGTATTTTGTTTACCAGGGAGACGGCGGCGCGAGCCTGGCGTCCTTCCGGCTGGAATAAATAATATGCTGCGGTACGGGAGAGCGTATGCAGCAGCTGCATACAGGACGGGGGAAGATATGAAGAATAGAGAGGAAATGCTGAGACCGGTTTGGGAAGGCAGCCGGGTTTTCCGTGAGACTTTTGCCTGCGTGGAGGACGGGGGGTTTTGCAGTGCCCCGTTTCTTCTGGAACCGGAAGAGATAATCAGGGTAGAAAGCTATGATCAGACACAGTGCTTTGAGGAGGGCCGTGACTGGTATGTGGAGGAGGGCCGGCTGTGCCTTACCGGAGACAGCCGGATTCCCCATACCGGCTGGGAGACTTTTTATTACGCCTCTCTGGAAGAAGCGCAGAAAGGGCAGGATGGCGGAGCCGTAAAGCTGGATTTTGGTCCGATTGCCGTATCGGACGGCAGGTTCCTGAACCTGAATGCCATAGGGAATCCGGAGTTTGTTACCCGCTGGCAGATTGCGGTTACCTATGAAGCGAAGGAGGACTGGAAGGGATGGCGGCCCGTTTCCCGGATCGCCCGCCTTCCCCGTGTGTACGGAAAGTTAAAACAGAAAGAAAAGGTACGCATTGTCTTGTACGGCGACAGTATTTCCTGCGGCTGTGACTGCAGCGGCCTGTATGGGCTGGAACCGGGGCAGCCTCTGTGGCCGGAGCTGCTTATGGAAAGCCTGCGGGACTATTATAAGACGGATATTGAATTTATAAATACATCAGTAGGCGGGAAGGATACCCAATGGGCCATAGAAAATGCCGCAGAGAGAGCGGCTTCCTATAAACCGGATCTGGTTCTTCTGGGCTTCGGGATGAATGACAGGTGCACAGGATCGCAATACCGGGAAAGGACGAAGTGTCTGATGGATACGATCCGCAGAGAATCGCCGCAAACGGAATTTGTCCTGATTGCCACCACCCTTCCCAATCCGCTGGCGGATACCGACCCCATGCATTTTTGCGCACACCAGGGAGAATATGCCAGAAGCCTGCGGCTTTTGTGCGGACAGGGTATTGTTCTTGCGGATGTGCAGGATGTCCAGCGGACGATGATGAAACGAAAGCGGTATCTTGATCTGACAGGGAATCTGCTGAACCATCCCAATGACTATCTGGCAAGGGTCCAGGCACAGGTTCTGGATACGGTATTGAAGCCATGATAACGGTTCAGATCTGTCGGAACTGTTACAAGCAATGAAAGCAGTTCACACCCTGGTTTAAGACTTAATTGCAAAGAAAACAAAATGTTAAAATGAATAACACTTGCGTGCTGTGGTTAACAATGCTATAATTCCTTATAAATTTACAGGAAAAGAGGACTGATGTGTAGAAAACTCTTTTTAAAATTTGTTTATCGTTAAACAGATTTGCTAATTCCATAAGGAGAAGGTATTGTTAAAAAATGGTTACATTAAAGGAAATTGCCAGAGAATGTAATGTTTCGGCGACCACGGTTTCCAATATCCTCAACGGGAAACCCAAAGTAAGCGAGGAGACCCGCCTGAAGGTGCTGGACGTGGTGAAAAGAAGGGGATATCAGCCGAATTACATCGCCCAGGGACTAAGGAACCGGAAAACGAAAATGATCGGTATCATTGCGGAGGATATTTCCCAGTTCAGTACTCCCGGAATGATAGAAAGCATTATGTCATGCTGCGAAGAAAAGGGGTATCGGACGATTGTGCAGAACCTGCGTCTGTACGCCAGATGGCAGGAGTCCTGGTTCAATAACGAGGAAGCTTACCGTTCCGTGCTGGAGCCGGCTTTGCAGGAGCTTCGTTCCATTAAGGTGGACGGACTGATTTATGTGGCGGGCCATGCACGGATTATCCATCCTTTTAAGGAGGAACTTAAGATGCCTGCGGTGATGGCATACGCGTATACGGATTCTCCCAGAGTGCCCTCCGTGGTGATTGAGGACGAAAAAGGAGGGTATGATATGGTGAAATATCTGCTTTCCATGGGACATAAACGGATAGGCATCATCGGCGGACGGCCGGATAATATCCATACGAAAAAAAGGCTTCTTGGTGCCCAGAAGGCTCTGTTTGAAGCCGGGGTTCCTTATAATCCGGACTGGGTGCGTTACGGTGCCTGGAACCGGGAGTCGGGCTACGGACAGGCGGGGGCGATTGTGGACGCCGGGGTATCGGCGATCTTCTGCATGTCGGATCTGATGGCGGGCGGCGTTTATGATTATCTGGAGGAACATGGGCTGAAGGCCGGCGAAGATATATCGGTTGCCGGATTTGATAATCAGGATGTGGCGGAATATTTCCGGCCGGCCCTGACAACGATGTGCCTGCCTCTTTCCGAAATCGGCCGCAAATCGGCGGAAATGCTCTTGGAGTGCATTGACGGAGATGCGGAAACGCAAGAAGCTTCCGAAAACCGTCCTGTTGAGATTGCGGTTCCTTGTTCCCTTGTTGTAAGGAGCTCGGTGAAGAAGAAGCTTTAACAGGATGGACAAGAAAAAATAGAATGATAAAACGGCTGTGCTCACAGAAGCAAAAGAGGGATTGTATACCTACGGGGATAGAATCCCTCTTTTTGTTAGCAAAAAAGGTTTTATGTTCTCGTATAAATACAATAATATGTAAAACGATATACAGACGTAATATATTGATATATTTATATATATAATACAAAAATAAAGGACATATAGGTTTTAAAAATAATATAATTTGTGCTAAATGTATAAAAAAATTAAAATATTAAAAGTTATATTGACATTTGATGGGAAACAGTTATATAATCCAACTAAACAATAGGTTTAACGATAAACAAGAATGAATAACTCTTTGGAGGAAGGGAGAGACGTATGAATCTTTTTCAGGATAAGAAAAAATGGAATTCTTTCAAAATGTTCCTTTATGTACTGCCCTTTATTGTATTGGTCTTAATATTTTCCTATTACCCTCTGTATGGCTGGGTATATGCCTTTTTCGATTATAAACCGCCCAAGCCGTTCTCCATTCATGATTTTGTCGGACTGAAATGGTTTAAGTCCCTGGTGGAGAACCCGATTAAAATCAACCAGCTTCTGCAGGTCCTTAAAAACACCTTTGCCATGAGCGGCATCACACTGGCAACCTCCTGGCTGCCAATGATATTTGCCGTATTCATGAATGAGCTGCGCTGTGTACCCTTCCGTAAATTTGTACAGACGGTAACTACGCTGCCGAACTTCATCAGCTGGGTGCTCGTTTATTCCGTGGCTTACAGCCTTTTCAACAGCACCGGTATGGCAAATACACTGCTGCAGACATTGGGGATCACCACGGAGCCGATTCTTTTCCTGCAGTCCTCCGAGCATGTGTGGCTGACGATGTGGCTGTGGCTTACCTGGAAAAACCTGGGCTGGTCGGCCATTATGTACATAGCGGCAATATCCGGAATCGACGATGAGATGTACCAGGCGGCCAAGGTGGACGGCGCATCACGGATGCAGATGATATGGTATATCACGATTCCCAGCCTTCTTCCCACTTACTTCGTCCTGCTCATGCTCAACATTGCCAATTTCCTTTCCAACGGAATGGAACAGTACTATGTATTCCAGAATGCTTTTAACAAAGAAACCATTCAGGTACTTGACCTGTACGTATACAATACCGCGATGGGAAGCGGCAGCTATTCCGTATCCGTTGCAATCAGTATGCTTAAGAGCGTTGTCAGCCTTATCCTTCTGTTCTTTGCGAACACCATGTCCAAGCTGATACGCGGCGAAAGCTTCCTGTAAGGAGACTAGGAGGAGAACAGATGAGCAAGGAAATAACCCGCAAAACCAAAATGCACCACAGCTTCGGCGATAATCTGCTGGGCGCTGTCTGCTATATCATATTTGCACTTTGTGCCGTAGTTTGTATTTATCCGTTTTACTACATTTTCATCAATACCATCAGCGCCAATGATTTGAGTGCCAGGGGCGTGATTCTGTTCTGGCCCAAGGGTCTGCATTTCCAGAATTACATCAGCGCGCTTCGCATTGACGGGCTTTTCCAGGCGGCAAAAATATCCGTGCTGCGTACCGTTATCGGTACGGTGGGTACGGTAGGCGCTTCCGCATTCCTGGGCTTTATGTTCACCCAGGAAAATATGTGGCACAGAAAGCTGTGGTATCGGCTGGTGGTGGCGACCATGTATTTCAACGCAGGGATCATCCCCTGGTACCTGACTATGAGGAACCTGCATCTGACCAACAACTTCTGGGGATATATTTTACCGGCTGTTATTTCCCCGTTTTATATCATCCTGACCAAGACCTTTGTGGAGTCGGTTCCCAAGGAACTGCAGGAGGCGGCGCAGATTGACGGGGCCGGGATTATGAAGATTTTCTTCCGTGTCATGCTGCCGGTCATCAAGCCTATAATGGCGACTGTGGCGATTTTTTCCGCGGTAAACCAGTGGAACTCTTTCCAGGATACGCTGCTTTTGGTAACGGACACCAAGCTGTATCCGCTGCAGTTTATCCTGTACCAGTATCTGAACCAGGCAAGCTCCCTGGCGGGTCTTGCCAACACCAATAACAGCGCGTCCATGGCGGCGGCGGTGGCTACGAGCCAGACGCCCACCAGCGTGCGTATGACCGTAACGATTATCGTGGTTATCCCTATTATCCTGGTATATCCCATTTTCCAGAGATATTTTGTAAAGGGCATCATGATAGGGGCGGTCAAAGGTTAAAAGCTGCCGGGTATAAACGCGGCAGGAAATGGCCAATAACAGAAGAACAGGCTTCTGTTATGCATAGAATCAAATGAAGGAAAATCCTCTGTCTGAAAGCTGGCAGACATTTTCCTTCGGAAAAACAAGGAGGATTCAATATGAGAAGGAAACGTTTAGCATCCCTGGCTCTTGCGGCTGTAATGACGGCATCGACCATTCTGGCTGGCTGCGGACAGGGCGAAAGCACACAGGCACCGGCAAACAGCGGCACCGAGCCTGCAGCACAGACAAGTGCCGGCGAAGAAGGCGGCACGGAAACAGCGTCCGCACAGGGAGCGGCCCCTGTGGTATCCCATGATACGGAGCTGACAATCGAGATTTATGACAAGGCAGCCAACTATCAGGGAATCCAGGCAGGCTGGTTCGGCAAGGTTCTTAAGGACAAATTCAATATCCAGCTGAACATCATCGCACCGCAGGTATCCGGTGATGCCAATTCTCTTTATCAGACACGTAGTGCGTCCGGAAATCTGGGAGATATCGTTATCATCGACAACTCCGAAATGCAGGACTGTGTGGAAGCCGGCCTGATTATGGATATCGGCGATATCATCGGCAGTTATGAGAACCTGACAAAGTATAAAGAGCAGATCGATCTGTTTAACGGAACCATGAACGGCGTGGAAGCAGGAAGCGTTTTCGCAATTCCCTGTAACATGAACAGCAACGGCCCCACTGCTTTTGTGGGAACGGAAGTTGCAAGTGCACCCAGGGTACCGTGGGATCTGTATGAAGGATTGGGATGCCCGGAACTGAAAACAACCGATGACCTGCTGAACATGCTTAAGGATATGCAGGATAAATATCCCACCAACGCGGCAGGGGACAAAGCCTTTGCGATTACCATGTGGAAGGACTGGGACGGCACAAGTATTGAAAATGCCAACCTGCTTTCAAACTGGTTCGGACAGCAGGTAAAGGAATCTGTCCTTCTCGGCAACGATAACACCATCATGCCTTTGACGGATAAAAACGGCGGCTATTACAAAGCACTGCAGTTTTTCTATAAAGCAAACCAGATGGGACTGGTGGATCCCGACTCCGCAACCCAGGACTGGACGACAGCCTGTGACAGCAAGATGAAGCAGAAGAGAGTATATCTGTTCTGGTATAACTGGCAGAATGGTTTCTGGAATACACCGGAGCATGGCGAGAGCCGTGAAAACTACATGTATACTCCCGTAGAGGATCTGAACTTCTTCCAGATGGCGGATTCCTATTACGGCGACGGACGTGTATGGGGCGTAGGTTCCCAGGTAGATGAAGAGAAGAAATTACGGATTATGGAGCTGCTTGACTGGCTTGCATCTCCGGAAGGGCTGACCTATCAGCACAACAGCCTGGAAGGCCTGATTTATACGGTAAATGATGATGGTACTTATACACTGACCAAAGAAGGACAGGATCGTTTTACAGGAGATCTTCCGGTACCCGAAGAAATGGGCGGCGGCCTTTGGAGCGACGGTAATAACCAGATTAACCAGTGGATCGCAGGAAGTTCGGAAATGAATCCGGTAACCGGAGAGTATTTTGAGCCCAACTTATGGTCCTCTACCATAGAAATGAACCAGACCGCAACTACAAAGGAATGGTCTGAAAAATTCGGCGCTGTGAACGAAGTGGAATATATGAAGAATGCAGGCCAGCTGGGTATGGTTGCTAATGTAAATATCCCTCTTGCCAGCGACGACACTGATACCGCCCTGATCAGAAGCCAGTGTAAGAGCGTGGTATGTGATGCTTCCTGGCGTATGGTATTCGCATCAAGCGATGCGGAGTTTGAGCAGATGTGGGATGATATGTGCACACAGCTGGAAGGCTTTGGCTGGAATGACCTGGTTGCCTTTGATACGGAAAAATATCAGGCTGTTATCGATGCGAGAAAAGCAGCGGAATAAGACGACATAACCAATAAGGCAGAAGGAATATATAAGCAGTAAACATAAGTGGGGGGCTGGCGGATGTCAGCCCCTTTTTCTCGTTTTTGAGTCAGTGTAACGGGGAAGGTACAAAACGGTTACGTATCCGCAGAAGCGGAGGGAGGGGTAATTATGAGTTTGAAAACAGTATATCAGCCGTATTTCAAAATAGGAGCGGCAGTTCCGGCAAAGGTGTTTGAAGATCACACGGCGATGGGGGAGCTGTGCCGGCAGTATGATTCCATTACCTGTGAAAATGAGATGAAGCCTCAGTTTCTGCTGGACGAAGAGGAAAACGGAAGCGATCCTGCCCGGTATGACCGCTGTCCTGCCGTATCCTTTCACAGCATTGGAAAATACCTGGATTACGCAAAGGAGCATGGGCTGAAAATGAGAGGCCATACGCTCGTATGGCATAACCAGACGCCGAGATGGTTTTTTGCGGCGGGTTACCGGAAGGAAGAGGACGCGCCGCTGGCGGACAGGGAAACCATGCTGGCGAGGCTGGAGGGGTATATCCGGCAGGTGCTGGATTATGTACAGAGCCGGTATCCGGGCGTGATATATGCCTGGGATGTGGTGAACGAAGCGGTGGAGGACGGGGCGCTGCGCCGATCTCTCTGGACGGAAACCGTGGGAGAGGATTTTATCCTGCAGGCGTTCCGGTTTGCCAGAAAATATGCGGATTCATCGGTTGCCCTGTTTTATAATGATTATGATACGTTCCTGCCCTGGAAACGGGAGGTTATCTGTGAGCAGGTGCTTAAACCCCTGCTTTCGGAAGGGCTGGCAGACGGCATGGGAATGCAGTCCCATATGACCATGCAGACCCCTTCTTTGGAAGAATACGAGAAAACTGTCCGCACATTCGGGCAGCTGGGACTGGAAATCCAGGTGACGGAATTGGATATCCATAACGCGGATCCGTCCCGGCAGTCCATGGAAGCCCTGGCGGAGCGTTACCGGGATGTCTTTACCATACTCACACGCGCTAAAAAAGAAGGGACGGCGGATATCACCGGCGTGACCTTCTGGGGGATGCAGGATGATGACAGCTGGCTTACCGGGTTCCGTAAGGAAAGAAGCTATCCGCTTTTATTTCAGAACGGGTTCCGGCCCAAGGCGGCTTACCAGGCGGTTCTGGGCGTACCCGGAAGCGTGGAGTCAGATACCCCGGACCGCCTGCCGGGCGGAGAACGGTTTGCCTTCTGGGAGAAAACGCCGGTGTTCGTAAAAGAATATCATGTGAATAAGTCCCATCCCGGAGCGTCTGATGACAATGACGGCAGCCCGGAGCATCCCTTCGCCACCATACAGGCGGCCGCCAATCTGGCCGGTCCCGGTACGAGGGTATGGATCCACGGGGGTGTTTACCGGGAATGTGTCCGTCCGGTAAGCGGAGGAAGCAGCCCGGAAACTATGGTGAGCTTTGAAGCGTACGGAGACGGTGAGGTGATCATAAAGGCATCCGAAGAAACGAAGGATTTCCGTCCCAGCCGGGGCTGGAACCTGCTTCCCTTTGATGCACCGGAAAAGCTGCCGGAAGGGCTGAAGATCTGGGAAACCAGGCTGAATCCGGATGATTTCAGGGGGTATAATCCCTTCTGTGCGGTGAATATCCTTCATGACCGTCTGTTTATTGAATATGACAAGACGGATATGACTACGTACTTAAACCGCAGAGGCATGGTTTTCTGTGACGGAAAACCTCTGCAGCAGGTAGCGCTGTATAACCAGCTGACCCGCACGCCCGGTTCTTATTGGGTGGAGGCCAACGGGCAGACCGTTCATTTCCGGCTGGAGGATGATTCGGATCCGGCGGTACACTGCATAGAGCTGACCTGCAGAGAACAGTGTTTTGCTCCCGATATCCCTTTTCTTTCCTACATTAAGGTAAAGGGCCTGACCTGTGCCCATGCGGCCACCGGCGCTCCGGTACCCCAGAGAGGGGCTGTTTCCTGTTTCAGGGGGCATCACTGGATTATTGAGGACTGTAAAATCGACTGGTCTAACGGTGTGGGGATCGATATCGGCAATGAATGCTGGCATCACAGCTTTATAGAAAACCAGATCATCGGGCATACCGTGGTGAGAGGCTGTGAAATCCGGGATGCGGGCGTCTGCGGTATCGCCGGAATGTTTGCCACCGATCTTCTGATCGAAGACAACCGGATCGAAGGAACCGGCTGGCAGAAAATGGAACTGTCCTGGGAAGCGGGCGGTATCAAGGTACATAACAGCATAAACAGCCTGATACGCCGGAATGTATTTATGAAAACCTTCCGGGCCGATCATTTGTGGATGGATGTGGGAAATGAAAATAACCGGATTACCCGCAACCTGTTACTGGACGGAATCGAGCAGAGGGAAGCTATTTTCATCGAATGCTCCAGAGACGGGATCAATCTCATAGACAACAATATTTTCTGGAATGTGGAGGGACGGTTCCGGCCGGAGGACGTGCCGAAGGAGCCTGGATCCACAGGCTGGTATAAGATGGAGGAACCGGGAGTTGTCAACGGCTATGCGGTATACGGCGAGGGTACGGACCGACTGCATGTGGTGAACAATTTTATCGGAAAATGCCGTAGTGCCGGGTATTTTGTCAAACCGGTCGCTTTCCGTATCGGCGCAAACAAAAGAGGGGGAACCTCCAGGGAGGCCAGGATAACCAACAATCTGTTCTATGACTGCGGGGAGGCCGCCATTAAGTTCCCCACCAGGGATAACGATGCCCAGGGCAACCTGTATGTAAAGATGCCTGGCGGGTATCTGCGGGTGCTGTATCCTGCACCGGAAAACTGCCTGGATCTGCAGGCCTGGCAGGAGTTTTACGGCTTTGACAGGGAAGGGCAGGAGGGCTTCTTTACCATCCGGGTAGATACGGAAAAACTGACCCTGGAAATGGAAAAAGCGGATCATGTTCCTGCGGATAAACATCACGGGACAGGGCGGCAGGACTATGCGGCCGATCCGGGAAAAGTGCTTCCCGTTAAGGCTTCCATGGAAACAGAAGACGATTTTTACGGGACGGCGCCGAACGGACGCAGAGTACCCGGCCCCTTCGCCGTGCTGGAGGCAGGGCGCGTATATGATATTGATCCAAGAAAACATAACTAAGCAGATACCCCGCGGCAAACCAAAGGTCGCGGGAAGCTGGCTTGCCATGCAGAAAGCTGCGGAAGGAGAATGAGGGATGGAGGTTGTAAATCCGATTATCCGGGCGGATATGCCGGACCCGGATCTGCTCCGGGTGGGCGATACCTTTTATATGGTATCCACTACGATGTTTTATACGCCGGGGGCACCGATCCTGAAATCGAAGGATTTGTGCCACTGGGAAATTGTCTCCTATGTATTTGATGTCTTGGAGGACAATGATATTTACCGGTTGGAGAACGGCAGGAACGCCTATGGAAAAGGGCAGTGGGCTACCAGTCTGGCCCGTTACAAAGGCCGTTATTATGCCTGCTTTGTAAGCCATGACTGCGGCAAGACCTATATTTTCTCTTCGGAGGATATCGAAAAGAGCGGCTGGGAGCGGGCGGAAATCGACGAGGTGTTCCATGATATGTCCTTCCTTTTCTGGGAAGAACGTTGCTTTCTGGTATATGGGAATGGGGAAATCCGTATTGTGGAGCTGGAACCGGATTTGAGCGGGGTAAGAAAAGGCGGCCTGCGCCGTACGTTGTTTGAAACGCAGAAGGAAGGTATGCGGCTGCGCTGCGAGGGCTGCCGGGCGCTTATAAGAAACGGCTTTATATATCTGCTGTTTATTGACTGGCCTGAAAACGGCGGGCGCAGGGAGGTGGCTTTCCGTTCACGCAGCCTGGAGGGACCTTATGAATTCCGGGTGCTGATGGATGATGACTGCGGTTTTCCCGGACACGGTGTGGCCCAGGGCACGCTTGTTGACAGTGAAACGGGAGACTGGTATGCCATGCTCTTCCAGGACAGAGGAGCGTCCGGGAGAATTCCCTTCCTTATGCCGGTCCGCTGGGAAGAGGATTGGCCCCTTTTAGGAGTAAAAAGAAAGAGGGAAGAGGGAGGCTTCTTATGGAGTGTTCCGGAACGTTTTTCGGTTCCTTTTGCCCCTTATCCGGCCCGGCCGCCGGTGATCAGTGACAGCTTCCGCCATGAGGAAAACCGTCTGGCCCTTCCCTGGCAGTGGAACCATAATCCCAATCCCTCCTGCTGGTCCTTTACAAAACGGCCCGGCTGGCTGCGGCTGACTGTGGGACGGACGGCCTCCGGGCTGAAGGATGCCGGGAATACCCTGACCCAGCGGACGATGGAACCGGGCTGCAGCTGTGTCGTAACGCTGGATTCCTCCGGCATGAAGGAGGGGGATTATGCCGGGCTGTGTGCGCTGCAGGGACGTTTCGGGCAGGTTGGTATCGCTGTGGAGAACGGCGGAAGATATCTCCTGTGCATACATAAGGGGGATGGCGGTGAAGAAACAGAATACCGACAGCCGCTGGAGAATGCTGTGGTACAGCTGCGGATTGTGTTTGATTACAGGAACCGGAAGGATCAGGCATCCTTTGCCTTTTGTATGCCGGAGGGAGAATGGCAGACGGCGGGGAAGCCGCTGGAAATGGTTTTTACACTGGATATGTTTGTGGGATACCGGATTGGAATTTTCTGTTATGGGTTGCAGACTGCGGGAGGATATGCGGATTTCCGTGATTTTTCAGTACAGGAACTGTAAGCAGGTAACAGACAGGGCAGGAGTTCGATAGTCTGAACACTGCAGAAAAAAGGAGAGACAGAACATGATTACATTATATATAAACGAGAATAAAAAAACAGGCCGTATTAACCCTGAAATCTACGGACATTTCAGCGAGCATCTGGGAAGGTGTATCTATGAAGGCCTTTACGTGGGGGAAAATTCCGAAATCCCCAATGTGAACGGGATGCGTACGGATGTGGTGGAAGCGCTGAAGGAAATGAAGGTACCCGTGCTGCGCTGGCCGGGCGGCTGCTTTGCGGATGAATATCACTGGAAGGACGGCGTTGGGCCAAAAGCCGACAGAAAGAAAATGGTCAACACCAACTGGGGAGGTGTGACGGAGGACAACAGCTTCGGTACGCACGAGTTTTTCGAACTGTGTGAGCAGCTGGGCTGCAAGACCTATGTGAACGGAAATGTGGGAAGCGGCACCGTGCAGGAAATGAGCGAATGGGTGGAGTATATGACCCTGGACGGCGTTTCCCCCATGGCGGACTGGCGCCGGAAAAACGGCAGGGAAAAGCCCTGGAAACTGGATTATTTCGGAGTGGGAAATGAAAACTGGGGCTGCGGCGGCAATATGACGCCGGATTATTATGCCCAGCTGTACCGCAGATACCAGACCTATATCCGCTGCTATGATAAGTCCGCCCCCATATTCAAGATCTGCGGCGGGGCCAATGCGGACGATTATGAGTGGACGGACAGGGTGCTTCATGAATGCTTCCGCAGTCCGGCTCCTGCACAGGCCCACGGTTTTATGGACGGTCTGTCCGTACACTATTATGCGGGAGTGGAAAAGGGTCTGCATAAGGGAAGCGCCACGGATTTTGACGAGTCCGTATGGTTTAACACACTTTCCCGGGCAATGAATATTGAAGAAGTGCTTATCCGTCACAGCGCGATTATGGACCAGTACGATCCGGAGAAAAAAATCGGGATGATGGTGGATGAATGGGGCTGCTGGCACGATGTGGAGCCGGGGACTAATCCGGGCTTTTTGTACCAGCAGAATACCATGCGTGATGCGCTGACGGCAGGGGTGTCTCTGAATATTTTCAATAAGCACTGCGACCGGATCAAGATGGCGTGTATCGCCCAGATCGTAAATGTGCTTCAGTCCGTCATCCTGACGGAAGGGAAGAAAATGCTCCTCACCCCCACGTATCATGTATTCCATATGTATAAATATCATCAGGATGCGCAGCTTGTGGAAAGCTGGCTGGAAGGAACCGGAAAAATCGGCCTGCAGGATGAGGAGATGGTGCCCGACGTACAGGAATCCGTTTCGGAGGATAAGGACGGTGTGCTCACCATCACGCTGAACAACCTGTCTCCGAAGGAAGAGCGTGAAGTGGAAGTAGTGCTCACAACACGGAAGCCTTCCGCAGTGGAAGCAAGGATTGTACGGGGAAGGATGCAGGCGTATAATACTTTTGAGGAACCGGAATTGGTAAAGGAAGAAGCATTTACACAGATACGGATGACGGACAGGGGGCTTTCCTTTACCCTTCCGGCATGCAGTGTGATGATGATTAGGGTGAAGCAAAACAAGGAGTAAAATCCTCTGCTCGCAAAGAACTCGCATTTTGCTCCGCAAAACAAGGAGGATTCGATATGTTAAAAATCGTAAAAACGGAAAATGGTCTGGTGCGCGGTATCCCGGCGGCGGATCCGCGGGTGATTTCCTTTAAGGGAATCCCTTTTGCGGCGCCTCCGGTAGGGGATTTGCGCTGGAGGGCGCCCCAGCCTGCGGCGGATTGGGAGGGGATCCGGGACTGCCTGGAATTTGCGCCCATATCCATGCAGAGCACGCCGGGACTGGATGAATCAAATATTTATACAAAAGAATGGAATGTGGATCCGGAAATTCCCATGGAGGAGGACTGTCTTTATCTCAATGTATGGACTCCGGCCCGGAGTACAAAGGATAAGCTGCCTGTGTATGTGTGGTACTTCGGCGGCGGCCTGCAGTGGGGAAATCCGGCGGAGATGGAATTTGACGGAGAGCGCCTGGCGCGCAGGGGAATCGTGGTGGTGACAGTCAATTACCGGCTGAATGTATTCGGCTTTCTGGCGCATCCCCGGCTGTGGGAGGAAGCGCCGGAGGCACCGGCCAATTTCGGGAATCTGGACCAGCAGTACGGCCTGTTCTGGACAAAACGCAATATCGCGGCTTTTGGCGGGGATCCGGATAATATCACAATCGGAGGGCAGTCGGCCGGCGGCGGAAGCGTGTTGACCCAGCTGAATTGTCCTGCCAACGAAGGCTATATCAGTAAAGCTATTATTGAAAGCGGCATCTTTTATGATCCCTTCCAGGATCGGATGAAGCTGACAAAAGAACAGGCGCTGGCGCAGGGGGAACGCTTCTTTGAATACCTGGGCGTCAATACGCTGGAGGAAGCAAGAGCGCTTCCGGCAAGTCTCATCCGGGATAAAAACGATGCGTTCGGCGCTTTTTGGGGTACGATTCCCGACGGTGTTTACCAGACCGATACCTATTGGAATAATATGGCCGCGGGAAAGCTTCTGGATGTTCCCCTTATGACGGGCTTAACCAATAATGAGTTTTTCACCATGCCCCAGGCGGAGGATGCAGCCGGACTGCAGAAGGAGGCGGAAGAAAAATTCGGGGACAGGGCACAGGATTTCCTTTCTTTGATCCATGCCGAAGCCGGAGTGGAAGCGGCTAAGGAGAACGCGTACATAAGCTCTGTGGAGCTGGGAATCCGCAGGATGTGCCGCCTTCTGGAAAAAACAGGGGCAAAGCAGCCCTGTTATGTATATGAATTCGGACCCTTTATACCGGGAGAGGATGATCCGGGCGCATTCCATTCCTCCGATTTGTGGTTTTTCTTTGAAACACTGGCGAAATGCTGGCGGCCTTTTACCGGGAAGCATTATGATCTTGCCAGACAGATGTGCAATTACTGGGCCGAGTTTATAAAGAAGGGGGATCCTAACGGCCCGGATGCGGACGGGACGCCTATGGAAAAGTGGGATGCCTTTCTGGAGGAAAAGCCTGCTGTCATGACCTTTTTCGAAAGCCCGGCCGCGCAGATAAAACCGGCGGGAGAGGTAATGGAATTTATTATGGATGCCGCTGACCGGGAAAATGATGGTTCGGCCAGGGCCGGACTGTAGCCTGCAATTGCGCGAAGGAGGGAAAGCTATGGATTATATAACGCGGGACGGGAATGCCGTCTTGTTTGAAAATGCCGGAGAACTGCTGCGTATCGAACCGTGGGGGGATAACTCCCTGCGGGTCAGGGCAGTGATG
Organism: uncultured Lachnospiraceae bacterium; assembly: GCA_900548905.1. Classification (GTDB taxonomy): domain Bacteria; phylum Bacillota; class Clostridia; order Lachnospirales; family Lachnospiraceae; genus Eisenbergiella. The sequence continues at coordinate 53,411 of URMK01000035.1, read as the reverse complement.
ATGGGAGATATTAAGGATACGGATTACGCCCTGCTTCCCCCGAAGGAAACGGAAGCTGATATCCGGATAGAGGATGGATATAACGCCAGCATTACGAACGGAAAAGTGACGGCGAAGCTGGAGGTCTGCCAATGGAAAAAACGCTGCCAGCTCAGCTTTTATAATCAGAAAGGGCAGCTTCTTCTGAAAGAGGAAGGACACGGTGGCGCGCTGAATAACCACTCCAGGCACTTTAAGGCAAGGCTGGGAGGGGATTATGAACTGACGGTCACCTTCCATGCAAAGCCGGAAGAAAAGCTGTTCGGCATGGGCCAGTACCAGCAGGAACTTCTGGATGTCAAAAACTGCGTGCTTGAGCTTGCCCACCGCAATTCCCAGGCATCCGTACCTTTTGTCCTTTCCGATGCCGGCTATGGCTTCCTCTGGCACAATCCGGCGGTGGGAAAGGTGATGTTCGGGAAAAATCTGACCCAATGGCAGGCGGAAAACACGGACCAGATGGACTATTGGATTACGGCCGGGGATACGCCGGACGAAATCGAGAGAGCTTATGGCAAAGCAACGGGAACCGTTCCCATGATGCCGGAATACGGTCTGGGCTTCTGGCAATGCAAGCTGCGCTACTGGAACCAGGAACAGCTTCTGAAGGTGGCAAGGGAATACCACAGGAGAAACATTCCGGTGGATGTCATCGTGGTTGATTTCTATCATTGGCCCAAATGCGGGGATTTCCGTTTTGACGAAGCGGATTTTCCCGATCCGAAGGCGATGGTGGAGGAACTGCAGGAATACGGCATGGAACTCATGGTTTCCATTTGGCCCCAGATCAATCTGACCAGCGAGAATTATGAAGAGATGCGCAAAAAAGGGCTTCTGATCAAAAATGAACGCGGCGTGGAGATCGCCATGCGTTTTGAAGGGGAGAATACCTTCTATGACGCTACGAATCCCAAAGCCAGGGATTATGTATGGAAGCTCTGCAAGAAAAATTATTATGATTACGGGATAAAGGTGTTCTGGCTGGATGAAGCGGAGCCTGAATTCTCGGTATATGATTATGATAATTACCGTTATTATATGGGACCGGTAACCAAGGTGGGCAATATCTACCCCCAGCTGTATGCCAGAACCTTTTACGAGGGGCAGATGGAAGCGGGGATGGAAAATGCGGTCAACCTGCTGCGCTGCGCATGGGCGGGAAGCCAGCGATACGGCGCCCTGGTCTGGTCGGGAGACATCCACAGCGACTGGGAAACCTTCCGCAGACAGCTGTGCGCAGGGCTGAATATGGGAATCGCGGGCATCCCCTGGTGGACCACGGATATCGGCGGTTTTTCAGGCGGCAATCCGGACGATCCGGCATTCCGGCAGCTTTTGGTGCGTTGGTTCCAGTGGGGAACTTTTTGCCCGGTGATGCGCCTGCATGGGGATCGGGTACCCCAGACGCCGCTCACCCATGCGGACGGTTCCCCCACCATGCCCACCGGGGCGGACAATGAAATCTGGAGCTTCGGCGATGCCAATACGCCGATCCTGGAAAAATATATCCGTTTCCGGGAGAAAATGAGGCCGTATGTGAGGGAATTGATGAAGGAAGCCCATGAAGAAGGCCGCCCTGTAATCCGTACCATGTTTTATGAATTCCCGGAGGATGGGAAGTGCTGGGAGCTTCAGGATCAGTACATGTTCGGCGCAGATATGCTGGTTGCGCCTGTGGTATATGAAAACGCCTGTGAACGGGAGGTATACCTGCCGGAAGGAACGGTGTGGACCCTGATTTATGACGGAACGAAGTATGAGGGAGGCAGAACCGTAAAGGTGCCGGCGGATATCAGCCAGATCCCTGTATTCCTTCGGGAGGACAGACACGCGGAGTGGATAGGGGAAATTTGATGCTTTGCATCTGCCGTACGGAGCAGGGGGAAAATCACGGTAATCGTTCAGGCAGGTCAGGACTGTCTGAACTGTTGCCTGTCATGAAAGGAAAACAGACATGGGAGTGGATTTTGCAGAAAAAAAAGCCCGGATTATGGTATATACCCGGGAAACGATGACGGAGGAATACCCGGACGGGCTGGCGCGGAGCATCCATCTTGCCTATAGCTTAGATGGGAAAAACTATGAGGCCATGAACGGAAATTACGGGATTTTGTTCGCCAAAGCAGTTTTGAGCGGAGAAGATACCATCTGCCCCAAAGGGGTAAGGGATCCCCGGGTTCTTTCTCTGCCGCAGGGAGGTTTTGTCATTGCGGCCGTCCGGGTCAATGAGGATGGAAGCGCAGATGGGGAAAGTGAAGGGAAGCTGCTGTATTGGACCACTGCGGATTTTAAGGAGTTTAAAGAACTGGGGCTGCTGGACTGCGGACAGGCAGAAACTTTGGGGCTTTCCTGCGCGGCGGAGGCACTCCGGGAGGAAAATGCGGATGGAAAAAAAGCTTCCTGCTTCGGAAGGCTTCCGCAGGGGGCTGCCGCCGGAAATACGGTGGAAGTAAGCCGCAGTTTGTGTGACAGGGCGGCTCTTTTCCGGAGCCGGCTTACCAGTGTGGGCGTGTCCGTGCCTGAACGGATTATGGCCCGCAATGCGGGTGATGTGGAGGCAGTCCGGGGGGCTGTTATGTATTCGGACGGTTCCTCGGCATCAAAGCAGGTGAAGTGGGAGACAGGAGGGATTGATTTTAACAGGCCTGGGACTTACCGCATTGGAGGTACCGTGATAAATGAGCAGTATACGTTCCCTCTGGCCTGCGGCTACGGCGATCCCGTTATTTTCCCCTGGGAAGGACGATATTACTTTATTGCCACGGACGATAACCGGAATGATGTGGGATTTTATGTAAGGGAGTCGGAGGATGTGGCCGGGCTTTTTAAGGAGGATACGAAACAGCACCTGATCCTTTGGTTGGATGAGGAGAGAGGCTTTGTGCAGACCTTCTGGGCGCCGGAATTTCATGTGATTGGCGGGGAGCTTTATATCCTGTTTGCGGTGAGCGGCACAAAATGGGGGCCTCAGTGCCATCTGATGAAGCTGAAAAAGGGCGGCAGTCTGACGGATCCCGAAAGCTGGGAGGATCCGGTACGGATCCGGAGGATGGACGGCCGTCCGCTGACGGAAGACGGGATCACTCTGGATATGACGTATCTGAAAACGGGGGAGCGTTCCTATTATATCTGGTCTTACCGCAGGAATATCGGTACGGCGCTGGATACAGGTTCCATGCTGTATATTGCCGCTGTGGACGAGGCCGCTCCCTGGCAGCTTGCCAGTGAACCGGTCCTTCTTTCCAGACCCCTTTACGGCTGGGAGAACGTGAATCATACGATCAACAATGAAGGGCCGTATGCGTTTACCGCCAATGATAAGATATATCTGACCTATTCGGGAGGGGCGGCGGACGGTTATACCTATGCGCTTGGACTGCTGACGGCGCCGGCCGGAGCGGATTTGCTGGATACCGGAGTCTGGAACAAAGCGGGCACGCCTGTTCTGTCTTACTATTCGGTGGAAGGCGAATACGGGCCTGGACATAATTCCTTTTTTACGGATGCGCAGGGGAACCTGATGATTGCCTATCATGCGGAGGATGCGCTGGATCACCATATCCGCTGTGACGGGATCCGCAGGGTGCATTTTAACATCCAGGGAGAACCGGTATTTGACATGTCGGCACAGCGGGATCTGGATCCGGCGCTTGCAGGAGTGGAGATGGAAGTCGTGGTGGGCTGAGGCCGGAGCGGAGTATGCCGGCCGGACCTGCCGCCCGGGGGAGTAAATCCGGATCCGTGGAGTATAAGCGGATCCATGGGGTAAATGCGGAACCGTGGAGTAAGTGAAGTTCCATGAAAAGAATACGGTTCCAGGGAGGAAAAGAGGGATCAATTTGAGCATAACAATAGGAAAAACAGACTGTCTGCCGGAAGAAGCCGGTTATGATGCCGGACGTATCCTCGTATTAAATGAACATTTCATCCGTATGACGGAGAGAGGGGAAATAGAAGGAGCTGCTTACTGCATTTCCAGATATGGGAAAGTGATTGCGGAAAACGGGATAGGGCTGGCTCATTATTATGACGGTGACGGCCCCATGCGCCCGGATGCCATCCATGGGATTGCCTCCATAACAAAGACCTTTACAACGGCGGCCGTAATGAAGCTTGTGGAGGACGGTTATACCAGGCTTGATGTGAAGGTGGGGGACATCCTGCCGCAGTTTTCACAAAAACCTTTTGACGGGATTTCCCTGTTTCATTTATTAACGCATACCTCGGGACTTTACCCGGATGCGGGATGCTTTCCCAATCCCTATTTTGTATCCCCATGGCAATATATAGAGGAGGCGGCAAAAAACTGGAAGCCGGGGGAAGAATTCGACTGGCTTACACCTGCCCTGTCCTGCGGAATGAGAAAACAGCCGGGGGAGGAATGGCAGTACTGCAGCTTCGGGTTTGCCGTATTAGGCGCGGTTATTGAAAAACTCAGCGAGGAAAAGGCGGAAAAATATATAAGAGATACGATTTTAACCCCTTTGGGTCTGAAGGACACATTTTTTCTGCCGGCGGAACCGGAGAAGCTGAAACGGATTCATTTTATTGATGAACAGGAGAAGGAAGAGATCGCAAGCGTGGTAAACGGCGGGAAGGAAGCCGATTCCTTCTGGCAGCAGGTTCCGGAAACGGGAGGCGGTCTTTTTTCCACACCGGGGGATTTGATTCGTTTTGCAAATATGCTGCTTGGGATGGGCCGGTTGAACGAAGTCCGGATTCTGGGAAGAAAAACGGTGGAAAAGATGACTGCCTCTGCTCTTTCCCATGTCCCTGATAATTGCTGGGACGCGGGGGTGACGGACCGAAAATACGGGATTGGCTTTGACCGCAGAGAGGGACCCGGTTTCCTTTATTCGAAAGGTACCTATATGCATGAAGGCTCCGGCTCCTGCTCTCTGGTAATCGATCCTGCGGAGCAGCTTGCCGCCGCCTGGTTTGTGCCGTTTCGCCCCGGGGAGTGGTACGCGGATGGATTATGGAATGTGAGCAATATTATCTGGTCGGGCCTGTTATAAATTATTTACAACTGTTCAGTACCTTCGCCGTTACCAACTATTTCATAAAAAAGGAGATAAAAAATGTCGGAAACAATATATTCAATAAACAAAAATGCAAAAGTTGCGTTTAACAATCAGGTGGCGTTTTGTGTAGGCACAGGCCGCATGGGACTGGCGCTGCAGAAGGAGTACCAGGAGCAGCTGGCTCTGGTGCAGGAGGAAATCGGATTTTCCCATATCCGCGGCCACGGCCTGTTTTCTGACGATATGGCCATATATCAGGAATATACGGATGAATTCGGGAAGAAGCATGCGGAATATAATTTTACCTATCTGGATCTGGTGATGGACAGCTATCTGAAGCTGCATATCCGTCCCTTCCTGGAGCTTGGGTTTATGCCGGAGAAAATGGCTTCCGGGGAGCAGACCGTCTTTTACTGGAAGGGAAATGTGACGCCTCCGGAAAGCTATGACGCCTGGTGCGCCCTGGTACAGGCCACGCTGCGGCATCTGATGGACCGCTACGGGGAGCAGGAGGTAACGGGCTGGCCTATCGAGGTATGGAACGAGCCGAACCTTCCCGGCTTCTGGAAGGATGCGGACATGGAGGAGTACTTTAAGCTGTTTGCCCGTACCTTTGCGGCGGTTAAGGAAGTGGACGAACGCTTCCGTGTGGGCGGTCCCGCCATCTGCGGTGTGGAGGACGAAAAATGGATCCGCTGCTTTATGGAGTTCTGCCGGAAGGAAAGCATACCGGTGGACTTCGTAACCCGCCATCATTATACGACGGAAGTACCGGAAAAGGACGGTCATTACGGCTATGTTAAGCTGAGGGAGCCGGAGGAGGGCTTTGCCAACCTGCAGACGACCAGGGACATCGTGGACAGCTTTGAGGAATTTCAGGGAATGGAAATCCATATCACGGAGTTCAATACCTCTTACATACCCAACTGCCCTCTGCATGATACCAACCAGAATGCGGCTTATATTGCCGGACAGCTCTCCAGGCTGGGGGATATGAACGAATCCTATTCCTACTGGACCTTCGGAGATATTTTTGAAGAGCAGGGCGTTCCTTTTACCCCTTTCCACGGCGGTTTCGGCCTGGTGGCAAACGGCGGGATCCCCAAGCCAACCTTCTGGACATTCAAATTCTTTAAGGATTTACAGGGAACCTGCGTACACCGTTCGGATGATGCGGTGGTGGTAAGGACAGAGGACGGTAGCTACAGAGGTATCGCCTGGAACCGGACGATGGAGGGATGCGGAGAGGACAGGGGCTTTACGTTCCGTCTGCCCATGGATGTTTCCGAAGAAAAGGAATACACAATTCTGACAAAGACAGTGGACGAAGTGACCTGTAATCCGCTGAAGCTGTGGCATGCCTTGGGAGAGCCGTCAAGCCTTACTGAAAAACAGAAAAAGCTGCTGAAGGAAGGCGCGCGCCCGTTTGTGGAAGCGGACAGGAAGAAGCTTACGGACGGAACGGCGGAGGTCTGCCTGACGGTACGGGAAAACGGCGTGGTTTATTTCGAGGTATCTGCGGTGAAGGCCGGAGGAGACAGAGGATATTGTTATAAAAGAGTGATTGGCAAATAGGCGGTATGCCGCAAAAGGAGATATACTGCCAAAAGGAGGCATGTTTCCAGGAGGGGACAGGTATATGGGCAAAATAACAGTTCGTACAGAAAAGAAAAGATTTCCGATCGCCCCTAATCTGTATGGTATTTTTTTCGAAGATATCAACAGAGCGGGAGACGGCGGGTTATATCCGGAGCTTCTCAGGAACAGAAGCTTTGAAGATTCCATTGAGCCGAAGGACTGCCGCACGGGGCAGGATGGTTATGCCCTCGTCAGCAGGGCCGGCTGGAGAGATGAATTTAATCATGGAGAAGGGCTTTCCCGGTGGGTCAGGAAAAACGGGACGCCGTATACTCCCATTCCGGCCTGGTACACAAATCACGCACAGATGTCTCTGGACAGAAACGATACCCTGAATCCGCACAGACAGGTATCTCTCGCCGTTTCTTTTGAAGAGGGCGGCGAGCTGTATAATACCGGCTTTTGCGGAATTGCCCCGAAGGCAGGGGAAAAATACCTGTTTTATATGTTTGCCAGGACGGAAGCCCCGGTAAAAATAAGGGTTTCCGTGGAAGAAGACGGGCATGAATTCGGATGCATGGATTTTCTTCTGGAAAGCGGCGGCTATGTGCGGTATGACGGAAGCTTTGCGGCGGAAGGGGACGGCAGGAACGCCAGGCTGGTTTTTGGCTGCCCGGAAGGCGGGAAAGTGAACTTCGGCTTCTGTTCCCTGATGCCGGAGGATACCTATATGGGACATGGCCTGCGCAGGGATCTGGTGGAAAAGCTGAGGGATATGAATCCCCGCTTCCTCCGTTTTCCCGGCGGCTGTATTGTGGAAGGTTTTTCCCCGGAAACAGCCATGCAGTTTAAAAATGTGGTGGGACCTGTCTGGGAACGGCCCGGACATCAGTTAATGTGGCATTACCGCAGCTATAACGGGCTGGGGTTCCATGAATATCTGCAGCTGTGCGAGGATCTGGACATGGAGCCGCTGTATGTGTGCAACTGCGGCATGACCTGCCAGGGAAGGTCGCCTGAATTTTTCGAAGGGGAAGAGCTGGCGTCTATGCTTCAGGATACGCTGGATGCAATCGAATATGCCGTGGGTGACAAAACCTCCCGATGGGGAAGCCTGCGGGCAAAAATGGGGCATCCGGAGCCATTCCGCCTTACTTATATTGAAATCGGGAATGAAAATTCGGGTCCTGCCTATGAAGCGCGCTATCAAATGTTTTATGATGCCATCAGAGCACGGTATCCCCATATCCGCCTGATAGCCAATACGCATCTGGAAGAGCAGGGGCTGGGTGCGGATATCGTGGATGAGCATTATTACAGCACGGCGGAATTCTTTGCGGAAAATGTAAATTTCTATGATAAGTATGACCGGAATAAACCGAAAATTTTTCTGGGTGAGCTGGCGGTAGTCCGGGGCTGGGTAGGGCAGCTGTACGGGGCTTTGGGAGAAGCGGCCTTCCTGATTGGCATGGAGCGCAACCAGGATGTGGTGGAACTGGCTTCCTATGCACCGCTTCTTGAAAATGTGGATTATAACGCATGGTTCCCTAACCTGATCCGGTTCAATAATCGGGAAAGCATAGCGATCCCAACCTATTATGTCTGGAAAATGTTCGGAAACAACCGCGGTGAGAATGTGGTGGAGGCGGATGTGGAAACCGGAACTTTGTACCGTCCTGTGAAGGGAATGGCCTCCCTGATGGGACAGGCGGGCCTGCGTTACAGAAATGCTTCCTGGAACAAAACGCCTGTGGGGATTTCTCACGAACTGATGGGAAGAGTGAAGGAAGAAGAGGGAGTTAGCTGTATTCTGCCGCCGGATGAAGAACAGAGGGCGGAAGCGGAAACGCTTCACCGGGTGGATAAGGACAGAGTCTTTGTCGTATTTGGTGAAGAGCAGGTTACCTCCGGGGTTTTTGACATCGATATCTATGCGGAAGAGGGAAGGGAGATCTGCCTGGGCGTATACAGCGGCCGTATGCCGAAGGAGGTCTATATGGCAGATGAAACCCATCCGCCGAAAGAATGGAACGCAGCCAATGTGAAGCCCTTTCTCTGGACGCTGGAAAAGGGGATAAGCACCTTCCGTGCACAGAAGTTTCCCAGTGACAGGAACCTGGATGAGGAGCGTAAGGCAGAGCTTCGTTACGGGGAATTTAATCATTTCCGGTATGAAGCGGATGGAAAGCAGATGAAGCTGTATGTGAACGGAGAATGCATCCATCAGGTGGATGTGCCCAGTTTCCCCTCTTTATCGTCCGTAGTCTGTGACTCTCCCAAAGAGGTGATTATTAAGATAGTGAATATGTCGCCGGAGGAGGATGCGGTGGAAATTTCGCTGGACTGTGAAGTGGAGGATGCATATGAGGTCACTCTGCTCACCGGTGAAAAACAGGCGGAAAACAGCTTTGAGGAACCGGAAAAAGTACATGATGTGGTACAGAACCACTCGGGTGCATCGTCCCATTTTTATTACGGGGCGCCGGCGTACTCGGTGAATGTGCTAAGGCTTGCTAAAATACAGATGCAGTAGGAAATTGTGGATCAAGGCTGCCGCAGTGAATTAAGAAATCATTGCAGCAGCCTTGCTTATTTCAACAGCCAATCCAGAACATTGACTTGCTTTATCCCGTTATGGGAAACCATTGGGCCTAAATCCATTGTCAGAAGATATTTGGGATTGTGATCGGCGATCGCGTCCAGCGGCGCAAGCTCACGATCCAGCGTCTTGCCGTCCGCGTCGATTACCGTGTAGGCCACCTGGTAATATTCCTCGCCTTCCTCGCCTATGGCAATAAAATCGACCTCGGCGGAACCTGCCTTTCCCACATAAACATCATATCCCCGGCGCAATAGCTCCAGGTAAACGATGTTCTCCAAAATGTGCCCCTCATCAGCCTTTTTGTTTCCCAGGACGTTATAACGAAGACCGATATCAGCCGCATAGTATTTATCGCCGGTTTTTAAGTATTGCTTGCCTTTGATGTCATAACGGCCCACCCGGTAGAAAATGAAGCTGTCCGTTAAGGCGGTCAGGTAGCTCTCCACCGTATGCACCGAAATTTTTCGGCCAGCCGAGGTCATGGTATCGGCTATCTTCTTGGTAGAACACAGATTGCCTATATTGTCAAAAAGAAAGCGGACTACACTTTGCAACATGGCGATATCCGGGAACCGCTTGCGGGCGACGATATCTTTAAGCACGATGGAATCGTAGATGCCGTCGAGATATTGGCGGATGTCCTTCTGGCGTTTCAGCTCCAGCGCATACGGGAAAGAACTGTTGTGAATATAGTCTTGATACAGCCTGTCAATGCTGGTGTGCTCAGGGAATGCGGAAACATACTCCTTGAACGAGAGCGGCAGCATTTTGATCTCCACATACCGGCCTGATAAAAGCGTTGCCAGTTCGCCCGAAAGCAGGTAGGCGTTGGAGCCTGTGATATACACGTCGCAGTTCTTTTTGATAAACAGTCCGTCTACAGCCTTCTGGAAATCCGTCACCCGCTGTACTTCGTCCAGAAAGATATAGTTCATCTGGCCGGGAAGCAGTCTCGCTTTCACCAGTTCATAAAGGGCCTTGCTGTTCTCTATGTCGGCATAGTCACCATCTTCAAGATTGAACGCTATGATTTGCTCCTGTGCCACGCCGTTTTGCAGAAGATGCTCCTGGTATAGCTCAAACAGTGTGGATTTGCCGCAGCGCCGAATCCCGGTCACAACCTTAATAAGCTGTTTATCCTTTAGGCTAATGAGACTGTCCAGGTAATCGTTTCTTGGTATCATATCGTTACCTCCTTGCACTTATTATACACAAACTTAAAAATGAAAACAAGTTTTTGCAAAAATATTGCAAAAACTTGTTGCCAATATTATTTTTTTGAATTACTAATATAAACAAAAATAAGAGATGCTATACAGAGAAAATAAAACAGTGACTCTGTGCTGGGAGTGAACGGACCGAAGGCCTGGTTTTATGCAATCACAAATATGTTACCTTGCCTTCCTCATAAAATCCCCTGGCCGCCGGCTCCTCATCCGCTTCTCCTACAGCGATGACAGCTAACGGCATACTGGAAACGGTAAGAAGTGCCTGCAGCTGCTTTACCCGATCCATTACCGGGTAACAGCCGCACCAGCAGGTTCCATAGCCAAGCTCCCGGGCCTGGAGAAGCAGGTTCTGGATGGCGGCTCCGCAGTCCTGGGGCCAGAAGCCGGGGCAGATGGATTCCTGCAGATCGGGCCTGCCGCAGACAACGATTGCCAGGGAGGCGGTCTTTAACATCTGCGTATGAGGGTGGATTGCCGTGATTTTTTTCTGTATTTCTTCCGATTCCACCACAACGAATTCCCAGGGACGGGTATTGCAGGCGCTGGGAGCCATCATAGCCGCCTCCAGCAGGAGCCGGATATGTTCTTTTGGGATAACACTCCCTTTTTTGTATTTTCGGATACTTCTTCGTGAACGTATGGCATCTGAAGTGTTCATATGCTTTCCTCCTTTATTTTCGCAGACAGCGGGACGGACACCTCTGTGCTTCTGCCCGGGGGCTGCCGGATGACCCGCGGCCTGCGGCGGTTCGTTTACTTTATAGATATACGGCAAGAAATCAGAAATAATGCTCATAAACCCGGTTCCGCCGCTGCAGCTCTTCGTCTCCAAGCTTCTGTGCCTCATCAATTTCATATACGCCGAAGGTTTCATAGAGACGCTCACAAGGCTCCGCTTCCACAAAGGTACACCAGGGCAACCAGTGATACTGGCTTCTCATTTTCTGGGTGAAGAAATTGCCGCTTTCATGTCCGAGGCCGGGCATACTATAGCCGCAGCTTCCGTCAATGTCATTAGACTGCCTTGTGTTTTTATGCAGGAACTCGGCAAAATCCAGATAATGGCTGTCCTTTGTCAAAAGATACAGTCTGTAATAGGTATAGGAACAGGCGGCCATATAGACATCGGCGCCGCCGCCGATAGTAATAATGCTCTGTCCGCTGATGGAATACCGGTTGAAGGGGTGCTTCGGCCATGGAGTAACTACAGGGAAGGTCCAGGCATAGGTCCAGGTTTCGGTATAATCCGCAGCACCTACGGCGCCCTCCAGCCAATGCGGATCTCCGGTCAAATCATAAAGAGCCAGGAAACCGAACAGGGCATAAATACCGGCTTCTTTATCCTGGATATCTGTGTTGTCACAGGTGCCGCCCCGGTATTCCATGTTCCGGTAAGCGTTTTCAAAGGACCATTCCCCGGCTTTCAGGGCGGCAGCTTTGTATCTCTCGTCTCCGGTAACCAGATGTAGCTGTACCAGGAAACGGATCACGCTGGGGGTATTGGACTTGGAATCCATGCGTATGGAACCGTCGGTATAATAAGCACGGTAGAAGCTGCCGTCGCTGTTCTGGACATTCACCAGCCAGTCGCCTGTTTTGATGCTAAAGTCCAGCCAGGAGGGCTGTTCCTCCCCGCGCTTATGCAGATAAACATAAGAATCCAGAATCGCCTCCATCCCATCCGCGAGCATACGGGTATAGTGCGGATAAGGCTCAAACCCTTTTATGGTGGGATTGTAGCACATCTGGGGCAGACCGGATGGCGTCATGGCAGTCCTGACCCAGAAATCAAGGATACCGAACCCTTTCTGCCTGGCCTCCGGAAGGTTTTCCCTGTCCCCGTACCGAAGCAGCAGTCCGCCGATTCCCGGCTGCTGCCCCACAAAGCCGAACTGGAAGGACACGGAAGAGATATCCATGTCAGGGAGCTGGCAGGCAAAGGGAAGCCCATAGGAATCACCGTACTTACGGGTATATTTATTAAAGATTTCCATGCAGTTGCGGTAATGCTGTTTATTGTCCACACAGAAAAGTCTGTCCCGTAATCGGCTGTAGGTAATGCGCCAGATATCCCGCATCATTTCCTGGAAGCTTTCATGGCGGCCGAAGTTTATGGCAATGGAATAAGACTGTTCAAAACCGGGGGTGACGGGATGGTTTATGCGCCGGAAGGTCATAACCTTATTCTCATAGTCCAGTCCGTCGTACACATTCTTCACAGGGGTCTGGCCGTCACAGCCCGGATATACATAATCAATAGAAAAACCGTCAACCGGTGTGGGGATATCCTTCCGGACTGCGTAGCCATAATACAGATAATTGAGAGTTCGGCTTTCGGGTCTGCTCATACCTACGGAACCGATGGTAAAACAGGGATCCGTGTTGTTTTCCGACTGCTCGATATCCTGATTACGCATAGTCACGTCCGCAGCCCAACGGGAAAGGGACACCATTTCACCGCCGGCGGTATGATGCATGGCGAACAGAGGAAGGGCGCAGCGGGTTTCCAGCATCCAGAAATATTCGCAGTCCAAATCCTTCCCCATCCTGTCCGAGGGGGCAAATTCATTCTGCTTGTACCAGACGCCCGGTGCGAAGCATTCATAATCTTTGGGATTATCCGATGCGGTAAGGTTTAATGAAAATTTGCTGGAAAAGCCCAAATCATCTCCGGCTTCCACAACCCTGACACTGCGGCTTAAGCGGAACCCTTCCTCTTCCGTTTCATAAGTATCCGTAAAGGCAAAGGCGGAGCCGGAAGGCAGGCGAAGCGTGCCTGAGGCAAGCAGCCGTCCGTCCGAACATTCTGCCGTTTCATAAGGCGCGTCATAAAATTCACTGACTGCAAATGGGGTCTTTATCGTAATGAACATGGGACGTCTGTTGTAATACAGCAGCTCTTTGTCCTTATGTACCTCAATCCCTCCGTCCCGGAAGGATAAGCGGTAATCCTGATAATGAATTTCCATGGGAAATACCTCCTGTAATCTATACTAAAATAGGAACTGTTCAGCGGAGCTGTAATGACCGCAGAAAACGCAATTCGTATCCGTAAAAAACCATTACAGCGGGGTGGTGCCGCATGGCCTTTCTTCCGAATCCGTAAGGCGGCAAAACAGTTGCTCTAAAAGTATTATAGTAGGGAAAGGCATTGGCCTCAATGGAGTATCTTAGCCGGAATGATACAAAAATGTATTATCTTGTCTTGCGGATCACGTTTTATGGGGGAGACACTATTACCGTGTGGTCAATGAGCCTTTCGAAATAGCCCTGTCGGACGATCGGGTACGGTTCCCGGGGCGCCCTTCCGGTATAAGAAGTATGGAAATCCTTGCCTGATTAAGGAGAGAATCAATCGGCGGCCACCCGGTTTTTCCCGTCCCTTTTCCCCTGGTACATAAGCTGATCTGCCCGTTCCAGGAGGGAGGCCGCCGTGTCGCCTCTGTGCACTACGGTTATTCCTACGGACACAGATACATGTAATGCGGCATTTCCGTGGGGAACCTCCGTATTCAATGCCAGCTGCCTGAATTTTTCACCGAGAATGGGGGCGTCATAGTCGTTGACGATGGAATAGATTCCCAGGAATTCTTCCCCGCCCCAGCGGCCGATTAAATCATTCCGGTTCATATTCTTTTTAATACCGGCGGCAATGTTGACCAGCACCTTATCGCCGGTATCATGTCCATATTCATTATTAAAATGGCTGAAATCATCAATGTCTGCAAACAGTACGGCAAATAAACGGCCAAACCGCTGATATTCGTTTAGCTTGTAATTTAAAAAGCTTTCCAGATAACGGCGGTTTGGAAGCTGGGTGAGAGCGTCGTGCATGGCGATCCCGGAAAGATGCTCCACCAGGTTATCTTCATAGACAGTAGGGGAATTCTGTGAGAAAATTTCTATGGCGCCGATGGTTTCCCCATCCTTTTTCATTGGGAAGATATTAACCAGTATAGGGATCCGGTAGCCGTCCTTGTGGCGTACAAAGACCCGCTCCCGGCGTTGTTTGCTGTCTATGATGGTAGCGAACAGCGGACAGCCTATGATACATAAGGGCCTGCCGTCCTCATCGATATGGTTAAGCAGGTTATCCTGGCATTGTTTGCCCACGATCTCTTCCGCACAGTAGCCTGTGATGTTTTCCGCCGCTTTATTCCAGAAAAGAATCCTTCGGTCAAGATCAACAAAATAAACCCCGTCAGTCAGGTTATTAATTATCGTAAGATACAATTCATTCATTTCCATGTTGTCCGCTCCTGTATTCCGGTCATTTATCAGATGGCAAGCAATCTGTTTCTATACGTATCATCGGCAGAATACCTTCGGAAGATAAGGAAAAATGGGATGTCAATATAATCCACACATTCAAAAAACCATATCGTTGTATCTCTGTATTCCTCCGGGTATGCTGTAACCATACGAAATAGAAATAGCAGATAGAAGAGGAGGAGTGGAATGGAGAGGAAAAAAAAGGCGGTCCGGCCGGGTAAAAAAAGCAGGTACCGCCGGAAGGAGATTACGGCCGCCTATCTTTTTATAGCGCCCCAGATTATCGGGCTGATACTGTTCGTACTGGTGCCGCTTATCTTTGCGGTAGTGCTGTGTTTTTGTTCCTGGGATTTTATGAATACGCCGGAGTTCGTGGGCGGCCGGAATTTCTGGAATGTGTTTGTGTTTGACGGGGATGTCTTTTATAAAACGTTACTGAATACGGCAATATTTATTCTGGGAATCGTACCTCTGACCATGCTGTTTTCCCTGGGACTGGCCCTTCTGGCCAATCAGAAGCTGCGGGGCCTGTCATTTTACAAAAGTGCTTTTTTTATGCCGATGGTAACATCAACGGTGGCAATTGCCATGGTCTGGTACTGGATGTATGCACCGGATATGGGATTGATTAATTATCTGCTGGGGAGGCTTGGGATTGCCGGGCCGGGATGGCTGGCGGATCCGGTATGGGCCAGAGTAGCGGTTATCCTTATGTCGTCCTGGTCAAAGATGGGATATTACTTCCTGCTGTTTCTGGCGGGGCTGAAAGGAATTTCCTCCGTCTATTATGAGGCGGCCGAAATGGACGGGGCTTCCTTCTGGCAGAAGTTTAGGAGCATCACACTGCCTATGCTTTCCCCGGTTACCTTTTTCATATTTGTCATGCTGATGATTGACGCTTTTAATATGTTTGATCTTGCCTATATCATGACCCGGGGCGGCCCGATGTTTTCCACCTATTCTCTTGTCATGTATATCTATAACCAGGCGTTCCAGTATTTTGATTTGGGTTCGGCAAGCGTGGCAAGCATGGTACTGGTGGTGTTTGCCGGATCGGTCAGCGCGATTCAGTTTATCGTATCAAAGAGGTTGGTGAATTATGACAATTAGCACAAAGAAGCATATCAAAATTTTTATGAGTCATCTGGTTCTCATGGCAGGGGCGGTTACCATGATATTCCCCTTTTACTGGATGCTGAAAACTTCGTTTTTAACGGACAGCCAGGCGTTGGAGATGCCGCCCCGGCTGTGGCTTTCTTTTCCGTTATACTTCGGTAATTACAGGGAGGTCTTTGCGTTGGCGGCTACAGGGAGGGCAATTGGCAACAGCCTGTTTATTGCGGTGGTATCTACGGCAGGTGTTCTTCTTACCAGCTCTCTTGCCGCATTTGCTTTTGCCAAGCTGCGGTTTCCCGGGGAGAAAAAGCTGTTCGGCCTCATATTTGCCACGATGCTGATTCCGTCACAGGTGACACTGATTCCGTTATACGTGGTTTTCAGCAAAATCGGCTGGGTAGATACCCATCTGCCCCTGATTGTACCGCAGATCATGGTGAATGCATATGGGGTATTCCTGATACGGCAGTTTATGGTGTCAGTACCGGATTCTTATATCGAAGCGGCAAAGCTGGACGGAGCGGGCTATCTGCGGATCTATGCGGGGATTATGCTGCCGCTGTGCAAGCCGGCATTGGTTACCCTGGGAATGTTTACCTTTGTGGGCAACTGGAATAATTTTGTGGGGCCTTTGATCTACCTAAATACCGAGGAGCTGTTTACGCTTCCCCTGATCATTAATTCGTTCCGTTCCGCTTATGCGGTGGATTGGGGACTGCTGATGGCAGGTTCCACGGTGGCCGTTCTTCCTCTGCTCCTTATTTATCTGTTTGCCCAGCGTTCCTTTATTGAGGGGATCGCCGCAACCGGATTGAAGGGATAAAATGGTTCTTTCAAAAAGAACTGCAACACATTACAATGTATTAGGAGGGTTTTGCAATGAAAAGGATGAAAAAAGCATTGGCTTTGCTGACGGCAGGAAGTCTCGTTCTGGGGCTGTGCGGCTGCGGCGGCGCAAAAGCGGAAACGCAGGGAAATGCGGCCGGACAGACGCAGGCCGCACAAAGCGGGGAAAGTAAACCGGCGGAAGCCGGAGAAAAGGTGGAAATCTCTTTTTCCATGGCAGCGTATTCCAATGAAGTGGATGGCTGGACGGCTATGATAGAAGAAGCAAACCGGCAGCTGGAGGCGGAAGGAAAGAATATTACCATTAAGATCAATAAGGTACCCTGTACCGGATGGCCGGAATATTATCAGAAGGTGATTACCCAGATGGCCGGCGGCAGCGCGCCGGATATCGGAAGGATAGCCGAATCTTATATGCCTATGCTTATCGACAAAGGGCAGGTGGTGGATCTGACGGATTATATGGCCGATGATTTTGATATGAGCAAGTATTATGAAAAGACTTTTGAAAATTCCGCATATGTGGACGGACGTTATTACGGCCTTCCATCGGGGCTGAATTATTATCTGGTATATTACAATAAAGATATGTTTGATGCGGCAGGACTGGAGTATCCGTCCGCGGACTGGAATAAGGCTTCCGGCTTTGAAGAATACCGGGCCATGGCGAAAGCGCTTACGGGCGGCGAAGGCGCGTCAAAAACCTATGGATTTGCCGCAGGCCCTTATATGGCTGCCGTGGGGATGTTCAATACCTCTTTAGGCGGCAACAATGTGTTTGATGAAGAAGGGAACCCGACCATGAATGATGCGGTCAGCAAAGAAGTATATGCCTGGTTTGACGAGATGCTGCGTACCGATTACAGTATGCCCCGTCCCACGGATACCAAGGTAATGGGCGCATTCGATATGTTTAAGGCAGGGCGGCTCGGCATGATTCTGGATGGAACCTGGTGGCTGGGGGCTATCAAGGATATTACGGACTTCCGTGTGGGAATAGCGGCCATTCCTTCCGGTAAAGGAGAGGAGGCCTTCACGAGCCAGTTTGTGGATTCCTTTGTTATTTTCAAGGGAAGTAAGCATGAGGCAGAGGCCTGGGAAGCGGTGAAGGCTATTATGAGCACCCCGGCATTTCAGGCGCTGGCGGAAACCGGCGTGGGCGGCGTGCCTGTGGCTAAGGATGTAGCCAATTCGGTAATCGATGAGAGCCTGGGAAGCGCGGTCGATGAAATTGGGAAAAAATGTGCGGAGGAAGGTATGAACCATACCGTCAAGGTTCCTTATAATTCCTATTATCAGGAAGCGGATCAGAAGGTGAACAATGTAATGGATGAATGGCTTCTGGGTAAAATATCTTCCGACCAGTTTGCAGAAAATGTACAGCAGATTCTGTTGGATTATGCGGCAAAGGATGCCGCCCAATAAGAGAACAGCTTCGGCAAAAACCCTGTAGTCCGCAGGGCTTTTGCCGTCGTGTAACAGAGGGGATAGCATGCACAAAGTGTTGATTGTAGACGACGACTGGCTGATTCTTGAAGATATATGCAAGCTGATACGCTGGGAAACCTGCGGCTTCCAGACCCCGATGGCAGCACAGGGCGCGAAAGAGGCGCTGGAGATTCTGGAGCAGAACCCGGCAGAGCTGGTGATTACGGATATTTCCATGCCGGAAATCAGCGGTGTTGAGCTGATCCTGCGGGCTAAGGAGCTTTACCCGGATACGGTTTTTGCTGTTTTGAGCAATTACGATGATTTCCTGTATGTTAAGGAAGCTATGAAAGCGGGAGCCGTGGAATATCTTCTGAAATATGAAATAGAACCGGAAAATCTGGTTACCTTCCTGAAACAGATGGCGGGGGAAATACGGGCAAAAAAGCAGACGGTACAGGAACGCAGACAGCTGCTTCAGATGCGTTTGGCTGCGCAGCATGACCTGCGCAGCTTATTCTGGCAACAGTTATACCGGAATCAGTTGGAGGACAGGCAGATGTATGACCAGGCGCTCCGCTTGGATATTCCCGTAAAAGGGGGAGCCTGGATACCGGTTATCGCCGAGTTTGCGGGTAAGGACAAGAGGAGGGATATCGATGCGGTGTGGGAGAAAACCGAAGCCGCTGCTGCGCGGGCCGGCGGGGGCTGCAGAATTTACGGCGCTCCGGTCATAGATAATCTTCTGTTCCTGGCCGTTTATATCCCGGAAGTGAGTTTTCTGCTTGTAACTAATCTGATGACAAGGATCCTTCGAATTCTGCAGGAGAGTTTCCTGTGTGCGGATATGCCTGTTTTTTTGTGTGCGGGGCGGATCTGCATGCAGCTGAAGGAGATTCCGGAAGGGCTGCGGGGGCTGCAGGAATACACCCATCTCCGGTTTTACAGAGGATACCGGACTATTATGGACGGCATTTCGTGGCCGGCGGATACAGGACGGCTTAGTGGGGCACAGTTTCCGGAAGGTGGAATTCCTGAAGGGAAATCTGACAAAGGAAGATTTCCCTTTGAGCAGTGGGAAGAACTTCTTTCCGCCATGACGGCAGGAGGCCCGGAGGAGACGGAAGAGAGGCTGGAGGATTTCCGGAAAGCCGTTTTCCTCCAGGAGCCGCCGGAGCAGGAACTGAAGCGGGAAGTATCGGCGAAGCTGCGAGTATTCCGGGACAGTATGGAGAAACAGGAAGTGCGGCTGGGCAGCCTGGAAAAAGCCGATACCTGTACCGGTTTTTTTGAACTGCTTACGGAACTTGTCAGAGAATGCAGCCGGGCGAACGTCATCCTGCATAAGATATCCAGAAGGGAAATTCGGGAAGCGGCTGCCTGGCTGTACCGGCATTATCAGGAAGCCGTCACTTTGAACCGGCTGGCGGAAAAAGCCTGTATGAGCCGTGCTTATTTCTGTAAAGTGTTCAAGGATGAAGCGGGAATCAACTATACCGATTTCCTGAATCAAATACGAATCGGACATGCCATGCAGCTGCTCCGGAAAAGCAGCCTGCATACAAGGGAGGTTGCCGACAGGACAGGGTTTTCCGACTACCGGTATTTCTGCAGACTGTTTAAGCAGGCGACGGGGAAAACCTGCGGGGAGTACCGGAAAAGCTGTCTGAAGGAAAAGGCGTGTGAAAAAAAGGGGGGAGACGATGCGGCACATCAGCCTGAAGTATAAGCTGTCTGTTTTCCTGATTTTATTGACCCTGACACCTACGCTCACCACAGGGATTTTTTCTTACCGGGTCCTGCTGAAATCGCTTACGGAAAATACCCGGAAAAGTGAAATGAGCATTCTGGAAAACCAGATGGCCAATTTTGATCTGGCGATGCATAATTTCGAAACCATTCTAAATGATCTGGTTACATCCGAATCCACACAGGGGTTTCTCCAGTTTCGGAAGGAAAAAACAAGTGAAATCTATTATGCAGATTTGCTGCTTCTGACATCCAAGCTGGACTCCCTGATAAGCCAGCGGGGGGATTCCCTGAAAATGGCGGCATTTTTATGGAATGACGGGGATTTGCCCCTGATAAGAGGGGACAGCTCCGGGATCAACCTGGCCGGGGATTATACCCGCCGCGAGCCTTTTTCCGGCTTCCTTCAGGCAGATGCGTCCATTCACTGGAAGGTTTTTACGGAAAAGGAGGGGCCGGTTATCTACGCTTACCGGACGATTTATGAGTCCTCCGCGAACGCCAATATCGGTGTGGCACTGATTAATTTTTCCGCGGATTATTTCCGGGAGCTTCTCGCGCGTACGATGGATAAGGAGGCCTTTTGTGTCCTTCTGGACGGGGAAGGCAGGATAGTATATACGGCGGGAACTCCGGTTGAGGATAAAACAGAGCTGCAGGCGCTGCTTTCGCAGGAAAAAGCGGGGGGAATGCTGGCCGGAGACAAGGGAGTCGTCCCTGTCCCTTTGGCAGACAGGATCTATCTGGCAAGCTATGCCAAATCGGCCGCCAATGGATGGAGATACCTTTATTTCAATCCGCTTGCCAATAGCAAGGAATCCATACGCGCCATAACCTGGGTGGTCCTTCTGGTGATGGTGATTACCGCGGTGCTTTCCATCATTGCTGCAATGAGTTTATACCATTACCTGAATGCGCCGATCGGCCGTTTGAGCAGGGCTATGGCGCATATGGAAAAGGGGGTATTGGACACGCGGGTGGATATTCCCAGGAAAGATGAATTAGGGCGGCTGGGAGACGGTTTTAATCAGATGTCGGAAAAAATCAGGCAGTTAATCCGGGATATCGAGAAGGAACAGAACGATAAACGAAGGGCGGAAATCCGTTTTCTCCAGGCACAGATCACGCCTCATTTTCTGTATAATACACTAAATTCCATCAAATCCCTTGCCAGGCTGAAACGCACCGAGGATGCTGCGGATATGACCACCTCCCTGATATCCCTGCTTCGTCTTGTAAACAGCGGTGAAGAGCTTATTACCCTGTCCCGGGAACTGGATTATGTACAAAATTATGCGGCTGTCATGTCCTTTCGCAGAAACCGGGAGTTTCGGATTGAGACTGTGCTGGAGCCGGGAACGGGGGACTGCAGAATTCCGAAGTTTTCCCTCCAGCCCTTTGTGGAAAACAGCATCATCCATGGATTCGCCGAGACCGGGAACGGGACGGGGGAATACCGGATTACCATCCATGCTTGTTTTGTGGAAGAACAGCTGTGCGTGAGGGTAGAAGACAACGGCAGGGGGTTTAGGCCGGAAGAGGTTGCTGAACAACCGGAGGAAAATGGGATCCGGTTCAGCCATGTGGGGATCTCTAATGTGGAAGAACGAATCCGGCTTTATTTCGGAAACCGGTACGGGATAAAAATAGAGAGCACACCAGGGGCGGGAACAGCGGTTATTCTGACCCTTCCGGGGAGGGATACAGGTAACTGTTCCGGCAGGCCTGTACAGTAGGCAGTTTTGCTGAAAGGGTTACGGAAAAAGAAGATACATGAGAAAATAAGAAGGAAAACAGAAAGGAAGGTTTTTACCATGCAGGATTTAAGCTTTACATTTCCCACCCCTCATTTTACCCTGAAGGGGATTACATTTTCCGTCATGATATATACGTTCAGAAATGCTTATGCCCCGGATGCCTCCGGGATGAGCGTCAAACAGGGAGAGGAGGAACTTACGGCAGACATAAATGGTCTGTGTTACGCCGGAGGGCAGCTGAAAATGCCAGGTTATGTTAAAATCCATGCCTATACCTGCGAGAATGGGATCCGGATAAAGGCTATGGCGCGGATTGCCGGCCATGAGGAGGACATACGCTGCATTAAGATTACAGTCCATGGGATACCGGAAGGAAAACTGATCAATCTGACGGATGCAAGACCCAGGGAAATACCGCCGGAAGGCCTCAACCTGAAATACCCGGAAGGCTGGCGCGATGTGGGGACCCCTCTTGTAATCCTTCAGACGAAAGAGGGAGGCTTATACTATTACCGTTCTCTGGATAATCAGGTGCGGGATAAACGTTTCGTTTTCGTACATACACAACAGGGGCTTGCGGCGGAGCTGATTTTTGAAGAAAAGGCGACGCAGATGTCAGGCAGGATAGATGCGCCGGAATGGGAAGTGGGACAGGGCGGAAGTGTTGCGGACATCTATGAACCCCACCGGCTGCACACGGAGAAGAACTACGGCCTGGTTCCCTGGGAAAAAAGATCCGATGTGCCGGACTGGGCCAGGGAAATTTCCCTGGTTGCCGCCATACACTGCCAGCATTGGACCGGTTATGTGTTCAATGATTATGAACAGGTCCTGGAAAATCTGAAGAAGATTTGCAGACAGGTGGAGGGACGGCGCGTGCTGGCATATCTTCCCGGCTGGGAAGGCCGTTATTACTGGAAATACGGCAGCTATTCGCCGGATGAACGTATGGGAGGAAAGGAAGGCTTCCTGAAATTGTGCCGGGAAGCGAAGGAGTTGGGTGTCCATGTCATGCCTATGTTCGGGATAAACGTTGTGGGGAGCCATTTTGACAATTATGAAGAGTGGGGATTGCCCTCCGAATTCCGGGGGCCGGGAGGCAGCCAGTACGGAGGAAGCGTGGATTGGGACGCATCCCGCCACTATGATCATGGCTCCAACCGCAACCTGAATCCGGCTGCACCCAGATGGCAGAACCGGCTGTATGCCCAGGTGACGGGGCTGATGGATGAATATGGTTTTGATGCCGCCTTTTTTGACATAGCGGCGGTATGGATGAACGATCCCAGCCACAGTCTCTACGAAGGGATCCGGAGACTGACTGACCGCCTGAAAGAGCATGATCCTAAGCTGCTTTTGGCAGGGGAAGGCTGGTACGACGGGCTTGCCGCCTGTATTCCGCTGCTTCAGTGCGGACATACGGATGGTGTCCTGCACTGGCATGATGAAGCCTATGCCCCTATGTTTGATACCTATGCCCGAGGATTTGGGCACCTGTGTCTGGGGGATGTATCAAGAGGGAGCACCGGCGTCCACGAACTGGGTTATAATCCCGCCCGGAGATGTCCTCTGCGCAAAGGGATTATCCCTACGATTACGATTGTAGACGGGACATTGGAGAAAGCGCCGGAGGAAGCTGCTGTTATATTTGAGGACGCGAAGCGGTATGCGCAGATGTTTTTAAAGAAGTAATCAGGGCTATTATCCTTGTCCGCATGCGGTTGAGAATTTTAGCGGCTGTGGCAAAACGCAGATGGCTAATGCCGGGGAAGTTAAGGGGAAGAGAATGGCTAATGCCGGGCTGACCAATAGGTTAGAAAGAGGTTCTCATCCCCTCAAAGCTTCGATTTCTTCAACATTCGGTTCCAGCCTGAGTTCCTTGGCAACAGGCGAAAGAGGCAGCGCCTGAGAAGGCGGTGTACGGGGGGCATTGGAGCAGGTGAATTGCCGGCTGAATTCCAGATTGGCCTGGATCAGGTTATATTCCAAAAGAACCTGCAGGGTTTGGTTCAGGCATTCCGGTGTTTTGCAGTTTACTTCGCAGATGTCTTTGAGCGAATGGGAGAGGTTGAGTATATCCAGTGAGTTGATTGCCATAGCCTGCTCCTGAATTTTATCCGTTTCTATATTGTATTGCCGAAAAAAGGAAAATGTGCATGAATGCGCTGTCCTGTTATTTTGTTTGATAATAATTTTTAGACAGTCTTGCTAATTTTAAGGATTTCGGATAAAGTGGGATAGTATCCTATACACAAAACAATATGTTCATGATATAGGCCTTGTTTTCTGTCTGAGGAAATGGAGCCGTGCAGAAACGCCATGTAAAAGGACAAAATATGCCGCTTATAACATTGTGTGACGACAGCCTGCAGGATTTAATGTACACGGAAAAAATGCTGCTCCGTTACCAGGAAAGGTATCCGGACAACCTGCTTGCCATAAATAAATATTCCGATCCGGGTAAGCTGTATGCCAGAACACAAGAGGGGGAGTACGCGGATATCTATATTCTGGATATCCTGATGCCCGGCCGATCCGGGATACAGCTGGGACAGTTGATCCGTTCCCGGAGCAGGGACAGTATTTTGATTTATACCACCTCATCAGAAGATTATGCGCTGGAAGCATACCAGGTATTGGCGGGCCGGTATCTGGTAAAGCCATTCGGGGAGACGGCGTTTCAGGAGGCCATGCGGTATGCCCTGGCACAGACGGACTTGAACAGGGAACCGGTTTTCCGAATAAAAACGGCAGAGGGAGTTCTTGCGGTTCCCTATTCCGCCATCCTTTATGTGGAATGCAGGGCGCGCAGCCTGTTCCTGTACACAAAGGACGGGAACTGTGTCCGTAGCATAGTGCTGCGGCGCCCTTTTGAAGAAGAAGTAAAGGAGCTGCTGGAAAGCTGGGGCTTTGTGCAGATACATAAATCCTTTGCGGTGAATATGGATCATATCCGCAGATATAAGCAGGACAGTATAACCATGGATAACGGACAGATACTGCCGGTCAGCCGCAACAAGGCCCCGCAGGTAAAACGGAAATATCTGGGCTTCATGACGGATAAGTACAGATAGGGGGAAGCATGTTTGAGATCATTCTTTATTTTCTATGTGTTTTATTTCTGATGCTCTATCTGCTTTTTTTCCTTCCGCGGAAATATACCCTGCTCCGCTCCGCTTCCCTGTGTGCGGGAACGGTATGCCTGGCTACACTTACCAATGTATGGCAGGTTTTATATTCCGGAGGAGTTGACGGGATCTATACGGCGGTTACGATCCTGCAGATCCTGCTGATCCAGGGGACGGTGCTGCTGCTGTCCCGGTACCGGGATGCCCGGGTTTTGTTTATCGGGCTGAGCGCTTCCAACTATGTTATGGCGGGAGGGATTGCCGGAGGGATGGCAATGGTCTATACGGGAAGCATGTGGAAAAGCCTGCTGTTCAGCTTTGCCGTACATCTCTGCCTCTTGCTGCTGCTGGTATCCAAAATGCGCGGCACCTACAGGTTTGTCCTCCAGCAGACCAGCAGAGGCTGGCTGCGTCTCTGCCTGATACCAACCATGTTTTATTGTACATTCTGCTTTGTGGTATATCTTCCGGTATCTCTGGAGGACCGGCCTGGGAACATCCCTGCGGCGGTCAGTCTTTTGATGACAATGTTTGTTTCCTATATTATTATCTTATCCCATGCCCGGAAAGAATTCGAACATGGAAGGATACTGGAACAGAATGCGGTGCTGGAATCCTACCAGAAAGGCCTGGAACTGGAGCATGAAGCGATAGAGGAAGCGGAACAGAAGCTGATGGTCCTGCGCCATGACCTGCGGCATTATACCTCAGCGCTGCATGTCCTGATGGAACAGCAGGAATATGGAGAGGCGGATAAGCTCCTTCAGGAATTATCCGGCGAAATCCGGGAGGGGAAGCTGAAACGCTATTGTGAAAATCCCATCCTTAACGGCGTACTGTGCAGCCTGTCCGCGAAAGCGGAGGAGCTGGGGGAGGAGGTACGCATTACCGCCGCGGTTCCCAGGGAACTGTCCGTAAGCGTCATGGAGCTGGCAGCCATAACGGCTAATCTGCTGGAAAATGCAATCCTTTATGTCAGATGCCAAAGACCGGAAAACCGCAGGGTAAGCCTGCTTCTCAGGTACGAGGACGGACTGCTGATTGTGGAGACTGTCAACAGCAGTGAGGAAGATCCGGAAATCGATTTGCATGGGGGAAAACAGGAGGCGGAGGGGGAAGACGGGCACGGACTGGGACTGAAAAGTGTTGCGGCTTTTGTGAGAAAATACGGAGCCCAATTTGACAGCTATTATAGAGACGGGTTGTTTACCATCCGGATTCTGCTGGACTGCAGAGAAAAGGAGAAAGGGTAATTCCCCTTTGCGTAAAACGGGTATTGTTTTGCGCAGAACGGGAAGCCGGCATACTATAAGTGCCTCGTAAGAAAGAATTATAATAAAATATAATTATTTTTCTTACGGAGGATGAGAGTGTGAAACATAGCAGTTTGAATATCGCATACAAAAAAAGAAGGTGGGGGCTGCTGTCATTGGCTCTCGCCTTTTTTGTGTTTTTCAGTTCGGGGATAGCGGAAGCGGCAGGCCCTTCGCCGGAAAACAGTGTTTTCGGCAATCGTGTACCGGAAACGGAGACGACGGCGGAGGAGACAGAGGAAGTGACGCCGGAAGAAACAGAAGAAACAGAAGAATCAGAAGAAACAGAAGAATCAGAAGAATCAGAAGAAGAAACGACGGAAGCGGAAAAGGGGACAATTTGTTCCGACGATGCGGAAGCGGACAGAAAACAGATAGATAATACGATACCGGAAACGCTGCAGGACAAGGGGAATAAGAACGAAAAAAGTACGGGGAGCGATAAAACGCAGCTGATAAACAGTGGGCTTACCGCCAAGGTGATGCAGGAGGGCACTCCGGTGGAGGAAGGCGGTAAACTGTTATCCACAAAAGGGATCCAGATTGGCTACCAAATGTCCTATTTACCGCTGGCAGGAGATAACGGGATAGATAAGAACGACGAAAGTACTTATTTAAAAAGCGGGGATTACATCCTGCTCCCCATTCCCCCAAAGCTGGAAACGAACGGGAGCCTGGTTGATGCATTGTGGTTTGGGAAAGAAGAGGAGGGCGGGATAAAAATAGGGGACGCTTCTCTGCATAAAGACGATGATGAAAATTACCATATAAAAATTGTATTTACCAATGAAATAGACAATGAGGGTTTGTCGGAGGCTGCAGCATACTATGCAGCAAATATGAAATATGCACCCGCACAGGAGGAGGATAAGCCCGGGGAATATCCGATTTCCATTCTTGGTAAAAATTACTATGTAATCGTCCCGGAGAAGGAAGTGACAATATCCGGGAAGAAAACAGGGGAAGCGGACCTTAAAAATAAAGTGATTCATTGGAAGATTCAGGTCAAAGCCGTGGAGAAGGACGGCGGGGCGGATGGGGATCTATCCGCTTATAGTTGCAAAGACGTTCTGGGCAGCGTGGGCGACTATGTGCCGGGTAGTTTTTATGTCGGTAAAAATCAGGATGGATCAGATAAGGAGAATGTGGCTGACAGCAGTATTTATGATGAAAAGGCAAAGACACTGTCCTATGCGTTCGCCCGGGAGAGCGGAGCGGACACCTGTAAAGGAGAACGGTGGCTGTTTTTCCAAACCCGTATTCCGGAAAACAAGCTGACCGCTTCCGGTGAGCAGACAATCACCAATAATGCGGCTGTATATAAGGGACAGGAAAAGGCGGTGGATTTTACCGGGAGGGTACGTTTTGAGCGAAAATGGATTACAAAAGAAGGGGAAGCTGGCGGAGAGTACAACAGCAGCGGAAACTATGATCCTGCAAACCGGAAAATAAAATGGACAATAACGGTTAACCAGGCCGGCGAGTCCATGAATCAGGCAGTGATTGAGGATAACATACCGGAAGGCCTGGAACTGGACACAAACACGATCCGTAAAAAAACAGGAGATGAGCCGGAGACTGCCATATCAGCCGGAGAATATACGAATATTGACGGTAAACTATCAATTAAGCTGGGAAATATTACCCGGCCGGTAACTGTTACCTTTGAGACAAAAGTCAAAGATACCGATCCGTCTGTGGAAGTGAAGAAATTCAGAAATACGGCTGTCCTTGCATTCGGGGATCAGAAATATACAAGCAATACAGCAGAAGTGGCAGTGGGAATCGAAGCCCTGACGAAAAAGAAAGGGAAGGATTATGATGCCGCCACACATACCCTGTCCTGGAACGTCACGGCGGATGTAAAAGGGCAGAACTATACGGATCTGTGGATAATGGAGCTTCTTGTCTATGGAGGTAATGACAGCCTGAAGGCAGAGGATCTGGCAGGAATGTCCATCACAGAGCTTGATGCGAAAGAGAAAAAGGCACTGAATGCAATGGTGGAAAACGGCGATGCAGGCTATTACCAGCAGCTGAAAAAAGACAGTTTTTCAACAGAAGATACGGAAATAAAACATAAGGTCATCTCATTGGAAAAGGATGGCAAAGCCGTTGCAGACGTATTGATTGTGAGTGGGAATAACACAAAACTCAGCGCAGAGCAACCGCATTCCTTTGCATTTGAAACGGTTGTTACAAATCCAAATTATTATGCCTCCAATGAAAAAACTAAAATCTATAATAAAGTTGCATTATGGAACGGTTCAGTCCTACTGCGTACCGGTACGGGCACTCAGGATATACAAAGCAGTATGCTTGCCAAGGACATGCTGGGGAGAGACGCCGCTCTGAAAATTGAGCAAAATCCTTCCGAATATTCGGCTGTTAATTCAATTTCCGGGACAGATTGTTTTGATTATATTAATCGCTCCGTGGTTTTCCGGATTTATGTTAACGCGAATAATATTACGGATGTTACCAAAGTGATCACGCCGGATGGAACACCTCTTGGGCGTTTTGAAATGACCGATGAACTGCCGGAAGGATGGGAGTTCCATACGTTGGCGGGAGAGGATTTCCTGCTGTATAAAGCAAATGGGAAAAAGGCGGAAAGGCTGGTGACAGACGCATCCTCCTTTCCGGAGGTATCCCGCAAGCCGGGAGGGGGAGGGAAAGGAGAAAGCCTTACTTTTACCTTTCGTAAACTGGAAGGGGCGTATGTTATCCTTCTGAAGGCCGGGCCAAAGGAAGAAACGGCTGTAACATATTTTACACAGAATAATCAGTATCAGCCGATGAATCATGTAATATTAAATAATGACTCCATAACGGCAACGGTCAAAGCCGATTCGGGGCCTGTGATAAAAAGCCGGGTACTTAATAAAAAGGTACAGGATGGGAAGGTTTCAGAAGGGGAATTGGTATGGGAGGTGGAATACCGTCCATATGGAATCCCGCACGCCGGAAATGTGGCGGTAATTGATGTGCTGCCGGATGGCGTGGAGCTGAGAACCGATTCCTCTGGAACGCTTCTGACAGAAGGTAATATTCATATTTATAAGCTTTCCCTGCTTGCGGACGGTACCTATGCAGAGACAGGGGAGGAAGCGCTTACGACGGACAATTTTCAATACGACAGGACTACACGCACTCTCAGGTTTATTCCTCCGGATAAAAGCGCCGCATATCGATTCCATTATGTGACGGATATAACTGGTCCTGTGGGAGAAATCTCCAACAATGCCCAGGTGGTGGGAATGGGAGCGGTCCCTCAGCAGACGGAACAAAAGTACAGCATTGATGCCGCTGCCGCCGGGGCAGTCCTGAAACGCAGCGGCTGGATCCGGATAACGAAAAAAGATGGAGAAACACCGCTGGCGGGGGCGGAATTCACTCTTTTTTCCAAAGACGGCAGTACGGAAATCAGAAAAGCGGTTTCCGGGAAGGACGGAACTTTAATGCTGAAAGCGATCCCGGAAGGGGAGTATATCCTGCGGGAAACCAAAGCCCCTTACGGATATTCCCTGTCAGCCCGTTTGTATCAGGTCGTAGTGGAAAAAATACCGGGAAACCTCATGCCGGTAACCAGAATCGACAACGGCGGAAATGAACTCGAAGTACAGAACCATAAGCTGGGAACCGTAGGCAGTCTCACGGTCGGAAAGCTGGTGGCAGGAAATGCAGGGGAAACCGGACGGGAGTTTTCTTTTACCCTCTCTCTGAAGAAAGCTGACGGAAACCCGGCAGACGGCAGTTATTCCTATAGCAAAGGCGGAAGCCAGACCGGTACCCTGTCGGACGGGGATTCCTTTACCCTTTCCCATGGACAGTCGATTACCATACTGGATCTCCCCGGGGGGATGGATTATGTAGTACAGGAGCAGGATTACAGCGGTGACGGCTATACGGTGAGCCGGACGGGGGAAACCGGTACGATTGCCGTTGATACGGAATCGGAAGCCCGTTTTGTGAATACCAGGAATAAGCCGGAGGAAAATAGCACGGGCGGCAATGGCAATACCGGCAGCCCCGGCGGTACAGTGCTTCCGGATTCTGCGGTGACGGAGGAAACACAGGCCATGCCTTCTGCGGCAGAGCCGGAAGGGCTGAAAACAATGGCCGATTTCGTGGCCGGCAGCGTGCCGGATCCTTCCCTCCCGGACAGTCCGTCCGTCATCCGGGTCTGGAAGGAGGACGGAAGCCTCCTGGGGGAATATACCCGTTCCCGGAATCCCGACGGGACCTGGGATTACCGGAACGCATACGGAGAGGTGCTGGGAGAGTCAGCGATGGGGCAGACCGGAGATAGCACGCCCGTCTTTTTGTTCGTTTCTCTGGCGGGACTGGTAATTTTTGTATTGATGCTTCTCTTCCTTCTTCGGAAGAAAAAAGTAATCGGCTATTACTATGATTAAGCGCAGAACCGGCGGGCAGATGGAACGGAAAATGACAAGCCTTACGGATCCAGCGGCACCGTCAGCACCGTCAGAGTCCCCTCGCCGGCGCGGCTTGTAATGGTGAGGCTGAAATCATTTCCATACAGCAGCTTCAGGCGGTCATTTACATTTTTCAGCCCATAGCCGCTGGTTTTTATCCGGAAAAGGGAGGAAACGGTTTCTTCGTCCATTCCTATCCCGTTATCCTCTATCCGGATGATAACGTGCTGGCCGGAGGGCCCATAGTCCGGAACCTCTCCGGCGGGATTTTCCCGTTCCACCGTAATAGTGAGGCATTTATCCTCCCGGAGACTGTTTTTCAGCCCGTGATCCAGTGCATTTTCCACCAGCGGCTGAAGGATGAAATTGGGGAAAGCGACCGGAGAAAGGGAATAATCAATATCATATATGACGCGGATATATTCGCTATAGGAAAGAAGCTGGATCTGGATATAGGCCTGGATATTCTGCAGCTCATTTTCCAGTGTGGTGGTATCCCTTCCCTTGTTCAGGGCCGTGCGGTAAAAGGTGGACAGGAGAATGACCATGCTGCTGATATCGTCCTGGCCGGTAAGAATGGCCCGGCTGTTGATCAGGGACAGGGAGTTGTATAGAAAGTGAGGGTTGATCTGGGCGTACAGAATTTTCTGCTGGTAATTTTTCTTTTCCAGTTCGTTCTTAAGATTCACCTCAATATAATGATGGATTTGCCCCATCATACGAGAAAAGTTACGGAAAAGGACACCGATTTCGTCCTTTCTGTTATCCTCCAGATCGACGGTGAGATGGCTCATATCCCCATTTCTCACTTCCCGTATCTTGGCGGTGAGTGTTTCGATAGGAGAGACAATGGAAACGGTGATGATAAGAACCATAATGCCCAGAAATACCAGGATGATCCAGCCGAAAGCATAGATTACCCCGGTGATGGAGTTCACATAGTCCACCAGGGAGTCATAGGACTTGGAAAAATGAACCTGCCAGCCGGTAGCATGGATCTGGTTTGTCAGGAGCATATGGCCTTTGCCGGATTCATCCGTCATGATACCGGAGATACCGGTTTTGGTATCAAAAGAAGCCGGTATCTCCACATTGGAAAAGACAAGGGATCCGGCGGAATCGGTGATCACAATCCGGTAATCGCCCTCCGATACGGTATACAGCGGGGCAAACAAAGATTCATAGTCCACCTGCAGACAGAGATAATTCAGCGTCCTGTATTTGCGGGAATCCCCGATAAGCCTGGTGGAATACAGGCTTTTTTTGCTGTTCTCCTCCAGGATGGTCCAGGTGGGGGAATACCGGCCGGAGACGAGGGAAAACCATTCCTGTCCGCTTAAGGCGGAAAAGGACTGGATATAGCCGTTATAGGGATGCAGATCACAGGAAGAATAGATGGTCAGATTCAAAAGATCCGGGTGCAGGGCATAGTAGGTCTGGAACAGAGGCTCTATGGTATCCTGGTAAGCCTTGTACATCTGGAAATAATCGGTTCCGTACTCTTTGTTGAGCACTTCAAGGATGGAGGTGTTATTAAACATGTAGTTGGACAGGTTGTTATAGGTTTCCAGCTTGTTTTCAATATAAGTGACCGCCTGGTCCAGAGCCAGCTCCGTGAGAGTCGTTTCACGTTCCAGGATCAGCTGGTTGGTAAAGCGGTTGGACAGGGTGATGTAACACAGAAACGGGAGGACACCGACCAGAATAAAAATAAAAAACACCTTATTTCGTATTTTCATATTAAGAAAGCGGGAACGTAACGGGTAAAACATTCTGAACATGCCATCCTCCTGTCAGGGTAAATTGCTGCTGTGGCTCTGCCGGAAGCTTTCGGGCGTTTCGCCGTAGAAATCCCGGAAGCGCTGGCAGAAATAAGATGTGTTCCGAAAACCCACGGCCTCCGCAACGAGATGTATTTTCATCTGTGTGCCGGACAGAAGCTGTGAGGCTTTTTTCAGCCGGTAATCGTTAATGAATTTGATCAGGTTGCAGCCGTTTTCTTTTTTAAATATGGAACACAGGTAATTGGGACTGAGATAGAAATGGGACGCGATTTCATCCAGAGTCAGCGGCTGTGAATAATTCTGATAAATATACTGGCGTATTTTCTCTGTTTTCAGCACCGGGGTATTTTCCCCGGAAGGGGCTTTCTGTATGGAGGCGGACAGACTGCGTATCATGTCCATCAATTCCAGGATATTGGAGGAACTAAATATCTGTTCCGCCAGGGCATTCAGATCCCAATGCGTGCCGCTCCCTGCCTGGCTGAGTACCTTTACCATTTCCGTAAAGCAGTATTTTACATAGATCAGAGACTGGGTTTTGTCGTCCTTCAGGGAGTCAAAAATTTCTTCCAGGTGGGAATGGAAGGAGTCGTAGTCCTGCAGCTTCAGATCATCCGCCAGGATATCCATGGATATATGCCCCGCGGCGGAATAGGTATGTCCCGGATCATTTGGAAGAAGAATGTTGCGGTCCGGGAAAAAGAAACGGGTTTCTATTTTCTTTTCCAGCCGGGAATAAACCGCTGCAATAGGGGTGTTATCCGGGATTTCATCAAAGGTAATATAGCATTTCTGATCATATTCTTCCTGTGCGGCCAGACAGATGGACTGGGCCGCCGCCAGCAGCCAGGTGTCCTTCAGCGGCTTCTTGATAAACAAAAGGCTTCTGGAGGGATACAGATTCAGATAGTCGAAGGGAATGGAAAGAAGGTCCTTCAGCTTTTCCGGAAACTCCTCATTCACAGAACTGAAGAATTCATTGTCACATTCAATCAGGAGCAGGCTGTAATAGGGATCCAGGTATTCGGTGAGACTGTCGGGCGCGGCCGTATGGTTGATGGCCTGCCAGAGAATATGGCTTTTTATGATACGGGTCTGGCGTTTCTGGTGCTTTTCCTGTTCCCGCCTTGCATCGATGGAACGGATAACCTTCCGTATCGTAGCTTCAAAATCAGAAGGGATGATGGGTTTCATCAGATAGTTTTCCACACCGATGGTAATGGCTGTTTTCGCATATTCAAAATCATTAAAACCGCTGAAAATGACGATTTTCGTATCCGGAGAAAGCCGGCGCACCTCCCGGGAAAGCTCCAGGCCGTCCATAAAAGGCATTTTAATATCGGTAAGAAGAATATCAATGTGCACGCCCTTTTTCTTCAGAAGAGAAAGGGCTTCATTTCCGTTCACCGCAGTTACGGCATGAAGGGGGAATTCGTATTTTTCTATCAGGAATCTGATACAGTCAATATCAAGAACAGAATCATCCACGATCAGAATTTCGTACATAAGTGTATACTCCTTTCTTTGGCTCCCAGGTATTGTTATGATTCTATACCATTTTTAAGGAAGAAAACAGTGGCGTAAACAAAGTGGGTAATTTTGTGGCATGTATGATAATATCCTTTTATTTACCTGAAAAAAGGGAGGGGCTACAATAGAAAACATAAAGAAAAGGAATTCTATCGGCGCCGGTGAAAGCCTTACTTTTGATGAAAAAAAGGAGGATTGTCATGAAGAGGAAAAAGATATTGTCTGTATTGCTCGCAATGGGATTGACACTGTCGGCGCTGGCCGGCTGTGGGGGAGGAAGTTCACAGGAAGCCGCAGCGCCGGCAGACAGTGAAGCTGCGGCAGCCGAACAGCCGTCGGCTGAGGCGCAGGCCACAGATGCGGCAGCAGGAGAAGAGGTGGATCCCTACGGGCCTGTGGACGGCGAGGTGACGGCCATACATATAGGAAGGGCGGAATCCGCCAACGTAACCTATGCGGACGGGGAAGATTCCCACAACAATTATATCGTAAAATATCTGCAGGATAATCTGAATGTGGAATATATTTATGATTTCTCTGTGGACGACACACAGTATGAAACCAAGGTTGCCATGGCGATCGCATCCGGGGATATGCCGGATGTCATGAATGTAACCTACACACAGCTGGTACAGCTGGTGAATGCAGGGGCGGTGGAGGATATGACGGATGCCTTCTATACCTATCGTTCGGAGGGGCTGACGAAATGCTTTGATTCCACCAACGGTATTTCCGAGAATCTGGCTACCTTTGACGGGAAGCTGATGGCAATACCGGATATCCAGCCGGGTATGGATGCAGTTCCCCTTGTATACATCCGCGGTGACTGGATGGAAGAGCTGGGACTGGAAGAGCCTGAAACGATTGATGATATTGTGGCAATCGCAAAGGCCTTTATGGAAAAGAATTCCGGCGGCAATGTGAATACCGGGATCGTAGGTTCCAAAGATATCGTACAGTCCGGCGGCGGCGCCTGGCATATGAACGGCCTCTTTACCGCATTCAATGCGTACCCCAAGATGTGGATCACGCAGGAAGACGGTTCGGTGGTATATGGTTCCACGACGGAAGAAACCAAAACCGCACTTACGGAAATCCGCAAGCTGGTGCAGGACGGCGTCATTGACCCTTCCTTTGCAGTCAGGGACGGCGACCAGTGCGTGGAGATGATCAATAACGGACAGGCCGGCATCTTCTTCGGTGCATGGTGGTCCAACCAGTGGCCTGTCGTATCCATGCTGGAAGGGGCGGACGATTCGGTATACTGGAATTCCTATCTGGCTCCCGTATCGGCGGAAGGCAAGCTGAACGTTCCCATGAAGAGCCCTACCAGCACCTATGTGGTGGTGAAGAAGGGCTGCTCCGAAGAAATCAAGGAAGCTGTAGTAAAGACAATCAATTATCAGTACGATCTGGATCAGGGACAGGCGGACGGCGTACGCCCCAACGGCATGGACGATCCCTTCTCCTGGCACTATTTCCCCATCAATGTCCTTCATTGTGATTATGATGCCAAAGAAAAGCAGATTCAGTCGGTTATGGACTGTATCGACGGTAAGGTGGCTTATGAGGACCTGAGCGGAGACGGCAAGACCTGGTACAACGGCTATACCACAGTGATCAACGACGGCTTCCGGAAAGCAGCGGATACCAATATCACCACGGCAAACGGCTGGGGCTGGGCGAACGGCGCATGGACCGTCCAGAAAAATGCGGATCAGCTGAACCAGGTATATGCGGCTACCTACGCAGACAGCCCTTCCATGGAATCCCTTTGGGGGACACTGAAAACCCAGGAGGATGAATTCTTCCTCCAGGTATTGACCGGCGACGTTTCCGTGGATGAGTTTGACAGCTTTGTGGAACAGTGGAAAGCCCTGGGCGGAGATACCATCACCCAGGAAATCAACGATATGGTTAACGCACAGTAAAGCACAGCCGGATAAAGGCAGAAATGGGTAACAAGTTGGGAACCGGACGGCCGTAGGTATTCTGCCGTCCGGTTTTACTGAATACAAGGGCAAAGAGAGGAAATCAATGAAAAAGCCAATCAAACAGCAAAGAAAAGTGAGCGGCGGCCGTAAGGTTACCATCAAACAGACCTGGCAGTACCATCTGCTGATGCTTCCGGGCTTTCTGGTCCTGTTCATCTATACTATCATACCATTTTTCGGAAATATCATGGCATTCCAGAATTTCCAGCCGATTACAGGCTTCCTGAAATCCAAATGGGTGGGGCTGGATAATTTCAGACGTATGCTTATCCTTCCCGATACCGGACGTATTTTCATAAACTCCTTTACTATAGCTGTGGGGAAACTGGTGCTCACCATGGTCCTGTCCATGGTGTTTGCCATATTGCTGAATGAGATAGGCGGCGTAAAGTTCAAAAAATCGGTTCAGACAATCTGCTTTCTGCCTCATTTTCTTTCCTGGGTTATTCTGGCGACTATTTTCAAAAATCTTCTTGATACCAACGGAGTGGTAAACCAGATGCTGATGAATGCGGGGATTCTGAAAGAGCCGCTTATGTTTCTTGGTTCCAACAAATTCTTCCAGGGCGTGATCATTGCGACGGATGTATGGAAGGAATTCGGTTATGGCGCGATCATTTTTATCGCGGCCCTGATGGGGATCAATCCGGAATTATATGAAGCCGCGGATGTGGACGGCGCGGGAAGGCTCGCTAAAATATGGCATATCACCCTGCCCGGCATCCGCGTGACCGTTGTGCTCGTAGCCACCCTGAATATCGCCAATATACTGAATGCAGGCTTTGACCAAATCTATAATATGTACAGTCCCATCGTATACCAGAGCGGAGATATCATCGACACTTATGTCTATCGGATGAGCTTTGTGAATGCCCAGTATTCCCTGGCGACAGCGATCGGCCTGCTGAAATCGGTCATCAGCTTTATCATGATCGTAACGGCCCACGGACTGGCTAAAAAATTTGCAAACTACCGGATTTTCTAGGGGATTGAAAGTGACGGGCTTTCAGCCGCTATGCAACAGCTGTTCTCCGGCAGCGGAAAAGAGGAAATATGAAAAAATATAAATCATGGAAAAACCGGGCATTCGATGCTGTGGTGCTGGTATTGCTCGTACTGTTCGGCTTAAGCTGCCTGATACCGATCATGCATGTGGTGGCACTGTCCTTAAGCAGTAAAAATGCGGCTCTGGCGGGCAGAGTGTACTTATGGCCTGTGGAGCTGTCCTTTTCCCCTTACAAGGTACTGCTTACAGACGCCAAATTCATGCAGGCGATGTGGATATCCATACAAAGAGTGGTGCTGGGAGGAGGGCTGAACCTGGTTCTTACGGTGATCACCGCCTTCGCCCTGTCCCAGGATGAGAAGGATTTTCCCGGACGTAAGGTCTATATGTGGTTTCTGATATTTGCCATGATGTTCGGGGCAAGCCTTGTGCCCTGGTACTTTATTATCAAGGCCACAGGCCTGATGGACTCCATATGGGCGCTGGTCATTCCCGGGGCGCTTCCGGTATACAATACCATCCTTCTGATGAATTTCTTCCGCAACCTTCCAAAGGAAATCAAGGAATCGGCACTTCTGGACGGAATCAATCCGGTCCAGATGATGATGAAGATCTGTGTGCCCCTGGCGCTGCCCGCAATAGCCACGGTAACCGTGTTCTCCGTTGTGGGCCACTGGAATAACTTCTTTGACGGGCTGCTGCTCATGAATACGCCCAGCAATATGCCTCTGCAGAGCTATATCCAGACGCTGACCAATTCGAATATCGATGTGTCCAGTTCCTCCCTGACGGCGGAAGAACTGGAGGTACTGACTTCATTAAAAACCTTCAATGCAGCCAAGGTAGTGGTGGCGTCACTGCCTATCGTCATTTTCTATCCCTTCATGCAGCGGTTTTTTGTGTCCGGTCTGACGTTGGGATCGGTGAAAGAATAACAGAGAGGAAAGAGGAACAAGTGAAAAAACTTTATTTAATGTTTCCGGAGGAACTGGGAACCATTGCGCCGGAGATATACGGCCATTTTGCAGAACATATCGGAGGTGTCATTTATGACGGCATGTGGGTGGGAAAAGCTTCCCCCGTGGAGAATACAAACGGCTTCCGCAAATTCCTGATTGATAAATTCAAAGCGATTCATCCCCCGGTACTCCGATGGCCGGGAGGCTGCTTTGCGGAAACGTATGACTGGCGGGACGGCATCGGAAGCAAAAGGCCGGTACGCCCCAACTGGTGGACGAACTGGGATGGGAGATATGAGACAAATGAAGTGGGGACCCACGAATTCATGGATTTCTGCGAACAGGTGGGAACACAACCCTACTTTGCGGCGAATCTGACTTCTGTCTCTCCCCTCCATATCCGCAGTTGGATGGATTACTGCAATTCCCCGGCGGGGACAACCAGCCTTGCAGACGAACGGGCACAAAACGGCCATCCCGCTCCCTTCGATGTGAAATACTGGGGAATTGGCAATGAAAACTGGGGCGGGGGCGGTAATATGACTCCGCAGCAGTATGCCCATGAATTCAGGAGATTCTCCTCCCAGGCGGACAACATGCAGAACGAAAAGGTGCTGATCGCCTGCGGCCCCAATGGGGATGACTATGCCTGGACGAAAAATTTTCTGGAAACCATGGACAGTTCCGAAAAGCATATGCACGGCCTGTCCTTGCACTATTACTGCGGATTTGCCGGAGATCCCGTGGACTTTTCCCGGGATGAATGGTATCAGCAGTTACAACAGGCGCTTCGTATGGAAGAGATACTGAAGAGACACTGGAGCATTGTGGAAGCCTATGGCATGCAGGAACATGCAAAGCTGGTGATAGATGAATGGGGCTGCTGGCATCCGGACGGTTCCGGCCCCAGCAGGGGATATAACCTGTTTGAGCAGCAGAGTACCATGAGGGATGCGGTTGTCGCGGCCCTGACACTGAATATTTTCAATAACCATTGTGAGAAGATTCTCATGGCGAATGTGGCACAGCTTGTAAATAATCTGCACGCGCTGTTCCTGGCATCGGGAGAGCATTGTATCGTAACCCCAACATATCATGTTTTCGATATGTACAAAGGGCACCAGGGGGCGGAAGCTATCCGTACGGCGGTGGAAAAGGAACGGATTCCTTTTATCGGCAGGGAGGAAACAGAAGAGGAGATTGAGAATCTGTCCGTGTCGGCTTCCTATAAAGACGATATGGTAACCATAACCATTGCCAATTTATCCGCACAGCAGGATGCTTCGCTCTGCCTGACACCGGTTGGAAAACAGCTGGAAGGGACGGCGCTGATGCAGGTGCTTGCCGAGGAGGATTATCATGCCCATAACACCTTTGAGGAACCGAATCGGGTGACGGTGCGCACACAGAGTGTGGATTTGAACCGTGAATTCACAGTGCCAAGGGCCGGAGTCGTGACAATAGAAGCGAGAATAGTAAAGTAAAAGGAAAAGAAATCCCGTCGGAAAATCCAAAAAAATTTATAGATTACCAATATAATTACAAGACAGATATCCCATAAGGCTTATCATGAAGAGAGAAGATCGTAACCGTTCAGATAAGTCCGAACGGCTGCAGAAGATTTATTTTTAGATAAGAATAACATAAAGGAGAAAAGGAAAATGACAACTGTACAGATTCAGCCGGGTATCTGCGGATTTACAACAAAAGTGGAGGCGGTTTCCGAAGATCAGGAAGAAGTAAAAATAACAGTCCAATCAGGATGTGAAAGCGTCAGGAAAATGATGGAAGAACTGGGGGATACGTTTGACGCATTTGAGCTTTGCCTTGTGAAACCGGGGCATGGCCCGCTGTTTGAATATGCGGGAGAACATTTCCCGATTCATGCAGCCTGTCCGGTGATTGCAGGAATTATTAAATGTGCGGAAGTGGAATGCAGGCTGGCCCTGCCTGCGGATGCGCAGATAAAGTTTCTGTAAACACAAAAGGTGCGGACAAAACTCAGCAGAAAATGTCAGGAATGGTTTCCTGTAAGTACGTATAATGAATGATTACAGCAAACGATTCAAAGCGGACGGGATACGCGCAGTTCCCGGGAAGGAAGAGGAAACCATGCCTGATATCATAGTCAAAGGACTCACACAGAATAACCTGAAAAACATCTCATTTACTATCCCCAAGGGGAAAATCACCGTATTCGCCGGGGTATCCGGATCCGGGAAATCCAGTATTGTATTCGATACCCTCGCGGCGGAAGCACAGCGGCAGATGAATGCAACCTACCCGGCCTATGTGCAGGGAAGGCTGCCCAAGTTCAGAAAACCTCATGCGGAGCTGATCGCTAATCTGACGGCTTCCGTCATAGTGGATCAGGCTCCTCTCGGAGGGAATGCCCGTTCCACTGTGGGTACGATCAGTGACCTGTATTCCGGCCTTCGCCTTTTGTTTTCCAGAATCGGGATACCCGGCGCCGGGACATCCTCCTGTTTTTCCTTTAATGACCCCTCCGGAATGTGTAAGACCTGCTCCGGCCTTGGGAAAATAGCCGAAATCGATATGGAAAGCCTCCTTGAACCGGAGAAATCATGGAACGAAGGCTGTGTCAGGGACTCTCTTTTTAAACCCGGAACATGGTACTGGAAGCAGTATGCACAGTCCGGCCTGTTTGATCCGGACAAGCCGCTCCGGGAATATTCCAAGGAGGAATACAATCTTCTTCTGTACGGTTCCCGGATCAGGGGCGGCGAAACGGAAAATCCGAAAGTGACAGGTCTGTACAACAAATATAAGGACACCTTTTTAAACCGGGATATCAGCGGAAAAAGCAGGCATACCCAGAAAAAGGCACGGGAACTGATCACAGAAGCCAAATGTCCTGCCTGCCGCGGGAAACGTCTGAATGAAGCCGCCCTCGCCTGTAAAATCAATGGATTTTCCATTGCGGATCTGTGTGATATGGAGCTTACCCGGCTGCGGGAAATCCTTTCCCGCATTTCCGATAAAAATGTGGATCTTGTAGTACAGACACTGATGGACGGGCTGGATCGTATGATAGAAATCGGCCTGCCCTATCTGCACCTGGGCCGGGAATCCTCCTCTCTTTCCGGCGGGGAAGCGCAGCGGCTGAAGCTGGTGCGGTATATGGGAAGCAACCTCACCGGTATGACCTATATTTTCGACGAACCAAGCATCGGTCTGCACCCCAGGGACGTTTACCGTATGAATCAGCTTCTGATCCGGCTGAGGGACAAGGGAAATACCGTTTTGGTGGTAGAGCATGACAAGGATGTAATATCCATTGCGGATCATGTAATTGAGGTCGGACCGCAGGCGGGGAGGCAGGGCGGAGAAATTGTTTTTTCAGGAAGCTATGAAGCGCTTGCCAGTGCAGATACCCTGACAGGGCGGGCGCTGCGCGCATCCCTGCCGGTAAAACAGCATTTCCGGAGGATGACAGGGAGCCTCCCGGTACGCCAGGCCTCCCTCCATAACCTGAAAAATATAGATGTGGATATCCCGCTGGGCATTATGACTGTTGTGACAGGAGTGGCAGGTTCCGGGAAAAGCACGCTGATTACGAAGATATTTGCGAAGAAATACGCGGAGGAAACCGTTTTAATCGACCAGGGCCCGATAACCGCAACGAACCGTTCCACGCCCGCCTCTTATCTGGGTTTCTTTGATGAAATCAGAAGGCTTATGGCAGAAGAGAATGGAAAAGAAGAAGGGCTGTTCAGCTTCAATTCCGTCGGAGCCTGCCCGGTATGTGCCGGAAAAGGGGTAATAGTGACGGAACTGGCGTTTATGGATCCCATCGTTACGGAGTGTGAAGCCTGCGGCGGAAGCCGGTACAGCAAAGAAGCGCTGGCGTGTACCTGCAAGGGAAAGAATATTGTGGAGATTTTAAACCTGACGGCCTCCGAAGCCATGACGTTCTTCGACAATCCTAAAATCACACGGCAGATAAAGCTCCTGGATCAGGCAGGTCTGTCCTATCTTACGCTGGGACAGCCGCTCAGTACCCTGTCGGGAGGGGAGCGGCAGAGACTGAAGCTGGCAAAGAACCTGGGGAAGAAGGGAAATATCATTGTGATGGATGAGCCTACCACAGGGCTGCATCCCTCTGATATCCAAAAGCTCCTCAAGCTGTTTGATACCATCGTTTCCAAAGGAAATACCCTTATTGTCATTGAACATAACCTGGATGTGATGAAGCAGGCGGATTGGATCATTGATGTCGGCCCTGATGGAGGGACAAACGGAGGGGAGATTGTATTCACAGGAACACCGGAGGACATGATTCTGCATGCAGAAACGCTCACGGCGGAAAGCTTGCGGAAAATATGTTCCTGAAACGGCTGCTTACTGTTATAATGGATCTGTGCTTGAAAGAAAAATAAAAAAGAGGGGGAACAAACAGTATGCTGCAGTCAGGAGATTCTAAAGAATATAAACGGTTATATGCACAGTTCATTAAAATGCCGGATGACAAATTAGCCCAAATCATCGAACCGGAAAATGGTTATACAGATATTGCTATGAAAGTGGCATCGGATATTTTACATTCCGACAGGACGGAATTAGACCGAAATACAGCAGAAACGGAAGCGGAAGAGAATACAGTAGAGCAACAGAAGGCGGCAGAAATGCAAAAGCCAGATAAAGAAGATATGTTCTTTGGTCTATGCAATGATATCCATACAATAAAAAATATCCTGTTGTTTTTTCTTATTCTCACATTGATAGGTATGCTGTATGGATTCTACACGGTTTTTGTGACAATTCCCAATCTGTTTTAACAGGCAATAGAAACCGGTGATATGGTAGTAACTGCAGGTTTCGGCCTGCGGACAAAGCGGTCCGCGTTTTTTGCGGCGAACCGTTTTGCCTGCTGCAGGTACGGATGTATCCGGTACCTGGTAAATCCATGCTTTTTACTGCCGGATCAGACGGGCCATTTCGGCAATGTCCGCGGAAGCCATTTCCACTTTGGATTTCTCAATTAAAATATTGCCGCCGGTCATAATATAAGAAGGCATTATCCGGATATTCCCATAGTAGATTTCACTGCTTCGGAGCTTATAGGTAGAGACGGCAGGGACGGCATTTTTCTTTGTCGCTTTTTTGGCGATCATGTTGAATGCTTTTTTTGCAACGTCTCCCATAAGCATAATCACTTTTAAGTCCGGGAACAAGGCAAGTTCCTGTTCCAAATAGGGCAGACTGTTCTCAATACTGCTTTTTTCGACCGTATAACCGGATTTGGGCGTTTTCACTGCGTTTGTAATGTAGATGCCCATCTGCAGGATGTCCTGTATATCCGTTACCGGAAGTCCTGCTTTCTGAAAAAGAGGTATTGTTGTCGACAAATAGTCCGCATCGGCCTGTCCGTAAAAATCCTGGGAAGGATCGGCCGGAACAACCTCATTTATCATGACGGCCTTGATTTCCAACGGGTCGATGTTTAAATCATATAATTGAATTTCTTCCTTGCTTCCCACTGCCTTTTCTAACTCTTTTCGAATATTCATTTGTATGCTCCTTTGTAATAATTTAATGTTACTGTTTGCTTCTTAATTAACACTTCTTATTTCCATTAGCGGCAGATAATACCTTCTATAGTCACCATTATAAACCATAAAACCTGACACGTTATGTCAGGTTTTACCAGGTAAAAAAATTCCGTCTGTGCGGTTGCGAACCGTCCGGTATTCCGGATCGTATTCGGCAAAAAAGCCGTGTTTTCTTAACGCCAAATACACCTTCCCCTTTAATTCAGGGTAGTTCTCCAGTACTGGTTCCACATAATTTACGGCATATTGATACAACGCTTCCTTGCGTTCCGGCTTGCTTTTGTCACACAAATAGCCCCATCCCCGATCAAGCATTACCATAACAGCCACCTCTTTTCCTGCTGCCAGTATACCACTATAAAAATCCGTTGGCAATCCGGGGTCCGGGTATCTGTATTGTCTGCAATACAGGCTTGTGTGATGGTTAAAATTATAGATTTTACCTATTGATTAATCTGTTTACGTGTGTTATATTACATATAGAACAATTATAACTATAACCTTGTGTTGTTCAGGGCTAAGGAAAAGGACGGAAGGTGATGACTATGGCAGCCAAAAAAGATTATTATGAAATCCTTGGGATAGATAAAAATGCAGACGATAATACCATTAAGAAAGCATACCGGAAGCTTGCGAAAAAGTACCATCCGGATCAGAATGCAGGCAATGTCCGTGCGGAACGGCAGTTTAAAGAAGTGACGGAAGCGTATTCCGTCCTGAGTGATCCGGATAAGAAAAAATTATACGACAGATTTGGTCATGCCGCCTTTGACGGAACGGCGCCGGATCCGGGCGCTTATGCGAAGAACGGGCCGCAGGGCGGAGGATACCGGGAGTATCATTTTGAGCAGGGGGATATGGATGATATTTTCGGCGATATTTTTAGTGACATGTTCCGGCAATCGAAGGGAACATCCGGCGGCTTCTCTTATCATGGTTTCGGAGAGGACGGTTTTACCGGAAATGCCTTCACCGGCCGGGAATATCGGAGGAAAGGGCAGGATTTACAGGCTCAGGTGGAAGTCACCTTTGATGAAGCGGCCTTTGGCTGTGACAAAATCATCAGCCTTCAGAATGCTGACGGGCAGGTGCAGTCCCTGCAGGTTCATATTCCGGCCGGTATTGAGGACGGAAAGAGCGTAAGGCTTCGGGGAAAAGGGATGCCGGGCCTTGGAGGCGGAGAGCCGGGGGATCTG
The DNA here is from genome assembly GCA_900548905.1 of uncultured Lachnospiraceae bacterium. Classification (GTDB taxonomy): domain Bacteria; phylum Bacillota; class Clostridia; order Lachnospirales; family Lachnospiraceae; genus Eisenbergiella. Next base: position 8,849 of record URMK01000035.1, on the reverse strand, counting down.
CTTCTTAAGGTAAAGACGGGCAGCAGGCCCGGCTTTGAGCGCAGGGGCATGGATCTGTATTCCACGATATCCATTCCCTTTACCACGGCGGTTTTGGGCGGAGAAGTCCCGGTACAGACACTTTCCGGGACGCTCATGTGCAAAATCCGGGAAGGAACCCAGTCGGGGAGCAAGATTCGGCTGAAAGGAAAAGGTATTGTATCCATGAAGAACCCCAACGTACACGGGGATCATTACGTTACCGTACAGATCCAGGTGCCTAAAAACCTGAGCCGGGAAGCGAAAGAAAAATTGAAGGAATTTGAAGAGGCGTGCGGGAAGGAACGGCGTGGCGGGAAGAAGGGGAGCGCCGCATGACGGATACTGGCTTACCCACTCACTTCTCTCTGGTACACCCGTCCAATTTGTGCTATTATTATTTATAACGGCATTATTCAGCTGGCAGGAGAAGTATTTTCTCCTGCCGGTTCATTCTTGTGCGGACGGCCGGAGTGTCCCCATAAGATGGAAAAGTACGAGGAAAGAGGATGAGGGTAAATATGGAAGCAACGACACAAGATGAAGCGCGCAGACAGGCGCATTATGAAAAAATGACACAGACGCCGGTTCCCAAACTGGTAACCACGCTGGCGATCCCTACGATTATAAGCATGATGGTATCTGCTATTTACAATATGGCGGATACCTTTTTCGTGTCCCAGCTAGGGACAAGCGCGGTAGGGGCGGTGGGAATTGTGTTTTCCCTGATGGCGATCATACAGGCAATCGGATTTACCTTGGGAATGGGAGCCGGGACTATCGTATCCCTGCATTTGGGGGCGAAGGAACAGGAAAAGGCGACCTGCGCAGCCAGTACCGGGTTCTTTACCGCTATTGTGCTGGGGCTGCTGCTGACTGTGCTGGGTTCTCTTTTTGTAACGCCGCTGATGCGGCTGCTGGGAGCCACGGAAACCATCCTTCCCTATGCAAGGGATTACGGACAGTATATCCTGCTCGCAGCGCCTATCATGTGCGCATCCTTCGTGATGAACAATATTTTCCGCTGTGAAGGGAAATCCGTGCTGGGGATGCTGGGAATCGGTACCGGAGGTATCCTTAATATCATCCTGGATCCTATCTTTATTTTCGGCTTCGGCCTGGGGACGGCGGGAGCGGCCATTGCGACGGCATTGAGCCAGACGGTGAGCTTTGTTATTCTGCTCGTTTTATTCTTAAAAGGAAAAAGTGATGTGCGTCTTCGCATTACCATGGTTTCCAGGAAGCTCAGGACCTACGTGGATATTTTTACCACAGGGATGCCCACCCTTTGCAGGCAGGGACTTGCCAGCATCGCCTCGGTGGCTTTAAATGTGAATGCGGCTCTTTACGGGGATGCCGCCGTGGCCGCCATGAGTATTGTGGGAAGGCTGATGTTCTTTATGTTTTCCGCGATGCTGGGCTTCGGACAGGGCTTCCAGCCGGTGGCCGGTTTTAATTACGGGGCTAAAAAATACGGTAGAGTCCATGAAGCCATGCGCTTTACCTCCATTGTCGGTACTGTGGTGATGGCAGTGTTCAGCCTGGTTATTTTTATTTTTGCCCCACAGATCATGATGGCTTTCCGGAAAGATGATGCGGTGGTTATCGCACTTGGAAGCTTTGCTTTGCGGGCGCAATGTCTGGTCATGCCTTTCTGCGGGATTACCACGACCGCGAATATGGCGCTGCAGAGCACTGGGCAGTCCGGAAGCGCCACCTTTCTTGCCATGTGCAGGCAGGGAGTCTTTTTCCTTCCTTTGATTCTTATATTGCCCCGTTTTTGCGGTGTTTTGGGGGTTCAGCTCGCACAGCCCCTGGCAGACGCTTGTACAATGGCGGCGTCGGTACCGTTTTTGCTGCATTTTATGCACAAGCTGAAGGCCATGGGAGGACAGGAAGGGAATAATCTTTGCGGAGAATGACCGGTGTCCTGTAAGGGATAAGCACCGGGGAAGGAGCTTGTCATGCTGTATGCTGTTGAAAACCGGAGGAGTATAAGGGAATACATAAGGGACGACGTGCCTGTTGCAGCAATTGAGGAGATTGTACGGGCCGGGATGCTGGCACCGTCCTCCAAAAACAGGCAGCCCTGGAAATTTATCGTAACCGGCGGAAAGGAAAAGGAAAGCTTCCTTTCCGCTATGTTTGCAGGGATGGAACGTGAAAAAGTACAGCCGCTTCTTCCCGGAAGCGCCGGTTATCTCAAAGGAGCGGAAAATACCCTGCGGATTATGGGACAGGCGCCGGTTCTTATTCTGGTGGTCAATACCCTGGGACTGGATGTTTGTGCCGCCGCTTCCCCGGAAGAACGTATATTTGAGATCTGCAATGCGCAGTCCATAGGAGCCGCCGTTCAGAACATGACTCTTACAGCCACACAGATGGGGCTGGGAAGCCTGTGGATATGTGATACTTATTTTGCTTACAGGGAATTATGTGACTGGGCGGGAGGCGATCTGACTGCGGTGATGGCTGTGGGGTATGCACAGGAGTCGCCACGGCCCCGGCCGCGGAAGGATATGGCAGAAGCCGTGGAATGGCGGTTATAGACAATAGAAGTACCGGTAATGGATATGGGGAGAGCCTGCTCATGATGTATGAGTGGGCTTTCCTTTTTTGCAGGTTCCAGGTGATATCAGAAAACTAACCTGTTGCTTCCCAAAGTTAACCTCTTGCTTCTTTTCTATTTACGAATCCTTACGTATCTGTATAATGATAACTATCAGCAGGGCAAGAAAATAATGGAGTAATGCGAAAGGTGAAATTATGAGGGTCAGAATCGAAATCGAACCGGAACTGACGGAGGACGAAGTGATTATCCGGTGCAGGCAGGTAGAGGAGCATATCCTGAGACTCCAGCAGATAGCGGTGGATACCGGGCCGGGAGACTGTTGCATCGCTCTGCAGTGCGGAGATACCAAATATTATGTCCCGCTGGCAGGGATCTTGTTTTTTGAAACGGAGGGGAAGCAGGTACAGGCCCATACGGCCGATAAGCTTTACCTGACGGACCGTAAGCTTTATGAGCTGGAGGAAAGTCTCCCGGGAAGCTTCATGCGGATATCCAAATCCACGATTGTTAATCTGGATCCCATTTATTCCATAACAAGGAACCTGACTGCTTCCAGTATTGTGGAATTTTATGGAACTGCCAAAAAGGTTTATGTTTCCCGCAATTATTATAAAGCCTTAATCGAGAGGCTGGGAGAGAAAAGGAGAAAAATATAATGAAAAGAAAAAATGTGTTTTGGGGATTATTGTTTTTGCTGGGAGCTTTTGCCGTCCTTGCGGGCAGGCTGGGGGTTTTCAGAGGCGTGGGTTTTTGGTCGGTCCTGTTTTCCATCGGTCTGTTAGGAGTGCTGGTAAATGGCATAATCCACAGAAGCTGGGGCACAATCCTGTTTTCTGCGGCATTTCTGGCAATTGTAAACAGCTCATTGCTGGGGATTGAGAAGCTGGTTCCCTGGCCGGTGCTGGGAGCGGCCCTTCTTGGGACAATCGGGCTGAATATACTGTTCCCCTCCAGGCACCGCCACGGGCATTATATCTGTGCCAGGGGAAATAACGGGGAAGTTGGTGAAGTGGAGTACCATGAGGAAGTGGGAAACGACGGATCGGAACAGGTGAACTGTGAGGTAAGTTTTCATTCTTCCGTGAAATACATCCAGTGTTCCCGGCTGAAAAGTGCCGATTTGAGCAGTTCCTTCGGCGGTCTGACGGTTTATTTTAACAATGCGATGCTTCAGGATCATGCGGCTCATGTAAAAGTGGATGTTTCCTTCGGCAACATGGAGCTTTATGTACCCGTGGGATGGCGCGTGATCTGCAATGTATCCTCCTCCTTCGGCCATGTGGAGGAGCACGGCTTCTGCAGAGGCGACGAAGCCGAAATGCTTACGATAGACGGGGATGTTTCCTTCGGAACTCTGGAAATATACTATATTTAAAAACAGAGGCAGGCGGACTTCCATTTTAATGATGCCCGCGCAGATAGTCAGTACCAGGATTGACAGGAGAGGTTTATTCTGATAAACTCATAATAGGTTTATTGGAATAAACCTTTTTGCCGTTGAAGGAATACCGGGAAATGCTAAGGGGGTGCCCGCATGGAACTGATGCTGCATATGTGGAGCGGCTTAAAAAAGGCTGTGGATACATTATACCCATTATTCTGCCAGGTGGTTGACTGCAGTTTACGGACGGGGCTGGCTGCCCTGGTTATTTGGATACTGCGAAGGAGCGTGCTGAAAAAAATGCCGAAGAAAATCTGCTGCTGGCTGTGGCTTCTTCTGTTTCTGCGGCTTTTGTTTCCCTTTTCGTTTGAAAGTTCCTGGCAGTTTCCTATAACAGGACCATCCCTTTCCCTGACTGAGGATATCCTGCCGGATGAGGCAGGGAGAGACCCCCTTTTGGCAGAAGCGGAAAAAGAGGACACAAAGAACGCGGCGGATTCCAAAGGGAGTATGTCAGGTGCCCTCTTGGCAGGTACGGAAGGCAAGACAGGGAACACGGGGCAGGAGGCCGGCGTCAAAGGGCGGATGCCCGGATACGGGAGCGTAACAGCAAAGTTCCTGGCGTCCTTTTCCCTGAAAGAAACAGTACCGTTCCTGCCCGCCGTCTGGCTTCTGGGAATGGTTCTCCTTTTTGGAAGTATGTTGATCCGGGGCGCCCGCCTGAAAACCGGTTTGCGGACTGCGGCCGGTAAACCCGGAACCGGCGGGGATGTACGGATAAGTGCCGGGATTGCAGGTCCCTTTATATTTGGTATTTTCAAACCTGTAATTTACCTTCCTCCCGGTCTGTCGGAGGAAGAGGAGGAAATGATCCTGGCCCATGAAAGGGCACATTTGAAAAGAAAGGATCCCTTAGTTAAGCTGGCCTGTTTTACCGCAGCCGCTATCCATTGGTTTAATCCCCTGGCATGGCTCAGTTTTCGGCTTATGACCCGGGATATGGAGATGGCCTGTGACGAACAGGCGCTTGCGGATGCCAAAAAGGATATCCGGGTCGCTTATTCCAGAGTACTCCTGTCCGTCTCCGTGAAAAGGAGAGGACTGCTGCTTCCGGTATCCTTTGGTGAAAGCGATACGAAGCGGCGCGTTAAAAATGTGCTTCGCAGACCGCATATGACTCCGGGACGATGGGGAATAGCTCTTGTAATTTTGGCAGTAGTGGGAGCGGCCCTTCTGCTTTCCGGAATCCGTACGAAAAATACGGACGGTTCCGGGCCGCTCCCGGTTCCTGCGGAAACACAGACCGCACAGGAAACGGCGTCCGGGGAAGAAAGCCGCGGAGAAGAAAAAGAGGATAACCAAACAGAGAAGAAACGACAGAGCCTGACGGAGGAGAAAGAACGTCTGCAGAAGGAAATAGCGGGGATAACAGGGGAATTGGAAGCATGGAACCTGCAGATGGATGCCCTTCTTGAACAAATGGAAAAAGCGCCGGAGGATGAAAAAGAGGAATGGATCCTGCGTTATAATAAAAAAGCGGAAGGGCAGCAGGAACTGTACAATCGGCTGGCCGGTCTGGAGACAGAGCAGAAAATGGTAAAGGACCAGCTGCTGGAGTTGGATATATGGGAGGCTACAGGCCGTAACCTGGTTCAGGAGGAACGGGAACGCCTGGAGGCCCTGCCGGAGGATTTGCATGCAGACAACGCGTCAGAATATGGTATTTATGTGTCCCCGGCAACGGGCGAAAAAGATACACTCCGGCAGGCATTGTGGAATTTTTATGTAAATACCGGCTTCGGCAAAGGAACCCTGCCTTCTGTACCATATCAGCCGGAGCCTCTGGAATCCGCCGATTTAGCAGAAGATGCGGTAAGTACAAAGGTGGTCGCGCAAACAATCCTCATCGGCCAGCTTACCACAGAAGGCGACATGATCCTTATTTCCGTCAAATGCTGGGGAAAGGGTTATCTGATCCTGACAGACCAAAGCCGTGACAAATGGAAGGAAACGGATACGGAAGATATAACAGTTTCCCATGCCGGATACCTTAACTGGCTCCGGGATGAAGAAACCGGTGCGGAAAACGTTGTGGCTTCCGACCTGGGAAACCTTACCTATAAACAGCTGTCGGAAAGCATGCTGCGCAGTAACATGGAAGCTCACATTCCCTATACCTTCCTGGCATGGTTTTCATAATTTCTTTCGCTATCCCTTGCTGATATTCCACGGATGAAATATAATAAGTTAATCAGATATCCTGCAGATCAGAAAGCGTAAGAAAAAGGAGCAACCAAATGTTCGATTGCATCATTATAGGCGCGGGGCCGGCCGGCTGTACCGCTGCCGGAAGATTAGCGGAGAAAGGGCGGAAGGTTCTTCTTGTGGAAAGATGCAGGCTGCCCCGGTACAAGTCCTGTTCCGGTGTCCTGATAAAGAAATCCATGGATTTCGTGAAGCTTTATATCGGGGAGGAAACCCCGGTTCATACGATGTGTGCCCCAGAAGAAAACAGGGGGATGATTTTTACAAATGATCATGGAAAAGAATACCGGTTTGAACAGGAGGGGCTGAATGTATGGCGCAGCAGCTTTGATAATTGGCTTGCTGAAAAAGCGGTGGAAAAAGGGGTACAGCTTCGGGACGGAACAATGGCTGTTTCCTGTGAAGAACAGGAGGATTCTGTATCCGTTATCCTGCATGGTGAAAAGACATACACAGAAAAAGCAAAATATGTCCTGGACTGCGAAGGTGTTACCGGAGCGGTGAAAAGAAGTCTGTTGGGGAAAAACAACGGATATATTACCACCTTCCAGACCTTTAACCGGGGAAGCATTGACCTGGATTACCATTATTTCTACGCGTATCTTCAGCCTGAACTATCCCAGTATGATGCCTGGTTTAATGTGAAGGATAATCTTCTCGTTCTGGGGGTGTCGGTCAAGGAAGCCGATAAAATTAAAACCTATTATGAGAATTTTCTTTCCTATATGAAAAAAGAACACAACCTGTACATAGAGGAAGAGACGAAAGCGGAGAAATGGCTTATGCCCCATATCCGGCCCGGCTGCGGGGTGGATTACGGAACAGGCCGCATTTTGTTCGCCGGTGAAATCGCAGGCTTTCTCAACCCCATGGGGGAAGGGATTTCCGCGGGGATGGAAAGCGGGTATTGGGCGGCGGAAGCGGCGGCATCCCATTTTGAACATCCGCAAAAGGTGCTTGACGCCTATCAAAAGGGAACGGCTTCCTTACAAGCCTATATGCAGCGGCAATGGAGCTTTGTGGGAGGGATTGCCGGAACCTTCCGGGAAATGGAATGATGGGGATAGAGGGATTCCGGAGAATAGAAATCTCCCTTCAGGAGTTGGGAGGACAAAGGAAACAGGAGGTATGTTCCATGAAGACAGAGTATCATAAATTAGTCCGTGACAGAATACCGGAGATGATAAAAAAGCAGGGGGAAACACCGGTTTTGCGTATCTTGGAAGAAGAGGAGTACCTGGAGGCGCTGGACAGAAAATTAGAGGAAGAAATCCGGGAATATCAGGAAGATAAGTCACTGGAGGAGCTTGCCGATGTTCTGGAGGTCATCCTTGCTATCTGCAGGGCCAGAGGTTATTCGGAGCAGGAACTGCGGGAGAAGTACCTGAAAAAGCATGCGGAACGGGGCGGTTTTGAGAAAAGGATATTTTTGATTTCCAAGGAATCCTGAGGACGGGCGGAAGAGTAGGAGGAAGCGTACAGCGGCTTCTTTATCTTTGTTTCGCGCCGGCCGAAACGGAGTGCAGGTCAAATACCCGCGAACTTTAGTTCGCTGCGTTCACGGCGTTTCAAGTTTGTTGCCCCGTTGCTTGCGGCGGGGTGTTTGATTTTCCTGTGCCGCCTTCCAACCTTTCGATGGCCTCCTCCTGCGTAGAAACAAAATAGAAATTCCTGCCATGATTACTTTCATAGATGAAATCACGAAGCGGTTCGCTGGTATAGTTGGAAAAATCGCCAACAATAGCGAGGTTTATTCCATAGTTCACATACTTTTGGAGTATTTCCCCCGCAAGGCGTGTTGATAAGATAAAAAAATTTTCTGCCACACATTCTTTCGGAAGGATCAGTTTATGAGATCCGGTTTCATAGCTTATTGTCATTGCCAAATCAAGAGCGGATTGCAGATCCGTGATTAGCAGACTGTCATTTTGAACCACTGCAATCGTTTTCTGATTCCCTTTTAACGTTATATTCATTGAATTTTCCTCCTGTATCCGTCGGGCGCTGCCGGGAGGTTTTGCCGGCCGTTCTTCCCCTCAGGTATTATCAGTAGAGTTTCCTGTTACGACGGAGATGAGTTCCAATATTTCCTGCATAAACAGAAGATGTCCCCACAGGGTAACACGGACCTTGTTTTCCTGTTCCAGATATTGGGTATACATGGTTGCGTTTTCATAGCTTTCCGGCTTGCCGTTCAAAGCGGCTGTAAGCAGATTGATGATCCGTATTGCCTCGTCCGCTTCATCAATCATAATATCGGCAACACAGGAAATATTTACTTTATTTTGTTCTTTTTCTACATTCTTAGATTCTGTTAATTCTGTATTTTCCGTGAATGCACGTAAATCACGTTCCGTCACACGCCAGCTTTTTCCTACTTTAGCAGCCCGTAGTTTACCTTCCCGGATATATCTTTGAATTGTTTTAGGATGGATAGTAAGCAATTCAGCTATTTGTTCGACTGTATAATACTTAATCATTACCTATTGCTCCTGAAAATAATGTTTTGAGTAATTATAAGTAATAATAAGGAATGTGTCAAGACCATTTTCGGATGCAGATAAAAAAATTTGGCATCACCAGCCCCTGCATCCCTGCGGAGCCTGCTGCCCT
>URMK01000034.1 GCA_900548905.1 uncultured Lachnospiraceae bacterium | reverse complement strand
GTCCTTACGCTGTGTCCTTTACAGCGTTAGTACTGCTGCGTTTTTAGCCGAGCGAAAGCGACCCCTGGAAGGAACCTTGCAGCACCGCCGCCCCCGGGAAAAGCCGGGATGGGAAAACGGGCAGGCAAAGCCACAGGGCGGCGGCACAGGGGCGTGAACAGTAATTTTCGATCCCTTCACAGTTGCTTCCCGGCTGCATTTGCTATTGAATCCATGCCCATTCCCTGCTATCATTGGTTCATACAGACAAAAACTGCTGTACCCGTTTCTGTCCACATGGCATTGCGATGCCTGTAATCACGGTCACATCACGATAGGAGTATCATGACAAAAAAACGAATATATGTATGTCTGTCAGTTCTTCTTTTTATGGCCTTCCTTATCTGTCTGCTGACCTTACGGTTCTATGGCAGCATATCCGTAAAAGGCGGACAGGCTGCCATAGCGCCGGACTCTGTTTTCTTTTCCCAGAAAAATCCGCTTTGGGCCGGTGATACCCTGGGGAACTCTTCTTTCACCATGGAATCCTCCGGCTGTTTAACGGCATGCCTTGCGGCGGCATTGCGCATGCAGGATATTGCCGTTCCCGGCCCGGCTCCCATAGATCCCGGCAGTTTGAACGCCTTGCTTTCCCGGGAACAGGTCTATGATAAGGAAGGGAATATCCGGTGGGAGACTCTGCAATCGGCGCTGCAGGTATCCATAGAACGGGTGAACGGCATATCCGCCATGAAAGGAACCGATCTGGCGGCACTTATATCCGAAGGAATTTACCCCATCGTCCGTGTCCGCATGAACGGGCTGGGCAGTTTTCATTATGTTCTTCTGATTCAATGCCTGGACGGACGTTTCTGGTGTATGGATCCCCTCAGTCCTGACGAAAAACCGGTTCCTCTGCCGGATTTCGGAAACCGTATTTATGCTATACGCTATTTAAATAACCGTTCAGACAAGTCTGAACGGTTACCTTTTCGTACCTCTTCTGCTCTTAATCCGCAGCTATCAGATCCTCAAGCATTTTCTTCGCCATCCGGATATCCTTTTTCTGCTCTTCTCCGGAGATTTCCCTCTCAATGGTGATATCCCCCTCATAGCCGATCTCCTTCAGCTTTCTGATAAACGCAGGATAATCCACCTTTCCCTGTCCCAGAGGCTTCTCTTCGCCCAGTTCATGGCCGTCCGTGGGGTAACATCCGTCCTTGCCGTGTATCCCCATCACATATTCCCCAAATACATCCAGGGAATCCACCGGATTACCTTTTCCGTACATCAACAGGTTGGCGGGATCCAGATTCACCCCTACATTATCCATTCCTATATCCTGAATTGCCCGCTTTAAGGCCACCGGTGTTTCCTGTCCGGTTTCAAAAAGGAAATTCTGACCGTTTTCCCTGCACTTTGCCGCAAGCTCCTTCAGGCACGCTATCACCCCATGATAGTTCGGATCATACGGATTTTCCGGCATAAAACCTACATGGGTCACCAGATTTCCCACTCCGATCCAACGGGCGAAATCAGAGCCTTCCATCAGCATGGCCAGCCGCCGGAAACGAAACGCCGCAGGTACCAGACCCAAAGTCTCCTGCCCTTCATAAAAATTCCAGGCTTTCGGCCCTTCCCAGCCGCACCAGAAAGCAGTGATTTCGATCTTCTTCTCACAGACTGCTTCTCTCACCATAACCGCGGTTTCTTCCGTAAGAAGGCTCCTGTCCCAGCATACAAGCTGGCAGCTTTCCACGCCCATCTCCCGTAATTCGCCGAATTTCTCCTTCAAGTCCGTATCCGCATGCAGATTTACCAAAATACCTACTCTCATCTTATACCTCCTGTGATACTTCATTATTTCCCACTCTGAAAGGCACTTTCCGCCTTTCCTCTCCTGTCCGCGCTTTTGCGCATCTCAAGTGTGCCGGCTCTCTGCCAGGCCCTCCAGATACTTCTTTCCCGCTTCCAGCTCCTTCAGACCCAGAAGCACCGATTTCACACCTTCCTCCAGCGGCGCTCTCACAATTTCCTTCTCCTGCTCCAGACACTCGTAAAAATACTTGATCTCCGTATAATAAGGCCCTAAATCCGATATATTAATGCCCGCGGACTCATCATGCATAGTCCATTCTGCCGTAAGATCCGGGACGGATATCCGTTCTCCCTTATGATAGACCTGCAGAGACGGCGTATCATTTCCCCTGTAAATTATCGTGGCATCCTCAAAACACGCCCGGAAGGAAGATTCAAAGGGAAGCGCCGTACATACATCCCAGATTCCCTCCGCTGTTGCGAAAACGCTGCCAAACTGATAAGAGGTAACCACCTGGTTTATCATCCCGCTTGGGAAAGCCGTCGCTTTTACCGTAAAAGAATCCGGTTCACCCAGCATATATCGCAAGAAATCCAAATCATGGATATGGAGATCGAGCACTACGCTGCCGCTTTTTTTCTCCTCATGGAACCAGTCCTCATATCCCCATTTCGTGTCACCGCTGATACGCTGCATCACAATAGATTTCAGTTCACCAAAGGTTTTCTTCTCATAAGCCTCTTTCAAATACCGGTATTCTTCAAAAGAACGGACTACCTGGCCCACCATCACCTTCACACCCGTTTTCTTCTGCACCTCCAGAAGCCTTTTACAGTCTTCCCCCGTCAGACAAACAGGCTTTTCCACAAACACATGCATGCCCTTCTCCATCGCCGCCACAGCCATCTCGGCATGAAGATAACTGGGCAGACAGATATGTACCGCGTCCAGCTCCTCCTCCCTTACCAGATCCATTCCCGTCGTATACTTCCTGGCCTCCGGCCACTGCTTCGATGCCCTCTCCAGAAATTCCTCCCTGCAGTCAGCCAGTGCCGCTACTTCCACATCCATCTTACCTGAAAGCGCCTTCAAAGACAGATTATGGGTCGTTCCCATACCTCCGCAACCAATTACTCCGACCTTCATAAAGTATCCCCTTTCAAAACCTATGTTTTTCTGAAAAAAGTGATTATTAATTTGTCCTATCACATTACAAATTCACAATACCATTTGCCTTTCTCCTTGTCAATCCCCCATCCCCCTTTTTACGCTGCTTTTCACAGCCGTTATCCGGCCGGTCAAATACCGCACAGTAACGCGTTGTAACAGTTCAGACGCGGAAACGGGGTTCCCTTCCTCAATCATTCCATCTTGTAGTTTCCTGTCACTTATGATACAATCCATAATAGTAATATCACATTACAATTTAACTTAAGAGGCATTTATGAAATTAGTAAACCAACAGCTGATCAAAAATACAAACCTGAAGCAGCTCTACAATTCGGTTTTCGAAAACAGGGGGATTTCCCGCGCTGCGCTGGCCAAACAGACCGGTCTGAGCCGTACTGCGGTTTCCGCGCTGATTGACGAACTGTCCGAAAGAGGTTTTCTATATGATTCCGGTATGGGGGACAGTTCCGGTGTGGGCAGAAAGCCGAACTGCCTGGAACTTTGTGCAGGGAATTATTATGTGGCGGTATTCGGCTGGGAGGAAACCTCGGTTCATGCCTTTCTTATTGATATCTGCGGCACTACGGCTATGCAGGAGCGGCTGGAAAAGGCTTCTTCCGATTCTTATGCCCGGCTTTGCCGCAGCTTTCTCACCGGACAGATCCTGGAACGGATCCGGCCGGAGCAGATTCTGGGGCTGTGCTTTGTCCTGCCGGCCATGATCGATCCGGAAAAAGAAGAGGTGTTCTCCACCACCTTTCCCTTAGACAACGATCAGGGGGAAGCCGGGGTCCTTCCCTTTCTGCGCTCGCTTTTTTCCGATTATGCCGTAGCTGTCCTGAACGATACGGCCTGCTGCGCCTACGCGGAAAAAATCTATACCGGCATCCGGGAAAAGGATTATGCATTCATCCAGTTCAGCAGAGGGATCGGCGCTTCTCTTTTTATCCAGGATAAGCTTCTGGGACAGGCCTGTGCCTCATATACCCAGTTCGGCCATTTCAGCATTTCGCCGGAAGGCCCGCCCTGCCCCTGCGGCAACCGCGGATGTCTGGAGGTGGTACTGAGTGAGGCCACCCTCCGGAACCGTCTGCTGGAGAAGGGCACCACTTCGTCCCTGCTCTCCCGGGACGCTGTCCGCTATGAGGATCTGGGCAGGGCCTCCCTGTACACAGACACGGCAGCCGTACTGGTTATTAAAGATTTGGCCGGGGAATTGGCCCTGGCCTTGTCCAACCTCATCTGCCTGGTACATCCCCGGCTGATTGTCCTCGGCGGGAATTCCGTTTCCTTAGGCCCCGTATTTCTGGAGGAAACACGCCGCTGCCTGGGTGAAACCGGTTTTTCACGCATGACGGGAAGCGTAAAACTGCGCTACAGCCAGCTGGATTCCTACGCCTGCTATAACGGCGCCATGAAATATTTTTTCGACACCCATTATCAGTTTACCGCCACCATGAATGGCTCTTTTTTTATCGGCTGACCCGATATATCCTGATTAGGCCCGACCGGCTGTCAGGTGCTTTCACTCAAACTATATTGTAGTAGAAAAGAGGAATATATGTATGAAAAAGCTGAGAACCGCCCTCATCGGCTGCGGAAGGATATCCGCCAGCTATGCCTTTGCCTTTCCCCGGCTTACGGATATTTCAGAATTCGTCTGTGCCATTGATATCGAAGAGGACAGGGCAAGGGCTTTCGCCGCCCCCTTTGGCGCCGCCTACGGCACCTGTCTGGAGGATTTGCTTGATAAGGATATTGATGCGGTGCATCTGTGTCTCCCGCACTACCTCCATGCGCCCATGGCTATCCGTGCTATGGAAGCGGGCATGCATGTCCTTACGGAAAAGCCGGTTGCCGTCACCCTGCAGGATGCGGACAAGATGAAAGCCGTCTCGGAAAAAACCGGGAAAAAGCTAGGCGTTATTTTTCAAACCCGTTATGAAGCAAGCGTACAGCAGCTGCGCAACATGATCCGGGACGGCGCTTTCGGCCGCATCATAAGCGCCCGCTCCATTCTCACCTGGTCACGCCCCTATTCCTATTACGAAGGCTGTGACTGGAAGGGTACCTGGGACAAGGAAGGGGGCGGTGTGCTCATCGATCAGGCTATCCACAGCATCGACCGGATCCGTTATATGCTGGGAAGTGACGTGGAATGGATCGAGGGCAGCATACATAACCATTACCACGACCGTATCCATGTGGAGGATACCGCAGAGGCCGCCGTCTGCTTTAAGAACGGCTGTCTTTACAGCTTGTATGCCACGAATTCCTATGCTGCCGACGCTCCCATTTTCCTGGAGTTCCAGGGGGAAAAGGGCCGCTGCGGCCTGAAGCAGGATGTCGGCTTCTATGAGCTTGACGGCACTTACGAAGAAATACAGCCGGTGCCCGCGCCGGGAAATAAGGACATCCCTGATTATTGGGGCATGGGCCACTATGCACAGCTTCGGGATTTCTATCTTTCCCTATGTAATAATACTCCGGTTTCCATCGATGTGACCGAGGGCAGGAAAACATTGGAAATCGTAAAGGGCATTTATTATTCTTCCCTCTGCGGCAGACGGATTTACCTTCCTTTTGAGGATACCGGTTATACCGATCTGAATGTGGCGTCCGTTCCTTCGCCGTCCCCGGCTGCCCTCTGATGCTTTATCCGGACATGAAAACAGCCGCAGGATCTACCCTCCGGGATTACCGTCCGCTCTCTGTCTGCCGCTTCTTGTTCAGGCAGGGAGGGATAATAAACCCGTAGGGTAGATTCTGCGGCCTTCTTTTTCTTATTGCTCCATCTGTCTTCCCAAAAAACCGGCTGCGGACAGGATAAGCTTCTGCTCCACTTCCCCCATCTTCCCCTTGGGGTCATTGTTCAGAAGGACTACCGCCCCAATCACATCCCCTTCGCAGATAATCGGGCTGATAGCTTCATTCACATACTCCGGCTCGCCTTCTTCCGCCACCTGGATAAAACTCCTCTCACTCTTTCCCGCAAGAATATTTTCCCTGTTCTCAATAGCCTCTTCCAAAGCTTTGCTGATGGATTTTCCCAAAAGCGCCTTACAGCCTCCTGCCGCTGCAATAAACTGATCCCGGTCTGCAATCAGTGTCATCTGCCCTGAAACCTGTGCAAGGCTTTCCGCGTACTGCTTTGCAAATGTACTCATTTCCCCGATAGGAGAATATTTTTTCAGGATGATTTCTCCCTCCCTGTCTGTAAAAATTTCAAGGGGATCACTTTCCCGGATACGCAGTGTCCTCCTGATTTCCTTGGGGATTACAATCCTCCCCAGGTCATCTATTCTTCTCACAATTCCTGTTGCCTTCATGTTTCCTCCTTCTAAAAGGCCGCCCGGCCCGGGCCGTTTGGCCTCTTCTTTCCTTTTTTAACATTTATTTCTTTTCGGGTTGGTAAATGTAGTATTTGTAAAATTGAGGAAAATATGCAACCAATCTTTCCGGAAACTACGTTGGACAAATCTGTAGTCCTCTTTTATAATAAATGTAAGAAACCGGCGGCCGCTGCAGGAATGCAGGTATCCGGTTAAAAGGGATATATGAGGGGTTTTATGTATACATATTTTATTGCTGATGATGAAACTAAAATAAGACAGGGTCTGCGCCGGCTGATCGACTGGGAGGAACTGGGCTTTTTTTGCGTGGGAGAAGCCTCCAACGGCGAGGACGCCCTTGCGGTCATCCTGGAAAAAAAGCCGGATATCGCTTTGCTGGATATCCGTATGCCGCGCCTTAGCGGCCTTGATGTGGCACGCCTTGCCAGAGAGAAAAAATATGAAGGCACCATTCTCATCCTCAGCGGCTATTCCGATTTTAAGTATGCCCAGGAGGCTATGCGTTACGATGTGAAATTTTATATCACCAAACCGGTGGATGAGGATGACCTTACCGCCCATCTTCTCAAAATACGGGAAGAGCTTGATGACAAAAAGAAACGCACCTCCGCGATTGAATATTACAGTGAAAAGGCACGCAGCAGCATCCTCCGTGATTTTCTCACCGGTTCCTCCCGGACACTTACGGAGGAGCTTAAAGAACTTGGTTTGCTTTCCGGATGTTACCAGGCCGCTATTTATGAAAAATACAGTCACGATGCCGCCGCGGTATCCTACCGCTTTTCCGATTTGCTGCACCTCACCAATGAGGATAACCATTCGTACGAAACCTTAACCATTGATCATAATGAAATTATTTTGTTAAAAGGTGATTTTGCGATCCGGCGTTTTTCCGAATTTGTGGAGCGGTTCGAACGGGAGGTAAAACCGCAGAAGGGTTCCCCCTTAGACAGCCTTTTCATTACCTACGGAAGGGTCGTTTACCGGCCGGAAGATATCACCGGCTCCTACCGGGAAGCCCTTTATCTTTTACAAATGCGTTTTTACTGTGATCCGGGGCAGCATACCTTCGGCTATCACCAGCTGGCCCGGCCCCAAAACAGTTATTTTATACCGGATACGGCCACCCTGGAGGAATACAGGGGCATGCTGGTGGATTACATTCAGACACGGAACCGAAGCATGCTGGCGGAAACTCTCGGCCGGCTCCGGGAACAGATCTACCTCTCCTCCGTCCCCATTGAGGATATCCGGCGTTTTTTCCTTGATCTCTATCTTCAGGTCAGGGAAGCTGTCCGTTATCATTATCATACCGCGGATATCCCTTTTCCCCCGGGCAGCTGGGCGGCGGATTTTATCAATACCCGGTATTATCTGTATGAAATCATCACCTTTATCTCCGAACAGACGGAAATGATTCTGCGTTCCCTTGGGACCGCCTCCCGGGAAAGCACCCTGGATAATGTCATTTATTATATCAGGCATAATTACATGAATAACCTGAAGCTGGAACGGATCGCGCCTCTTTTTGGCTATAACAGCTCCTATCTGGGAAAGCTCTTCACCCAGAAAATAGGCATGAATTTCACGGCTTATCTGGATCGGGTGCGTATTGACGCCTCCCTGGAGCTGCTGAAGGAAGGTACTCTGAAGGTTTATGAAATAGCGGAAAAAGTGGGCTACAGCAACGTGGATTATTTCCACACCAAGTTTAAGAAGGTAATGGGAGAAAGTCCCGCGGAATACCGCAGAAAGCTGCGTTAACAAAGGAGTTTCCATATGTCGTCAAAGCACGGTCCCCACAGCAGGATACAAAAGCATATGCATAGGATGCTGATACCGGTCATCCTGGTTCCGCTCCTGTTTATCGGTGTTTTTCTTTCTTTTTATGCCATAAACTTCCTGTACCGCCAGGCACAGACCCAGGTGGAATCGGATAATCTGCGGGCGAAGTCCGTCCTCCTGGACGCTGCCCTTCATTTTTATACCATTTCCGAGGAGCTGTTTTCCGATGGGGATCTGTCCCGTATTCTCACTGCGGATTATGAAAACGAAGAAGAGGCAATGCGTATCTGCAACGGTTATGAACGGCTGGCAAGAACCCACGCCAATAACGCCGCCATTTCCTCCATCCTCATTTATACGGATAACCCTTCTATCCCTGACTGCCGGTATATCCAGCAGGCCGACCCGGATATACTGGCGGAATGGTTCCCCCTGGTTTCCGTAAGCGGCACCACATCCTGGCAGTCCAGTACCCTGGGCTACAGTGAATCCACTTACCCCGGGACCGGCGAACGCGCGCCGGAACTGACCTTCCTGCGCTCGATTCCCCTTTCCCCGTCCTCCCACCATGCGATTCTGGTCATCAAACTCAGCAACAATTACCTTAAAAACCGCATCCAGAACAATGCCCTGTTTACGGCCCTGTCTATCCAGGATCAGCCCGTTTTTTTCTCAAGCAGCCGTTTTTACCAGGGACAGCCCCAGCCGGTTCCGATTGATTTTGAGAAAAAAGGCTTCCACACCAGCGGTTTCCTTCCCTTCGGAGGGGAGAAGCAAATCGGCTGTATCACCACCCTTCCCGCATACCATACGGACGGACAGTTCTATCTCACTACCATCGATTTGCATGCGAAAACCTCTATCTACCAAATAGGCTTCATCTGCCTGCTGGTGCTGACCGCCGCCATTGCCGCTTCCCTCTACGGCATCCTCTACTCCACCCGCTATTTCAGCCGGCGTGTGACGACCCTGCAGGCCGCTATGGAACATGCCAGCCGGGGAAATTATGACATTATTGATACCTTTAAAGGCGACGATGAACTCACCGATACCTTTTTGAACCTGAAAATCATGATCGGCAACATCAAACAGCAGGAACTGCAGGTCTATGAAGCCAGGATAAAGGAACAGACCTTGATCAACCAGCAGCAGCAAATGGAATACAAGCTTCTTGCCAGCCAGATCAATCCCCATTTCCTCTATAATTCCCTGGAAACAATCCGTATGATGTCGGTGGGAAGCGGAGACCGGGAAACAGCCTCCGCCATTAAGCTCCTGGGGAAAACCATGCATTATGTGCTGGAAAATACGGGAACGGCCAGCACCACTCTGGATAAAGAACTGGATTATATCGCTTCCTACCTCGCCATCCAAAAGCTGCGATTTGAAGACCGTTTTGATTATACCCTTCGGATCCCCCCTGATTTTTCCCTCTCTTCTTATAAAATACTGCCGCTTCTCCTTCAGCCCATCATAGAAAATGCTATCCTGCACGGCCTGGAGGAAAAAGATACCGGCGGTCAATTGACCATCACCCTGCATACGGAAGAGGAAAAGCTTCATATTATTATAGAAGATAACGGAAAAGGCATGACCGAAGAAGAATGGCACACCCTGTCGGAAAAACTGGAAGCCTCCGGGGATCCGGATATCCCTGATTTTCCGGATCCCTCCGTCCTTGACGGCAGCATCGGCCTTAGCAACATCAGCCGGCGCATCCGTCTCATTTACGGTTCCCCTTACTCCATGTACCTGACCAGCAGTCCCGGGCAGGGAACCTGCGTCCGCCTGCTTCTCCCCCTGATTCCCGCAGACTGAATGAAACCGGATAGGGGAATCCGCCCCTTCTGCTTTCGTGCGGCTGCTGCCTTCGTGCCTTCATAACAAAGGAAGAGCCGCCTCCTAAAGAGTATTCTCTTTAGGAAACGGCATCTTTTTTACAGGTTATGACCGAGAAACTCCACCAGGCTCTGGTAATCCCGGTTGGCAATGAGCCTCTCAGGGAAATGGATTTCCTCTAGCATCCGGAGTGATTCCGGATACAGCCCGATGGAATGGGCGGAATGGGCGTCGGAATTTACCATAATCATCGTTCCTTCCCGGGCGCACAGCTGGGCGGCCTGCCGGCAGACAGCCGGGATATGGGCGCCGAACCGGGCGGAGGCTTCATTGATTTCCAGCGCCTTTCCCAGCCGGCGGGCTTCCCGGATAACCGGCAGCATATCAAACCGGTAGCCGGATCTCCCCACATGGCCCAGTACATTGACCCTGCCGTTCTGCAGCACCTTCAGATACATATTTGTATTTGCGGCGGTATCTTCCCGGTCGGTTTCCATTTTACCAGGCCCCCGGTGGACGCTGGCAATCACCAGCTCCAAATCTTTCCATGCCTCCTCCAGCACACTTTTCCCTTCATGCATCACATTATAGTTGGCCAGATGTCCTTCCAAATCCACGATATCCGCTTCCATTCCGCGCAGGATGCGGACTCCCCGGATATGGGAAGGAAGCACGGTCAGGTTGATGATGGGAACTGCCTTATCCCCGAATTCCTCTTCTTTTATGGGACAGAAATGATCCGTCACCGCAATGCATTCCAGCTTCCTGCCGGCCGCATAGGCGGCGCATTCCTCAATGGTACTGTACGCATGTCCGCTCAATATGGTATGGACATGGCAATCCGTTTTTATATGATACATGAATCCCCATCCTTTACTGAAGTACTTTCTGTCTTTCCGCCTTTTGATCCTCCACCTTCTGCATATCTATTTCCAGAATTCTCTCATATCCCAGGCCATAGACTGTTTCCTGCATCTGGCGGATGTATTCCTTAAATTCCGCTTCGTCCTTTGCAAATACCGCCTTCCAGGAATACTCCACCACCGTGGAGTTAATCTGTGTACGGATTGTGGCGATTTCGGAATCCTCCGCCGGTTCGGAATAGGAGCATCCGGGGGCCACCAGCACCTGTCCGTGATCCTTGTAATATTCCACCGCCGTCTTTACTCCATAGTGCTCCTGCCAGTCCTCGATCAAAGGGTTGCTGTTTAATTCCGTATAGGAATCCCATAAGGTATAATCATAAGGATGGTTTGTTTCCGGATTGATTTCCGCGCTGGAGATCGCTTTGATTCCCAGCTGGGACTTTCCGTCCTTCCAGCTACCTCCGCCGTATTCCTCCGGCATCTGTGCATCCCCGTCCACCAGGCACTGCCTGCCGAATTCGGTAAGGACCGGCGCACCGTCCTTCATTTCCCAGGTAAGCCCTTCGGGTCCGCACAGGGTTACGCTGTGTCCCGCACTGTTGCCGATCCCTTCCGGGGAATACAGCCAGTCAATGAAATCCGCCATCCTCTGGGGATCCTGGGCCTTGCTTCCTATCATGGCACTGTTGGCGGGATTTCCTTTGGCATAGCAGCCCCAGGAATAAATCCGGGTATCCGCAACGGGAATCGCCATAAACCCCTTTCCCTCCTCCACATGTTCGGTCACATTATAGGCCGCCTGTCCCAGCCAAGGCCAGGGAGAAAAAAGAACGGCACCGTCTTTATATTTACTGTAAAGCGTATCATAGTTCTGTGTGGTGGATTCCGGATCCATCAGCCCCATCTGGTTGGCTGTGAAAAACAGCTTTAAATTACGCACATATACGGAATCATCCTCTACCAGGCTCTGGGGCGGAAGGGAATCATCTGCGGAATATACCGCATCCCCCATAAAACGGTATCCATACAGGCTGGGAAGCCATGCCCCCTGCTTCATCGCATTATCGTCCCAATCCTTAAACAGGGAAAACGCATAGGTTTTCTTTCCGGAATCACTGACGGGACACAGCTCCTGCATCTCCTTCAGCACAGCCAGCATATCCTCCGCCGTATTCAGCTCCGGACAGCCTAATTCCTGATACAGATCCCATCGCAGATACACACCGGAGTTACAGTCTGTTCCCTCCATAGGTGTGGTGGGGGACAGGGTGGTTACTTCGGAAGGAATCATATATATTCCCTCTTCCTCCACAAGCTCCTTATTGCTGTATTCAATGGCTTCCCTGTATCTTTCCAGATTTTCTTTCCCCTGGATCAAACCGGACATATCCATCACCAGGCCCGCGGTAACCAGATCCTGAAGCCTTCCTCTGTCTGCAGAGGTGAAAATCAAATCCCCCAGATTCCCGGCGGCGCTCCTTGTCTGGAACAGGGTATCTCCCCCGCCCGCCACATTGGGTGCGATGATATTCAGTTCCATATTAAATTTATCTTTCACTATTTTGGCAAACCAGCCCGACTGGATTCCCTGGTAATTGGCCTGGGAATCAAACACATCCACCGTAAGGAATTCCTCGTATTTACTGTCTCCGCCGGACAGGCTCTGCGCTGCCTGCGCCCCTTCCTCCTGCGGCGCTGCTGCAGGTTTTCCGTCCCCGCACCCTGCAGCCATGGACACCGCCACAGCCGCACATAAAAGTAAGCTCACAAGTTTCTTCTTCATAAGATCCTCCTTCTTTTATCATAGTATGAATCCTTTGTTCTATCAACCTTTAACCGAACCTATCATAATACCCTTAACAAAATAACGCTGGAATATGGGATAAATAAATAAAATGGGCAGGACTACAATGACGGAAACCGTCATGCGGATGGAGGTGGGCGTCTGCTGGGTCGCCAGCGCCGCCATATTCAGGTTTGTACCGCCGCTGCTGTTTTTTACCATGGTTGCCAGGGAATTCGCCTGGTTTATATACTGGTAAAGGATATACTGCAGGGAATACAGCTTCTGATCCGTCACATAAATAAGCGTATCCTGGAACGCGTTCCACTGGGCCACCGCTGAAAAAATAGCGATGGTGGCCAATATGGGAGTGGAGGTGGGAAGGATGATCTTCAAAAATACCTTCATAACACCTGCCCCGTCAATTTCCGCCGCCTCCTGCAGTGAGCGGGGAATGGATTCCATATAGGTCTTCACCAGTATGATATTGAAGGGCTGTACAATCACGGGAACCACATACACCCAGAAGGAATTGGTCAGATGCAGGTTCTGCATGGTAAGGAACATAGGGATCAGCCCCGCATTAAAATACATCGTCACCACCATCAGCCGGTACCAAAGCTTCCGTTTCCACATCCGATCCTGGGTGAACATAAATCCCAGAAACGCCGAAGCCAGCACCGTACAAACCGTTCCGATTACCGTCCGCCCCACAGATACAAGCGCCGCAAGCCCAAGCCCCTTTAACTGCAGCACCTGCTTATAATTCTCCAGATGCAGCTGGCTGGGCAGAAAATTAATGCTTCCGTTTCCGCTTAAATCATTTGCGCTGACGGAATTGATAATGAGATAATAAAAAGGGTAAAAGCAAATCAGGGTAAACAGGCCGAATCCCATGTAATTGATAATTGCGAACAGGATATCCCCTTTTGTTTTTTTAATCCTTTTTTCCTTGATTACAGCTTTCATACACAGCCTCCTAAATAATGGATTCTCCTCTTACCCTTTTGGATACAAAATTGACAACCACCAGAAGAGAAACGCTCACTACACTTTTCATCATACTGATTGCCGTGGCAAGGGAAATGCTCCTGCCCGTAATGCCCAGATTATAAACATACAGATCCAGAACCTGGATATGCGTCTTATTAAATGCATTCTGGAATACAAAATACTGATCCATCCCGTTATTCAGGAAATTGGCTATGGACAGCATCAGCAGTACGAAAAAGGTAGGCATCAGCGCCGGCAGTGTGATATGCCGCATCAGCTTAAACCGCCCTGCGCCGTCCACTCTGGCCGCCTCATATAACTCCTGATCCACTCCTGAAATCGCCGCAAGATACATAATGGCACTCCATCCCAGGCTCTTCCAGGTATGCCACAGCAGCATGGACAGCCATGTGTGGGAATCGCTGTCCAGGAATTTGACCGCCTCAGAGGTAATTCCCAGATTCTGCAGAAGCGTATTCACCATGCCCGTATTGGAAAACAGGCTGAACGCCACCGAATACACCAGGACCCAGCTGATAAAATTGGGCAGTGTAGTCATCGTCTGCACCAGGTTTTTAAACCATTTACACTTGATTTCACTTAGAAAAACGGCGAATCCCAGAGGCAGGATAGAAGTCAGAATGCTCAGGAAACTCATTGCAAAGGTATTCTTCATAACCTGCCAGAGCTGCGCCAGCTGGGTTCCATTGCTGAAAAACATCCGAAACCACTTCAGTCCCACAAACGGGCACTGACTCAGCCTCAGCGGCGCCTTATAATCATAAAATGCATAAATCCATCCGTGCAGCGGGAAATAGGAAAACAAAAAACACAAAATCAAAAAGGGAAGAATCATTAAAAACATTTTCTTTCCCTGCTTCTCCCGGGCATTAACCGGCCCTTTTCCGCCTCTCCCTTTCATCTCAAATCCCCTTCCTTTCCGCGATAGTACCAGCTCCCGCCTTGTTTCTAAAGGGATTCTATCATTCCTGCCTTCTCTTTAATACACCACAATTTTCATCATTTTCCTTCAAAAATCCCCCTTTTTCAGGTAATGTGGAATTTGTCCGGTAAAAAAAGTGGAATTTGTCCGGTAGTACCTCACCCCCGCAGGATCCAAATAGCCTTCCTCCCGCCGCCTGTGCGGCGCGACCGGGATGGAGACAGTAACCATACAAAAAACAGGCCGTATCAAACGGCCTGTTTTTTGTATGCTAACCTATTTTATTTTCCATGCTCCAAATCCCAGTCCTGGTTTGCTTTCTCCACCTTCAGGCGGGACAGAATAAGGATAGAAATGATAACCATGATAAACGGGAATCCCAGATACATGAATTTCAGCATATTGATGCAGGATTCCGACTGGACCGGGGCGTTCGCCACATACCCCCCTGCTTCCAGAAGCATTCCGGCCAGAGCGGTGCCCAGGCCGCCGCCGATTTTAATGCCCAGGGAAGAACAGGAAAACATGGTTCCGTCGATACGCTTTCCCTTTGTGCGGTAGGTATAGTCGCTGGTCGCTGCGATCAGGGCGTTTAAATCCCCTGTAACAGGGCTGACGCAAAGGCCTGCAATTACGGAAAAAGCAAGCATCATGGGGATACTCCCAATCAGGCCGCCGATGATAAAGCCGATACGCATGAAAAATGCGATGCAGTAGCCGGTGAGATTTACCTTGTACATGCTTCCGGCTTTTTTAACCAATGCGGGAGTCAGGGCCAGACCCACAATCATAGGGAACATCTGGGCCGCGGAAAAAGTACCCAGAAGGGCCGGATTGCCTAAAACATAGGTCATATAATAGATACCGATTCCCGCTATGCCCGTCTGGATATAAGTGAGGATATAAAGGGCCACGATCATCAGATAATATTTGTTCTGCACCAGAAGCTTGGCGGACTGCAGAAGGGTAAGCTTCTCCTCATCCCCCTCCTTTTGGGCGGTTTCGTCCTCCTCCACCACCTCTTTTACGGAGAAAACCGAAATCGTATTCACCAGCAGCCCGATCAGGGCATAAATAATTGCCACATTCCGCCATCCCATAGCGCCGCCGCCCAGGGTGGATACCAGCCCGACGGTTATGGATGCAACCACCAGATTGGTCGCCAGGGAAAACATGAAACGGATGGATCCCACCTGCACACGCTCATTATTATTTCTGGTAATCAGAGAGGTGAGAGAGGCATAGGCTATATTGTTTGCCGTATAGAATACCGCATTCAGCAATGTATAAGCAATGAAGAAATAGGCGTATTTTGCCGTATCCCCCCAGCTTTCGGGAATGGCGAAAATGGCTATCAGCATTACTGCATTCCCGATATAGGACCAGAGCATCCAGGGACGGGCTTTGCCTAATTTGCTCTTTGTCTTGTCAATAAGAGAACCGAAGAACACGTCCGTGATACCGTCCGCAAACTTGGAAAACATCATCAGGGTACCGGCGATACCCGCATTCAGCCCAACGGTATCCGTCAGATAAATCATGACAAAGCTGGTGAGAAGCGCATAAACCATATTTGCCGCAAGATCCCCGGAACCGTAACCTACCTTATTGTACCACTTTAAATATTTTTTTTCCTGCATATCCTTATCCCCCAGTCAACATTTGTTTTAGTGCGGCTTTATAATTGGATGCTGCCTTTCAAAAGATCCTCTGCGGCAGAAGATGTGCCTATGTACATTTCATATTCCATATGCTCCAGCCGGAAAGAAGCGCTCTTTGTGTCGTAATATTTCAGCTTTTCCACGGGACAGGTAATTTCCACCTGCTTTTCCTCACCGGGCGCGAGCGTCACCCGCCGGAAGCCTCTCAGCAGCCTGACCGGCCTGTCAATGGAAGAATGGCCAAAGCCCACATACAGCTGGATTACCTCCGTGCCTTCCCTGTCTCCCGTATTTTTTACCGTACATACCCCGGTCACCTTATCTTCATCCGCGCGGAAAGCCGGGGCCTCCACGGAAAACGTGGTATAGCTGCATCCGAATCCAAAGGGCAGAAGCGGTGTTTTGCCTATCTTCTGTAGCTTGGTATAGCCATGGTAATATCCATAGTACTGATTAGTAGTCTCCCAGTTCACATGGGGCAGATCCTCTTCCTCATACGGGAGTACAAACGGAAGCTTACCGCTGGGATTGACTTCCCCTGTCAGGATCCGGGCAATCACGCTTCCCCCTTCCTGCCCCGGGTAAAAGGCCATCAGGACGGAAGCCACACTGTCAATCCAATCCGTCACCATAATCATGTTACCGCCAATCATAACAACCGCAGAGTTTTTGTTTTCCGGCCCCACGGTCTTGATCAATTCCACCTCATCCTCATGAAGGCCCAGTGTTTTACGATCCCCACCCACAGCTCCGGTATAGTTTTCGGCATTTTCCACAGCAACAAATTCTCCTTCGTCATCATGGTCAAAGCCCACCACAAAAACAACCGCATCCGCTTCCTTCGCCACTTCCTTCGCATGCTCCAGATCTTCCCCGCTGTACCAGATCACTTCCGCCTCCGGGAGCACTTCATTAAAGCCGTCCATAGGTGTTTTTACATAGGCAGGGAATACCCGGCTCGAACCATGATCCCCTATATTGGCTTTATTTGCCAGTTTCCCCAGCAGTGCGATCTTTTTGATCTTGTCTTTCCGGAAAGGAAGTGCTTTTCCTTCGTTCTTTAACAGGACAATCCCTTCCTCTGCGACACGCTTGGCCAACTCGACGTGCTCCCTGCAGCCCAGGACCTCTTTTCCGTAGGTATGCCCGCTCTTTTGATAGGAATCCTCAAAGGCCAGAATGGTACGCACGATCCGCAGGGCGGAATCATTGATGCGCACCTCGCTCACCAACCCGTCCTTTACGGCCTGTACCAGCTTATCCCCGAAAAACTGGGTACAGCACATTTCCATATCCTGTCCGCCGTTCCCGGCTTCCTCGGTATCCTTTACCCCCCAGATGAAATCGCTCATGACAAAGCCGTCGAAATCCCATTCCTCCTTCAGCACCTTGCGCAGCAGATAGTCGGAATGGCCGCAGTGGATTCCCTTGTACAGGTTATAGGAGCTCATGATACTCGCCGCTCCCGCATCCACACAGTCCTTAAAATGGGAGAGATACACCTCTCGCTCGGTGCGTCTTTCGCAGTCCACGCTCACCTTAAATCGGCTGATTTCCATGGAATTAAATGCAAAATGCTTGACGCAGGCCATGACATCCTCCGCCTGTACGCCCCTGACCAGGGCCGAACCCATCTGCCCCAGTGCAAAGCTGTCTTCCCCGTAAACCTCCTGGCTGCGTCCCCAGCCGGGATTATAGGGCAGGTTGATACACACTCCCGCAAACAGGTTGCCGCCGTGTCCCCGTACCTCACGCCCGATGGCATGCCCGATCTCCTCCTCCAGCTCCGTGTCAAAGCTGGCGCCGCGGCACATCGTTACCGGAAAGCAGGTGCTTTCCCCGGTCCCGCAGACCACCCCTCTGGGCCCGTCGCAGAACAGCATCGGCGCAACGCCTTCCCGTTCATTCCCCCCCGCCGGATAAGGTCTGGCATTATAATGGGAAGCCTCTCCCATGGCATCCGCCATCATATCCTGGAATGTCAGGTTCCCGCTCATCAGGTATACCTTTTCCTCCAGCGACATCCTATCCACAATCTCCTGTGCCTTCTTTGTAAATTCAAGTCTGTGTTCCTTTGCCTGGTTCATCTCATTCTCCCTTCAATGTTCCGCATAACCATGCATTAACGTTTCCGCTTCCCTTTTATCAAAATTTAAATATCCCTGGACTACCTTTTCCACCGGCCCAATCCCCCCGCCGTTTCTGTATTCCTTTGGGGTGATTCCGGTTTCTTTTTTAAAAACACGGTAAAATGTCGCTTCGTTAGTGAAACCGCATTCCCCTCCAATCATGGTAATGGGTTTCCTGCTCAGCCTCAGAAGCCCTTTTGCCTTTTCCACCCTCGCCGTATCGATCATTTCCTTGGGCGATATCCCCAGGAAGCTTTTAGCATAGCGGTACAGCGATTTTTCACTGATCCCGAAATGCCTGGAAATGCATTCCGTCAGATTTTTCTGATCGCAGTTGGCGTCAATATAGGCCCCTATTTCCGCCACAAGCTGCCCCTCTGCGGGACTGTCCGCATATCTCGGATAACGGCGGATATCATACTGCACGCTTGCCGCCAGTTCCGCCATCAATTCATAAAATGACGCATTCTGAACCAGATAAGCCTCCGGCTCCTCTCCATAAATGGTAAGACCGGCTTTACAGGCCGCCTTTCTCATTTTTTCAAAGCCGCCCTTCGGCGGAAACTGTTTCCTCACGCTGTTCAAATAAAAATAAAGCAGCTGTTCCTTTCCCGCAATCCGTTCAAAAATAGTGGTGGGGAACTGAATGAAAAGGCAGAGATTATCCTGGATTCCCCGATAGCCGTGCACCATTTTGCTGTTTACAAGAAAAATATCCCCCTCTTCCATCAGCATAGGACTGGGGCCACAGAGAACCTGCAGCTTTCCTTTCAGCAAAACCACCAGTTCATAATCATAATGCCAGTGATAATGGGAACTTTCCATTCCGGTTACAAAAATCTTTGCAGGAGCCATAATCTTATGTTCGATCGGTTCAAAAACACTGTTATTCATATCCCCTCCTTTTCTTGTAGTAAACATGAAGGATGGTTTGCGGAGCATACCATAAGTTGGTCGTCATCTTATACAAGAAGTATAGCACTCCCGTTTTCCTTTTGTTGTCATTTAAGATAATTATCACTATCAAAAACGGACTTTTATGTGCATATACATTGTTAATTTTATAATTCTATCCTATACTTTATGTATATCGTATAACATTTCAACAAACAAAAGGAAACGGTTACTGTGGACATGAGCAAGATACAGAAGCCGTGGCCGGGAAAGAGGTGCCATGATACGGAAAAAATTGAATGATAACTGGATAGTCACATCCGGGGAAAACGGGCTGATGAGCATGCTGCGGGGCGGGGATCCCAACGCCGTAACCGTTCATCTTCCCCACGATGCCATGATTCATGAAAAAAGGTCTCCCGACACGAAAAACGGAAGCCAGACCGGCTTTTACCCGGGAAATGTGTATACCTATACCAGGCAGCTGGACGTTCCCGCCGCCTGGGAGGGGAACTCCGTGACTCTGGAATTTGAGGGTGTTTACGCCAATGCCCGTGTTTACATAAACGGGGATTATGCAGGAGGCCATCCTTACGGCTATACCAATTTCTATGTGGCCTGTGAAGATTTCCTGCGCTATGGGGAAACAAACGAAATCAAAGTGATTGCCAATAATCAGGAACAGACCAGCAGATGGTACAGCGGCGGCGGCATTTACCGGAACGTCAGCCTTCTTCTCGGCGGACCGGTCCATCTGAAGGCGGACGGGCTCAAGGTATCTACCCCGGATGCGGACGGGGACTATGCGGTCATTATCGTTAATACTTCGCTGGAAAATGCGGGGACGTTTACGAAAAAGGTCATGCTCCATACCGAAATTACGGACGGCAGCGGAAATATAGTGGCATCGGATCGGATACCCGTCACCTCTTTTCCCCATACCTGTGAACTATCCAGGCAGCGGATGGCGGTTAAAAATCCGCTTCTCTGGGATTGTGATACCCCCAACCTTTATACCTGCCGGGTAACGGTCACGGACAACGGCGCGGCGGCGGACGAGGCTGTTGTTTCCTTCGGTATCCGCACCCTGCGTCTTTCCGCCGCACAGGGACTCTGTGTCAACGGGAAAAGCGTAAAGCTTCGCGGCACCTGCATTCACCACGATAACGGAATCCTCGGCGCCGCCACGCTGGAACGGGCGGAAGAACGCCGCTGCGAACAATTGAAGGCGGCGGGCTTCAACTGTATCCGAAGCGCCCATCATCCCATGAGCAAGGCTATGCTGGACGCCTGCGACCGGATAGGTATGTACGTCATGGATGAGCTTTCCGACATGTGGACCCGCTCCAAAAATGCGAACGATTATTCTCAGCAGTTTCCCTACTTCTGGGAAAAGGATGTGGAACGCATGGTTGACAAGGACTTTAACCATCCCTGTGTCCTGATGTACAGTATGGGAAATGAAATCCCCGAGGCCGGCACTGCAAAAGGGGCGCAGCTTAACCGAAGGATAAACAACAAATTCAAAGAGCTGGATGATTCCCGCTATACCACCAATGCCATAAACGGCCTGCTTGCGGGTGCGCCCCATATGGGTGAAATTATGGCCGATATCCTTGGAAAGGAGCAGATGGCGCAAATGGCCGCTTCTCTCGGGAATAAAGAGACGGGAGACGACAGGACAGAAGGCGGGGCGGACGCGCTAAACGGCATGATGGCGGTTCTTTCCGGGCCTCTTGCCGACCGGATGGCAACCAGCCCCGTCCTTTCCGGCCTTTTGGAGGAAACCGCGTCCGGTATGGATATCACCGGCTATAACTATCTGACGGCACTCCATGCGGCGGAGAAGGAATTCCATCCCAACCGCGTGGTGATCGGCAGCGAAACCTTCCCCGGAGATATCGTCCGTTTATGGGATGTGGTGAAAAAGAATGACAATGTCATCGGAGATATGACCTGGACCGGCTATGATTATCTCGGGGAAGCCGGCTGCGGTATTTTCTATTATGACGGCACACAAAACTTCACCTCCCACTGGCCGGACAGCATCGCCTACATAGGAGATATCGATATTACAGGCTACCGAAGGCCTATCAGCTATCTTCGTGAAATCGTATTCGGCCTTCGCAAAAATCCTTATCTGGCCGTCCTGCGCATGAACCGGAACGGGCAGAAATCCTCCCTGACGCCCTGGATGTGGAAGGATAATATCGCCAGCTGGACATGGCCGGGATACGAGGGACAAACCGCTTACGTAGACATCTATGCCGACGCGGAGGAAGCCGAGCTCTTTTTAAACGGGTCCTCCCTTGGAAAGAAAGCGGTGGGCGATGCCTTTATGGCTACCTTTGAGGTTCCTTATCAGCCGGGTGAGCTGAAGGCAATCAGCTACAAAGACGGCAGGGAAACCGGAAGCTGTTTCCTGCAGACCGCCGATTCCCGGGTGGAGATGGATATTTCCTGTGATCGCACACAGATAAAAGCGGACGGTGCCGACCTGTCCTATCTCACCGTCTGCTTCCGGGACGCCTGCGGCCGCATAAACCTGAATATAGAAAAAGAGGTAACCATTCAGGTACAAGGCTGCGGAACGCTCCAGGGCTTCGGCAGTGCGGATCCCCAGACCCTGAACCGCTATGACAATCCTGTCTGGACCTCCTATGACGGCTATCTTCTGGCCGCCGTCAGGGCCGGATATGAAAAAGGTATCATAAAAGTAACCTTAACCTCCGAAGGCTGTGAAACCAGGACTGTTGAAATAACCACGGTTTAAAATCACCCCATAATCAAAGAAAACAGTACCGTCAGTATCCCGCAGATGCCAATGGCAAGACCGCTCATAGCCCCTTCGGTTTCCCCCAGCTCAATAGCCTTGGAGGTACCTACCGCATGGCTACAGGCTCCGATAGCCAGCCCCGCGGTCATGGAGTCCGTAACCCGGAAAACACGGATCAGCCAGGGGGCCAGGATACTGCCCATAATCCCTGTTATGATTACCGCAACCACCGTGACCGGCACCATTCCCCCATGGCTTTCGGAAATCCCCACCGCAATGGGGGTTGTCACCGATTTGGGGATAAGGGAGTTGGTCAGCGCCTCATCCAGGCCAAAAAGCCGGCACAGCAGATAGACACTTCCCATGGAAGTGAGGGCGCCCACCGTACAGCCCACCAGAATGGGAAGCCAGTTCTTCTTCAGCAGCTCCACCCTTGTATAAATGGAAACTGCCAGACAGCTTGTAGCCGGTGCAAGGAACATGTTGATAATACTCCCGCCTTCATTATAAGCCTCATAAGGAATCCGGAACAAGAGCAGCACGCCGATAACCAGAACAATGGCAATTATCAGCGGATTACACACCACAAGCCCTGTTTTTTTCTGAATCCGCACACCGATAGAAAAAGCCAGAATGCTCAGAGCTATGCCGAAAAAGGGGGAGGATGTCAGTTCAGCCATTTCCGTTTCCCCCTTTTCTTAAAGCCATCAGCTTCAGAGTCAGCCGAATGCTCCCGGCTGTGGCCGCAAAAGTGAGAATGGTGGTGAGCAGGCAGATGATCAGAAGCTTCCACACCGTGCTTTGAAGCACCTCAAAATAATTGATGATGCTCACGCCGGCGGGCACAAAGAAAAAGGCCATATTCGCCAACAGGAAATCCGATTTTTCCCGGATATGCTCCACCTTCAGCACCCTGAAGGCCAGCAGCACAAACAACAGCACCATTCCTATCACGCTCGCCGGAAAAGCAAAGGGAAGCAGCGCCTCCACAATCTGGCTCACCCAGCATATAGAAAAAATAATACCGATCTGATATATGATTTTCATCGCTTTTCTTATCCTTCCACCATGATCTGGCACATTTTCATGGTAAGAAGCGCCGCTTCATGGCTTTCCGGCGTCACTCCTGCACAGCAGGCGGCATCCACGATGATACGGTTTTCCGGCAGAAAGCTTTTAAGCAGGATGGCGTTGGATACCACGCAGATATCCGTACAGAGTCCCACCAGTTCGATTGCCAGTTCCTCTTTTTCATTTTCCGTGCACAGAAGCTTTACCAGATCCATGGATCCAAAGGAAGGCTTATCTACAATTACCGCCTCCGGCATAGCCTCCGCGATTTCGGAACGGATTTCCCATCCTCTGCTCCCCTTTACGCAATGTACCACCGGAAGGTTCTTTCCTTCGCTGCTCGCAAGGTAATCCTCTCCGTGCGTATCTCTGGTGGCATAAATACAATCTGCCGGATACGATTTGATTTTACCGATTACCTTGTCCACAATTCCCTGCGCCTGCGCGGTCCCCAGAGAGCCGTCAATAAAATCATTCTGCATGTCAACTACGACAAGTACCTTTTTCATGCCAATCCTCCTCGGCAACACTTCAGACCGAACTGAACCGTTACCTTACCCTTTCGTTTTGTTTTATCTGCTGCCGACCGTCTCCCGTTCCCCGGGAATGGAAACATGCTTCATCAGGTCAGAATCTGCATCATATCCCCCAGCAGCTCTTCGGTAAGCCGTATCAGGTTTTCTGCATCCTTTTCCACAACGCCGCATTTCTTGTAACGGTATAAGAAAACCGGCGTCCCCCTGGCGCTGAAGGTGAGTTTCTTTTTATGCTTTTCCAGGATTGTCGGGATATTTTCCACCCTTATGGCGGCATCCGGACGCATGGTAAGCTTTAATTCCCCGTTTCTTCCCTTGACCTCCGTGATATACAGTTCATGGGCCAGCACCCGGATCAGGGCAATACGCAGCAGGTTCTCCACCGACTTGGGAACCTCTCCGAACCGATCCAGCAGCTCTTCCTTCATATCTTCACTTTCGGCATGGGTTTCCACACCGGCAATCCGCTTGTAAATATCCAGCTTCTGCTGTTCGTTCACAATATAGGAAGGAGGGATAAAGGCATCCGCCTCCAGTTCCACGGTGGTGGTGAAATCCACGATACTCTTCTCCCCTTTCAGGTTCTTCACGGCTTCATTGAGCATTTTGCAGTACAGATCATAGCCTACCGCTTCCATATGCCCGTGCTGCTTTCGTCCCAGAAGATTGCCCGCCCCCCTGATTTCCAGATCCCGCATGGCAATTTTAAAACCGCTGCCAAGATCGGTAAATTCCCGGATGGCAGAGAGCCTTTTTTCCGCAATTTCCTTGAGCATCTTATCCCGTTTATACATCAGGAAGGCATAGGAGGTCCGGTTGGATCGCCCTACCCGCCCTCTCAGCTGATAAAGCTGGGAAAGCCCCAGCTGATCCGCATCGTGGATGATCATGGTATTCACATTGGAGATATCCAGACCGGTTTCGATGATGGTGGTCGCCACCAGCACATCAATTTCCCCGTTGATGAAATCATACATGATCCGTTCCAGCTCATGCTCCTTCATCTGCCCGTGGGCAAACGCCACGGTCGCTTCCGGAACCAGCTCCTGCAGGACAACGGCCACATCCGCAATTGTCTGGACCCGGTTATATACATAATATACCTGCCCGCCCCGGGTAAGCTCCCTGACAACAGCCTCCCGCACCATTTCTTCATTATATTCACAGACAAAGGTCTGGATGGGAAGCCTGTCACTGGGCGGTTCCTCCAGGACGCTCATATCCCGGATGCCCACCAGGGACATGTGCAGGGTCCTGGGGATAGGCGTGGCGGTCAGGGTAAGCACATCCACGTTATCCTTGATTTTCTTTATTTTTTCCTTATGGGTGACGCCGAAGCGCTGCTCCTCATCGATGATCAAAAGCCCCAGATCCTTAAACTGGATATCGGACGACAGGATCCGATGGGTTCCGATAACAATATCCACCTGGCCCTTGCGCAGATCCTCCACGGTTTTCTTTTGCTCCGACGGCGTCCGGAAACGGGACATCAAATCGATCCGTACCGGGAAATCCTTCATCCTCTGGGCAAAGGTATTATAATGCTGCTGGGCCAGAATCGTGGTGGGTACCAGAAAAGCCACCTGCTTCCCGTCCTGTATGGCCTTAAATGCCGCCCGGATGGCGATTTCCGTTTTTCCGTAACCCACATCCCCGCATATCAGACGGTCCATGATACGGTAGCTTTCCATATCCTCCTTGGTAGCGGCAATAGCGGCCAGCTGATCATCCGTCTCCTCAAAAGGAAAACATTCCTCGAATTCCTTCTGCCACACCGTATCCTGGGAATAAGGATAGCCCTCCTGCTGCTGCCTTACGGCATACAGCTCCACCAGATCCTTTGCCACCTCATCCACGGCGCTGCGCACCTTGGATTTGGTCCTGTGCCATTCCTGGGTTCCCAGCTTATTCAGCTTGGGCGTTTTCGCCGCGTCGGAGGAAGCGTATTTCTGGATCACATCCAGACCGGTAGCCAGCACGTAAAGGTTCCCGCCGTCCCGGTAGGATATCTTGATGTAATCCTTTACAATCCTTTCCACCTCCACCTTTTCTATTCCCTGGTAAATACCCAGGCCATGGCTTTCATGCACCACATAATCACCGATACGCAGCTCGGCAAAGTCGTTGATTTTCTGTCCTTCGAATTTTTTCTTATGCTTTTTCTTTTTTTTCTGTGCTCCGAAAATATCACTTTCGGTGATCACCACGAACTTCAGGAGGGGATATTCAAACCCTCTCTTCACATGCCCGTAAAAAAGCATCACCTCTCCCGGGATTACCTCCCGTTCCCCGTCCTCGCTATAGAAACTGTTCAGCCCCTGCTCCTGCAGGTCCTCTGCCAGACGCCTGGCTCTGGTACGGGAACCGGAAAGCAGCAGCACCCGGTATCCGTTTTTCTTATATCTTTTCAAATCGGATACCAGCGCGTCAAAGCTGCTGTTATAGGAAGACATACTTTTTACATTGACATCGAACTTCCTCTGGGGCTTCAGCAGCGCATTCCTGCTGTCCATGGAGGAGAGCAGCACCGTCCTGCCGTTCTGAAGGAATCCCGCCGTTTCCTCCCAGCCATATAAAAGATCCGCCTGCCGGGGAAGAATATACCCCTTTTCCAGCCGGTGCCCCATGCTTTCCCTGAATTCCATCTCTACCGCCAGCGCATGCTCCTTCACCCGAAGCGCCTCATCAATAAAGATGCAGCTTTCCCCCGCCGGGAAAAAGCGCAGGAAAGAAACCGTATCCTCATAAAAATACCGGATATAGCTCTCCAGGTTGGTGATCTGGGAAAATTCCGATACCTGCTCCCGCAGTTCCTTTACCTGGGTCCTCACCCGGTGGGCCTCCTCCGTCAGGAAGGATGCCTGCAGCTTATCCCCGAATTCCTTTGCTTCCTTTTCAATCAGCCGGAGCCCGTTTTCCTTCTGCGCCGCGGAAAGCATCATCTCCGTCGCCGGATAAATATCCACCTCGTCCAGCTTTTCCACGCTCCGCTGGCTGAGCAGATCGAAGCTGCGGATGGATTCCACTTCTTCTCCCCACAGCTCGATACGGTACGGGTTTTCTTCCGTCAGATCAAAAATATCTATGATACCGCCCCGGATGGAAAACTGCCCCGGTGCGTCCACCTGGTAATTTTTCTCATATCCCATTTCAGACAGCTTGCGGGCAAGCCCGCTTTCGTCCAGGCTGCTGTCCGCGTCAATGTGGATAACGGAAGCGGCTATCTCCTCCAGAGGGACCTGAGGGGACATCAATGCCGCAAAGGTAGTGATGACCGTCAGCGGTTTCCCTTCCATAATCTTACGAAGCGCCTTCATCCGTTCCGTAACAAGCTGGTTCCCGTGGATATCCGCCTGGTAAAAAATCAGATCCTTGGCCGGATACCAGGTCACATCCCTGTCATAAAACTGATAATCCTCAAATATTTCCCTTGCCTTCAGATCACTGAAAGTAACGATGATTTTATACCGGAAACCATCGCTTAGTCCATATGCCATATGAAGTTTCTGCGAATCCACGCAGCCTGTAAATCCGATACAGGCCCCCTGCTTTTTCAGGAGTGCATGCCCTTCTTCAAATTCCGCCAGTTCCCGTAACGGCGCTGTGATTGCATTCATCTACTTTTCCCCGCCTGCCCGTTTTCCATTAAATCTGTTCATGGCCTCGTCCGGCCCCTTTTCCATCATAGTGACGGAAGCCTCCACCGCCAGAGCGATGCACTCGTCCATAACTTTACGTTCCCCCCCGGTGAAATGCCCCAGCACATAATCCGCCAGATCATAGCCCTCCGGCTTGTTGCCCACGCCCATCTTAATCCGCGCAAAACCATCCGTACCCAGATGGGCAATAATATTTTTCAAACCGTTATGTCCGCCGGCGCTTCCTTTTTTCCGGATACGCAGCTGTCCCAAATCCAGGCTGATATCATCACATACCACGATCAGCTCCGTCAGAGGATCTACCTTATAATAATCTATGATCTCACGGATGCTTTCACCACTCAGATTCATAAAAGTCTGCGGTTTTGCCAGCACCGCCTTCCTCCCGTCAATATATCCCCTGCCGACCAGAGCCTTATGCTTCCTTTCAATCACCCGTATCCCATATTTGTCTGCCAGGGCATCTATCATATCAAATCCTACATTATGCCGGGTATTCTCATACTCCCGCTTCGGATTTCCAAGACCTGCTATTACATACATGATTTCCGTTTCCTTCCCGCTTCTGCCATATGTTTAGTTTAATGCCTGTTTGTACCGCTGTCAAATACCGGTATCCCATCCGCTGTCCCGGTTCTCCTTCTTTTTTACAAATACCAGCTGATCCCCGGAAGAATATTCCTCCCTGTAAGTATAACCAAGCCCGCAGAAATCCTTCAGCTTTCTCCAGTCCCTGATCTTTTTATCCGCGGCGAACCGCACCATCTCTCCCCGGGCCATCTTCGCCTGTGTCCCTTTCTGGATCACCGGGATTCCCTGCCCCTTCTTTTCCCCCGCGTTTCCTTCCGCCTTCCGTCCTTCTTCTTTTTCTTCCCCGAAAACACAGGTAATATACTCCATACCCTTCCCGATCCGGCCTTCCACACACCGGGAATACTCTCTGGAAGCCAGATTCACGATACAGTCCGTCTCCCGTTCCAGTTCCTCATACAACAAATCCCCCCAGAAATCATACAGGTTCCCAACTCCTCCGGGATTCCCCTTGGCCTGCATCTCCAGCCGGTAAGGCACCACACCGTCAAGCGGTTTCAAAATCCCATAAAACCCTGAAAGAATCCGCACATGCTCCTGCACATAAGCCCATTCCCCGTCCTCAAAAACCCGCGGGGCCATATATTGGTACTGAATCCCCTCATAAGACAAAAGTGCCGGTGTCAGCCCCTTCTCCAGATCCATCGACCGTATTCTTTCATAATTTAAAGCGGTAATTTTATCATTACACTTCCAAAGCTCCTTTAGTTCCGCCGGCTTCCTCCCTTTAAGCCATTCCAGAAGCGCTCCCGCTCTCTCCAAATAGACCGGAAGTCCTCCGATCTCCATCGTATCCGTATCCACATTCATCTTCTTCGCCGGTGAAATAATAAATCTCATGCCTGTCCGTTCCTTTCCACCTGTGTTTAAAATATGCTATACTAACTTTTATCATTTTTTTTCGATTTGCGCAAACTTTTTTCCTTCCTGGGAAGTCTAATTAGTGTAAAGGGCTAAAAAACAAGATTCTTGAAAGAAGGTGGGGCACATGAGCCAACATTTAACTAAGAAACAATTCGCACAGTACATGGAAAACGGAAAGGCAAAATTTTATCGTCTCGCTTTCTGTTATGTCAAAAATGAGCACGATGCACTGGATATCCTTTCGGAAGCGACCTACAGAGGCTTTATCCATCTGAACAAGCTGGAAAAACCGGAATTTTTCGATACCTGGATGAGCCGGATTATCATTAATTGTGCTTATGATTTATTGAAAAAGCAGAAAAAATATGAATTTGTTGTTCCTGACGACACGTTCACCGAACAGCCGGAGGAGCTTTCCATAGACGACCGCCTGGATTTATATCAGGCGCTGAATACCTTAACCCCCGAAGAAAAAACACTGATCATCCTGAAATATTTTGAGGACAGAAGCTTCCGGGAAATAGCGGAAACCATGAAACTGCCGGAAAGCACGGTGAAAACCCGGCTTTACCGTACCATCGGCAAATTAAAAGAAGCCGTTTCGGTCTGACACCCCCCAGAAAGGAGCTACAGTTATGAATAAAGGAAAAGAAAACTATAATAACATCCCCCTGCCCGATTCCCTTTCCGATGCCATTCGGACCGGCCTGGACCGGGGACAAAAATATACGGCAAAAAAATGGATTACCGGTATCGGCTCTCTGGCCGCCGCATGCCTGTGTCTGGTGGTCTTCGCACAGATATTCCCCTTTGCGGACGGAAACGCCGGGGATAATGCCAACACGCCGTCCCCCGCCCGTTCCTCCTCCGACACGCCGGTAACACCCCAGGCCTTTTCCGACGAACCGCCCGTAGAGGTACAGGAACCGGAAAGCTACCGGATCCCCTGCAGCACGCCTAAGGATTCCTCCCGGGAGAACAAGGCTTACCGGATAGATGAAAAATGGGCTCCCCACCGTCTTGTTTTCACCCTTTATGATGTACGCGATTTCGATTTCGAAGCCATCAGTAAACCTCTCCTGGAATCCGATCTGGTAAAAGATGTCTACCGCAGTATTCTTCTGGACGACTCCGCCGTAAGCTTTGTCGTGGAGCTGCCTGTTAACATGGGATACCAGATTGCGGATCACAGCCAGGACGGCTACGTGGAGCTGACCCTCAACTATAATGACATCCCCGATGAAATTAGGGAAATCTATTACCTTTCCTCCGCCGAAATGGAAGGCGGTGAAGAGACCGCACACTTCCGGGAAGCGCTTCCCACAGAGGACAGCAGCCTGGTAAAAACCCAGGACGGAAAATATCTGGTGGTTGTGGGGGAATTTGAAACACAGCAGGAGGCGGAAGAAATGCTTGCCCGGCTGGAACAGGACGGAATGGAACCCGGAACCCTTCATATAGCCTCCGGCATGAGCGATGAATCCCCTGCCGGCAGTTCCTCCCAGGATACGGCAGCCTTCCCGGAAACCGAAGCGCCTTCTTCCATCCGTGTTTACGGCACGGTGACGGAAATAAACGGCAGCCAGGTTACCATTTCCAATGACAACCAGGACGATCCCTATTCCACCATTGTCCTTACTATCCATGAAGATACCCTGATATTGACAGCAGAAGACGGCAGGGAAAAAACACTGGAAAGTCTGCAGCCGGGAGAAATGCTCTATGCCTATGTCAGCCCGATCATGACCAGAAGCCTGCCTCCTATGTCCAACGCCGATGTGATCTTTTGTGAGATTCCCGAAGATATGATGGTTCCCACCTATGCGGTCATTACCGAAGTCACTGCCGACCCGGACGGCACTCTCAGCATCACTACCGATCAGGATCTGATTTGCTTCATCCGAGAGGATACCCCGGTTAAAACACTGGACGGCAAGAGGGAACTGGAACATTCCGTGCTGCAGCCCGGAAACAGAATCCTGGTCTGGTACCAGATCGCTACCTTAAGCATCCCCGCCCAGACCAACCCTGATGAAATCCGTGTACTTCCTTAACAATACGGCTGCCTGACGGATGGACTCCGCCAATCAAATCAAATTTCCCTGCCCGGCCTGTCACCAGGCCCCGGCAGGGAAATTTCTTTCTTACTCTTTTGCTTCTAAAACCACCTTCTGTACAAAGGACTCCAGCTTACGGCTTCCCAAATCCCCTTCGTCCCTGCTGCGCACGGAAACCGTACCGCCATCTTCTTCCTTCTGGCCGATAATAAGCATATAAGGTACCTTTTCCATCTGGGCACTGCGGATTTTATATCCGATCTTTTCATCCCGGTTATCCATTTCACACCGAATCCCCGCTTCT
The DNA here is from genome assembly GCA_900548905.1 of uncultured Lachnospiraceae bacterium. Lineage (GTDB taxonomy): Bacteria > Bacillota > Clostridia > Lachnospirales > Lachnospiraceae > Eisenbergiella. The sequence goes on along the minus strand of URMK01000034.1, from coordinate 39,041 downwards.
TTCAGTGCTGACAGCACCTCTCCGGCGTACGCAAAGAATTTCTCAGAGATAGGAAGCACCTTTACCTGTACCGGGGCCAGCCATACCGGGAACTTTCCTGCATAATGCTCTATCAGGATACCGATGAAACGCTCGATAGAACCATACACCACCCGGTGAATCATAATCGGGCGATGCTTTTCCCCATCCGCGCCCATATACTCCGCCCCGAACCGCTGCGGCAGCTGGAAATCCAGTTGGATCGTACCGCACTGCCATGTCCTCCCAATGGAATCCTCCAGATGGAAGTCGATTTTAGGCCCATAAAACGCGCCGTCTCCTTCATTTACCACATAAACCGTTCCGGTCTCATCCAGCGCACGGCGCAGCCCTTCGGTCGCCAGTTCCCAGTCCTCATCGCTTCCGATGCTGTTTTCCGGGCGGGTGGAAAGCTCCACATGATAGGAAAAGCCGAACCTGCCGTATACCTCATGAATCAGCCTCATGACCCCTTTGATTTCCCCGGTAATCTGTTCCTTTGTCATAAAAATATGGGCATCATCCTGGGTAAAGCAGCGCACACGCATCAGCCCGTGAAGCTGGCCGGATTTTTCGTGGCGGTGGACAAGCCCCAGCTCTCCCACACGCAGCGGGAGATCCCTGTAGGATCGGGGCTGGGATTTGTAAACCAGCATACCCCCCCCGGACAGTTCATGGGTTTCACCGCAAATTCTTCGTCATCAATAGTCGTGGTATACATATTCTCCCGGTAATGGTCCCAGTGTCCGGAAGTCTCCCACAGCTTCCGGTTCAGCAGGATCGGTGTGGAAATTTCCTGATAACCTTCCCTTTCATGAAGCCGTCTCCAGTAATCCACCAGCGTATTTTTAAGAATCATTCCCTTGGGCAGAAAGAACGGGAAGCCCGGCCCCTCCTCCATGAGGGTAAACAGCCCCAGCTCTTTTCCAAGCTTTCTGTGATCTCTTTTTTTGGCCTCCTCCATCCTGGTAAGGTAAGCCGCCAGCTGATCCTTATCCGGGAAAGAGGTCCCGTAAATCCTGGTGAGCATCTTATTCTTTTCACTGCCTCTCCAATAAGCCCCTGCCAGGCTGGTCAGCTTGAAGGCCTTTACATATCCTGTGTTGGCAAGATGGGGGCCGGCGCACAAATCCACGAAATCTCCCTGCTTATAAAAGCTGATTACCGCATCCTCCGGCAAATCCTCTATCAGTTCCACCTTATACGCTTCGTTTCTTTCCTTCATCAGTGCCAGTGCATCCTCTCTGGAAAGGGTAAAGCGTTCCAGCGCCAGGCGCTCCTTCACAATCTTCTTCATTTCTTTTTCAATCGCCGTGAAATCATCGCTGGATATAGGGCTGCTGAATTCAAAATCATAATAGAACCCGTCATCAATAGCGGGCCCGATAGCAAGCCTTACATCCGGGTACAGACGTTTTACCGCCTGCGCCAGAATATGGGAAGTCGTATGCCTGAACGTGGCAGCGCCTTCCTTTTCCTCAAATTGTTGTTCTCCGAGCATCCCGTTCTTCAAAATAACTTCCATTTCTTTCTCTCCTTTCTACTCCTGCAACAGGTTCCCAATAGAATACATTAAAAAAACACCCTCAGAAAAACAGTCCTTCCTGTTCTTCTAAGGGTGCATCCATCTATAAAAATCCCGATCCATAAAGCCCTATCCTGCCGGCTCCTGTATTCCCGGATTCCATATCAATCTGTTATGCACGGTTCCACCTTAACTTTTCACTTCAGATTCTTACAAATCCTAATCCTTAACGCGGATATACGGCCACATTTATCTCTGATTCACAGCCTTCACATGGCGGCTCCGGAATGGTCTTCACCTCTTTCATACGTAAAAGGGCTTCCAGCTGCTGCCCTTCTCTCTGGTTACGCTGCCTTAAGGCTACTCTTTCCTTCATCGCTTTTCTTTATTCCCGCGGAGGACGGGCCAAACGCATTTGGCAACTGCCGCGAAGGTTAGATGCCCTGCGGCTTGCCGCAGAGTACCTGACTTACCTGTATATTAGCATTGCCCAAAAAGAAAGTCAATTACTTTTTCCTTTTCCTGCAGGACGCTGCGGATGGGAACCCGGCAGCTGCCATCATGCGGCTTTCTCACCTACCGCGCCCTTTTCTTCCGCTTCCAGCCACTCCTCAAAATATTCCCGGATCACCCCAAAAGGAGCGGGCCCCATATCCAGCAGGAAGCTGTGGAATTCCTTTGCATGAAACGCATTCCCCAGTGCTTCTTCCGCTTCCGCCCTCATCCGTACAATCTCAAGATACCCGGTATAGTACAACAGGTAATTCGAGGGATCCGCAATTAAACTGTCATAAATTTCATCCGCCACAGCATCGTCAATGTCAAATAACTGTCTGATAAAATCAGCTGCTTCCTTCCTGTCCCAGCCTTCGTAATTAATACGGATATCCAGTAATGCATACAGCCCTTTGGTGACGGAACTGTTCCTTGCCAAAACCTCACCCATCCCCTTTTCCAGTCCGTTTCCTTCAAACAGATACGAGCAATTTTCCGCATATGTCCCCCAGCCCTCCGAGTATGCGGAAAAAGAAAGGGCATAACGCAGCTCCTGCGCCTCTTTTCTCCGGAAATACTCATGCTGATACAGATGCCCGGGAAACCCTTCGTGGGCCAGAAGGGTATAGGTATCATAATCACCGCTCCCCCGGTTAATATAAATCACATTTTCCTGTGGCCTGTCCATGGGCGGTACCAGATAAAAAGCAGGACTCATACTCTCCTCCAGACTTTCCGGCACATACTTGATACGGTATTCACTCTCCGGCAATTCCGGAAAGTCCTTAGTCATTGCCTTCTGCAGGCTTTCAAGGACAACGGGGGGATCCTCACTGTCAAAGGAATACTGTCCGAATTTCTCCGCAAGCTCCGGTGAGCGGTAAAGGACGGAATACATGGCGTCCAAATCGGCTTCCAGCTGTTCTTCCACCGCCTGACGCAGCTCATTTACCGTGGAATAAGACGGATATATGCTGTGCTCCACCAGGTATTCAAAATAGGTACGCCCTTCCGGAAAATAATAGAGGCCCAAATCATTGGTACCGCTCCCTTTCAGGGCCTCCAGCCCCTCCGCCAGATTTTCATAAGCGGGAACAAAATGCTCTTCCAGAAGCCTCCTGTTTTCCGCAAGGTAAGCCTCCTGTTCTTCCCCGCTTATTCCCGGCACCTCTTCCAGGCGCTCCTGAAAAGATTGGTCCATCTGCGAACCTTCCACCTCTCCCAGATAAGCCCGGCAGGCTGCAATTACCTGATCCGCCATGCGATCACTCATGAACAGGCCCGCTTCCGCTTTCTGTCTTTCAAAATCCAGAAGCTCCCCGTAATATACATCAATCTGTTCCAGAAGCCCCAGATAAGTATCCACACTTTCCTTCCCATAAAAACGGTATTCTGCAAGCAATACCGGCAATGTCAGATGCGTTCCGGTTACAGAATTTAAAGGCTCTTCATATAATTCCAGGCCTTTTCCGGCATCCTGCTCTTTCAGCATTTCCCTCAAAATCCGATAGGTCAGCCTCTGTTCCTCCGTCAGTTCTTCTTCTCTCATCTTCTTCAAGGCCGCCAGTATCTCTTTGTCCTGTTCCCTGCCGCTCTCTATTGTTTCCATGGAATAGGAGCCAAAAGCGGATTCCGCCTCCGTAATCCCGTAAGCCCGCGGATCCGCCAACGTGAAGTTTAGGGTAATCTCGTCCCGGGATACCAGTTCCACAAACAAATCCCTGGCAAAGGTATCAAATACCTCACTGGAATTTCTCTCTCCGTTTCCGGCAAAATCCCCTGCCATTCTATTGCCGCATCCCGGCACCAATCCTGATAGCAGTAAAATAACTGAGAGAATCAGCGCTGTCCTGCTTTTCCCTGTCCTGTCTCTCCTCTTCCGCCCGCCTGTCAGCATATCCTTTCTCCTCTCATACCGGAACCGCCCGGTTCCGGATATCGCCTGTAACTGTCACTGCAAAATGGGCAAGCCCGAAAAGGAAAACGGGAATGCCGTATGCATTCCCGCCCCCTAATCATATCCCTTCATCCGGTTCCAGCAACGCCTTCTCGTATCTGTCCAGAATAATGTTCTGAATAGTTTCTCTCGTTGCCTGATTAATCGGATGAGCAATGTCCCTGTACTCACCATCCGTGGCCTTTTTACTGGGCATTGCTATAAACAACCCCTTCTCTCCTTCAATTACTTTGATATCGTGAACGACGAATTCATCATCAATTGTAATAGATACGATGGCCTTCATCTTTCCCTCTTTGGTGATTTTCCGCACACGCACGTCTGTAATCTTCATTTGAGATTCCCCCTTTAATCTTTAGATGACATACCTCTCGTTTTTCTCTACCACAATCTTAATTCCGTCTTCACCCTTATAGAAAGTATTGGCACGGATAGTATCCCTGCTTTCCACAATGCAGTTCTCGATGTGTGTATTATCACCGATATAAACGTCATTTAAGATAATGGAGTTCTTAATATAGCAGTTGTTCCCCACAAAAGACTTCTTGAATATGACGGAGTCCTCCACCGTACCGTTTACGATGCATCCGCTGGAAATCAGGCTGTTGCTGACTTTGGCGCCCACATTGTATTTGGCGGGAGGCAGGTCGTCCACCTTGGAATAAATATCCGGATATTGTTTGAAGAAATAATTCCGTATCTCCGGCTGCAGGAAATCCATGTTGGTGGAGAAATAATCCTCTACCGATGCGATGTTCCTCCAGTATTCCTTAATCTTGTATCCATAAATCCGTTTCTGGTTCTTATAACGGATCAGGATATCCTTAACGAAATCGTATCTGTCTTCCATGGCACAGCGCTCAATCATTTCAATGAGCAGACGGCGCCTGATTACATAAATACCGCAGGAAATCGTATTGGACTTGGCTACAATCGGCTTTTCTTCAAATTCTTCAATCCTGCAGTCTTCGTTCATCTTAACGGTACCGTACCGTTCCACATTGGCACCGACAGGCATTTCCTTGCACACTACCGTGATATCGGCCTTTTTCTCAATATGATATTCCAGAACTTTGTTATAGTCCATTTTATATACGCAGTCACCGGATGCAATCACCACATAAGGCTCATGGCTGCTCTTCAGAAAAGACAGGTTCTGATATATGGCATCTGCGGTCCCCCTGTACCAGTAGCTGTTGTCCGCCGTTACCGTGGGGGTAAACACAAACAGCCCGCCCTGCTTACGTCCGAAATCCCACCATTTGGAGGAATTCAGGTGCTCATTCAGGCTTCTTGCATTGTACTGGGTAAATACGCCCACCTTCTGGATATGGGAATTGGACATATTACTGAGGGAAAAATCAATGCTCCGGTAGCTGCCCGCGATAGGCATCGCTCCAATAGCTCTTTTCTGGGATAATTCCTTCATTCTGTGGTTATTGCCGCCTGCTAAAATTATTCCTATCGCTCTCAATTTTCGTCACCTGCCTTAATTAAAGATTTGCCGCTTGCAAGAATGCCTGCCTGGTAATCCGTATCGGCCGTCTCTCCAAACACCACCGTATTCTTTCCGATTTGGATGTTTTTGGGTATGATACTCTTTTCTCCCACAGTGACAATGCCGCTGTTGTAAATATGAGGTGCGATATCATTGTCGGCTTCCTCGCCCATTCCCATCTTAACGTTGTCGCCAACCAGTACATTCTCTGCAATAATGGCTTTATTCAGCTCACAATTACTGCCGATAACCGTATTATTCATGATAATGGAATCGCGGACTACCGTATCCTTCCCTATGGTAACGCCGCATCCGATCACGGAATTATAAACCTTTCCGCATATTTCCGATCCTTCACCGATAATGCTTCTCTCTATCACCCCGTCGGGAGCAATGTACTGAGGCGGAAGAATCTCACTCTTCGTATATATTTTCCAATATTCTTCATACAAATTAAATTCCGGTACTATATCTATCAGCTCCATATTGGCTTCCCAATAAGAGTTCAGAGTCCCAACGTCTTTCCAATATCCGTTGAACTCATAGGCATACATGGGTGCCCCCTTCTCGTGGCAGTAAGGAATGACATGTTTTCCGAAATCCAGATTCGGCTGATCCGCTCTTGCTATCAAGGCTTCTTTCAGGGTTTTCCAATTAAATATGTATATTCCCATGGAGGCCAGATTGCTTCTTGGACTCTCCGGTTTCTCTTCAAAATCCACTATCTTGCTGTTCTCGTCTGTGATGACAATACCAAAACGCTTCGCTTCTTCCATCGGTACGGGCATTACCGCAATGGTGCATTCAGCACCATTTTGTTTATGGAAATCAAGCATTACTTCATAGTCCATCTTGTAAATATGATCCCCTGACAGAATCAGAACATAATCCGGATTGTAGCTGTCCATATAGTCTATATTCTGATAGATGGCATTGGCTGTTCCTGTATACCATTCGCTGTTCTCGCTCTTTTCATAAGGAGGAAGTACCGTGACACCGCCTATATTCCTGTCCAAATCCCACGGAATACCGATTCCTATATGGGTATTCAGCCTGAGGGGCTGATACTGAGTTAGTACACCTACGGTATCCACGCCTGAATTAATACAGTTGCTCAATGGGAAATCAATAATCCGGTACTTGCCGCCGAAGGACACGGCAGGTTTCGCCACTTTGGAAGTCAACACGCCCAGTCTGCTTCCCTGACCACCAGCAAGCAGCATAGCAATCATTTCTTTCTTAATCATGTCATCACCTCATGTTTCTGCATCCACATTCTGCATAGATTTACGTATATAACGTAATAAGATTATAACACATGCTTGTACAAAAGTGAATAATCTTTTACAATTTCTTTCTTCGCCCAATTTTTAAATTTTGTATATATTTAACATATTTAAAACCTTAACTTTTCATCTATTATGTATTTTACATAACATATACCAGGTGTTTCTTATGCATCTTTCTTCTATTTTTCACAAAATATGCGCTATTTCGACAAAAATTCCTTTTGGCGGCTTTTGATTTTGTAATTGCCTATTGGTTTTTTTTGCATGAATGCGTATAATACATATCAGAATGAACAAAGACTGCTTACTTTGCGTACACTGTCAGTAGAGGGCGTAAATGGCTGATGGCAGATCGTTTTGTCCAAATAATTAACAGGAAGGGTATCCCTATGTATCAAGTAGATTTCAATCAACCGGTTCACATTTACTTTATCGGCATCGGCGGCATCAGCATGAGCGGCCTTGCAGAAATTCTTCTTTCCGAAGGCTTCCGTGTATCCGGTTCCGACGCCAAAAAATCATCTCTTACCGAACTTCTGGAAAAACAGGGGGCTGTGGTTCATTACGGACAGCGCCGTGAAAATATAACCAATGATATTGATTTAGTGGTTTACACCGCTGCAATCCACAAAGATAATCCGGAATATGCCGCCATGGAGGAGCTGGGGCTTCCCAGCCTGACACGCGCACAGCTTCTGGGGCAGATGATGCGTAATTACAAAACCCCCATCGGCGTCAGCGGCACCCACGGCAAAACCACCACCACTTCCATGATTACGGAAATACTGCTGGAGGCCGGTACCGATCCCACCATTTCCGTAGGCGGTATCCTGAAAGCCATCCGGGGAAATATCCGGGTAGGCAAGTCCGACCTTTTTGTAACGGAGGCCTGCGAGTATACCAACAGCTTTCTAAGCTTTTTCCCCAGAATCGGCATAATACTTAATATAGAAGAAGACCATATGGATTTCTTCCGGGATCTGGCCGATATCCGTTCCTCCTTCCGTTCGTTTGCACAGCTGCTGCCTGAAGACGGGCTGCTGATAATAAGCGGTGATATCCCTGATTACGAAGAAATCACCCGGGGACTTCCCTGTTTGGTCCTCACCTTTGGCTCCAATCCATCCTGCGATTATTCTTATGACAGCGTCAGCCATGATGAAACGGCCCATGCGTCCTTCACCCTGCACCGCCGCGGCGGAGCGGATATCGGGGTCACGCTGGGCGTTCCCGGGGAACATAATATCCTCAATGCACTGGCCGCGCTGGCGCTTGCCGATTATCTTGGGCTCGACATGGAGACGGCTTCCCGCGCCCTGACGAATTTCACCGGCACGGATCGCCGTTTTGAGTACAAGGGCTGCGTGGATGGGATTACTATAGTAGATGATTATGCACATCATCCCACAGAAATTACCGCAACCCTGAAAGCCGCCAGAAATTATCCCCATCAGACCCTCTGGTGTGTTTTCCAGCCTCATACCTATACCAGGACCAAGGCCTTCCTTCCCGAATTCGCCCACGCTCTTTCTCTCGCAGACAAGGTCATTCTTGCCGATATCTATCCCGCCCGGGAGACGGATACGCTGGGTATCAGCTCCCGTTCCCTACAGGAAATTATCGTTAATTCAGGAACGGAATGTCATTATTTCCCGGATTTTGAGGAGATAGAAAAATTTATTTTGGAAAATTGTACCCCCGGTGACCTGTTGATAACTATGGGGGCCGGAGACGTTGTAAATATCGGAGAAAACCTCCTCAACAAATAGTTATCCACAATATCCACATTTTTCATGTGTATGAAAAGTGTGGATATTTGTTTTTTGTTATCCCGCGTTTTCCGTACCCTCACACATATAATCCACACTATCCACATTTTCCACATTTCCTGCAAATCCAGTATTTACAAGGTTTTTCGGCATTTTGACTGTTTCTTTTTCCACACCCTTATGATATAATGCATTTGCTTAAAATAGAAAAATAGAAGAAATAGGTGAGATTATGAGTTGTCTGAGGATTTACCAGGATAACTATATTGACGCGACCATCGTTTCCAACCGCTTTATCGACGAATATATGGCGGAAGCAAACGATGCACAGCTGAAAATATATCTGTATCTTTTGCGCATGATGAATGCCGGCTGTACCTTCAGTATTTCCGGGATTGCAGATGTCTTCAACCACACGGAAAAAGATGTGATGCGGGCATTGAAATACTGGGAAAAGTGCAGGGTGCTTTCTCTTGAATATGATACTAATAAAAACCTGATTGGCATTCATTTCCTGGAGCTGGCGGACAAAGAAGCTCCGGGCGCACCTAAGACGCCCGTGGTTTCCCTGCTGCCGCGTCAGGAAGAGAAGAACGCGGAAGAAGAAGTCCCCGCCCAAAAGCCCGCTGCCAAGGCCGAGGCTCCTAATGTGCCGCCCTCACTTTCCAAGGAGGAAAACAAGGTTCCCCAGGCGGCTCCGCCGGCCTTTGCCAAGCCTTCTTATTCCCTGGACGAGCTGAAAGCCTTTCAGGAGAAGGACTCTACCGCCCAGCTTCTTTTTATTGCCGAACAATACCTGGGCAGGACCTTAAGCCCTTCCGATATGAAATCCATCCTTTTCTTTTCCGATCATCTGCATTTTTCAGATGATTTGATTGATTATCTGCTCCAGTACTGTGTGGAACGGGGCAAAAAGGATTTCCGTTATATCGAAAAGGTCGCCATCAGCTGGGCCGAAGCCAATATCTCCACCCCTGTGGAGGCGGAGGGGCATGCCAGCCGTTATGACAAATGTGTTTATACCATTATGAATGCCCTGGGTAAAACCAATTCCCCCACCAGAAAGGAAGCGGAGTTTATCCGCCGCTGGCGTGAGGATTATGCCTTTGAGACAGAGATTATCATCGAATCCTGCGAAAGAACCGTCCTGGCCACCGACAGGCACCGTTTTGAATATGCGGACAAGATCCTCGCCTCCTGGAAGGAAGCGGGAGTGCATCACAAAGCCGATATTGCCAAGCTGGATGAAGGTTTCCAGAAGGCCAAGCCCGCTGCTAAGCCCGCATCGGACCGTTCTATTGATAAATATAACCGTTTTATGCAGAACAACTACGACTATGATGCCCTGGAGCAGGAGCTTCTGCGCAACTGAGCCCGTTATTAAAGGAGAACAGCCGTGGCGTTAACAAATACCCAATATAATTCCATCATGAGGCTGTATGAGCAGAGGCAAACCAAAAACCGTCATTTACGGGACGAACGGCTTCATTATGTCTATAATCACGTTACCGGTTACCGGAATCTGGATGAATCCGTTGCCACCCTGTCCGTGGCACAGGGAAAAAAGCTGCTCAACGGCGACACAAATGCCCTTACAGAACTTAAGGAACGACTCCACAAGCTTACCAGCGATAAAATAAAGCTTCTATGCGATGCAGGGCTGCCTTCTGATTATCTGGAGCCGATTTTTGATTGTCCCGACTGCCAGGACACCGGTTATGTCAACGGTGTAAAGTGCCACTGCTTCCGGCAGGCAGAAATAGAACTGCTTTACCAGCAGTCCAATCTGAAGGAAGTCCTGGAAAAAGAAAATTTTCAAACCATGTCTTTTGATTTTTTTAAGGACGAGGATCTGGTTTCCTTCCAGACGGCGGTTAAAAAATGCAGGGATTTCGCCGGAACCTTCAGCCGTTCGGGAAATAACCTTTTCTTTTATGGTACGGTTGGTACCGGAAAAACGTTTCTGAGCAACTGTATCGCAAGAGAATGTATTGAAAGCGGGCATTCCGTCATATATTTCAGCGCTTCCAGCCTTTTTGACACCCTTTCCCGCAATGCTTTTGATTATAAGAACCAGGAAAATCTGGACTACTTATATAACGATTTATATAATTGTGACCTGCTGGTCATTGACGACCTGGGGACAGAGCAAAATACGCCATTCAGCCTGTCCCATCTTTTTACGTGCCTGAACGAACGTCTGATCCGAAGGAAATCCATGATTATTTCCACCAATCTTTCTCTTCCCGAATTAAAGGAGCGTTATCAGGACAGAATTTTTTCAAGGATAACCAGTAACTTTGAGTTCTGCAAGCTGACAGGACCGGATATCCGAATGTACAAAAAAAGATTAACCAACAGAAAGTGAGGATCCATTCCATGGCGGAAGAAAAAAGAAACCTAGAAACAATCCCTGCAGGCTCTCTTGGCATTATTTCTCTGGCAGGCTGCAAAACTCTCGGAGAACAGGTAGACCACTATCTTGTTAAATGGCGTCAGGAAAGAGAAAGTGAGCACAAAAACAGCCTTGCTTTTTCCGGTTATCAGCGTGATTCCTATATCCTGCAAAGCAAAGTGCCGCGTTTCGGTACCGGCGAAGGAAAGGGTGTTATTCTGGAGTCCGTGCGTGGTATGGACCTTTATCTTCTTGTGGACGTGGTGAATTACAGCCTGACCTATTCCCTCTGCGGCCATGAAAACCATATGTCCCCCGATGATCATTTCCAGGATCTGAAGCGTATTATTTCTGCCGTAGGAGGCAAAGCCAGAAGGATCAATGTCATCATGCCCTTTTTATATGAAAGCAGGCAGCACAAACGCTCCAGCCGCGAATCCCTGGACTGTGCCATCGCTCTTCAGGAACTTGTAAAAATGGGTGTGGACAACATCATAACCTTTGATGCCCACGATCCCCGAGTGCAGAATGCCATCCCTCTCCACGGTTTTGAAACCGTACAGCCCGCCTACCAGTTCATCAAAAACCTTCTCCGCAACCAGAAAGATCTGCAGATTGATTCCGACCACATGATGGTAATCAGCCCCGATGAAGGAGGCATGGGACGGGCTATCTATATCGCCAACGTTCTGGGCCTGGATATGGGCATGTTCTATAAACGCCGCGATTATACAAAGATTGTAAACGGCCGCAATCCCATAGTTGCCCATGAATTCCTCGGATCCGATGTGGAAGGCAAGGACATGATCGTCATCGATGATATGATATCCTCCGGAGAAAGTGTACTGGAGGTTGCCGCCGCCTTAAAGAAACGCAAGGCCCGCAAAATCTTTATCTGTTCCACCTTCGGCCTTTTTACCAACGGACTGGAAGGCTTCGACAAAGCCTTCAAAGACGGTATAATCGACCGCGTCCTCACCACCAACCTGATATACCAGACTCCCGAGCTTCTTGAAAGAGATTGGTATATTAACTGTAATATGAGTAAATATGTTGCCTACCTAATCGATACGCTGAACCATGATACCTCTATCAGCGACCTGTTGGATCCCAACGAAAAGATTCAGAAGCTGCTGGCAAAATATCGTTCCGATTTGCTTTGATTGTATGTGTGAATAGATCTTACGAAATTGAAAAGAGCCAGGCCTTTATTCCTGTAGGAATTAAGGTCTGGCTTTTGTTAAACCGAACACGGTGCTGCCCCGTGCGGCAAACGGCACCGGGTTTAAAGTCAGCCCTTGACTTTTCCCTTTTTCCTGTTATACTAAAAAAGCTGCAAATTCTCTAAACCACTGGAATTTGCAGCCTCATTGGTCAGTTCGAAACCTTCCTGACCCAACCGCCATAAGGCGGCAGAAAAACAAAACTAGAGGAGAAAAGAATAATGCAAAAGAAGAACATTCACTTCCTGACCCAGGCGGCTATGATTGCCGCTATTTATGTTGTGCTCACCTTTGTGGCCAACGCTTTCGGCCTTGCCAACTATGCCGTACAGGTCCGTTTCTCTGAGGCACTTACCATTCTGCCTGTTTTCACCGCTGCCGGGATTCCCGGTTTATTTATCGGCTGCCTTATCAGCAATATCCTTACGGGATGCGCGATTCCTGATATTATTTTCGGTTCCCTCGCCACGCTTATCGGCGCATTAGGTACGCGCAGGCTGCGCTCCAACCGTTTCCTTGCCGTACTGCCCCCTATTGCCGCCAATGCGGTTATCGTCCCCCTGGTTCTGAAATATGCCTACGGACTGGAGCCTCTCTGGTTGTCCTTCCTGACGGTGACGGCGGGGGAAATCATTTCCTGCGGCATTCTGGGACTGCTGCTGGCTCTGGCTTTGCATAAATACCGGAAACAGATTTTCGGGAATTAGAATGTGTACCCGCGGGATGCACCATGCTTTCTTGCCGTCTGCCCGGTAAGTGCGCAGACCGGTCTGAACTGTTATATTTTTTCCACAAAGATGCGGATGGCTTCCGCAATTTCCGCGGCTTTATAATAATGGAGGTAATGGCCGCAGGAAAACGGAAGGAATTCGCCGCCCAGCTTTTTGGCATATTTCTTTTGGAGGGGTACCCAGAACTCACCCAAATCCTTTCCATCCGAACAGAATATAAGGAAAGGTACATCCGGCCTTCCGTGTTTTCTCACGGTCTCTGCATTTGCATGTATGCAGCAGCATTCCTCCATAATAACTGGGTTCATAAAATTCCTGTTAGCCAGAAGCCTGGCCTGCCGGTATTCTTCCTGTGTCAGGCCGTCATGGTTTACCAGCTGAAAGAAGGGATACCGGTGTATTCCGAATACACCGATCAGTCCCGGCAGTTTCATAAGGGCCGGGGGTGTTTTCAGATAATCATAAACCTTGGGAAAGGCCATATCCAGTCCCGCAATTCCCAGAATCTCTGCGGGATAGCGCTGCGCCCAGTAAAGTGCTTCCAGCCCGGACATGGAATGGGGAACAAGTACAAAGGGGCCTTTCTCACCGGCCAGACGCAGGGCAAGGCGGGTTTCCTCCAGCATCCCCTCCAGCTGTCTGCCGCATTTGTCTATATCCGAATAGCCGTAGCCTGCTTTTTCCACCACCACGCAGCGGAACCGGGGGGATAGCTTGCGGTAAAGGGGCCGGAAATCATAAACCGGCGCCGGTGTTCCTCCTCCGGACAGAAATACCAGGGTAACCTTTTTTGCGCGGTGTATCTTCCTGCTGCCGGCCGCATCTGCCTGACATGTTTCCTGTAATGTCCTTTGTACCGGGCCTTCCCCGTACACATGCATTCTGTGGCCGTTAACCTCCACCATAGTTCCGGGAGGGATGAGAAGTTCCTGTTCTTTCCGTAAAAGTCCCCTGTGTACCGCTGCAGCCGCAGTCAGGCCACCGGCTGCTCCCGTTAATCCTAACATCCATTTATTCATCGTTTTCGTTTCCTTTCTTTCCGCCTGCGGAAACAGGGGGTACCCTATTACATTCCGCTTTCTGCCTGTATCCGGAAGATAACTCTTCCATGCCCTTCCGGAGTATTTTCCGTCAGCACTATGCCTCCATGGAAGGCGGCGACCTCCCGGGCAAAAGAAAGGCCAATCCCCATATGCCCTTCCTGCGGCCGGCTTTCCCCTTCCGTAAACATGGGTTCGAGGGCATGCCGCAGCGCGCGGGGAGAGAATCCCGGCCCCTCATCCCACACACGGATCTCCAGCCAGGGGGCCTGCCACAGGCAGTGGATGCCTATCCGCTTTCCCTGCGGTGTATGTTCCGCCGCATTTCTTACAATGTTTAAAACCGCCCGGCATACATCCTGTCTGGCTAATACCAGATCCGGCAGTTTTGCCCCCTGCCATTCTGCTTTGACGCCGAATACCCTGGCGATCTCTTCCGCTCCGTTAAAAATTTCCTGCTGCAGCTGTTCTCCCGGTACCCGCTGTCTGCTTTCCACACCTTCCGAGATATTCCTGGTCATTTTTTTCAGCCTTTCCAGATAACCGCCTGCTGCCTCCGTATTCTTGAGAATCGCATCCAGATATTCTCGCTGTTCCTCTGTAAGCACCGTTTCCTCCAGGAGCTGGGCGTTGCCGCTGATTACGGTTAGGGGCGTTTTTAAATCATGGAGCAGCGCGCCGGTTTGAAATACCCTGCTGTGTTCCATTTTCCACTGTTCCTGCAGTGATTTCCGCAGGGCTGTACGCAAAGCCTCCATGGACTGCATAATTTCGTCGTATTCTCTGATTCCCGACTTTCCGAAGGGTTCCTCCAGTTCTCCCCGGGTCAGGCTGAGGGCGGCATTCTGCAATACCGACAGCTTTCTCCGGAATACCTTTACATAATGACGGGTAGTAAGCCCCAGGACAAGCACCAAAAGCAGTCCCCAAAACAGAAGATACACCTTTTCCAGTCCGTGAATGATCGCCCTCCCCTCCGGATTGCTTAATTCCATCCGGTAACGATACTGCAGGATCGCCTCTTTTCCATCCCGTTCCACCTTCACATGATAACAGCCTTTGGTATTTCTGCCGGTATCGCGGTAGGTCACCGCCGCAGCCTTGTCTTTTTCATTCAGGTTGGTTTCCGCCAGCACGCCGTTTTCCCATATGGCATAGCCGCATAACGGGGGAATCAGCTCTGTGCGGATCCCTTCTTTCTCCATATTCCGCACCGCTTCCGCCGCCATCTGTTCCCCTGCATTGGCAGGATATGCGATTCCCGTACTTACCATCAGGTTTATGCCGCACCAGAACAGCAGCACAATAAGGCAGGAAAATAATCCGCAGAAAAGCATGTATTTTATCAATATCCGTATCAGGCTCACGCCTTTTCCACATTCCATCGGTATCCTATCCCCCATACGGTTTCAATGGGTGCCAGCCCGCAGACCGCCAGCTTGGCGCGCAGATTTTTAATGTGCTCCGTTACCGCAGCTTCCCCGGAATCCCTGTCGCAGCCGAATACTTCTTCCAGAAGCTGCTGCCTCGTATATACCAGGCCGGGATGCCTTGCCAGCGTTTCACAAAGCTGGTATTCACTTTTTGTCAGCGGCAGCTCCTGCTCCTTCACATATACCTGTTTTGCCTGCAGATCAAAATGCAGGGTGCCCGAAACAAACCGGTATACCGGGACTCGCTGCTGCCTGCGCAGATGGGCTTCCACTCTGGCCCGCAGCTGGGGAAGGCTGAATGGCTTGGTGAGATAGTCATCCCCGCCTGCCCCCAGCCCGTATAACACATCCGCATCTTCCCCTTTGGCCGTGAGAAACAGGATGGGGCAGTCCGTGTACGAACGGATTCTGGCGCAAGCCGCCACGCCGTCCTCACCGGGCATCATGACATCCAGGATTATCAATTCCGCCTGTCTGCATAGCCGTTCATCCAAAGTCAGGGTGTCATACATTACCGTCACAAAATGCCCGTCCTTTTCCAGTGCCCTCTTCAGCAGTCTACAAATATCCTCCGAATCATCCGCCACAATAATCCTTGCCATTGATCCCGTTCCCTCCTGTCAGATTATAAAAGCTGCATCACCCAGGATATCCCGTATAACAGATATACATGGGCGGGATAAAACCAGTAAAATAGTTTTTTGCTGCCTTTCCCTCTTTTTCCATTATATAAAAACATGGGAATTGCTGCAAAACCGCTCATCCAGCCATACATTTGTGTAAACAGCATATCCGCCGTCGCTCCCGGCGTAAGAAGAAACGGCAGTACCCCCTCCAGAACAAGTGCCAGGACAAAAAAAACAACCGCCTGAAGCGCACGCCGCTTTCGGAATACATACAGAAGGATGCCTTCCAGAATAAAATAAGTCCCGCCGTCCATGATGGACAAATGCATGGGAAGTATGGAGTAATGCAGAAGGATTACTGCCTGGGCTGCAGCCGGAACCACCTGGATAATTCCCAGGCCGATAAACGGCCAGGCCGCGGGAAACAGGATCGCGCAAAGCCCTCTCCCCCATTTTTTCTGTCCGCACCAGTCAATTCCCTGCAGCATGACCAGCAGGATAGTAAAGGTGGCCAGCATCTGGTTTTGGGGGACAAAGCCATCCGGCCTTCTTACAATAGAAAGGAAAAAGAACTGCAGCAGTCCCATACCCACAGCTATGGCATATATCCGAAGAAAATACTTTTTCCGGTCTCTGGTGTGAACAAAGCCCTCCAGCAGACAGAACAGGAACAAAGGTGCGGAGAGCCTTCCCAGCATGGAAAACCAATCCGGTATCTTCCCCGTAAATCCGAAGAAATAATGGATATGGTCCATCACCATAAGTACCAGGGCCAGCCATTTCAGCTGGAAATCCGTGAATCCTTTTTTGCATATTGCACTTTTCATATCAATTTACCTCCTGAGCATTCTATAGACAGGAGTGTAACAGACAAATATAAGGAAATTATAAGGATCCGGTATCTTCAGGATATGTTTCTTCCTTCTTTTCTTTCCGGGTCCGTATATATCCGGTCACGGCGTAGTAGACCGGAACGGCTAAAAACAGCAGCCAGCCCGGATGCCACAGCCCTTTAAAAATACCGAGAAGCAGATATACCAGCATCACCAGGACAGGAAAAGCGAATCTGCCCATATCCTTTCGCCGGAAAGCCTCCACACAGGAATGAAAGAGGGGAATGGTAAAAAAGATGACCCAGGCGGGATGCCAGGCCCCGGTAAGCACACCTATCACAATAAAAGCTACGATAACCAGCAGGGTGAACGGAAATTCGGATCCGGCCCATTCCCAGAAAAGATGGCTGTCATACCGCTTCCCATTCACATAGATGCCGTTGGAATCCAAGTGAACCTCATCCTCATCCTTTCCGGTGACATGAATCCCTTTCCAGCCGATATGTACCTCATTGTCCTTGTCCCTGCAATGGATACCGTCCAGTCCTATATGGACATAATCCCCTTCTTCTTCCGCAAACGCCTTATCCGGGGGCTGTATATCCGAAGTCTGCATATCCGGGATCTGTGTCTGCGCCAATTGCATATCCGGAGTCTGCATCTCCCTTTCTTCCCTGCCCGATCCGGACTCTTCTATATAAGAAACCGGAATCTCATCTTCGGTGCGCAGAAGCTCATCCATGGATATCCCATAGATTCTGGAAAGCAGAATCAGATTATCCGTATCAGGAGAGGCCTCCGCCCGCTCCCATTTACTCACCGCCTGCCGGCTTATGCCCAGCTTTTCAGCAAGTGCTTCCTGGGAGAAGCTGTTCTGTTTTCTTAAGGTGACAAGCCTGTTGGCAATTTCAATATTCATACGATAAGTCCTCCTGCCTTTTATGGAACTTTTGGGTTCCCGACTTCCTGCATTATAAGGGAAACCCCTGAAGTTGCACTACCAATTCTGCTTTTCATTGCCGCAACTATCGGTTGCAGCCCCTGTATTTTGGGGATTTCCCGTCTATAAGAAAGAGCCCCATTCTTCCATGGGGAGAATGGGGCCCGGTATACGACGTCTGTTATTTCTTCACATAGGACAGGAAGTGGCAGCCGGTTTCTTCGAACCATTGGGCTGCATCATTCATTCCCATCTTGTAAACCGTACCTGTTTCCGGATTCATCAGCACCACATTTGTTTCATTAAAGCCGATGATAAGAACCGCACTTCCATCTCCCAGGATAGCCAGCACAGGAATTTCCCTGTCAGGATAATAAAGCACGCTTTCCAGGGTACAGCCTGATAAATCCAGGACCTGTGCATTTTCCAGATTCTCTTCCAAAACCTCCTGCACTGTCTTTCCCTGGGCAAGCAGATAATCCGAATTCCTCATGATGCCTTCATAAGAGAATATGGAATCCAGGCACACAGCCAGACTGTTTTTCTCCTCCGTAACGGGGACACCCTCAATCGCCATGATCTGGTTTTTGGTATTAATCCTTCCCCTTCTCCAGATATAGGCACCGCTTTCCCCTGTCACCGTACCAGCCGTATCATAGGCCAGGTTGATCGCCTCACCGGCCGTGGGCACAATGGTCACTTCCCCGCCGGGGCTGTATACATAATAGTTCTCTGCTGTTATCTGGGACGCTGGAATATGGATTTCCCTGCTTCCTTCATACAATACCTCTCTGGGGGTAAGGAATTTAAGCTTCTTCCCGTCGAGCGCAGATTTCATCTGGATTTCCGTAATATTCTTGTACTCCTCCATAGGTATGCTGATAACCTTATTGCTTCTCTGGATATTCACCACGCCGTTTACTATCTGATCATCCTCACAGGGGATATAATTTCCCTGTTCATCCTTTTCCACACGGTTCAGGTTGATCTGGTTCTCATTCATGTTGCAGCCGGTCACATAGACCCCCGGCTTTTCATAGGTCTTCAGCACTTTTCCGTTCTCATTCTGGATTTTTATCTGGTACATGGGAAAGACCATTGTTCCGGTGGCATCCAGCCTTACATCGTCTGTCCGGGCCACCCCATATATCAAATCATCATTCATAAAACCGAGAGGCATGATATAATTGCCGCTTCCCGCAGGGATTGTCACACGTTCCCCGCTGTTGAGGTTCATCAGGGTCAGGCTCGTGCTTTCGTATTTTTTCCCCTGATCCTGCCAGGCAATCATCCGGTTGCTTTCCGATACCTGATAGCTGTCACCGTTCAAATTCTCCGCCACCACATCCACGGCCTGGCTGTCAAGGTGGATGCAGCTGATTTGATTGTTCAGAAGCATATACAGCTCATTTTTACCATTGATATAGGCCAGCTGCTCCACTTCCGCCTCAAATATTTCCGGCGCCTTCTGCGTGGGGATAAATGCCAGCTCCTCCACAGTATTCAGGGAATTGTTATACAGATATACCTCGGCGCCCGTGTATCCTTCCCTGCTGCCGCGGCTGATATACCCATATACCATGAAGAAAACGTTTCCGGCCTCATCCACCTGTAGAATTTTAAATTCATGGCCGCCGTAAAAGGAACGTTCATCCTTTCCTTCCGGATCATAAAAAGAAAATAATTTAGAGAGCTTATTATCCGTCATATTCAGGCTGTAGAGGATACCGGCCTGGGCGAATGCCAATACCTTCCCTCCGTCGCTTTCCATCATTTTCACATCCGAATCCGTAATTCCCAGCACTATCTTATCACCCACAAAAGCGGTTTTATCTTCCGAAAAAATCTCGCTCATGCTTCTTTCAAAATCCAGAAGATACATGGTGCCATCCGTTCCCTGGCGGACACGGTATACTTCATCGGCCACGCCAAAAACCTCTTTCCCCTGACGAATAAAGCTTACCAGATACTCCACTGTAATAGAAGCCGTCTGCTCGGTAATATCACGGATAGTAAAGACAGGCTCCGTAATCTGCTTTACCTCAAGGCCTGCCCAGCCAATCTGGGATTCACTGCTGTGTATATTCACCTTGCTCAGAGTGGAATTATCCCCCTCGCTGTTTGGCTCCAGATTGGCACGGTATCCTCCCGGCCATTCCTCGCTGAAGGTAGCCGCGTTGAAATCCCTGACAAACTCCAGTTTTTCCTCCACGCCATAGCCCTCCGCCTGAATGATCCTTGTATAATAGCGGGCGCATCTGCCGTCCTCCAGGGTTACAAGAAAGGTCAGGCTGTATTCCGTCTTTTCATCTATCAGATCCTTCAGTACAATATCCGCAGTGATGGTGTCCCCGTCCACCCGGAAATTGGTAACTTCCGTATTTTCCACCAGCCGGCTTCCATCCACGCTGCGCACCTCAAAGGCCAGGGAAGCCACGGTCTGATCATATTTTTTAACACGCAGAGAAAGCCTTCTGTCCGCTCCGACGGGCATAATGCTTTCTTTCATATATTTTTCTTCCATCGGGGAAAGGAAGCCGTGCATCATATTCACATGTTCCTGCCCCACATTAATATAAACGAGGGGCAGCTCCGGCAGCTTCATTTCTGCCGTCATATCCGTGTTCCCTTTATTCAGGAAAAGGCTGCTCACTACAAGCACCACGATAAATGTTGCTGCAAATACGCAACCCTTGATAATAGTCTTCTTCATTCCTATTCCTTTTCAGTGCCCAGCAAATCCTGCAGGCAGGTATGCACCTGCAGAAAATCTGCCATCTGAGCTATTCCCGTATCAACGGTTTTTCCGCCGTTACGCTTCACCGCCCGTATCAGGATATTTTTAGGCGTATGCTCCATATCTATAAATTCCAGCAGCTGGGTGTCGTATCCGGCCTCTTCCAGCAGGTTTGCCCGCAAAGCATCCGTCAAAAGAGCAGACATACGTTCCTTTACCAGGCCGTATTTTAAAGCCGGCTGAAGGATATCACAGCGGATCTGACGGTTCATTTCATGCTGGCAGCACGGAACGGACAGGATTACTCCGGCGTTCCAGCGGATTGCTTTATACAGTGCATAGTCCGTGGCCGTATCACAGGCATGGAGAGTAACCACCATATCCACCTTCTCTTCACCGGTATAATCGGCGATGTCGCCCTGCATAAAATCCAGCCCGGTATATCCGTATTTTTCCGCCAGCCCCTGACAGTGAAGTATGACCTCTTTTTTCAGATCCAGGCCGGTGACACGGATAGTAAGCCCGCATAGTTCGTGAAGATAATAATACATGGCAAAGGTGAGGTAGCTTTTTCCGCAGCCGAAATCAATAATACGCACACATCTCTCTTTAGGAAGTATAGGCATAATATCTGCAATAAATTCCAAAAACCTGTTTATCTGCCTGAATTTGTCATATCGGCTTTTTACGATCCTGCCGTCTTCCGTCTGAACACCCAGATCCTTCAGGAACGCAACCGGCCGGCCTTCCTCCAGGATATATTTCTTCGCCCTGTTGTGAGAAAGCTCCCTGCTCTCCTCCCTGGCACGGTTCTTTTTCTTTATGGTTACCTTACCTTTTTTGCTCACCATAGCAACCGCCTGATAATCCATAGTCTCCACATCCATCTGACGGAAGGAAGCTGCCAGGGCTTTTCCCAGTTTTTCCATCGCCTGGCCGGCGGTGAGATTCTCATGGAAAACCTGGTTACCGCGATAGCTTTCCAACTGGAAATAAAGCTCTGTCTTTATCATGACCGGCCTCAATTTAAGGCGGGTATCCCCGCTTTTATCTCTGGGGCCGCCGACACTTATCTGATATAATCTTTCCGTCAGGCTGTCCTCTAACAGCTTGTATAATTCTTCCATCCAAAGTACCTCTGTTATATCAGTTCAGCGCATTTTCTGTCTGAACTGTTACTAAAAACGTAACTATCCATACAGGTCTGCGCATTTACTGCGCAGACCGTAAGAAAGTGATTCAAGATCGCCGGAGACGATTTAAGATAAATTTTGGCTGTAACTGTGAAGGAACTGAACAGTTACCTAAAAACAAGCGTTCCGGCCTTACAGCCGGTTTAGTAATCACGAATCTATTTTAATTCCTCTGCATAAAATGCACAACTAGAATTTATAAAATCCATTATTTCTTCTGCCGTGTGAAGAACACATCCCGCAGGAACCTCCCCGGCCATGTCTTCTTCTGAAAATTTCATAATACAGAAGAACCTGGATTAAATCGCCTCTGTGACGGCGTTCCTCCTCCCTGCGGGAGGTGATTTCTATCCTGTTTTTTTCCGTCGGGAGGGCAATTTCCTTCCTTTGTTCTCCGTTTTCCTCACCAGCCGGCCCGGATGCCTGCTCTGTTTCCGGTATTTCCGCCATTCTTTTTTCCATAAAGGCCTTTGCGGATGCCTCACCTGCGCTTTCTGACGCCCGTTCCTCTTCCCGCAGTATTTTGTCAATGACGTCCTCACTCAAACGGTACATTGCCAGCCGATCCGGATATTCATCATAAATCATGCTTCCGCTGTAATCCATGGTGTCCAGGATATCCATAATTTTTTTCTGGTATCTCCGGGCTTCGTCCGGATAAAGCTGAAGGAAATATTCCAAATCCCTTACCGCATCATCCTCCTCGTCCCAATACATAGGCATAGGATAGGACATATAGAAGGGGAGCGGTTTTTTTGTGCTGCCGCAGTTCCCATAAGGGCAGCCATAGTCCATATTGGCTCCCCCGTTCCTCCAATCCTCCGGGTGTCCTTTTCCCCCGTACTCTCTGTTACCTTTCTGATATCCTCTGTATCCCGGCATATTCCGCCCATCGTCTTCACTGCGGTAGGGCTCTTCCGGAAATCTGCCCGGAAATTTCCTTATATCATCCATCACTTTCCCTTTCCGGACTGCTCCGCCCCTGAAGGTTTCCTCAGGCGCTTAACATCCAATCGTCTTTATCTTATGTTATGCATCCGGCAGGGAAAGGGTTTATATTGTTTTTGTTTTATCGGTTAAGGCTTTGGCCGCATGCGCCGCCAATCCGGCTTCTTCTTTGGTGCAATTGCCGTGATACCGGGCTTTTTCGTACAAGCGGATCAAATCCTTTCGCTCTTTCTCGTTCTCCGGCCCGGCTGCTTCAGCCTTCTCCATCAATTCTCTGGCGGTTTTGCCGCTTTCCGCAAGCCCCAGTTTTTTTATTGTGCGGATAAAGCATTTCCGTATTTTCTGTTCCGGTGTTCTGGCAAGAAAAGGAAGAGGACTTTCTTTTTCTTTCTTTTTTCGTCTGCCTTCCAGGGACTCCCGGATTTCCGTTGCCTGGCCTTCCTCTTCTTCCTGTAACGCCGTTTTTTCGTAGAACTTCTTAACAGCTGCCAGCACCAGCTTATACAGAAGGAAACACACCAGGGCCACCGTAAGGCCTGCCACTAAATATTCCGTTATTTTAATCAGCAGTTCCAGCCAGGCCGGCGTTGCCGCCGCTTCCCCAAGCCCCATATCCATCTGTCCGGCCGCTGCCGCTTCCTCTGCAATTTCCTCCTCCTTACCGGGAAAAAGGCTTAGGAAAAAACTGATGCATGCGGCAATGGCTCTGGCAATATAATACGCGGCCGTTTTCACCAGATCCATCATGCTGCGCACAAGACGGTTATTCGTTCCCGCCCCCAGTATGATTACCGCAAGTATTCCGAATATCCCTGCAAGGCCGCCGCCCTGCACCAGCATCTTCCGCACGGGAATGTGGGCATTGCTGCTGCGGTTAACCTGTACAAAACGGGCCAGATGCTCCAGATATGAATACACAAAATAGAGGAACGTATAGAACAGGGCCGTATTCACAATCCGGCCGCATGCCGCTTCTTTTCCCAGATAAGCGCATGCCAGAAAAGAAGCCCCCGCGGCTATCCCTCCTGCAACAGGCCCCAGCTGTCCTTCCTCCACCTCCTGACGGGTAATCCGAAGCTGGAAAGAACGCACCAGGTAACCTCCGGCCAGAATGCCGAAAACCACTCTCTGCATCACCCCGTTGCCCAGAAGGAAAACCGCAGCTGCGGCACCAACGGCATGACATGCCACGAAGGTCAGGAAATGCCCTGCCTTCTCCCGGATAAGAAGAAAAAGAAGGGGGAGGGCGAGAAAAAGAAGCTGACGCAGAATCCCCGGTGTCTGCACCCCTACGCCTGCTTCGCCCACAAGGCTCTCCAGATTGGAAAAAGAAGCAAACACAAAGGTTTCCAGGCAGAAGATTATCAGGTAATTCATAACGGTCTCCAGCACCTGACAGCTGTACTTCATCCATTTATTTTCCATTCAGCATATCCTCCGCGTCCAGTCTGACAAAATGCAGCGCTTCCTCATCCTCCACATGACTTTCCATCCGGGGCAGAAGCGGGCACATCCAGGTAAAATCCGTACCGGTCCGGGCAAATATCCGTATGTCCTCCTGGAATTCCGGACTTCTGTCCGCCGACAGGAACAAGGTAGCCGTATCCTTCCCCTCTTCCTCCAGCTCCCGTCTGAAAATTTTTCCGAAGGGATATACCCCTTCCTCCAGATTGATTCTGGCAAATGCCCTGTTTATGCTTTCCATATGTCCGGGGCCTGCGCCTGGCTGGATTTTCATGGGATCCCCGGTAAGGACATCTTTTCCGTTGGCATAAACTGCCGCACGGATTCCCTGTCCCAGCAATTCCCCCGCAAATCTGGCAGCAATAGAAATACACAGCTCCACCAGCTTTTCGTTTTTGAGGATTCCGGTATCCGCCAGATTTACAAAAATACGTACCGCCCGGAGGGAGGTATAATTCTTCATATTCACCATCAGTTCGCCCATACGCGCCGTAGCTTTCCAGTTGATGGTTTTCATCTCATCACAGGGGGCATATTCCCGGATACCCCGGTATTCAAAAGGATCCTCCAGCATATGTCTTTTTGCCAGTATCTCTCCGTTCAGCTTCTGCAGGGCGCTTTCCAGCTCCACACCTTCCGCCGGGGCCGGATACACATACAGTGTGCTGTCCGCTTCGGCTTCCGCTATCATTTCTCTTGTGAGAAATAAATCCGCCGCCACCAGATCCAGCCCCCTGAGCCGGTAATAGCCTCTGGCCCCGCAGGTAAAGGGGATTAAACGTATCACCCGCTGCCTGGGGCCCAGGGACAGGATATCATTCCGGTAATATTTATCGGTTACAGCCCCATCCCCTTCATCCGGGAACCTGAGCTTCCTGGAAACCTGAAATTTCACCTTTAGCATAGGAAGCGGGAGCAGCTTTCTGTTTTCCACCCGCTCTGACAGCTGGCATACTTCACCCGCTACCGCACTTTCTTTGGAAAAGGCCAGTTCCACAGACAGATCCTTTTCCCAATAACGCCCATAAATCCATTTCTGAAGACAGAAAAGAAATACGGCGCCGAACACAATCCAGATTATCAGCATAGCGTTCCCCCCACAGCTTATTTTTTGCTAAAATCTTCCACGGGCACGGGAACACCTGTGAGAATATCCTCCAAAAGCTTCACGGCTTCCTCCTGTCTGCTTCTTCCAAAAGAAAAGATCAGCCTGTGGGCAAGTACCGCGGACGCCAGCTTTTTTACATCATCCGGGATGACATAGCTCCTGCCTTCCATACAGGCCCGGGCTTTGGCGCAGCGCATAAGCGCCAGCGTCCCTCTGGGGCTCACCCCCATAACCACCTTCTCCTGCTTGCGTGTCGCAAGGGCAATATCTGCCAGATAACCGTTTATTAGGGGATGTACATATATTTTTTCCGCCGCGTCTTTAATGGAGAGCAGTTCTTCCCGGGACATAACCGGACGAAGCTGGGGCAGGGGATCCCTGTCCTTGTAAGTCTCCAGAATCCGGATTTCTTCTTCCCGGTCGGGAAGCCCCATGGACAGCTTCATAATGAACCGGTCGGTCTGCGCCTCCGGCAGCGGGAAAGTCCCCGCCGTTTCTACCGGATTCTGGGTGGCGATTACAAAAAACGGTTCTGCCATTTTCCTCGTTTCCCCGTCAACCGTCACTTGCCGTTCCTCCATGCATTCCAGCAGACCTGCCTGGGTTCTGGGCGTAGCCCGGTTGATTTCATCCGCCAGCAGGACGTTGGTAAATACAGGGCCCTCCTTCCATTCAAAACGTTCCGTTTCCCTGCTGTATATATGCATTCCCGTTATATCCGCAGGAAGCATATCCGGTGTAAACTGGATTCTCCCAAACTCCACTCCGAGAGAAGCGGAAAGCGCTTTTGCCATTTTCGTCTTCCCCGTTCCCGGCACATCCTCCAAAAGCACATGGCCGCCGGCCAGAAGTCCCGCCAGAAGCTTTTCCAGCACCTCCTCTTTTCCGATTATTACCTTCCCCACATTTTCAAGAATCTTACTTACATCCTCACGCATATGCCATCCTCCCATGCAAACCTTTTGGAAACAATGTCTGCCTTCCTCCGGGGCTTTCTTAGAGAAAAAGCAGGTATACTCCATACGGGACTCCCTGCCCCGTCTGACTACACCTGCTTTCTCCCCGCCTATTTTAAAACATTGATACGTGCTATTGCTCTGTCCAAAGCAGTCTCAGCCCTTGCCAGATCCGTATTCGGCTCATGACGCCTGATACGTTCTTCAGCTCTTTCCAACGCTGCTTTGGCACGGTTTTCATCAATTTCTTCAGGCCATTCCACTACTTCCGCAAGTACGGTCACCTTTTCCTGCAGAATTTCCACGAAACCGGCGTGCAAAGCGGCCTCCCGCCTGCCTTCATCGGTCGTGATCGTAAGAATACCCGGCTTGATCATAACGGTCATGGGGATATGGCCCTTATAGATACCAATTGCCCCTTCCGTGGTATTGAACTCCACCATACTTACCGGGCCGTCATAAAAAACCCGTTCCGGCGTGATGATTTTCAATGTAAAGTTCCTGTCTTCTGCCATAAATGCACCTCTGTTTACGAATGTACGAGTGTGCCAGCACGCTCCCGCACATCATCAATACTTCCTGCATTGAGGAAATAGCTTTCCGGGATATCGTCGTGCTCTCCGTCCAGAATTTCGCGGAAGCTGCGGATGGTTTCGGAAATAGGAACATACTTTCCTTCCATGCCGGTAAACTGCCCTGCCACGAAGAACGGCTGGGAAAGGAATCTCTGTACCTTTCTCGCACGGGAAACCACCAGCTTATCCTCCTCGGAAAGCTCGTCCATACCCAGAATGGCAATGATATCCTGCAGCTCGTTATAACGCTGGAGCAGCTCCTGCACCCCTCTGGCTACCCGGTAATGCTCCTCGCCCACAATTCTGGGATCCAGAATCCTGGATGTGGATTCCAGGGGATCCACCGCAGGGTAAATACCCAGCTCCACGATGGAACGGGAAAGTACGGTTGTGGCATCCAAATGGGCGAACGTTGTCGCCGGCGCCGGATCCGTAAGGTCATCCGCAGGGACATACACAGCCTGTACGGATGTGATGGAACCGTTCTTTGTGGAAGTAATACGTTCCTGCAAAGCGCCCATTTCTGTCTGCAGGGTAGGCTGGTATCCCACCGCTGAGGGCATACGCCCTAAAAGTGCGGACACCTCGGAACCCGCCTGGGTGAACCGGAAAATATTATCAATGAATAAAAGTACGTCTTTACCGCCTTTATCACGGAAATATTCCGCCATTGTCAGTCCGGAAAGTCCCACTCTCATTCTGGCTCCGGGTGGCTCATTCATCTGCCCGAATACCATGGTGGTTTTATCAATAACTCCGGATTCCTTCATTTCATAATAGAGATCGTTTCCTTCCCTGGTACGCTCCCCAACACCGGTGAATACGGAGTATCCGCCGTGCTCTGTGGCGATGTTACGGATTAATTCCTGGATCAGGACTGTTTTGCCAACCCCGGCTCCTCCGAAAAGGCCGATCTTACCGCCCTTCTGATAAGGGCAAAGCAAATCCACTACCTTAATACCTGTCTCCAGCAGCTCCGTTTCCGTAGACTGCTCTTCAAATTCCGGAGCAGGCCTGTGGATAGGCTCGTAACTCACGCCGGAAGGAGACGGCAGGTTATCTATCGGTTCTCCCAAAACATTGAACATTCGTCCCAGTGTCTTTTCTCCCACCGGTACGCAGATTGGGGCGCCTGTTGCAATAACATCCATCCCCCTCACCAGTCCGTCCGTAGAACCCATGGCAACACATCGTACAATATCGTCACCCAGATGCTGGGCGACCTCCACTACGAGCGTGCCGCCGCTTCTGGTAGGAATTTTCAGCGCTTCGTTGATATCCGGCAGGCAGTTCTGTTCAAATTTCACGTCCAGAACCGCACCGATTACCTGCGTGATTTTTCCGTTTTTATTCTCTGCCATTACAGTTAATTTTCCTTTCCTTAATTTTTACCAGTGCCGCTAACTAATGGCAAGCGATTGGCCAGCCAATGACTTGCAATCATTAGCTGATCGCAGGCGATCATTAACTGATCGCCTGGGCGCCTGCAATGATTTCCGTCAGTTCCTGGGTGATGGAGCTCTGGCGGGCTCTGTTGAAAGCGAGCGTCAGATCATCTATCATATCTTCCGCATTGCTTGTGGCAGCATCCATTGCCTGCATCCTGGCACCATTTTCACTGGCAGAAGCTTCCAGAAGGCCTCCGTAGATCATACTGGTAATATATTTGGGAATCAGCAGCTCCAATGCGTCCACTTCTTCCATTTCAAAATTCATGGGCGCTTCAGGCCCTGTATACTCTTCGGTCTGTCCGGCTGCTTTTTCTGCGGGATCCATTGCCGGACCAGAATCGCCGGCCGCAGAATCCGTTCCCAGGGAAGAGGGATCCGTGCTTACAGGCAGCAGTTTGGTCAAAACGGGAATGTGTACCACCGTATTCTTGAACACTGTGTAAGCCAGGTAGATTTCACCGATCTCCCCATTTTCAAAAGCCTCGAGTACCCGCCTTCCTATGTGCATGGCATCGTGGTAGGAAGGTTCATCCATAACCTCCGAATAATCAGCGGCAATATGGTAGCCGTTTCGTTCCAGCGTATCCTTTCCCTTTTTCCCCACCGCGTAAACCACCACATCCTCTTTGGTCAGTTCGCCTCTGGTGAGCAGCTTGGTGATATTGGAATTGTATCCGCCGGCCAGTCCTCTGTTGGAAGTGATAACAATCACTCCCTTTTTGCTGCCGGGGCCGCCGTCCAGGTAGGGATGGCTGATGTTATCGGACATTCCCAGAATAGACTTCACCGTCTGATACATGGTATCGAAATAGGGTTTGGATTCCTCGGCTTTTGTTTTGGCCTTCTGCAGCTTGACGGTAGAGACCAGCTTCATGGCTTTCGTTATCTGCTGGGTGCTCTGGATAGTACTCTTCCGCCTTTTAATATCTCTCATGGAAGCCATACAAATTCACCTGTTCTTTCTACCTGAATTGTGCCTTGCACTCCTCGATGGCCTTGATAAGTGTCTTTTCCGTTTCCCCGGAGATTACCTTTTCCGTTCGGATCGCGGCAGGTACTTCGGGATACTTCACATTCAGGAATTCAAACAATTCACTCTCAAACCGTGTGACCTCCGTCACAGGAATATCCAGCAGGTACTTGTTGGTAGCCGCAAAGATAATAATAACCTGATACTCAACAGCCATAGGCTTGTACTGAGGCTGCTTCAGGACTTCCTTGATTCTCTCGCCCTGTGCCAGCTTTTCCTTAGTGTCTGCATCCAGTTCGGATCCAAACTGGGAGAAAGCGGCAAGCTCTCTGTACTGCGCCAGTTCCACACGGATAGGGGCGGCGATTTTCTTCATTGCCTTAATCTGCGCGGCCCCGCCTACACGGGATACACTTAAGCCCGCGTTAACTGCGGGCCGGAAGCCTGCATTGAACATTTCCGTTTCCAGATAGATCTGGCCGTCGGTAATGGAAATCACGTTGGTGGGAATATAGGCGGAAACATCACCCGCCTGGGTTTCAATAATAGGAAGGGCTGTGAGGGAACCTCCGCCGTATTCCTCATTCATTCTTGCCGCACGTTCCAGAAGCCTGGAATGCAGATAGAACACATCTCCGGGATATGCCTCACGTCCCGGCGGTCTCTTCAGCAGAAGGGACAGGGTACGGTAAGCCGCCGCATGCTTGGTGAGATCATCATAAACCACAAGCACATCGCCGCCGTTTTCCATCCACTCCTCACCGATCGCACAGCCGGAATAAGGTGCTATATACTGTAACGGTGCCAATTCACTGGCAGTGGATGCCACCACCGTCGTATACGACATGGCGCCGAATTCTTCCAGGGTCTTAACAATAGATGCAACCGTTGAAGCCTTCTGACCGATTGCCACATAAATACACTTAACGTTCTGCCCCTTCTGATTAATAATGGTATCAATGGCAATAGCAGTCTTTCCTGTCTGCCTGTCGCCGATAATCAGCTCACGCTGCCCTCTTCCGATAGGAACCATGGAATCGATAGCCTTGATACCTGTCTGCAGCGGTGTGTCTACTGATTTTCTGGTAATAACGCCGGACGCAACCCTTTCAATTTTACGGAATTTGTCCGTCTGTATAGGCCCTTTGCCGTCAATCGGCTGTCCAAGGGCATTGACTACACGGCCTGTCATCGCATCGCCTACGGGAACCTCAACCACCCTGCCGGTGGTTTTTACCATATCGCCTTCCCGGATATTCCTCTGGCTGCCAAGGAGTACGGCACCCACGTTATCCTCTTCCAGGTTCAGTACCATTCCGTATACTTCGCCGGGAAATTCCAAAAGCTCACCCTGCATTGCGTTTTCAAGTCCGTGGATACGTGCGATACCGTCCGCAACCTGGATGACCGTACCAACCTCTGCCACTTCCAGCTTGGAGGAGTATCGCTCAATCTGTTCTTTTATAACCGAGCTTATCTCTTCTGGTCTTAAATTCATGGACTTTTAACCTTCCTCTACTTCCGCCACCGGGGGCGGTTTTCCATTTTTCCCGTTTACACAGGTTGTTTTATGAAAGCTGGTAACTGTTCAAAACCTGCCGAACGGTTATGAAAGCTGTACTTTCATCAGCTGCCTCTGCAGCCCTTCCAGCTTTGTACGGATACTAGAATCAACCACCCTGTCGCCAATCCGGATCACCAGACCTCCAATCAGATCCTTATCCAGACGGAAATGCAGCTCCATTTTGCTGTACTGTGTGGTTTCTATCAGACGTTTTTCTATTCTGGCCTTCTGTCCGTCGGTCAGCGCCACAGCGCTGGTAATATATGCCACCCCGATCTTGTGGAAAGCCTTATATCTGTCCGTATAGTAAGTAAAAATATCATCAATAGCGCCATAACGGCCCTTGTGAATCAGCACCTCCAGAAAACCGTACATGGTATCGGAAAGCTTTCCTTCAAAAACGGTCTGAAGGATCGCAAGCTTTTCATCCCTTCCGATATCCGGATGATTCATCAGTCTGGAAAAACCGGGATTGCCTTCCAATATCTTATCAAGAGAAATAATTTCCTCCATGAGGCTGTCCACAGCTTCCTTTTCCATTCCCAGGCTAAACAGCGCTTCTCCGTAAGTTTCCGAAACTAGCTTAGCCATGTGCTATCACCTATTTCCTTAAGAGTCTCATCAATCAGGCTGTCCTGAGACGCAGCGTCAATGGTGCTTCCAATAACCTTGCCTGCCAGCACGCCTGCCAGGGAAACCATTTCCTTCTTCACCTCATCGGCCACCTTCTTCTTCTCCAGCTCCGCTTCGATTTTGGCTCTGGCCACGATTCTTGCGGCTTCGTCCCTGGCCTCCCCGACAATACGGGTTTCATTGGCCATGGCTTTCTTTCTGGTAGCGCTGAGGATCTCATCAGCTTCTTTATTAATGTTTGCCAGCTTGTCCTCATAATTCTTCTTCAGAGCGGCAGCTTCTTCCTGGCTGACTCTCGCCTCTTCCAGTTCATTCCGGATTTTGTCCTGTCTCTTTTTCAGGAATTCCCTCGCCGGGTTAAAAAGGAAATAGGACATTGCCAGGAACAGCACAAATACGGCTATTACAGACAGTACGGCATCCGCCAGCAGCTGAAAATCCAGATCAAAAAGACGGGGCGTCATTTCGTCAGCAGTCATCAGGACTGCCATCGCTAATTTTGTCGTCAAGATGCAAGCCTCCTTTCATTCATTTTTTGGATTGAGGCCGCACCTTAAATCAGCGGTTTAACGAACATGAGCAGCATGGCAACAAGAAGTCCGTAAAGACCTGTTGTTTCGGCAACTGCCTGTCCAAGAAGCATTGTGGATGTAATATCGGATTTTGCGCCGGGGTTACGTCCTACGGCTGCGGCAGCATGTCCTGCTGCAATACCCTGTCCTACACCAGGTCCGATACCTGCGATAACCGCAAGACCTGCACCGATTGCTGAACATCCCAGAATAAAGCTTTCATTGAACTCCATAATTTCCTCCATTCTTCCGCCTAAAAGCGGTTTAAAAATTATTTTCTTATTTATGAACAATTGCGCTGGTTCCATCCGCGCTGTTGTTTCCGCTTATTTATCCCCGATTGCATCTGAAATATAAGTCATGGTCAGCATACAGAATACGTACGTCTGGATCGCACCGGAGAACAGGTCAAAATATACGTGCAGGGCCGCCGGCCATATTACCGCAAACCATTTCAGCAGTCCGTATACCAGTGCCATCATGACGGTACCGGAAAGCACATTGGCAAACAGACGCAGGGACAGGGATATGGGAACAGCCACATCACCGATTATATTGATGGGCGCCCAGATAGGCCAGGGCTCGCACAAGCCCTTCAGGACACCTGACAGCTTCTGGTGTTTCAGCTTATTAAAGTGGATAAGCGTAAATGTCAGAAGCCCCAGGGGAAGCGTTACTCCATAGTCCGCCGTGGGCGGGCGCAGGCCGAACAGTCCCGAGATATTGCTTATCAGAATAAAAATAAAAATAGTGCCGATATAGTTGGCAAATTTCACCGCATTCTTGCCCATTACGTTATGAATCATGCCGTCCAGCTTTTCCACCACCATCTCCACTATATTCTGAAAGGCACCGGGCACCTCTGAAGCATGCTTCATCGCCCGGTTTGCAGCAATGGCAAACCCGATAAGCACAAGCATGATAATCAGCAAGCATACATGGGTGGTCGTTATCCACACCTGATGTCCGAAAAAGCTGTAGGGAAAGATTCCGTGTATCATAAAATCCACTTCCGACTCCGCGGACAACAAAATACCATTCATCATAGGTTCACCTCCTTCTTTTCTTCATTTTCGGCGCCGGCTGTTTGGCCGGCCTGCCTATTCCATTCCGGGGAGTCTTCCCTCTCCTCCTCAGGATGCAGGCGTTTATGCACAAAGGGCTGCAGATAAGCCCCCGCCTTCAAACCCATAATTCCCAGGAACGCCGCCAGAGGATTGAACGTCCCCGTAAGCATTACCGCTGCAAATACCGCAACTATTACGGCATACCTGATAAAAGCATGCTTTCGTATATAGCCCTGGGCGGCGCCGCCTCTGTCCAGCCCCCTGTCCAGGGACCACCACATATGGAAGGCCGAAGCGCCTGCAAGCAGGATTCCCAGCCATAGTCCCAGACTGTAGCCCGCCTTGTCCTTTACAAACCACACGGGGACCAGCTGACAGACGATTCCCCACAGCAGTATGCCCGTCCATAATTCCAGGACAGTTTCATTTACTTTTTCCAGAAGATTTTTCATCATGGCTGCCTTTACTCTTGTCCCTGGTTAATTTTTGTGCCAATACATATATGTTCCTGAACCCGGCAAGGGCACCGACAAAGAACAGTATGACCATAAAAAAAGATGTGCCAAGCTTTTTATCCAAAAACATGCCCGCAAAGGAGCACAAAAAAATGGGGACCAGCATATAAATGCCAAACTGCGTTATCAGGGATAAATACCTGAAAACATTATTATCCACTTCCGTATTCCTTTCACCGATTATGGTACACTTTGTCCAGGGTAAAAACACTCATTTATGATTATACCCATTTTCCCGGATTCTGTCTACCAAAACAGTGGTTTTTTTCATTGACATTTTGTCCCGTTACGTGTAGTATTTTGGACAAATACATACTTCATTTTATAACCTTTGGCAAACCCCGGCAGACGCAGTCCGATGCGTCCCAAAGGAGGAGGAGGCGCTTATGAAAGATCCCATCCTGTACCGCAGACGTCTGATTCCCGAAGAGTGCGTTCTTCTGAAAGATGACAGGATTCTTCTGCATGAGGATAACATTCTGGTTACCAGCTGGCAGGCGCTGAAACCAAGAAAGGATCTTCACCACGGCTTTTCCTGCTATTTCTTTGAAGAAGGCTATAAAATCAGCAAATTCTACGCGGCGGACAATACGCTGCTCTATTATTACTGCGATATCATCACCCACAGCTACGACGAAGAATCGAATACCCTGGTAGTTACCGACCTCCTAGCGGACGTGATCATTTATCCCGACGGCTTTGTCAAGGTAGTGGATCTGGGGGAAATCTCCCAGGCGCTTACGGAAGGGCTCATCACAATCCCCCAGCTGCAGGCCGCCCTTCTTTCCCTGGATGCTTTGCTGAACCGGATATATGCAGGTAAGCTCGGGGAGCTTACCGCCCCTATTAACCGGTTTGATCCTGCGGAAAGCCTGCTGCACCAGTGCTGATTTTGCAAAAACGGCGGAAGCTCCGTATAAAAAGGCCATAGCGGAAATGGGAATTTCCTGCTATGGCCTTTTTTGCCGGAATAGCTTGTCCTGTTCCGGCGTATACCACGTTCTGCCTATCACAGATTATTGCATACCATATTATCCATATTAATAGAAGACATGTCCTCCGATGTTGATCCCTTCCAGCCCGGGTATGGGTGTTCTGAAATACACACAATTCCCCACATTGGTCATCCCGCTCATCGCTTCATCCGCCGCCCGGTAACAACTGGCGGTCGCCCTGTTCTCCGCAAGCGCCAGGGCCAGACGCCCCGTAGAAACCGGCTCAAACTGTCTGTTCTGGTAAACAACGCCGGAGAGGGTATTGGGGTAAACGGAGCTTAATACACGGTTGATTACCACCGCGCCAACGGCTACCTGCCCGTCATAGGGTTCGCCTCCCGCTTCACAATAGATGAGGTTGGCAAGAAGGTATCTGTCGTCCTCCGTAAAGGTCACTTCGGAAATATCACGCCAGCTGGAATTTGCCGCCAGTCGGGATTTCGCCATTTCTTCCGCAAGCTGCTTCTGAAGAGCGGAAATATTCTTGTTCTGTTCCTCAATCTGGGCCTCCAGTGCCGCCACTTGGGCTTCCGCCCCCGCGATCTGATTGGAATAGCTGCTTATGTTCCCTTTGGTTTTATTGATGAGGCCGCTGAATTTCTCATGTTCCGCCTCAGCGGAAGCCTTCATTTCGTCCAGATCTTCCTTTTCCTTCTCCAGCTGTGCTTCTTTTTCTTCTATCTGTTTTCTGGTTTCCTTGTACTGGGCAAGCATCTTCTGGTCATACGCCGCAATCTGTTCGAAATATTCCGACTTATTCAGAAAATCGGCAAAGGAGGAAGAAGAAAACAACGCCTCCAGATACATCTGGCTGTTCTGCTCATACATGAACTGGATCCGTTTTTTCATACAGGTATACTGCCATTCCTCCGATTTCCTGGCTTCCTCCAGCTCCTCCTGGGTTTTGGCAATTTCCTCGTTTTTTGCGATAATATTGTTTTCTATGGTTTCCAGGTTGTCGCTTACCTCCGTCAGCTGTGTGGTAAGCCCGGCCAGCTCCCCTGCCAGACCGGTCTTGGCCTCCTCCATATTATCAATTGTGGTTTCTGTGGCATTCTTCTGATTCTCCGTAGCTTCTTTTTCCTGCTTCGCCTTATCCAGCTTTTCTTTCGTATCAGAAGTTGCCCCTGCCCGGATAACCGGGATACACAGAAACATCACAACCGCCAAAAATCCTGCCAGCAGCCTTCGCTTTCCAGCTGTCTTCATCCGATTTCTCCTTTATAGTTCGATTGTCACATTGCGGCCGGCTGATTCATACTGCCGGTATGCCACCCCCGCGGCATCCAGCATACGTTTGGAAGCCCGCACAGCCGGCGTATCCGCATACTTGTCACATTCGTAAATAATTTCTCTGATGCCGCTCTGGATAATGGCCTTGGCACATTCATTGCAGGGAAAAAGGGAAACGTATAACTTGGCTCCGGCAAGGCTCCCTCCCCGGTAGTTGAGAATAGCATTCAATTCACTGTGGGTGACATAAGGATATTTGGTATCCTCTTCCTCCCCTTTTTTATCCCATGGAAATTCATCATCGGAACAGCCTATAGGGAACCCGTTATAGCCCATGGACAGAATTTTGTTGTCCTGGCTCACTATGCAGGCCCCCACCTGGGTACTGGGGTCCTTGGAACGCATGCCTGACAGTTTGGCTACTCCCATAAAATACTCATCCCAGGTTATATAATCGGTTCTTTTCATGAAAATCCCTCTAATTTCTTCTTATTTGGTGCCGAAAATCCTGTCGCCCGCATCTCCCAGACCGGGAACAATATATCCGTGATCATTCAGCTTTTCATCAAGCGCGCCCACATACAAATCCACATCCGGATGGATTTCCTGCATCTTTGCTATTCCTTCCGGAGCGGCAATGATGCACATGAAGTGGATTTTTTTACATCCCTTGTCCTTCAGCATCTGGATAGCCGCCACGGAAGAACCGCCGGTTGCCAGCATGGGATCCACCACAAAAACCTCCCTTTCCGCGCAATCGGCAGGAAGCTTGCAGTAATATTCCACCGGGTTCAGTGTTTCCGGATCACGGTACAGGCCGATATGGCCGATTTTTGCCGCCGGAATCAGGTTCAGCACGCCGTCCACCATACCAAGGCCGGCACGGAGAATAGGCACAATTGCCATTTTCTTACCTTTCAGTTCCTTAACCGTGGTATTGCAGATAGGCGTAGTGATTTCCACATCGGCAAGCTGCAGGCTTCTCGTAGCCTCATAGCAGATGAGCATGGCAATCTCGCTGATCGTCTGTCTGAAGTCCTTCGTACCTGTCTCGATTCTCCTGATATACCCTATTTTGTGCTGAATCAGCGGATGATCCATAACGACTACCTTTGCCATAATATTTGTCCTCCTGTATGTTTTTCTGTAACCGTTCAGATAAATCAAAACGGTTACGTTTGCATATCATTTTATCTTTCTGCCTGTGTAATCTGCTTTTTATTCAATAGCCCTGATCCTGCGGGCATGCTTTTCTTCCTCTGAAAAAGGAGTGTTCAAAAATGTCTCCACTATGCTGAGCGCCAGGTTCTTTCCTATGATGCCCGCTCCCATAGCCAAAATATTCGCATCATTATGTTCTCTGGTAAGCCGTGCGGAAACCGTATCCGCACAGAGCGCACACCGGATTCCCTTCACCTTGTTCGCCACAATGGAAATACCGATCCCCGTGGTACAGATAACAATTCCTTTATCGCATTCCCCGCCGGCCACCGCTTCCGCAGCCGCCCTGCCGAATTCCGGATAATCACAGGACTCCCTGCCCGTACATCCGAAATCCCTGTAGCTGATCCCCATCTCCTTCAAGTATCCGATCACTTCCTGTTTTAAATCATAACCGCCGTGGTCACTTCCTAATGCTACCAACATATACGCACCTTTCCGCCTTCCGGCTTTTATTATATGAATGATAATTTCTTATCTTTTCATCAGACCGTAATTATCCGGTGTCCCGCCGCTTTCAGCAGCCTGTTCATAATAGCCTGTCCCATTCCGTCGGTGGGAAAAGACTCCGTATACATCACTTCTATTTCTTCATCGTCAAATTCCCGCAGTATCCGGTACAGGCTGTGGGCAATGGCTTCCTCATCCCCCCGGCTTCCCACGCTTTTTACACTTGCAGCCCTATAGCGGGAAAAAGTCTCATCGGTGGCAATAATCCCGGTTTTCTTTCCCGCAGCCGCCGCGCAGGCACACAGACTGTTAATGCGATCCACCACCGCTTCCGGATCTCCTTCCACAATAGAAAGCTCTCCTTTTGGCGCATAGTGCCTGTACTTCATACCCGGAGCCTTTGGCCGCTGTGCGGTGGTACCGTCCAGTATCGTCCGATCCACAGAAACCTCTCCCAGCACCTTTTCCAGCATTTCCTGTGTTACATAACCGGGGCGAAGAATGGTGGGTTTCTCTCCCGAGACATCCACGATGGTAGATTCCAGACCGATTCCCACGGCTCCGCCGTCCAGAATCATATCTATCCTTCCGTTCATATCCTCCGCCACATATTCCGCCATGGTAGGGCTGGGCTTTCCCGAAGCATTGGCGCTGGGGGCCGCTACAAAACCCCCGGCCGCCTCAATCAGCCTCCGGGCAACCGGATGGGAAGGAAAACGGACGGCCACCGTATCCAGCCCTCCTGTGGTTTCTGCGGGAACCGTGTCCTTTTTTTTCAGAATCAAAGTAAGGGGGCCTGGCCAGAAGGCTTCCGCCAGACGCCCCGCCTCCTCCGTCACAGCTTCCGCAACCCGGTAAATATCCTCCCATCTGCAGATATGCACAATAAGAGGATTATCCGAAGGCCTTCCTTTGGCCGCATATATTTTTTTAGAGGAAGCCGGATTCAGCGCGTCTCCTCCCAGACCATAAACCGTTTCCGTGGGAAACGCCACCAGACCGCCCGCTTTCAGGACATCCCCTGCCCTCCGGATCTGATCCTCATCCGAATAATCTCCTTTTATAACTACATATATTGTATCCATTGTACCGCTTTTCTTCCTCTGTCCATGAGAGAAATTTTAGTCTGTTCCGTGGACATTATATCATACCCGCTTCGCAGGCATGCCCTCCGGGGGATTCCAGCGCCCGGATTTCTGCGGCTGACGCAGAAACCGGATGCGCAGGTATAATGTCCGCCCTGCGGACATTATATCATACCCGCTTCGTGGGCATGCCCTCCGGGGGATTCCAGCGCCCGGCTTTCTGCGGCCGACGCAGAAACCGGATGCGCAGGTATAATGTCCGCCCTGCGGACATTATACCACATTCACTGCTGATGTAAAAGAAGAAAAGACCCGTGATTTCCATACGGACGAAAAACATGTAACTGTTCACTCAGTACTGTGCATTTACTGCACAGTATGTGAGAATGTGATTCAAGGGTGTATAAACACAAACGCCGCAGGCGATTTGAAATGGATTTATGCATGTTACTGGTCACGAAGTGAGCAGTAGCAAAAGGGGCTGTCGCACTAAGAAATTAGCGCGCAGCTCCTTTTCTGCGCAAAAAGTTAC
>URMK01000033.1 GCA_900548905.1 uncultured Lachnospiraceae bacterium | reverse complement strand
TGCCTTTCAGACCATGGAGATAAGACCGATCAAGTGTGTCAGCCTCACCTGACACGCTTGATGCCCTCGGGCTTATCGGAATGTCCGGTCTGACGGACTGGCGAAAATCCTTTTCAGCCCCGGGGATACCGCTCCGGCAGCGGGCGGACGGTCATTTGGCACCTGTGAAGTTTAAATAACAGATTTTTAGAAGAAAGGA
Source organism: uncultured Lachnospiraceae bacterium (assembly GCA_900548905.1). GTDB lineage: Bacteria > Bacillota > Clostridia > Lachnospirales > Lachnospiraceae > Eisenbergiella. The sequence goes on along the minus strand of URMK01000033.1, from coordinate 70,013 downwards.
TCTATATACCATGAAAAATGCAGAAGATCTCCGTCGTGCACTCCGTGCCATCGATCATAAAAGCTACCCCGCCTATAAGGATCTCAAGGGCAGCTACTCATTTGGAACCTATACCCTGTCCATCGACCATGTACAGGGAGATCCCTTTGCCTCCCCTTCCCGTCTGAGCATCCTTGTAGATGGAAGGACAGCGGGTTTTCCGGCCACTCTCTTTGATACCAGATATAAACGGGTAGCTCTGCAGGACTACCTGAACCGCCTTTTCTACCAGGAAATCGAAAAATACACCTTTAAAGCCAAGGGTTCCGGTAAAAGCGGGCTCATTAGCGTCAGCAGGTGCGGTCAGGAAATTCTGGAACGTTCGGCGGTGACAATCCACCCGGAAAACGGAAGTCTTCACATCCGGCTTGCCGCCGGTTTTCCCGCAAACGGAAGAACCATCAATGCCTCACAGCTGGAGCGGATTCTTTTTGATTTCCTGCCTGCGTGTGTGCAGACGGTCTGTTTTTATAAAAAACTATCCTCCGTCAGGGTGCAGGAGGTAATCTATCTGGCTGAGGATCAGCATTATATCCGTACCCGGCTTTCCGATCTGGATTTGTGTGCCTTTGTGGCAAACGGAGCCATCCTGCCCAGACAATCCGGCGTATCGGACAGGCCTATGAAAGACGGGATCCCTTTCACTTCTCCCGCCTCCATGGAGATCACACTTACGCTCCCTCATCACGGTCCCCTCACGGGAATGGGCATCAAAAAGGGGATTACCCTCATTGTAGGAGGCGGTTACCACGGAAAATCCACCTTGCTTGAGGCGCTGGAACTGGGCGTTTATAATCATATTGCAGGAGACGGCAGGGAATATGTCATTACCGACGACAGCGCGCTCAAAATCCGCGCCGAAGATGGAAGAAGTATTAAGAAAACTGATATTTCCATGTTTATCAACAATCTGCCCAATGCCAAAGATACCAAAGCCTTTTATACGGAGGATGCCAGCGGAAGCACCTCCCAGGCCGCAAATGTCATCGAGGGAATAGAAAGCGGGACTTCTCTTTTCCTCATTGATGAAGATACCTGTGCCACCAACTTCATGATCCGGGACGAGCTGATGCAGCGGGTGGTATGCCGGGAGGAAGAGCCTATTACCCCGTTTATTGAACGGGCCCGCTTTCTTTACGAAAACTGCGGCATCTCCTCCGTTATTGTTGCCGGAAGCTCCGGCTCCTATTTTCATATAGCTGATGCTATCCTTCAGATGGATCGCTATGTCCCCAGGGATATAACCGCCTTTGCAAAAAAAGAAGCGGCGCTTTATGCGGACAGGAATCCGGAAAATCCCGAAGCCGGGATGCCCCAGATTCTTCCGGATCCGGCACTGCCCTCCTTCCGCCGTGCTCCCGGCTATAATCCGGCCCTCCGAAGGGACGATCGCCTTAAACATAAGGCGCATGGCAGGGAGACAATCCAGCTGGGGCACGAGACAATTGACCTGCGGTATCTGGAACAGCTGGCCGATACCGAACAGACCGCCGCCCTTTCTTTCATGCTGGCCCTTGCGGAAAAAAGCCTGTTCAACGGGCAGACAAGCATGAAGGTTCTCGTGGATTCCCTGCTTTCTCTTATAGAGAAAAAAGGGCTTGAAGCCCTGTCTGATTCCTCTTACCTTCCCACGGATCTGGCTGTTCCCAGGAGACAGGAGATCTTTTCCTGCTTTAACCGGTACCGGGGATTGAAACTATAAAATGTCTATCTGGTATATGGTAATTTTTTACCGGAAAATTATATTCAGTATACAGAGATTGTGAATTATAATTAAGAATATATGTAACTGTTCAGTACCCTCACAGTTACTCTGCAAAAATCCATCCTAAATCGCCTTCGGCGATGGATTTTTGCACTCCTGAATCACTTTCTTACGGTCAGCGCAGTAAATGCGCTGACCTGCTGAACAGTTACGAATATATCACATTTATGAATGAGGATACGAAGTTAGGAGATGATATATATGCCAAAAAACGATGATATTTCCGCACCGGATGCAGTTACTCCATTTTTAAATACGCCCGGAATGAAGGCGGCAAGAGAAGCCATGAACAGATCGGCATTAAGGGCAGCACAGGAGCTGGCCAGCAGTGCACAAGTCGAATTTTCTGTCTTCTGTATAGAAAATATAGCGCAAAAGCTTGAAATTTCAGGAGAAGAAGCATATCGGCTTTTAACGGGTGACAACGATATTTTAGATGAATATATCATTCCAAATTACGAAATACTGCATACGCAAAGTAAAGCTTATATTGTGAATGATATTATTGACTACATGAAAGAATGTGGGGTATTGAAATGATAATATATCATGGTTCCTCAATTGAGATTGCATTACCGGATGTATACCATTCCAGAGATAGTGTTGATTTCGGAAAAGGGTTTTATATCACCCCAATTAAAGAACAAGCTTCCAAATGGGCAGCAAGATTTAGACGAAACTTGGGTAGTGGTATAGTATCTGTTTATGACTTTGATTTAGAGGAATGTAAAACACATTTTAAGACACTGGAATTCGATGGATATACGGAAGAATGGCTTGATTTCATAATGTCATGCAGGCGAAATGAAAACCCGGGCGGCCACGATCTGATAATCGGTGGTGTAGCAAACGATAAAGTGTTTAATACGATAGAGTTATATTATGATGGACTTATTGAAAAGAAGGAGGCTATTAAAAGACTGCGTTATGAAAAACCTAACCTCCAAATGTGTATACGCAATCAAAAAATTATAGATACGTATCTTAGATTTACAGAGAGTGAGGAAATTTAGTGGAAGCAAATCCTGTTTTATTACAAAAAAAATATGTGCGCTTAATAAAAATATTCGCACTGAATGTTGGAATCACTGTTAGAGAAGCATTAGATTTTTTCTATCATTCAATTACTTATAAAGAAATGAGTGAAGGCCTGTCAGACATGCACTGCAGAAGTGATGAATATCTGGTTCAGGAACTAATAGACGAATATAACAAGATAGGGCAATTACATGCAACAGACTCTACAGCCACTGAATAAAAGCGGTCTTGTCAGCACTGTTGTATCCGGCATTTTTATAAAAACGGAGGGTCTTTCCATCCTTTGCCCCCGTAAGAAGCATCATTTTATAACAGCCGGCAGCTTCCGCCAGGTCTTTTGCATAGGCAAGACAGGCGGAGGCCAGCCCTCTCTTCCGGTAACAGCAGTGGGTAACCACATTTTCTATCAGTGCATAAGGCCTTCCCTGCCTCGTTAAATTAGGCACTATCACACAGACGCAGGAAGCGGCGAGCCTTCCCTCTTCTTCCGCCACAATAATATGGTGGCTGGGATCCGCCATAATCTGCTTCCAGGCTGTCTCCAAAGGTTCCCTGTCATCCGGCAGCGCCTTCTCGTGAAGGAACAGATACAGCTCCAGAAGCTCCTGTAAGTCCGTCTCTCTCGCCTCTCTAATCACCGCAGCTCTCCTCCGCCATTTCACGCATCCTCTCCGTATAAGCCTCATTGGAAAAACCGGCCGCCCTCTTAAGCGCCGCTTTCCGGTATTTCTCATACAGCTGAGGATCATTCAGCAGCCGCAGCATCTGCTGCGCCAGACGTTCTTCCTCCGGTGTGATAACCGAAGCATCCAGATTTTTTTCCGTTTCCAGATTGGGAATCAGAATGCCGTAGTCCCCATCCGTATATTCCTCTTTCCCCACATAAGCCCGGAAATCTTCCATAAGGATTTCAGCCGGGCCGGTCATACAATTCGTGGAAATTACCGGTTTTCCTAAAGCCATGGCTTCCACAAGGACATTGGGGAAGCCTTCATTTAAAGAAGTCATCACATAAATGCTCCCCAGCTTCATCCAGGGAAAGGGATTTTTTTTCATACCCGGAAAGCTCACCGCATCCGAAATTTTTAAATCCTCCGCCAGCTTCCAGTATTCCTGGAAATCTCCCTCACCCACAATGAGCAGCCTGGACTCCGGCCGTTCTTTATGAACCAGGGAAAAGCTTTTCAGCAGATGCCAGAAGCCCTTCACATCATCCTGCCGTCCCATGGATACAATCACGCTGCCGCAGTCCCGGAAGGGCATACGATCCTCTTCCATATCCGCCTTTTCCTGTTCTTCCCTGATGTCAAAGGGATTATAAAGGGTAACCGTTTTGGCGCACTGAAATTTCTCCCGGATTTCCGCTTCAATAACCCGGGAGCAGCTGATGATTTTATCCGATCTGGCACAGAACAGCTTCAGCAGCCGCGGATTTCCCATGTCCATATAGCTGCGTACCCCGCACCAGGTCTTTCCCGCGGAACGGGAAAATACATTCACCAGATTGGCCGTGGGTCCGAAGCTGTATGCAATATCAATGCCAAGCTCTTTTTTCAGTCTCCTGACTTTGCGGCTCCTCCGGAATACATTACGGATTTTCGCAAGCTTTCCGTCCGCCGCCCCCATATGCAGATCAATCACCCGAAGCCCCCTGATATCATAAGCGATATCCCTGGAACTGAAAATCACGATATAGATCTCATAAAAAGGCTCCAGCAGCCGTGCAGTAGCCACACAGACCCTCTCGAAGCCGCCCTGATGCAGCATAGGTACTAAGAGCATTAATTTTTTCTTCATAGGATTTTCTCCTGCAGATAAATCGTTTCCAACATCTTCACCTGATCCGATACATCGAATCCTGCATCCTTGACGACCTGTTCCATCCGTTCCCTGGCATACCCCTTCCGTTCCAGTATATTCGCCGCCCAACGATCTGCTCCCAGGGAAAGAGGCATTGCCTGCGCCAGCCCGGTAATCAGCACCTCCGGCGTCACGCTGTCCGATATGAGACACCGAAGGCCGCTGGCCTGGGCTTCAATTACGGTACCCGGCAGCCCTTCAAAAATAGAAGGGAATACGAAGAAATCCATTGCCTGATAGTAATCGCTTACCTTTGCCTGGTTTCCCGTAAAAATCACGTTATCCAAAAGCCCCAGGGAAGCCGCTTTCTCTTTCACTGCGGGAAGCAGGCCGCCCTCCCCCACCAACAACAGCCGGGATCCGGGCAGTTCTTTATTCACTCTCTCAAATACATCCAGAAGGAAATCATGGTTTTTCATGTGTCCGAAACGCCCCACATGACCGATTACCAATGCATCCGGGGGAATGTGCAGCTGATGCCGCATGCTTTCCCGTATCTCTTTATTATAAGCAAAAGCAGAGGCGTCTATGGCGTTGGGTACCGTTTGCACAAGGCCCGCCCGGGCCATCTTTTTCCCAAAAACCGCTTCGCCCGCCAGGTAAGAGCAGGTCAGGCAGAGATCCGCTTTTTTACCCAGATTCCGGCGAAGGATACGGGTTAGCATTCCTTTCAAACCCGGATCCACTCCGGCACTCCTCGCATGAGCAATGGTAAGCGGCACGCCGGATTTTTTGGCAATGGGAAGATAGATCGACGCCGTACTGGTCATATGTCCGTGTACCGCCCGGTATCCCGGATGTTCCGCAAAAAAAGCCTTCCATGCCTTTCTGTAGGCATGCCAGTTAGTCACGCGAAACCGGGGGACCCGATACACATGTCCCCCCAGCCGTTCAATTTCTTCATCAAAGAAACCGGTTTCTTCACTATGGACACAAAAATCGAATTGTATCCTGTCCCGGTCCATATGGCGGTAGCTGTCCATTACCCGGCTTTCCACCCCGCCCAGATTGGTTCCTCCCAGAACCTGAAGAACTCTAATGGGTTCCTTCACCGGTCATTCCCTCCGTTTCTTCCCATTCGCCCATGAAAGTCGCCTTCGGCAAGGGGCGGATGCCCTGTAACCGCCACGATACCGGCCCCGAAGCCGTGCAGCAAGTGCACGTCACGGTCTGAACAGTAACATCAGCTTTACTAAAATCCGTTTTCCGGCTGCCTGTATATATTCTGCAAGATTTCCTGCAGGACTGCGTTTTTCTCCCGGGACAGCCAGCAATTCCCTATAAGAAATAAACTTTTCGGGATATTCTGCAAGCATTCTTTCATACCACAGGATTTCTGAGGGCTTCATGGCATTTGCATGGATCACTAATGTTGTGTAGCCCTTCTTATTACGGAAACAGTCCTTCTTTCTTGCGGAGACCGGAAGAAAGGTAAGTCCTTCCCGGCAGTAGGGTTTCTTCCCGAATCCGTCGGTCAGGAAAGAAAATCCGCAGTCCTTCAGAGCCTTTAGTGTATTTTTATCAAAAGTATGCCCGGGGGGCATGAAGATATCCGTGGTTATCCCTTTTTCTTCCAGCCTTTTTTTCCCATGGGAGATTAAACGTTTCTGCTCTTCCAGGGGCACCCCTGCATATTCGGAAAAGCGGTTTAAAGGGAAAAGTCCTCCCTTTTTGGTCGTATATTGATGCTTGCAGCCATGCTGTGCTATCACCCAGCCATCCTTCTCAAGTTCCTTAAGATATTCCCAAAAATCCTCTCTGGGAGCCCCAACCCGCAGATTTTCATCCTGGTTATCTGGAACCACTCCGATCAGCGGGCGGCAATGATACTTGTCAAACACCGCCTTCAGGGCAAGAAAATTATCCCAGTTCATATCCGCCGTGATATCATCCATACGGATCGCTATTTTCATTCCAGCTTATCCCCCGCCTGCAGCGTGCGTCCGCTCTCATACTCCTCAATCAGAAGGGAACCGTCCACCGTACGCACGATCACTTTCCCATCCATGGTATCTATGATCTCTCCCGGAGCATACCCGGAAAAATCCAGCATTTCATCAAAGGGATGGGCACTCCATACCGTCACCCGTTCCTCCCCGCACATACAGAAGGCGCCCGGAAACGGCCTGGTAACCCCTCTCACCAGATTATAAATATCCCTGGTCTTTCCCCGGAAATCAATTTTACCGTCCTTTGCAGTACGCTTGTTATACCAGCTGCTGAAATCCCCGGACTGCCGGTTAACCACCACATTTCCTTCCCGGAACGCCTCCAGCAGCCTCCTGATCAGACGCTTGGACACCAATATGTTCTTATATTGCAGCGTCCGGATAGTATCATGCGGGGTAATGGAAAACATTTCATTGGCAAATACATTCGGACTGTCCGGATCCGCATCATACTGGAACAGATTCAGCACAAACCGGGTATCCCCGTTAATCACGGACCAGTTTAAAGGCGAACGCCCTCTCCCATAAGGAAGATAACCGCAGCTTCCGTGAAATCCGAATATACCATATTGAAAACGATCCAGCACCGCCTGGGGAATCAGTCTCTGCCACCCCATGGAAATACCGATTTCAAACTCATTTTCCGCAAAAAAACGAGCCGTCTCCTCATCCTTCAGACCATAAGAATGCGTTTCAAAAACAGGAATGCCATACCTCTCCGTCAGATAACCCAGACCTTTATATCCCGAAACCTGATTTCCGGAAAGGACCTCCGGATGAATCGTCACCACCAAATCCACCGGACATATCTTTTCCTGCACATAAGATACAATTTCCGCCGTAGTATCCTTCACGCCGAATATAACTACCTTCATCTTCATATGCTCCCATCCTTTCCAACACCGCCGGCCCCGTCTCTTTTACAGATTTTCTTTATACCAGTCAATCGCCAGCCGGATTCCCGATTCAAAGTCATAGTCCGGATCGTAACCCAGATTTACCCTCGCCTTGGTGATATCCGCATTGGAATCCCGGACGTCTCCCCTTCTGGGAGGGCCGAATTTGGGTTCCATTTCCTTCCCCAGCGCTTTGCACAGATCATAATAAATGTCAATGAGGAATTCTCTTCCGCCGGATCCGATATTATAGGCTTCCCCGGCCGCTTCCCCGGAAGCCAGGCAGGCTTTCAGATTGGCTTCGATCACATTGTCGATATACGTAAAGTCACGGGATTGTTTTCCGTCTCCATTGATGGTGGGAACTTCATCGTTAAGCAGCTGCTTCAGGAATTTGGGTATTACGGCCGCGTACATCCCATCCGGGTTCTGCCTGCGTCCGAACACATTAAAATAACGCAGGCCATAGGTATCCAGATCATAAAGCTTCTTATAAAGCTTCCCGTACTCTTCATTCGTACGCTTGGTAAGGGCGTAAGGGGAAAGCACCTCTCCTTCGATCCCCTCTTTTTTGGGGAGGGCGGGATGATCGCCGTATACGGAAGAGCTGGAGGCATACACAAATTTTTTCACACCGCTTTCCCTTGCCGCTTCCATCATGTTCAGTGTGCCGCCGATGTTGTTCTGCTCATAAAAAATAGGCATTTCGATACTTCTGGGAACGCTTCCCCAGGCCGCCTGGTTCAGCACATAATCCACACCGTCGCAGGCCCTTCTGCAGGTTTCCAGATCCTTGATATCCCCTTTGATGAAGGTATATCCCGGCCTGTCCAGGAACATTTCCACATTTTCCTGCTTTCCGGTGGACAGATCGTCCAGGCATCTTACCTGATAGCCCATATCCAGAATGGCTTCGCACAGATTGGATCCTATGAAGCCCGCTCCGCCCGTAACAAGAAATACACTGTCTTTATCAAACTGCAAATTTTTATAACCCATGTTCTCTCTCCTTATAATCTCCAATAGATATATTCATCTGTCAGGTAATCCTTACGATCCAGAATCCCCTTGATATCAACCAGCACTTTTTTCTCATGGGCCGAATTGAAGTAACCCCTGACTTCTTCCCTGGACAGGTGACTGAATTCTTCATGGGCCACAGCGATAACAAGGGCATCCAGATCCTTCACCGCGTCCTTACCTGCAAGCTTTACGCCGTAAAGCCGCTCCGCCTCCTGTGCATCCGCCGTCTCGTCCACAATAACGGGGTCAATCCCATACTCACGAAGCTCCTTCACAATATCGATCACCTTTGTATTTCTGGTATCCGGGCAGTTCTCCTTAAAGGTGAAGCCCAGAATGGCAACCCTGGCCGTTTTTACCGGTATATCGGCTTTAATCAGGTTCTTTACCACATTTTCGGCCACATATCTGCCCATATCGTCATTGATACGGCGTCCGGACAGAATGATTTGGGAATGATAACCCAATTCCTCCGCCTTGTAGGTGAGATAATAAGGATCCACGCCGATACAGTGGCCTCCAACCAGGCCCGGGAAGAACGGAAGGAAATTCCATTTTGTCCCCGCCGCATCCAGTACGGACTTGGTATCGATCCCCAGCTTGTTAAAAATAATGGAGAGTTCGTTCATAAAAGCGATATTAATATCTCGCTGACTGTTTTCAATTACCTTGGCCGCTTCCGCCACCTTGATGGAATCGGCACGGTATACTCCGGCTTCCACCACCAGCTCATATACTTTTGCAATGGTATCCAGCGTCTCTTCATCCATGCCGGATACTATCTTCACGATCGTCTCCAGACGGTGCACCTTGTCACCGGGGTTGATACGCTCCGGGGAATAGCCCACCTTAAAATCAATCCCGCATTTCAGGCCCGATTCCTTTTCCATAATAGGAACACAGATTTCCTCGGTTACTCCGGGATATACGGTGGATTCGAACACCACGATACTTCCCTTCACCAGATTGCGTCCCACGGTACGGCTGGCGCCCTCCACAGGACGCAGGTCCGGCGTATGATCCTCATTTACCGGTGTGGGGACCGCAACGATATGGAATTTCGCTTCCTTCAGCTTGGTCTCATCGGCTGTGAATTCCACATTTGCCTGCCTGATCACATCGTCTCCCACCTCTCTGGTAGGATCATATCCCGCTTTATACTGTTCCACCTTCTGTGCATTCAAATCATAGCCGATAACATTGATTTTTCTGCCGAAAGCTACCGCAATGGGCATACCCACATAGCCTAAGCCGACGAGAGAAAGTTTTTCTTCTCCGTTTACAAGTTTTTCATATAATCCCATTTTGACCTCATTTCCCGAATCTTTCATTCGTATCTGTCTGATTTATGGATAAATGCCGGCAACAGCGGCACTTGTTTAGGACGGACCGAAACGGCCTGAACGAATACCTGCAATTTCTTCCAGATAAGCCGCCACAACAAAGTTCCTGTCGAATTTCTCCTCCACGTATTTCCTTCCCTGCATTCCCATTTCTTTTCTTTCCTCATAGGACAAGGCAAGGAAGCGCTCCACAGCTTCCGTCAGGCTGCTGCTGTCCTGGGGCAAAAAAGCCAATCCGCTGCATCCTTCGGAAAACGTATCAAGACAGCCTTCTATGGCGCTGGCAAGCACCGGGCGCGCCGTCGCCGCCGCCTCCAGAAGGACATTGGACATCCCTTCATGGTAAGAGGGGTGGATGACCGCCTGGCACTCCTTTAAAAATACCGGTACATCGTCCCGGTATCCATAATAACAAAGAATTCCTTTTTCCTCCATTGCCTTCACCCTTGGCTCATAAATATGTCTGGTTTCCTCTTCATAGGCTCCGAGAATCTGGAACAGGGTTTCGGGATGCTTTTCATGGACTGCCTGTGCGGCTGTCATCAGCTCCTCAACCCCTTTGTCCTTCATCAGACGCATAATGGAAACAAACCGGATCTGCCCGTCTCCCGGAGGGTATTCCTCCGGCCTGTGCTCATCAAGGTTAACCCCGGATCCAGGAATCACCCGCACCTTTCCGGTAACACATTTTTTCCGGACCAGGAAATCCCGGTTCCCTTTATTTTGGAAAAAGACACAGGCCGCCGCCTTTAAAGCAGTCCGGTACATAAGAATTATCATTTTCTGCAGAATCCCGCCGTTTTCCAGCGTGGTTCCCAGCCCCGTCACATTCACCAGATATGGCGTCCCGGTCAGTCTTGCCGCGAGGCCGCCGTAAATATTCGGTTTAATCGTATAAGTCAGCACCGCAAGCGGCCGGTGCCGCTTAATAAGCCTCCGGTAAAAAAGCATGAGCTTCATGTCCTGAAAAGGGTTCATCCCCCGCCGTTCAAAGGCGGTGGGAATATATTCGCAGCCGAGCTCTTTTATCTTGTCCACATAACCGGTATCCGGCACGGATACAAGAACACGGAAGCCTTTTTCCAGCAGCGCCTTCAGCACTTCCTTGCGGAAATCGTAAAGGCCGGAGTCGCTGTTGGACAGTATCAATAGGGAAGAAGACATTGCTTTCTCCTTGTTTTATATTCAGTAACCGTTCAGACAAGTCTGAACCGTACCGTTTTTTAATCACATCGGCCGTCAGATCGGCGGATCATGATTTCATTATATTTCATCATACAGATATTTTCTTCGTAAGCGCCGATGGCTTCCTCATTGGCTTTCCCTTCCAGATTCCTGATGATCTGTGCGGGTACGTTTACGCCGCAGGCATAGGCATGGGGATAACCGCCCCCAAAGCGGGGATTTACCTCGGAAAATTTGTATTCGCCGTCCACCTTGAAAATATCTATGTCAATAATACCACAAAATCCAATGGTTTCAACGAAATTTTTTATCAGGTCAAACAGTTTCGCGTCTTTTACGGAAACGGATTTGTCCGTTTCCCCGGCGCGCATCTTGATTTTTTCTTTTACAAATATGGAGGTTACCTTCCCGGTGATCATATCAATATACACATCGGCTCCATACTCCGTGCCGTCCATATACTCCTGGATCATCATATCCTCATGCAGCCTGCAGAGAAGTTCAAGTTCTTCTTTACAGGTTACCTTGTTGATATTGATGCTGGCGCTTCCCCTGGCAGGCTTGACAAAAACCGGGTAATGCATCCGGCCCTCCTCCACCGCCTTTTCAAATGCCTTCGGATCCATAAAGCAGCGTCCGGTGGGAAATCCCAATTGCGTCAGCTTCTGATACATCTTGTATTTATCAAAAGAGAGGGCAACTGCTTCCGGAGAAGATATGACAGGCGTAGTGCCCGCCGCCAGAAATTCCTCCCTGTGTTCCGCCAGAAGGGTCAGTTCCGGATCAATCAGGGAAAATACACCTGTGATTTTCTTTTCCCGGCAGATTTCCAGAATCCGCTCCAGATACCCCGGCTCCGTCATGCGGGGAACCAGAATAGCCTCATCCGCCTCATAGACGGCGGGAGCCAGCTCGCTGCAGTCCGTTGCATAGACCTTTCCCCTGCCGGCCAGTTCTTTTTTGAAATACTGAACCACCTTGTTCCTGGTTCCTGCGCTTAGAATCAATACATTTATCATCATTTTACCTCTCAACCGTTACCGGCGGACTGCCTTCTTTTCCGGATTTCCGCCAGATTTCCTTCTGAAACGGAAGTATCCTCCGCCACCTCATCCCTGGCAAATACGACGGCCACCGTCTTTACCAGAACGCTGATATCCATAGCCAGAGTAAGGTTTTTCACATACTCCACATCCTTGGCAAGCCGGCTGTCCCAGTCCAGGAAATTCCTCCCTGAAACCTGGGCAAGCCCGGTCAGTCCGGGTCTTACCGTATGGCGCAGCCGTTCTTCCTTAGTATACCAGGGCAGATAGGACACCAAAAGAGGCCTGGGGCCGATGATGCTCATATCCCCTTTCCAGATATTAAAAAGTTCCGGCAGTTCATCCAGGCTGGTAGACCGGAGCAGCTTTCCGAATTTGGTCAGCCTGTCCGCATCCGGCAGAAGGTTTCCGTCCTTATCCCGTTTATCTGTCATGGTACGGAATTTGCACAGGGTAAATATTTTTTCATTCCTTCCGGGACGTTCCTGATGGAAAAGCACCGGGCTTCCCAGCTTTACCCGCACCAGAACGGCAACCACCAGAAGTATCGGGCTTACTGCCACAATGGCGACGGAAGAAAGAAGAAAATCAAGCAATCTTTTACCAAACTTTTTATAAAACATCCTGACCTCTTTTCTAAAGAACTGTCGTGAAATCCCCTGCCGGGATTAAAAAAACTTCCGTACAATGCCGATAATGAATTCCATATCCTCCGGCGTGTTTTTGATATCGCTGGGAAGACAGAATCCTTTTGTAAAAATCCGCTCTCCTACGCTGCCGTTTTCCTGCATCGTGATAAAATCGGCCTTCTCATAAAACGGCTGAAGGTGCATGGGCTTCCAGATCGGACGGGATTCGATATTTTCCGCCTCCAGCGCATCCATTACCATATCAGGGGTCACGCCGCTTTCCGGATCAATAGTCATGCAGGACAGCCAGTTATTGGCATCCCCGTCCGGGTTCATGGGATTCATGGCAATGGCGGGAATATCAGCAAAGGCTTCTTTATACTGCCTGTATATCTCGTTCTTTTTCTGCTTATGCTCTTCCAGATGAATAAGCTGCCCCCTGCCGATACCTGCCACCACATTGGACATCCGGTAATTGAAGCCAAGCTGGGAATGCTGGTAATGTCTGGCTTTATCCCTCGCCTGTGTGGAGAGGAAACGGGCTTTTTCGATGGCCGCTTCGTCGCGGGATACCAGCATACCGCCTCCGGAGGTGGTGATGATTTTATTTCCGTTAAAGGAAAAGATACCGTAATCCCCGAAGGTTCCGGTCATCTGCCCCCGGAAGGTTGCGCTTAAGGATTCTGCCGCGTCCTCAATGAGAGGGACGTGATAACTGTCACAGAGAGCCCGTATTTCATCAATTTTGGCCGGTGTACCATAGAGATGGGCGCAGATAACCGCTTTCACCTGCGGGTATTTGTCAAAAGCCTTTTTCAGGGCTTGCGGATCCATGTTCCAGGTATCTTCTTCCGAATCGATAAATACCGGCGTTCCCTTTTCATAACAGATAGGATTACAAGTGGCGGAAAACGTGAGGTCGGAAGAAAAAACAATGTCCCCCGGCTGTATGCCGATCAGACGCAGTGCCAGATGGATCGCCGCCGTTCCCGCGCTCAGTGCCGCCGCATATCCGCAGCCAGTATACGCCGCCATTTCCTTCTCGAAGCTGTTTACATTAGGGCCTAACGGAGCGACCCAGTTGGTATCAAATGCCTCCATCACAAATTTCTGCTCTTCCCCATGCATCGTGGGGGAAGAAAGATAAATTTTTTCCCTTTGTACCTTTTGTTCCATATTGACCTCGATTTCCACGGATGAATCCGTACTTGATTCTGTCTGAACGGTTACGAAAGAAGTTCTATCATACCCAGCCGGCTGTTCAGGAGAAAGACGACTTCCCGGTTTCCGATAGCCGGCGCCGGCGCCGGCTGATCGATCTGCACATAGCCGTTTTGGGTGAGCCGCTCCAAATCTTCCCGGAAAGCTGTGCTTTCATAGCAGATATGGTAGGGCGCGTTTTTATAAGTCTTTATCAGGCCGGAAACTACGCTGTCAGGCGCATTGGGGCTTACCAGTTCCACCACATAGCCATCTTTTTCCAGAAACAGGATATCCACCTTGCGGTACGTGTCGACAGTGATATCTCCCCGGCGTATATAACCCAGCTTTTCAAATTCTTCGGCCGCCTTGTCTATCTTTTTCACAAGGTAGCCCACATGATGTATTTTCATAATAATGCCTCCTGCGGTAAGCCGAATGCAGCAGATCGGAACAGTTACGTCTGAACGGTCATTCTTTCCGATACAGATAGGTGGGCACAATCTGCGCCACCAGAGGCCTGATATCTTCCACCTCGTCCCTGGACGCATCCTCCAGACGTTTCAGCTGGATAAAAAACTCTCTTTCGTCCAACTGGATGGGGCGGCCGATATGGATCAGCCGGTTGGCCGTATCCTGCATTCCTTCCTCGTCCATCAAAAGCTCTTCATACAGCTTTTCCCCGGGACGCAGGCCTGTAAATTCGATTTGGATATCCTCTCCCAGCTTGTAGCCTGACAGACGGATCAGGTTTTTAGCCAGATCCAGAATTTTCACCGGCTCGCCCATATCCAGGATGAAAATCTCTCCGCCCCTGGCATAGGCTCCCGCCTGCAGGACAAGGGAGACCGCTTCCGGTATGGTCATAAAGTAGCGGATGATATCCGGATGGGTAACCGTAACCGGGCCGCCCGCTTCGATCTGTCTCTTAAACAAGGGAATGACGCTGCCGTTGCTCCCCAGCACGTTTCCAAAGCGCACGGCAACAAATTCCGTATCGTAATGTTTGTTGAAGGTCTGCACGATCATTTCGCAGATACGCTTGCTGGCCCCCATGATATTGGTTGGGTTCACTGCCTTATCCGTGGAAATCATGACGAATTTTTTGACTCCGTTCACGGCAGCAGCCTGGGCGGTTTTCCATGTGCCGAACACGTTATTTTTTATGGCTTCATTGGGGCTTACCTCCATGAGGGGCACATGCTTGTGAGCTGCCGCATGGTATACGATGTCCGGCTTATAGGTTTCAAAAATATGATTGATGCGCTTGGTATTCCGTACAGACGCAATCAGCACGGTGAGCTTCAGCTCCGGATACTTGATGATCAGCTCCTGCTGAATATCATAGGCATTATTTTCATAAATATCCACAATAATCAGCTGCGCCGGTTTATGGGATGCAATCTGCCGGCACAATTCGCTGCCGATGGATCCGCCTCCTCCGGTAACCATGACTACCTTATTCTGTACATAACCCAGGATAGAGTCCAGATCCACCCGGATAGGCTCTCTTCCCAGAAGGTCTTCCACTTCCACGTCACGCAGCTTGCTTACGCTCACTTCTCCGTTCACCAGCTGATACATACCCGGAAGGGAACGCAGCTTGCAGTTGGTTTCCTTGCAGATATCCAGAATATCCCTTATAACCGTAGGCGGTGCGGAAGGAATGGCGACAAAAATCTCATCAATATCAAACAGATCCGCGGACTCGATGATTTTATCCCGTCCGCCGACCACCTTAATCCCCTGGATGAACTGTCCCATCTTCTGTTTATCATCATCGATGATACAGCGGATGACCATAGTGCTGTAATTGCTGGTAACAATTTCCTTTATCAGGGCATTGCCGGCTTCCCCCGCTCCGATTATCATGACCGAAATATTATTTTTCCGGTTTTGTATCTTATGCTTTCGGCTTCTCAGGAAACGGTATGAAAAACGGCTGATAAAGGTAAACGTAATGAGCAGGAACAAATACATGAAATAATAGCTGTCGGGCACCGGCTTGCCTGATATCTTAAACAGGTTCAGCCCCACACCGGAAACCACCGCAGATAAAAAACAGGACATCACCAGATTCTGCATTTCGTTCTCGCCGGCGAATGCCCACAGGCTGTGGTACAAACGGAAAAGATAGAAAATGCCCATAGTCAGCAGGATGTTTATCGGCAGGAAATTCCGGATTGGCATCAGGAACTGATCCGGGATTTCATCCAGATGCATGTCGTACCGAAGCAGAATAGCCAGAAAACTGGATGCCGTCACGCTGAGGATATCGTA
The DNA here is from genome assembly GCA_900548905.1 of uncultured Lachnospiraceae bacterium. Lineage (GTDB taxonomy): Bacteria > Bacillota > Clostridia > Lachnospirales > Lachnospiraceae > Eisenbergiella. Next base: position 53,763 of record URMK01000033.1, on the reverse strand, counting down.
AATGATCAGTGCCGTCCTGCGGTAAAACAACTGATAATTAAAATGGCGCGTATTCTTCTTTTCTTTATCCTTCATTTTCTTTTACTCTTTTCTTATTGAATAAAGCGGGGCCGCGTAGCGTGGTATCCTTCGTTTTGCTCCGGAATGTAAGAAGCGGCGCCAGCACCGCCATCGTGGTAAACCCTAACGGATTGCAGGGATGGAACAGCCATTCCACCAGGCCAGCGACAGCAAATGCGAGGAAAATGGCAAGGGGAAGGGCGGCATACGGATCCTGACAGCGCTGCGAATCCGCAAGCCGGCCTGTCTGTCTGAGCGACAAGGCATAACGCAGCATCTGCAAAAGGCTCACAATACCCAGCAGCAGATAAATAACGCCTGTAATAAGCCCATGATCATGAATCACCTGTAAGTAAGTGTTGTGGGCGTGGACGCTGAGGGTTCCATCCCCAAGCTCTACTCCCATTTCCTCATGGCCGGTCAGGTTCCAATGGGAAATATAGCGTTTGAAGATATCAAACCGGCCATTGGAATAATCGTCCTCTTCTTCCGCCGGGCCGGCTGTCCCGGCATCCGCCGCTGTCTGTATATTCCCCGTATCCTCTGCAAAAACATCCGCTGCACCCGCATCCCGGGCGGACGCAAGCATAACCGAAATGCCTTTTACCTCCAGCCGATCTTTCTCCGGCGCAAAGGATACCTCACTCGTAGACGCCATAAACGTATCTACGAATTTCCTGACGACACTGTGTTCCTCGCCAAAAAGCTTCACATCCATACAATACGCAAACCGGGGGAAGGTAATATAATTTTCCGAATCCGCCTTGTCTCCCTTGTGCAGCGCCCATTCTTCGTCACTCGCTTCCAGTTCAAAAATATAAGGGTCGTCATACAGCGGCGGAATCAGGCGCACCGCCGAATAGGTTACCGGAAAGCTCAAAAGCACAAGTAACACGAAAAGCCCCGTTTTACCCAGGAAGCCTGCAAACCGCTCCCGGTAACACAACAGGGAAACAAATACCAGCACCGCCAGCCCCATTGCCGCCGCCGCAAGATATCCGGTTCTGGACATCGTCATCAGAAGGAAGGATACCGCCATGCCAAACAGCAAAGCTGTTGTCCAATAGGTATAAAGCCTGCGGGATTTATGATACTGCATCAGCAGCTTCACAAACAGGGCACAGATAACCAGTGTGAGATAAGCGGCCGTTACGGTCACCGTATGAAACACAAAATTATACCGGTAATAGCCCCATGCCCGGAAAGGCCTGCGCAGCACGGCAAACACCAGCGCGCAGAAAAAATTAAAAAGGATCCCATTACAGAGTATTCCCAGAAACCGTTCTTTCTTTTCCCAGGAAAGGTAAAAGAAATAAAGCAGGACAAAAGCGGCTGCCATATAGATGGGCCAGCCTCTGGTATTCCGGAATACCACCAGCAGAACAAAAAAAACGGCGACAAGAATCGTATAAGGCAGATTAAGCTGCCTCCATGCCGTTTTCTTTTTCCATATTAGAATAACCAGCTGTATCAGCACCAGGCCTGCAACGGCAAAGAGGACGGCATTTAGCATGGCAAGCCTGTCCTGCTCTTCCATCCCGCGGTAAGGGCGGTAATACCAATAACCCGCCGCGGACGAAACCGCCAGCCAGACCAGATTTCCCCAATGGAACACATATTTGGGGGCGCACATGGTAAGAAGCACCAGCCCCAGGTAAATCAGGACCTTCCGGTAAGCATAGTCCTGATAGATATTATACATCGCATTTACATAATCAATACAGCCCCAAAGCGCTCCTGCCCAGAATATACTCTGCAGCCAGTCCATTCCTTTGTTAAGCACCGTTTCCCGGAGAGGAGGGAAAAGCGGCGCAATGCTGTCCCTCCGGGCATTTACCACATACAAAAGCAGGGCCGTCATCACGAGAATCCCGGCCGTATATACCATTTTATCCGCTTTAACGCCGCCGTAATAAGAAAACGGAAATACTGCCGCCAGCCAGACAGCGGCACCAGCCAGGATCAGTGGATTGCAGATGCCCTGGAATACCCGCTGTACCTTCACTTCCCCGATCTTTTTTTTCTTTCTGGCATGATTCTCCACCAACAACATAAGAAAACCTGCCGCCAGGGCGATTCCGAATAGAATAGCGGCTTTCTTAGGGAAACTCATCTTATCCGCATACCGGAAACGCATGAGGATATTCTCGCCCGCCTGTTCGTTTATCACCTTATCGCTGCCGCAGAAATAATAATTTCCGTATATATCCAGACCCGATTCGCCGGTTTTCTGATATCCCAGTTCCACCGCTTCCTCCGGGTGGCTGATTTCCCACACATAAGCTCTGCCCAAAACCGTCTGGAATTCCACAGGTACGGTAAAAAAGCCGGGCGCCTCATAGGTGTCCAGCGCAACCTTACGGGAAAACACCACCTCTCCCCGTTCATCCGATATGGACAGCGTTACCACCTTACGTGATATATTTTGTATGGCATAAATACTGATTGTTTCCAGATAGCCTCCATCACCGATAAAGACCTGCTGGATACGGGAATCCTGCGTCACGGCCGCCGTCTTTCCCTGCACTGCCTCATTTCCCGCAATTTCCCGCGTCCCGTCGAAAATTCCCAGCGGCCCGATCAAAAGCATCAGCACCGCCGCATAAGCGAGGATCATATATTCAATTGCCCGGTTTTTCTTAATTTTTCTGTTCATTCATTATACCAATCCATTAGCTCGTGCCTTTACACTTAAGGGAAAACGTCAGTTTTCCCATTAGCCCGCCGGATGCGGCTCGCCCGCGCCCCTGCATTCAAGGGAAAACGTCAGTTTTCCCATTAGTATAGCATAATTTCCCTGTACTTACAACATACCCCAGAACAGGCAGGGCAAACCAGAATATCAGGACATACCTCACCAGATAGGTAGGCCCCAGTATTACCGTCCCCCAATTGAGCACCACCGGCAGAAAGGCCAGAACCCTTCCGAATTCTTTCTGTTTCATCAGGAACAGCAGCCCGGACAGATAGATCAGGAACAGAAATCCCGGTGAAAACAGCATGGAAAGCACAGGCACCTTCTGCTGAAACAGTTCCAGGCTCAGCCTGCGGAACCACTCGTTCAGAAAAGGTATTTTACTCTCCCGCACCCCCGGCAGTTCCGTTTCAAAACCGAAATAGGAACTGTCCTCATACGTATAAGTAAACACCGTATTCCCCCGGTATACGTCAATCACCGCATCCGGATACCAGAAGCCAAAGGAAGTGAGCAGCCAGGCATTCAGATATGCTGCCGGCGCTTTCCTGCCCACCGACCACCACAGCTTCCAGAACTGTGACGGATCCTCTTTGTAGCTTTCGTTGTTAAAAGCAATTTTCACACTGTCGGACAATTTAGGGGCATAACGCTGCAGCGCCTCCTCCGGAAGGAACGTAAGCAGTATTTCCCGCTCCTCTTTCGTAAACACCGAGGGACTGCAGCTGTAAACCCGTGCCAGCTGCTGAATAGGAACTGTCAGCATTTCCTGATTTTCCCCATTTTCCTGTGCATGCAGCAGCCTGCCAAGCCCGCCCGTCACCAGAAGGTACAGCGCCAATGCGCCGATTCCCGCCGCCAGCACTTTCTTCCTTTTATTTTTATCGGCCCCAATCCCCGTCACGGGAATCAGCAGCAGCAGGATATAAAAGCCATTATGCCGCATGGCAGCCATAACGAACAGGGAAACCAGTAATAAGCCGTATGTTTTCCAGGATACGGCGCTTTCCCTTTCTTCAAACAGCTGCAAAAGAAGGACGATGACCAGGAGCATTCCCGCTGAATACAATGTATCCTTGGCCGAACACAGCACATACATCTGAATGACGGGAAAAAATGCGAAATACAGTAAACCGGCTGCCCGAAACCACCCGGAGGTTCCTCTTTTCCTGAAAAAAGAAAGCACATAGGTGAAGCACCCTGCCATAACCGCCATCTGAAACAGCATATAAAGGGCAATGCCCATATTATAGGAAGAAAACAGTTTATTTCCCAGACTGATAATCCCGCCCAGAAGCAATACATGCAGCAGCGGATGATGGGTGGTAAAGCTACGCAAAGCTACCTGGTTAAATTCATCCTGGGCATCGTATACAAAAAAACCGGGATACACTGCCAGCAGTACAATTCCCCAAATCACCAGGAAGAAAAGAAATACCGCCAGGTTTTTCCGGTATTCAGGCGTCCGTCCCTCCTGATAAGCGGGAAGAACCCGTTTCCCTTCCAGCCATTTCCACAGTCTTCCTATCAGCAGGCCGAAGAAGAAGGTAAGAAAAGGGATGGAGATCCACATACCCCAATCCGTAAAATCCACATATCCCGCCGATTCCAGCCGGCGGCCGAACAGGCAGGCAAGAACAAAAACAAACGCAAAGAAAAAGCTCCAGCCTTTTTTCTCTTGCAGGCTTCCGTCCTTCCAAAGGGCCTTATCCACTGCCGGGAAGCTCAATGCCCAGAGAAGGACGGAAAGGAAGCTGTTGCTGAAATCCAGTCCCTTTCCTGAAGACAGAAGCATCTGCGGAAGCCATATAATTGCCGCCAGGGTAACCGCCGCCGCTATGATTTTTTGTTTTTTAACGGATAAGTCCATCCTCTTTCCCGCCTTTACCTGTAACAATTCAGACCGGCCGAACTGCTGCCTTTTCTCACATCACTGTTCCGTCTCGCCCTGCGTTTCCTCTTCCCCGACAATTTCCCTTACCACATACTGGGGGGCATTGTTCATACAGATATACATCCTGCCGATGTATTCGCCCACAAGGCCCACCATCAGCATAAGCATTCCCCCGATAAACATAATAGCGGACATCAGGGAGCTGAACCCAATAGGAACTATGGGATTTACCAGCTTCTTTATAATAGTATACAAGCCGTAGAGGAAGCCGAGAAATGCACACCCGGTGCCGATCATAGTGGCGATCCGCAGCGGCTTTTCACTGAAGGCCGTAAAGCCGTTAAACCAAAGTCCCAGTAGCTTGCCCAGCGTATAGCCGGACTCTCCCTCTCTCCTGTCCTGGTGCTCCACGGTCACATTCTTAATATTCCGGGTGGCCCGCAGAACAAGGCCGATTACATAAGGATACGCATTCTGGTACCGCAGCATCTCATCCACTATAAAACGCCTTGCGGCGAAAAAGCTGGATACATACAGATCCGTGGGCTTCCCAAGCATGAGTTTCAGCATGAGGTCATTTACCCGGCTTCCGAAATTCCGGAATGCATTATGATGCTTATGCTCATACCTGGCATACACCACATCGCTGCCATCCTCCACGCCCTGCAGCAGATCCTTTATAGCAAAGGCGGGCGTCTGCCCATCATCATCCATGCAGACCAGAATATCTCCCTTCACCTGATGGAATCCGGCCATCAAAGCCGCATGCTGTCCGAAATTCCTGGCCAGATTCACGCCGCATATGTTTTTCTTCGTCCTGCAAAGCTCCCGGATCACCTCAAAGGTATTATCCGGCGAACAGTCATTCACCAGTATGAGTTCCCACTGATATTTATCCCGGATTTGTTCCATTTCCCTTTCGATATCCGCTACCACGCCGCATAACATTTGCGCAGAACGATAGCAGGGAATCACAATGCTAACCAATTTTCTCATGCTTTTCTTCCATTCCTTTACCCATTTTCCGGAAAACAACATGCCATCAGGATTACATCCCGGTAGCCGTCCTCTTCTTTTATTTCATCCTTCAGGTAAGCTTCCTTTATAAAACCGGCCTTTTCATAACTTTTTACCGCCGCCGTATTATCCGCAAAGACACGGAGCATGAGCTTATGGAGCTTCAGCGTCTTTTCCGCATAACAGACGGCCCCTTTGGCGGCCAGCGTACCGTAGCCCTTCCCGGCCGCATCCGCTTCCCCAATAAAAATGCCGTACTCCGCCTTGTTATTCTCCCTGTCAATATCCCGGAAATAGACGCTTCCCACAGGCCTGTCCCCTTCGGTTTCGCACAGGATGAACTGCACCACTTCCCCTGTGGCCACCTTCGTTTCCATCCACATCCTGTGCCCCTGCTCCGTAAAGGGCTTTTGGTAAATAAAATTCCTTTTTACCCGGTCACTGTTGCGCCAATCCACAATCCGCCCGGTATCCTCCATGGTAATAGGCCGCAGATATACCGGCCCCAGATCGATTTTATTGTCCATCATCTATCTCCATTTTCTGCAAACGGAATACCGAAAGCTCATTCTGTTCCGATCCGCCGGGGATCCGTTCCTGCAAAACCACCTGAACCTCCAGCCCTTTTTCCCGGAAATAAGCCTCCAGCCATTCCCAGGACTCCCCCGTCAGGGACACCAGCCGGACATTCTCTCCCCTGATCAGCGCATCCTCCAGAGACGCATAACCGAATACTTCCAGCTTTTTTTCCGCCAGTGGGCTTTTTGACAGCCAGCCGCCCAGAAGATCGTAATTCCCCAGGCCGGTCTCTCCATCCCGGAACATCTTCTCTGAAAACTGTACCGTAGAATATACATCTGCCAGATATAGATTCTCCGGATGACTCCGGTAATATGCCCTGGCGGCGGTATCCGTCCGGTTAACGATCGCACGGCGGGAATATTCCTCCCCCGTTTTCTCAACAGAACGGGACAGCCCCGCCAGCGCTATCACAAAAAGAAGAACCGCCGAGACATATAACGGATTCCGGAAACGGCGGGCAGGCGTCTTTGCCCCCTCCCTCTCTTTTCCTTCCTGCAGATAACGGAGCAGAAGCGCCCCCAGAAGAATAATCTCCGTAAAATACAGCGGATGGCTGATCCGTTCCGGTACCCGGTTTCGGAGAATCAGGTACATCCATAAAAGACTCCGTACCCCGCCGAAAAGAAGAAGCTGCCAGATCACCGCCCCTCTTCTTCCCAAAAACGCCGCCAAAAGCAAAAGTACAACAAGGGCCGCCTCCGTCAGGAGAAACACAAGCTCCTGATCCGTATCAAAATCCAGCCCCGGCGTATTACTTAGCCTCGCCTTATACAGCCATATGCCTTCCCGGAGATTTTTCCCGAAATAGCCTTGCCTTTCCAGAGAATACTCACGGATCTGTTCCATCAGCCGGGCGTCGATCCTGTCGTCCACACCATAATTATAGTTTCCAAGCAAAGCCGTCTCTTCCTCCGACAGCCCCAGCGAATCATAGAACGCTTTGTTTTCTTCATAATTCCGGATATCGGCCGTCTTAAAATCATAAATTTCCGTGCGGGCATCAAACAGCCGGAAAAATTCCTTCCATTCCGGACTTCCGTAGGCTATCCCGTTTGCCGTCTGTCCCGCCAGAAGCCCCGCCAGAATCAGACCAAAAACCCCGAAATAACAGGCGGCATTCCTTTTTGTAAAAACAGGTCTTTCCTCCGCCCATTTCCATATGCCTGCCACCGCTGCGAGCGGCAGAAGAAGGACCATCATTTCCGGGCGCAGCAAAAAGGCCAGAAAACAAAAAAGCACAGGCAGCAGATTTCGTTTCAGGAATCCGCCCGCCCCATTTGCTTCTCCTGCCTTTTCCCCCGTAAGGAACCAGAAACATGCCGCCGCCGTCAGCAGGCCGCTTGTAACCGTATATTGCACAAAAACCAGATGCGGCAGCATAAGCGCCATAAAAAGCAGGCTTTCCAAAAGCCCCAGCATTATTTTCCCGGCTGTTTTCCGGGCATATGGCATGCTCCGGTATACAATTACGAAAAAAGCGGCGGTCTGACACAGGCATAAAAACAGACCGTATGCATAGGAGGTCCGAAATATGCTGCAAGCCAGACTCAGCAACAGACTCAGCGGATACAGCATTTGGACATTTCTGCTTTCACAGGATCCGGTATAGATTCCCGACAAAATATCCTTCATCAGCACATCATCATTAAGATCATAGTAATAATCAAAACGGAGGCCTGCCAAAAGCAGCATAAGCAGCACGAAAAAAAGGGGCAATATCCAGTTTTCCCATTTCCGGTATAAGGTTCTCATTTTAGTTAAAGCCATAGAATTCCTTTACTTTTCCTGCAATATAGCTTACCTGGTCTTCCCGAAGCCCATAATACATGGGCAGCCGGAGAAGCCTCTCGCTCTCTCTTGTGGTATATCGATCTTCTCCGTGGAACCGGCCATACTTCAGTCCGGCCGGTGCGGAATGAAGGGGGATATAGTGGAATACCGCCAGAATACCGGCTTCCTTCAGGTAATCGATAAGGGCCGCCCGTTCCTCCTGATCCGCCGTTTTAATATAGAACATATGCCCGTTATGCACACAATACTCCGGCACAAAGGGCAGCTGGATTTTTCCGGCGGCTGCCAGTCCCTCCAGTTCGTTCCCATACTGCTTCCATATCCGTAACCGATCCTCATTAATCACATCCGCCAGTTCCAGCTGGGCATATAAATATGCCGCATTCATTTCGCTGGGAAGATAGCTGGATCCGTAATTCTGCCAGCGGTATTTATCCACCTGCCCCCGGTAATACTTGCTGCGGTCCGTCCCCTTTTCCCGGAAGATTTCGGCATCCTCAATGTCCTTTTCATGCCGGATAAGAAGCGCCCCTCCTTCTCCCATGCTGTAATTCTTGGTTTCGTGGAAGCTGAAACAGCCGAAATCACCGATTGCACCCAGCGCCTTTCCCTTATAGCCGGCCATAATCCCCTGGGCGGCATCCTCGATAACCAGAAGCTTATATCTGGCCGCAATCTCCATAATCGTATCCATCTCGCAGCCCACCCCCGCGTAATGAACCGGTACAATAGCCTTCGTTTTATCCGTTATAGCGGCTTCTATCAGCGTTTCATCGATATTCATGGTATCCGGACGGATATCCACAAATACAGGAACCGCCCCCCGGAGTACGAATGCATCCGCAGTGGATACAAAGGTAAAAGATGGCATGATGATCTCATCCCCCGGCCCTACATGGGCCAACAGGGCCGCCAGTTCCGTGGCATGCGTGCAGGAGGTGGTCAGCAGACATTTTCTGGTGCCGGTTTTCTTCTCTATCCACTCATTGCACTTTTTCGTAAATTCCCCGTCTCCGCAGATTTTCTGATTTTCCACGGCCTGGCGGATGTATTCCATTTCTTTTCCCGTAAAGGGCGGTACATTGAATCTGATCATAGCTGTCGCCTTTCTGTAACTGTTCAGTCTCTTCACAGTTACTGACAATTATTTTGTATGACCCGCAGTATAAACCCGGTATCCCTCATTTTCAAAGTTAAGTATATATTCTTTTTCCGAAAGAAACAACTGCAAGGCATTCCATTTTCCGCTTTCCGCCGGCAGCTCCCCATGCTCTTTATACACAATCACCACCGGCTGCGTCTGCAATGCCGACAGTTCCTCTTCCATCTGTCCTTCCGGATAGGTATCCAGATCGGGCCACGCATGACTGATGCTCAAAGGCATATCCAGCAGAAAATGAAGCCCCGGGGCATTGCCAAACGTGATAAGGCTCTGTCCCTGTAATCCGTTTGCCGCTGCATATCCTGTCAGCCCGGAAAGGTTCTCCGCATTGCCCTCCTGCGTCCGCATGCCGGCAAGCACTGCGGAATTTTGGACGCCGGCGTTTCTTTTTTCCCCATAGATACCGTCCCCGAAGGCGAACCGGCTCCGGAAACCAATTCCCTGAATAACCACCATGCCCACTATCATGACCAATAAGGCCATCACAGGGAAAGCCTCCCTCTTGTGCAGCTTCCGGCGGAAAAATTTACCCAGCATCCAAAGTGTGAACGGCGCCGCCAGAAACAGGTTATTCAGGTTGGGCATCGTATCATTATTGCTGCCCAGCGGCGTGGCGATTACGGACAGCAGGATAATAAATGCAAGCAGCCTGTCCCTGCGGAAAAACAGGCCGTTCCCCAGGCAGATACAGCAGCAAAGCAGCGTCAGGTACAAGAACAGCATCCCCCACTCGTATATGCTCCGATAATTATAATACGTAAAGGTAAACATCCCCTTCCCCCAGAAAAGCCGGAGGAGTACGGGGATACACAGACAATACAGCACCTTTCCCGCTTTTACCAGACGGGGCGGAAGCAAATGAAAAAAAATCCATCCGGCTAAAATACAGACGGCAATCACCATCAGCCAGGTCAGCGTACCGCCGTAGGCGGCCAAAATGGAGGTTACCATGGAAAACGGAGAATAGCTTTCATCCGTGGAGGTATAGCCGCCTACCAAAGTGCCGAACATCCCCAGATACGCCCCGGGCCCGTGCTGGATGCAGACCACCGAAAACACAGCGGCAAATCCCAGGAAAAAACCGGCCACACAGGCACCTGCACGCTTCCACGTTTCAGCCGTCTTTTCTCCGCTCACTTTCCCGTAAAAGAAAACGGCAAGAATGAGAAGGGCTTCCGTAATATTGGGAGTGCGTACCATGACATTCAGGCCAAGACATACACCGGCCCCGATAAGCAGGCTTTTCCGGTTCCATATAAGTCCTCTGTACAACAGAATGCAGACGGCAAGAAACAGAAAATAGGTAAGATAATTATAGAGAATCGTAGAAGGACACCAGCAAAAGCTGACGGCAATGATTTCACCCGCAAAAGCGATCCAGGCCGGCATTTTCCCCTTCAGGAAATAATAGGAAAGCAAAGCCATGGCACTGATAAAAAGCCTGGTATAGAAATTCATTCCCAGAAGCGTACCGCCAAAGGGAAGCTTCATCAGCAGCCAACCGGCCACATTGGCAAGATAGGTAGCCAGTGCCCAGCTTCCTTCCATTTGAGGGAAGAACCGGAAATTCGTCAGGCTGTACATCGGATCCGATACATCAATCCCCTGATTCATCCAAAGCAGGGGATAAATCAGCAGAAATAACGGAAACAGATACCTTTCAAGAATACGGTTATATTTTTTCAAATGACTCCACTGTTTTCCCATAAAGCTCCTTTGTAACTGTTCATTTCCTTCACAGTTACCTACTTCTTCATGATTTCATCCGCACGCCCAATGGCGGCAGCACATTTTTTTCCCCAGGCCGTTTTCCCCAGCAGCCGTTCCGCCGCCAGAAAAAGCCTTGCCCGGAACAAATCCACCGCAATAGACACGAGAAAAACCAGAAGCACACTTTCCGCCAGCTGTATCAGGTAACCCATGAGATGCGCCGACGGCGTCCCGATAATCCAGCCCGTCCAGCGGGCGCTGATATCCATATGCTCATGGATTAAATACACCCCCAGCATTGCGGGGGACAGCCGGCAGATCCAGGCGGATAACTTCCCCGGGCGTATCTCCAGCCTGGAGAAAGCCATAAACAGTCCGAGCGCCCCGGTCAGGCAGAACAGGAAGTTATAATGAAAAGGTACCGATACATAATATTCCAGGGCCCCCGTTCTCCGGCAGACCGCCAGTGCGGCCAGGGTGAGTAAGGCTACTGCCGTACAGGACCCTAAGTAAACCTCGATTCCCGCGTATTTTCTATCAAAAAAAGCAATCCCGTACCTGCGCACATAGGCGGCAGTCAGATACAGACAGATAAACCAGCCGAAATCATACCCGAATCTGTCTGCGGCAAACAAAAGGATGCTCACACTTTTCCCCAGGCTGAAAAAACAAAAAAGGCCTGCCAGCGTGATCTGCATCTGTTTTTTGGTCATACCCCGCACCGCTGCATTCAATGCGGGAGAAAACAGACACATGACCACATAGGCCGTAACAAACCAATAATGTCCCGATTCCACAGGAAACAGAGTCTGCCAGATATAATAAATATTGATCCGGGAAGGCTCCAGCACCCCTGCCAGCACCAGTACGGGAGGAATCAGCAGCGTATAAAAAAGCACCTGGCACAGCAGCCGCAGCAGACGTTTCAGGGAAAACCCGCTTTCGGACAGAAAATAACCGCTGATAAGCACATATACATTTACCGCAACGATACAGAAGGATTCTATCAGGATGGCCGCAGCCGTCCGTTCCGTCAGCTCCTGCCCTGCTTCAGGCAGACTGCCTGTACGGGAAAGGAAATGCATGGTAACCACCATGAGCATCGCAAGCATACGTAGTAATTCAAAATTCGCCAGTCTTCTTTTTCCTGCTGCCACTGCCGCTCCTTTCCGCCGTTTTTGTAACAAATCAGCTTATCTTTCTTTTGCAATCCTGCCGTTTTCCACCCGGTAAACCATATCACATTTTTCGATTGTCTGCAGGCGGTGGGCGATGATAATCAGTGTTTTCCTCCCGTGAAGCCGGTTGATGGAATCCATGATTGCTGCTTCCGTTTCATTATCCAGCGCAGAAGTCGCCTCATCCAGGACCAGAACCTCCGGATCCTCAAACAAAGCCCTTGCAATACCGATGCGCTGCCTCTGCCCGCCGGAAAGGCGGATCCCCCTCTCCCCGATTCCTGTATCAAGACCTTCCGGCAGGCCACGCACAAATTCATCCAACTGGGCCTCCTTCAGTGCCTCCCATACCTTATTATCATCGATCTCCTCATCCGGGACACCAAAAGCCACATTCTTTCTTATGGATGCATCAATCATGAAAATAGTCTGGGGAATATAGCCGATATTTTTCAGCCACTCCTCATAGTGTTCCCTGACTTCCATGCCATCAGCCAGGATACGGCCCTCCTGAAGCGTAAGAAGCCCCAAAAGAACATCAATAATTGTTGTCTTTCCTGCGCCGGAGGTGCCCACCACGCCTACCGAACAGCCTACCGGAATCTCCATATCCGCATGGTCAAATATAAGGACTTCCGTATTCGGGTACTTATAGACGATACCTTTTAGTTCAATTTTTTCCCGGACAGGAAGCTTGCGTATTTCTTTTCTCGCTTCATATGCCTGTGCGGAATAATTGACGCTCCTGTCATTGATTTCCTCCTGCAGGTTATCGCTGACTCCCATGAAAAAAGGCTCAAAATAGGAAATAGAGGTGAGATAATTATTAATCCGGTTGGCGCTGGGAAGCAGACGCATGGCAGCTACCGCAAAAACGCCGATCTGGGTAATCATCGCCGTCACCTCTTTCCCGGAAGCTATCTGGATGATCAGATACAGGACCAGGCCCGCAATACAGACAGTTTCTATCAAAAGGCGGGGTGTTGCATTATAAATATTATATTTCTGGACCGCATCCACATAGCCGGCCCCGCATCGGGAATATTCGTTGATAAAATAATTTTCCTTATTCGCGATTTTAATTTCCTTAATTCCCATTACGGACTGATCGATCCACTTGTACAGACCGCTGTAATACTCCTGGTTATCTTCTCCTGCCTTAATCATAATAGGCTTCAGGATGCACTTAATGATCAAAAGCACCGCCACCAAAAGCAGGGCAATCGTAAAAATCATCATGGGATCCTGCGTCATAAGCACAATGACCAGGACGACGAACATAATCATTTCACTTACCAGCTGCAGGGAAGAAAGAATAAGCCCGTACATATTATTGACATCGGAGGTAATACTCCGCTGGATTACGGAGGTATCCGCATTCAGATAATATTCATAGGGACGCTCCATAAAATTAATCATCATTCTCCGGGACGTGGAAAACTGATTGGTATAAACAAAACGCAGCTGCACTACATTCTGAAAATATAAAAAGATATTCTTCAGTGCAAAAGCGGCGATAATGGCAACAAGCATAACAATCGTAAACTGGGAAGTACTTTCCAACCCCAAGAACCGGTAAATATCCCCCAGATACCCTTCCCCCTTCACCGCATCCGGATCCAGCAGCGTCGTGATTACGGGGATTACCAGACCGATACTGCAGGCCTCCAGAACGGCGCCTATAATCATCAGAACTACGATTCCGCCCATTTTGACTTTTTGTTTCCCATCAAGAAGGACGTTCATTTTTTTTAAAATTTTCTTCATAGTATGCAATTACTGCCTTTCTACTTTATCTGCTCATTCTGCCTGTGGATTTCCGGGGCCTCGTATTTATCCATGAAATCCTCACCCAGAAATACCGTTTCCTCCGCAAACCAGATGGAGGAGGGCACCGTAAATACGGAAATCACCTTCTTCACATGGATATCCGGCAGAAAATTCATCATTTCCATAGGAAAACTGCCGGCCAGCACCACACAGTCCGGGAATACCGCCCGGTAGTCCAGAACATCCCTGGGATGGGGTTTCAGGATCACCTGTGCTCCTTTGCCGTAAAGCCCGATAATATCACGGAATATCCGTTCCCTTGTTTTCAAATCACACAACGGCTCCGTAAGAACCAGAATCTTATTTTCATGATTATCCCCCTGTGTCAGCTGTTCCACCAGATTCTCTTTGTTTTCCAGGAAAATGCCCAGAAGACAGTCCTTATCTGCATCCGTCAGACGTTCCGCCAGCTTCTCCCTGGGACATTCCACATATTTGGGACAGGGGTAATCCAGGACGGAAATATCATTCACTTCCATATCCAGACAATATTTTCCCCAGCCGTTCTGAATGAAAATCAAGTTTTTGGATGCCAGAAAGGACTTCAGCCGGAAATGCCCCCGGTTATCATATCTGGCCGTATCATAATACCGGATACAGTCGAGACCATCCTCCAGGGCATGATAATAAATTTTTTTCCAGCTCAGATAATATCCGATAGGATCGGAATCGCAGAATACATAAATATCCTGATACTGCCGGAAGTCCACCGGCACATACGGCTCCTGAAGCTTTCCCAGAAGCTTGCAGAACCGCATCCTGGACAACATATTCAAAAGCAGATTTCCCCGGTTCCTGTGATACTTCTCCAGCACAGGGAAAAAACCCTCTTCCTTTTCCTCAAAAACAAAAACCTGCCGGAAAAGGCCGGAACGCTCCGTCCTGGTCTTCAAATCCCCAAAATCATTGGACATTGTACTCAATACCAGGGAAGCCTGTCCCCTCTTTGCCCCGGGCAGGTCCAATTCCTTCAGACAGGCAATATATACATGATAAAAAGTATGGCAGACATAGATTCTCTCCTTCATGCCGCTGCTCCTTCTTAAAATTCGTTATATTTTACCATACATTGCTGTCAAAAAGCAAATTACTGTTTTGTTTCGGATGTAGATAAAAAAGTTTGGCGTCCCCCGGCCCTGCTACCCTGTGCGTCCTGCTGCCCTGCAAGGATTCCTGGAAGGGGCGTTATAAGCACGCCGGTCCTTAGGCTGCGTCCTTTGCAGCCTTAGTACCGCTGCGTGATTATCCGAGCGAGAGCGTCCCCTGGAAGGAACCTTGCAGGGCAGCAGGACGCACAGGGAAGCAGGGCCGGGGGACGCCAAACTTTTTTATCTTCATCCTTTTGTTTCCTCGCAGGTCTTTACCACCCAAACGCCTTCTATCTGCTTCACACAGCCGTCGGCAGGATAAGCAGGCATGTTTTTATACGCTTCGGTTTCTTTGATGGCATTAACCGTTTCTTCGCTTACATCCGGCATTTCCACGCCGATGTAGGTCTTCATGAAATTGTGGCGGACGCCGCTGGTCAGGAGTCCCGTTTCCTTGGCTACCCCGGACAGATCCTCAAACTTGTCTCCGTCAAGGGAATAACTGCCCAGCAAATCCGGGGTTTCACTCAGCCCATATTCTCCAATCAGAGCAAACGGCTGTCCCGGGCTATAGCCTTCCGTGGCCTCAATGCGTTCCATAATCCTGTTGTAATAAGCATACGCCCTTTCATAAGCGATTCCCATACGGAAATACGCCTGATTGGTTACCACAAAGTTCTGATACCCTACCAGCAGAATCACAACCGTTATCACACAGGCCAGCAGGCGTCCCGTTTTTATCTTACCCGCCGCCAGGAAAAGCCCGGTTTCCGTATCCTGGCTCTTTTCCAGAAGTGCCGCCAAAAACACATATAAAATATGATACTGATAAAGCATCAGCATGCTGACACTGGCATCCGGGGCCATAATAATGATGGATCCCATCGCCAGAGGGACCATCATGGCAAGAAACCCGTAAAGCAGAACCGTCCACACATTTTTGTAGAATCTTTTTTTTACAAAAAAAGCGATTACCAGTCCGGCAGTCAGGAGGCAGACAGCCACATTCAACACCCAGGCGGTCCCTGTAATAAAAGAGAACGGCTTCAGGATAAAATATTCCGCCACCCATCTGTACGAACGTAAAATCAACCTGGGAAGCCGGATTAAATCCAGTTTTCCCATATTCTCCAGACCATTATAAGCGTCCAGCTGAGGGTATATCATCCGGGAAATAATCGTGTACAGCACGACAGATATGCAGGCCGCCACAAACGCCTTAATCCCTTTGCGGAAAACGATACCGGCCTTGCTCTCCTCCTCCAGCATATCCAGGAAAAGGCCCATTACCAGTATCCCCAGGGCAAGGCATAAATACGCCTGATAAATCCCCATACAGAAAACCAAACACACGCTTCCCGGCAGAAAACCATATTTATACTTCCTGATAAACCAGGCACCGGCACATGCCAGCAAAATCCCCACCGCATAACAATCAGCCGTAAACATGAAAGTAAACAGACTGCACATGCTGGGAAAGGATAACATCATTACCGGAATAAGCACCGCAGACGTGACGCTTTTAAGCCCCAAAGCAGACACCACGAAGCAGGCCGCCGCAGAAATGAGGACAATCGCAAAGATTCCGCTCAGCCAGGGGACACTCCACTTCCCGGTTAAAAGATGGACATATTTCAAAAACCATCGTCCGAATTCCGCTCCCACCGCATAGCTGCCCACATTATTGATATCGTCCCAGTTCGGTAATTTATTTGTGAGCATATAAGCATGCATGAGCAGTCCCGATATCATACCGGAGAGAAAACATACCTTAATCGTAAAAGGTATCTTATCATTCAGGATTTTCAGGATATCTCCCTTTTCATTCATATATCTTTCATTCCTTTTCTTTTTTCATTCCCGCGGCATCGATCTAAGCGGAGCGAAGACCAGATACCCCGTCAGCTTACTGCGGGGTACCTGACTTCACAGTACCCACAATAATGCCGTCAACCTGTATATACTCCATCCCGTACTGCTTGCATAAATTTTCATCTTCTATCTTATAAATATACAAAGTGTCCTTCTGCGGATGCTGTAACTCCTCTTCCAGCGCTTTATTGATATCGGATCTGGCCGCCGAATGAGCCAGATAAAAATTATTTATCGTCATATCATTTTTCACAGCATAATCGCTTAAGCTGTAAAGAAGTCCCTGATTTTCAATAATATAGGATACAAATACCAGATGTTCTTTATTCCCGGCCCACTCACTCCATTTTTCATCCGTCAGTCCGCTTTCATATATCTGTTCTCTGCCAAATTCATCATTCCTCATCTTTAGCTGGGGAAAAGAATCCCAAACCTGTACCATAAGCAGCAACCCTAAAATGATTACAGCGGCCCTTTTCTTTTTATATACCCGATCCCACATAACAACGGCACACAATGTCAGGGCATATACCACCGGCCAGATAAAGCGTCCGCTGGAACGAAACATTCCCCATAAGGATATTAATTTATCCGGATAGGGTATCTCCCATATAACACGGCTCCCTAATGCCAGCTGATGGGAAAAAGATACCACTAATGATAATACACCTATCAGTATATATGCAATACCATTTCCATATCTTTCCTGCGTGCTGCCGGAGCGCTCTCCGTCGTTTTCTTTCGTTTTATTCCTTACGAAAAAAATTACAAAAGATATCCCTTCGATTACCAACAAAATCAATATCCCGATTCCAAGGAATGCCAGTCCTTCCCCGGCCCCATCCCCATAAAGCGGTAGATCCGGCAGCAGCCTTGACCATCCCTGCGGATTAATTAACCCATTGAGATTAAAACTAAACTGTCCTAACCCGCCTGCATCCAACTGATGATCATGAGAAAAGCCCCCCAGCAGATAGACGGTGGTTACTACGGCTGCGCAATATCCGGCTCCTGAAAGCAGGCACAGGAACAGGTTTTTTTTCTGGATCAACTCTTCCAAAAGGAAAGCACACATGATGAGTCCGCACATGGGCACAAAATAAAGATGGATGCTTCCGCAGAGGAAGCCCAGGAATGTCCATAAAACCACCTTTTTAACCGGTGACAGATGATTTCTCTCCAACCCCAGCCAAAATGCAAACAAGAGGAGCCACTGGCCTCCCAGCGCCGTATGCATAAACATCCGGTATATCATAACCGGTGTAATAACGAAAAAAAGACTTCCCATAATCGCTGTTACCTCGTCCTTCTTATAATGACGAATCAGTAACGCACCGAAAGCCCCCTGCAATCCAAAACATAAAATTCCCCACATCCCAAAATACTGGAAGGTATCGGGCAAAAATTCCCCGAGACTTTTAAAAAAAAGGGCGAGCAGAGGAACAGAGTCCGTAAAAATGACTGATACCTGGTTAGGATATGCGATTTTATCCATCAGTCCTGCCGGGAAACTCCAGTCACTGTTTCTGAAAAAACACCAGCCCAGATAATGCTGAGACAGATCCCCCCCATTCAGCAGCCAGTCATCATAAGTAAAATCCAGGATTCTGATTCCGTAAATACATATAAAGGTTATCATTCCAAGAAAAGCAGCCAGCAACCATACTCTGTTTTTTTCCCATAACGAACCATTCTCTGTCATTACCTGTTCCATTGTCACTCTCCTGCACTTCACATATTATTCCGGCCTTTACAGACCATACGCAGCATAAATGGTAACTGTTCAGTCCCTTCGCAGTTCCCATAAATCATTTCACCGTGCCAACAATCACTCCATCCATTTCTTCATACTCCATCCGTGTATTTATACAAAGTCCTTCATCCGTCCCTTTATAAATGTACAGAGTGTCCGCCCTCACATGAACCATCTCATCAATCAGATCCTCCGCCGCCAGACTGCGTATCGTCTGACAGGAATAATTAAAATAATTTACCGTCATACCGTTCTGTGCGGCAAAAACACTCAGACTGTACATCAAATCCTCATCATCCAGCATATAGGAAACAAAAACCACATGCTTCAGACTATCATCCGCCGCCCATTCTTCCCACCGTTCATCCTCCAGCCTGCTTTCATAAGTATAATCTGTCCCGAACTGCACCTGCCTCTGCATCAGCTGCCATTTCCCGTCAACGATCTGAATGACGCCGAATATCACCAGAAGCAACGCCGCTATGGCTTCCCATGGCATTCTCTTCTCCATCCATACCACACTTCCCAGGATAACCAGGAAAACCACGGGCCAGATAAAACGTCCGCTGCTGCCAATCCGCTGCCACAGAGAAGCCAGCCAGGACGGAAGCTCCAGATTCCAGATAAGATCACTTCCAAAAGCCGCTTTGGGGGAAAGCGCCACAAAAACGCAAATAACCACCAGTATCAGATAAGCAATCCCATTTTCCTCCCAGCTCCATTGAAAGGAAAACGGCTCTTTTTCCCTCTTGATAAAGAACTTATATATAAAGTGCAGCACCCAGGCCAACGCCCCCGCAAACAGCGTAAGCAGGATTCCCGTACCGGGATAAGCAAGGCCTTCCGAGGAATTCACCCCATATACGGGAAGATCCGTTAACACCTGGGACCAGCCCTGGGGATTCAACAGACCGTTGAAATTAAAGCCGGACTGCCCCAGCAGGGTGGTATCCGGTAAATGCTTATGGGAAAATCCCCCCAAAAGGGCGATAACCCCTATTGCAGCACCTATGTAAGCCAAAAAAGCCAGCAGATTTTTTATACACTTCCTTCGCTGTAAAATATCGGCAAGCAGAAAGCTCAAAAGAATAAAGCCGCACATCGGTACAAAATATAGCTGGATGCTTCCTGCAAGCAGGCCGGCAATCCCCCATGATATCATATACTTTTTCTTTGTCATCTCCAGCCTGTAAATTCCCAGATACAAAGACAACAGGATCAGCCACTGGGCTCCCAAAGCCAGATTCAGCGACATCTGCCCCAGCATCACCGGAGTAATGGCAAACAGCAGACTGCCCACAACGGCTTCCGCTTTCTTTTTCACATAATGATAAATCAACAGAGCACCAAAAGCTCCCTGGGCACCCATGCACAGCATGGCCCAGATCCCGAAATATTGGAATTTGTCCGGCAGAACCGCCCTGAACAATTTAAAAAAAACAGCGAATAACGGTACGGAATCCGTAAAGATAACAGATACCGTATTCGGGTAGGAAGCATTATCCATAAGGCCAATGGGAAAAAACCAGTCGCTGTTTCTGAAAAAGCACCAGCCAAGGTAATTCTGGGTAATATCCCCTCCGCCCAAAAGCCAGTCCGTATAGGTCACATTCAGCACATGAATACCGAAAATACAGATAAAAGTGATATTTCCAACAAGTGCACCAAGTATCCACACATTATTTTTTTTCCAATAATTCAACATGCCCTGCACGGTAACCCTTTGACCTCCCTGTCCCACAGTCCTCCTCCATCCCTTTATTCCCTATTTCTGATAAATCCATTGCCAAAAACGAAAATGAATCAATATTTGATCCGCAGACAGTTATCAGAAGCAAGGCTGCTCCAACGACTGCCTTAAAATGAGTCAGACACCCCGCCGCAAGCAACGGGGCATCCGTCTCAAACGCCGTGTACAGCGAAGTATTTGACCCTCGCGGCAGTAACCCGGATAGATGCGCTTCGCATATACCTGGCTCGTTGCTCACGGGAATAAAGTGCGGTAAACCCATAACTGATGCCAGTATATCACTTTTCCATGTCCCGGGCAAGCAAAACCCCTGCGGCCAACGTTTCCTATTTCCTCTTTACCGCCCACCGTGTAAAAGGTATAATAGGATTAAAATGATTCAGCCAGGAGGCGGTTATGCACATAAAAAAAAGCATTCTTATCCGGACGGACGGAAATCCGGATATTGCGACCGGTCATCTGATGCGATGCCTTTCGGTTGCACAGGCGCTGCGGGACAAAGAGGTGCCTGTGTTTTTTGCAGTGGCAGATGAGGTAAGTGCCGGGCTTCTCCGAAACTTTTTCCGTTTCGAAGAAGAGTTTCCCATTTATCTTCTTCATACGGATTACCGGTGTCCGGAATCGGAAGCCGCTCCGTTATCGTCTCTTTTTTCCCAAACCGCAATCGGCGGAATTTTAGTGGATTCCTACTTCATAACTCCCGCCTATCTGGAAATGCTTAAGGATAAGGCCGGAACTGCTTATATTGATGATCTGTATTCCTTTGATTATCCGGTAGATCTGCTCATCAATTATGATGCCGTCGTTCCTTCTGCGTTTTACCATAAGGCGGAAAGGACGCTTTTCGGCCTTGCTTATACGCCTTTGCGCAAACAATTCGCAGGTATCCGTCCTCTAGTCAGGCCCCGGGTTAAAGAAGTGCTGATTTCCACAGGAGGCACGGATCCCTGCCGTCTGGCAGAATCCCTGGTAAGCCTTTTGCTGAATTCCCCGGAAAGCAGGGATTGGCGCTGCCATGTTCTTGCCGGCCCCATGCATCCCGGCCGGGAGGCCCTGGAGCAGCTGGCGCTTTCCCATCCCGGGCTGATCCTGCATGGGCATGTGGAACAGATGGCCGCCCTTATGCAGCGCTGCGATTTGGCCGTATCAGCCGCAGGAACCACGCTCTGTGAATTATGTGCGGCAGGTGTACCCTCCGTCAGTTTTACCATGGCCGATAATCAGCTTGTCACAGCCAGGCAGCTGGAGGCCAGTGCGGCGATCCCTTATGCTGGGGATGTGCGTACTGCGGAAAATCTGCCATCCGTACTGTGTCGGACATTGTACAGGCTGGCTTTGGATTATGAAGGCAGGAAAAGCCAGTCCTCCTCCATGCACCGGCTGATAGACGGAAATGGCGCCGTTCGAATCGCCGATGCCCTGATCCGGCTGCTGGATTCCTGAGACAGGCGTCCGGCCCACTGCAAAGCGATATAATCGGCCGGATTCTGCAGCGGTTCAGACTCGTCGGGCTGTTACGTAAATATGGAAATAAGGAGACTTAATTTATGGATACCTTACACAGCGTCTTAAAAACACCGGCCGGCACGGATCGGAACGATTCCGGACAGCCCTCTTCGATCCGGCCCGATACCGGACAGGAACAGCCGCGGAAAACAATTTCCGGCCGGCCGAAAGCAGTAGCCATCATTACTGCCAGAGGGGGAAGCAAAAGGATCCCTCATAAAAATGTGCGGGATTTCTGCGGAAAACCTATCATCAGCTATTCCATATGCGCCGCACTCTCCTCCGGCGCTTTTGACGAAGTCATGGTCTCCACGGACGAAGAAGCAATCGCCGCCGTTGCACGGGAGTACGGAGCCAGCGTTCCTTTCCTGCGTTCCGCCGAGACTGCGGACGACTATGCTTCCACCGATGATGTCATCCGGGAGGTTCTTCTGGCATACGAGAGCCGGGGTATCTATTTCCAGCGTTTTTGCTGTATCTATCCTACCGCGCCTTTTGTTACAGCCAAAAAACTGCAGACTGCCATGGCGCTTTTGGAAGAAGCGGAATCGGTCATGCCTGTAGTACCGTTTTCTTATCCGCCCCAAAGAGGGCTAATCCTGAAAGACGGAAGAATCCGCCGTAAGTACCCGGAATTCCTCACCGCCCGTTCCCAGGATTTGGAAAAAATGTATCATGACTGCGGCCAGTTCTATGCCTGCCGGACGGATGCTTTTTTCCGGGACAACACTACGGATGTGGAGGATCTCCTGCCTATGCCTATGCCGGAAATGGAAGTTCAGGATATTGATACGGAAGAAGACTGGGCAATTGCAGAACTAAAGTACTGCAATATGCAGAACTAAAGTACTGCAATTGCAGAACTAAAGTACTGCAATATGCAGAACTAAAGTACTGCAATATGCAGAATCTGTAACTGTGAAGGCACGGGACAGTTACCAGAATTTATAGAATATCTACACAGAAAGGAAATCCCATGAACGCAGATATACTGCAGACACCTTATTACTATATATCGGAAACAGGACTGGACACAGATGCCTCCATGCTCAAGGAGGCCCTCTCCAAAAACTGGGGGCCCAATCACCTGGTCGGCTACTCTGTAAAAACCAATTCTCTTCCCTGGCTCCTCCAGTATATGAAAGGGCAGGGCTTTTATGCGGAAATCGTTTCCGACACGGAATACCGGCTTGTAAGAGAGCTTGGGTTCCCGAATTCCCATATGATTTATAACGGCCCTATCAAAGACAGAAAAATATTTGAGACGATACTGTCCGAAAACGGCTATATTAACCTGGATTCCACCGAAGAACCGGGCTGGCTGGAGGAGCTGAGCGCTTCTTATCCGCAGCGGCATTTTTCGGTGGGCCTTCGGGTAAACTGTGACATTGCCGCTTTGTGTCCCAAAGAGGTTCTCGTGGAAGAAGAAGGCGGCCGTTTCGGTTATTGCTATGAAAACGGTAAACTGCAGGAGGTAATCCTCCGTTTATCCGCGCTTCCCAATGTAACGGTGGCGGGACTTCATCTCCATTCCTCCACCCAGTCACGGACTGTGGATGTCTATGCCGCTCTGGCCAGCATGGCTGTCCGGATTGCAGAGGAATACAGCCTTACCCTTTCCTATGTGGATATGGGCGGCGGCTATTTCGGCGGCAGAGAGGACAAGCCGGATTACCGGGATTATTTTCCGGCCATCTGCCAAAAGCTGCGTGAAAAGTTTGATCCGGAGCATACCACATTGATTGCTGAGCCCGGGGTCTCCCTGATATCCAGAGCTACCACCTTTGTGACCTCCGTAAAAGATACTAAAGAAATCCGGGGACGTTCCTTCCTGGTAACCGACGGCAGCCGGACCAACTTAAACCCTTTGGTGACCAGGCATGTCTACCCCCATCATATCTGTTATACGGATGATCCGGGCAGCCGCCCTCAGGTGAAAAGCCAGTGGGTGACCGGTTTTACCTGTATGGAATATGACCGTCTTTTTGAAATAACGGACGGCCCCGCCCTGAAGCCCGGGGATCAGATTATTTATGACACAGCCGGCGGTTATACGATGTGTCTGAATCCTCTTTTTATCCATTATTTCCCGCCCGTTTATGTGGAACATCGGGATGGTTCGCTGTTTAAGGCCCGTGATCAATGGGATGTAAAAGAATTTATGCAGAAAAATTACACAGAAAGAGAGGAATTGTGATGAATAAAAATTTTACCATCGGCTCCCGTAAAGTGGGTAAAGACGCTCCTGTTTTCATCGTAGCCGAAATGTCGGCCAACCACCTTCAGGATTACGGCCGCGCCATGGAAATCATACATGCCGCCAAAGAGGCGGGAGCCGATGCCGTCAAGCTGCAGACCTTTACCCCGGACACCATAACCATGGACTGCGAGGACACTTGTTTTCAAATCACCCAGGGAACCATCTGGGACGGAACCACTCTGTACAAGCTGTATCAGGAGGCCTATACCCCCTGGGACTGGCAGCCCCGGCTGATGGAAGAGGCAAACCGGCTGGGAATGGAATGCTTCTCCTCCCCTTTTGATTTTACCGCCGTAGATTTTATGGAATCTATGAATATGCCCGCCTACAAGCTGGCTTCCTATGAAATCAACGATATTCCTCTCATCCGTAAGATTGCCCGCCTCCATAAGCCTGTCATATTTGCCACAGGAATCGCACATCTGGAGGATATAGAACGCGCCCTCCGGGTATGCCGCGAGGAAGGAAATGAAGACATCATGCTTTTGAAGTGTGTTTCCTCCTATCCCACCCCTTATGAGGATATCAACCTGAATATGATTCCTACCCTGGGAACCGCCTTTGACTGCCTGATGGGGCTTTCCGATCATACGATGGGCCCTGCCGTTGCTTCCGGTTCCATCGCTCTCGGGGTTAAAATGGTGGAAAAGCATCTGACGCTGCGGCGCAGTGACGGAGGCCCCGACGGAGCCTTCTCTATGGAGCCGGAAGAATTTGCCGAAATGGTAAAGAATATCCGTATCATGGAAAAAGCCCTGGGATCGCCGGAATTCCGTCTCACTCCCAAGCAGGAACTTGAACACGAGGGCGCCCGTTCGCTCTTTGCCGTTCAGGATATTTCCCGCGGGGAAGCCCTGACCTCCGAAAATGTCCGTTCCATCCGCCCTGGCAACGGGCTGCACACCATGTATTATGAGCAGATACTGGGGCAAAAGGCGGCCTGCGATATCCGCAGGGGTACGCCTCTGTCCTGGGATTTGATCAACGGGCAGCCGCTTTAAATGAAGCAGGGGTCTGCCTTTAATGTCCGGTAAGTATACCGGATTATGACTGCCGAAACCAGAAAGGTAAGAATATCGGATACCGGCATGGAATACAATACCCCGTCCAGGCCGAATAACAGCGGCAGCAGCAGGGCAAAACCAACACCGAACACCACCTCCCGCACCATCGAGAGCGCCGTTGACAGAAACGCTTTTCCCAGTGACTGTAAATATATAAAGGTAGCCTTATTCACACAGGCGAAAATCATCATACAAAGATAAATACGGAAGGATTTCACTGCAAAATCCGTATAATATACACTTTCATTGGCTGCCCCGAATACCGCAATGAGCTGCCGCGGGAACAGCTCTACAATAAGAAAAGCAACCGCACCCACAACTGCCTCCGCCGTCAGCAGCCGGGTAAAAAGTGCCCTGGCCCTGTCCTTTCTTCCCGCCCCGATATTATACCCTACTATGGGAATGCAGCCTGCCGCCATTCCCACGGATATGGAAATGACTATCTGGAAGAATTTCATGACGATTCCCACTACCGCCATCGGAATCTGGGCATATTCCGTCTTGCAGAAAACAGGATCCAGGGCGCCGTATTTGCGAATCATATTGTTGATAGCCGCCATGGCCGCCACAAGGGAAATCTGTGACAAAAAGCTGCAGATTCCCAGCGGAAGAAATTTCCCCGCCAGCCTTCCGGATAAATGAAAGCTCTTCTTTTCCAGTCTGACAGCCTTCATATGGAACAAATACCAAACGGCCAGAGCCGCCGTAACTACCTGACCGATTACCGTGGCAACCGCCGCTCCCATCATCCCCCACCGGAACACAAAAATAAACAGAGGATCTAATATTATATTGATTACGGCTCCTGCCAACGTGGAAACCATGGCGAATTTAGGACTTCCGTCGGAACGGATGATCGGATTCATGGCCTGGCCGAACATATAGAATGGAATCCCCATGGAAATGTAGATAAAATATTCTTTGGCATATTGAAAGGTTTCTTCATTGACCCTTCCGCCGAACATGGTAAGGATGGGATCCCGGAACAAAAAATAAACAGCCGTCAGCACCAGGCCGGCCAGGACACACAGAATTACCGCACTTCCGATGCTTCTGTGTGCATTTTCCTTTTGATTGGCCCCCAGGCTGATACTTACAAAAGCACAACAGCCGTCCCCGATCATTACGGCAGCCGCCAGCGCCACCACTGTCAGCGGGAACACTACCGTATTGGCTGCATTTCCATAAGAACCTAAATAACCGGCATTTGCGATAAAAATCTGATCCACGATATTATACAGTGCCGCCACCAGCAGTGAAATAATACAGGGCACGGCATATTTGCCCATCAAAGTGCCCACTTTCTCCGTTTCCAAAAACGCATTTGATTTTTCTTCCATTTTAAATAACCTCCTGATTATGAATACAAGCCCTATACATGCCGGTGCGCTGACGGTATGCATAAGCCTGGCAAAAAAATAAGCGCGTGCCATTGAGAGCTGGATTTATGCCTCTGGCCACACGCTTTTTATTCCGCGGATCCTAATAACCCATACTGCCGCGGAATTCCCTTATAGAATTATTTTAGCAACCGTACGGGCAAATCCGGACTGTTCCTTAGATTACTCCGGCTTCCCCATACACACAAAAAAAACGTGTGGCAGTCAACCGGATTTACGCAGTTATGCCACACGCTGTATTCTTATTATACCGGATTTTATCCTTCTGTTCAAAGGCAATTTTCCACAAAAATCTCCGGCTTTTTCTTAAAATATAACCGTTCCACGTCAAACTGCCCAAGTACCCCATCGGCGGCATGCTTCAGCATACCTTCGGTTTCATCCGCACTTTGTTGAAGCCCTTCTTCCGCCTGCAGGATAAAATACCCCCGTCCCATAAGCGAATGCCCGGTGGATACCTTTTCCATCGAATCCCCCGGATTGATGGTACAGTGCCAGGCCCTCAGCACAATCCCCTCCGGCAGCTTCAGTCCGCCCGGTTCCGGGACGGTCTTTACGAGACATTCTTCCAAATCAAAATAATGGATCATCAGCTTTTCCGTCTTTTCCGGCACATAAGAACAAGCCATGCCGCAGCGGCTGCGGATATACTGCCCGGCCATATCCACCCCCGTTGCCATAGGCGTGAAGAGATTATGCAGATTATGGCCGGAGGGCCGTGCCGACAGTTCTATGGCAAAAATATGGTCTTCCCCTATCATCAAATCCGCATGCAGGAGACAGTTTTTCAGTCCCAGCAGGGCGGTCACCTCAGACAGGTAAACCTCCGCCCTCTCACAAAGCAGTGCATCCGCGCCGCTACCCCCGGGAGCAATGGAGAGATACCCCACCGCCTGGCGGGCAGGCGGCGCCGTCAGCAGCTTTCGGCGCAGCAGGATCATACAAAACCGCTCTCCGTCCATTGCGGCATCCACACCGTATTCCACACCGCCCACAGCTTCCTCCAGCACATAATCCTCTTCCGGGATCAGCTCCTGCACATAATCCTCTTCCGGAATCAGCTCCTGCGGCTTTCTACCGGACCCCGCCGGCACACCTGCCGCACACAGCCCGGGCAAAGCCTCTTCCAGCTGCGCTCTCTCCTCCAGAAAAAAAATCCCCCTGCTGCCGGAACCATACCTGGGCTTTAAAATAGCGGGAAAACCAAGATCTGCGTAAGCATCTTTGGAAATTGGTTCCCCTGCCGCAAGCAGATAGCAATGGCAGTTCCTGAGTCCCTTTTCCTGCAGCTTTCTATGAAACAGATATTTGTCCGTACAAAGCACCGCGGCCTGCCTGCTGATTCCGGGAAGCCCCAGCGCATCATTCACAGCCCCTGCAGTTGTCAGATACCTGCCAATCGGCCCTGTTATCAGAAAATCCGGTTTTCTGGACCGCAGCGCCTCCAGCACAGCTTTTTCATCCGCTATATCCACTGTCAGGCCCTCATCGGCCGCCTCCAGCCCCGCCGCCCGGGGATTTCCATCCAGCGCCGTCACCCGGACTCCCAGCTCCTGTGCTTTTTGTATCGTATGAAGGGATTCTTCTCCCGCCCCTATCAATGCTGCTCTCATTTCTTTTTCCCTTTCCTGAAATTCCGGTATGCCCACAACAGGGAAAAATAAAGCATGAATCCCAGGGAAGACTTCTGCTGCAGACGCACCAGCTTTTTCTCCTCTTCATTGAAACGCTGTTGATAGTAGGGATTATCCTGAAATCCGGGGAACGTATCACGCATCTCTTTTCCCAAAGCCTTCACAAAGGACAGCTCCTTTTTTTTCACGCCGAACATATAAGTAAAGAGGGTATTCACATAAAACAGGACTGTGAAGCTGCATTCCAGTTCCTTATAATACGCCTCCAGGAATCCGTATTTTTTTGCCTCCGCCACCATGATCCGGCCGGCTTCCATTCTGTCCTCACACCGTTTCCGGGTAATGGTATGCACGGTGGATTCTTCATGCTGGTAATAATAATACATGGCCCTGGGGATATAAGCAAAGTTCGTGGCCCGCAGCATCCAGGTATTCCCAAGGGCATTGTCCTCATAAAAAATGCCTTCCGGGAAACGGCTGTCACAGCCGAGGATAATCTCACGCCGGTAGATTTTTACCACCAGGCTTCCGCTGTCCAGAATAAGGGAGGCATATTTCTCATGATCCAGCACCCCCGTTTGTGACGGCTTGTTATTGGGGACCACCTGCCCCTCCTTCATGCTGTGCTCATGGGTCAGGCAATAATCGCAGCCCACCATATCCGCTCCGGTTTCTTCCGCCCGGGCCAGCATGACCTCATACATATCCGGTGTTATCCAGTCGTCGCTGTCAATAAAACCGATCCACTCTCCCTTTGCCAGGGACAGTCCCAGATTCTTTGCACCGCCCTGCTTCCGGTTTTCCGGGGAATGTACCGCCCGGAACCGTTCCGGGTATTGCCTTTCATAACGCCGGAGGATTTCCAGGGAATGATCCGTGGAGCAGTCGTCCACAGCGATTATTTCCATATCCTTATAGGTCTGGTTCACCAGAGAATCCAGGCAATACTCCAGCTTGCCCTCACCTGCCGTATTATAAACAGGAACAATAACGCTCAGCTTCATACCATTCTCCCCTCTTTGTCACTGTTTGGTCACCCGGTAGAGATCGAACTCATTGTATTCAATACCATAATGTCCCACATATTCTATCTGCAGATTGTAGGGGATGATTTGATCCGGGACAAAATCCCATTCAAAATCCGTATCCAAAAACCAGATTTCATCAAAATCCTGTGACAAATCCACATCCCGGACATAAAAAAGCCTGTCCTCCGGAAAATAATACTTATAATTAAAGTAATACGCCTGATAATTATATACCACGAAATCGTCCTCTCCCAGGTTTTCCCGAAAGAAGTCCTCTGTCTGATCCGTCAGTGTGGCCTTATACTCCGCCCGGTATTCATCCCGGTAGGAAACGGCTCCTGTAAACAGCACGAACGCAAGAAGGAGCACTGCAGCCTCTTTCCGAAGTCTTCCAAATCCTATTGCCAGAAACAGGCAGAACAGCCCCATTGCCGGAAACACATATTGATCCCGGTAAATGGGCTGTTTTATCAACGAAAGGACAATTCCTCCCGCCGCCGTAAGTGCGGGGACTGCCATGCACAAAAGGGCAAACCCTCCTTTTTCCCGCATTCCCCTCTCCTTTTTTTTCAAAAGAAGCAGACAGAAAATGCCTGCCAGCAGGGAAATTCCCAGGTATACAAAAGCTGTCTGGGGGATGGGTTCCAGGCCGAAGGCCCATTCAAAATAACTCCAGACAGTTTCCGCCGTAATAGGCGGTATCCAGTAACCCGCTTCCACTCTGGTCACCTGGGCATAAAAGTAAGGCAGCCATGGCAGATATGCCGCCGCCATAGCCAAGGAAAACAGTAACCATTTCCCCAGTTTTTTCCGGTTATCCCGGGTCAAAAGCAGGACGAGAAGCAAGATCCCGTTAATAATAATAACGGACACAAAGGAAAAATAATGCAGATATGCCGCCGCCACCGCCGATACACTGAGCATAATCCAGGAAAGCCATCTGCCCTCCCTGTAAACTTCCCAGGCAGCAAGCCCACAGGCAGTCACACACAGCAGCGCCCAGGAGTACATGCGTACCTGTACCGCATATTCCATAGAACAGGGAATACAGCCTAAAAATACAAGAAACAAAAAAGACACGCTGTTTCCAAAGAATCGGCGGACTTTGGTAGCTCCAAGAACCAGGGTCAGGCTCATGGGGATTATGGTCAGGACCTTCTGGACCTGAAGGCTTTCCCCAAACAGCAGCCGGAAAAAACGTCCCAGGAAATAGTACAGGGGAGGATGAACATCCGCTGCCGTATCCCTGACGATCTGCCCGAAGTTTTCACGGAACAGGTTCATACTGAATATTTCATCCGTCCATACATTATTATTAAAAATCAATGACAGGTAAAGCAGTGTAAAAAAAACAACGCTGCCCCAGATAAGGAAATTCCAGATCCGTCCTCTGCTTTCAGGGATTATTTCCTCAAAACTAACCCCCGTTCCCCCGCTCTTCCTTTCTTCTGTCTGCATACTCTCTCCTTCAGCCATTCTTCAGGTTCTGTCTTTCCTCATATTTTTTCTGCATAATAGGCGGCAATTTTCTCCACAGCCGCAATCACATCCCCCACATCCTTGTCACTCATGCCGTAATACAGCGGAAGGCTGATAATTTCTTCATACAGCTTCTCCGCTTTGGGGCATAATCCTTTTTTATATCCGAGCTTCTGATAATACGGGAAATAATAGGTCGGAATATAGTGGACATTACAGCAGATGTTTTCTGCTTCCAGCGCCTCAAAAAATTCTTTTCTTCCGATGCGCAGCGTTTCGGGCCTGATACGCAGGATATACAGATGCCTGGTGGTATCCGACTCCGGGATTTCCTCCTGCACCATCACCTGGGGAATCCGGGAAAAAGCTTCGTTATAGCGTTTTACAATTTCCTTCCGGCGGGCTTTGAACATTTCCAGCTTGTCAAGCTGGCTGATGAGAAGAGCTGCCTGCATATCTGTCATGCGATAGTTATATCCCAGTTCTACCTGCTCATAATACCAGGGGCCATCGGGGGTATGTTCCATCCAGTCCGGGTTTCTGGTGATCCCATGTCTGCCAAACAGCATCAGACGCTTGTACATCTCGTCGCTGTCGGTCATCACCGCACCGCCTTCCCCCGCTGTTACGGTTTTTACCGGATGGAAGCTGAAGGTGGTCATATCCGCAATGGATCCGGTAGGTTTCCCTTCATAAAAAGTACCGATGGAATGCGCGCCGTCCGTAATCAGGATAAGGCCGCGGGCATCACAGATTTTCCGAAGCGCCCTCAGATCGGCAGACTGCCCGGTATAGTCCACAGCCACCACCGCCTTTGTTTTTTCGGTAATGCAGCTTTCCACACTGTCCGGATCGATTTCATAGGTTTTATCATTGATATCCGCAAATACCGGCTTCGCCCCGCAGTACAACGCGCAGTTTGCGGAAGCGGCAAAGGTAATGGGAGTGGTTATGACTTCATCTCCGGGCCCTACACCCGCCGCCAGGCAGGCAATATGTAAGGCCGCCGTCCCATTGCTCACCGAAACGGCATGTCCGGCCCCTGTCAGACGGCACAGCCTGTCCTCCAGTTCCTCTATTTTCGGGCCGCAGGTAAGATAATCGCTTTTCAGGACATCCAGAACCGCCTGATAATCCGCTTCATCCAAATACTGGTGACCATAAAAAATCTTGGTATCCCTTACCGGCACACCGCCCTCTGTTGCAGGAATGTTACACATATCTTCTTTCATAATGCCTGTCCTTTCCCAAACGCAAAAGGAGGGTGCCCTTCCGAAGCCCCCTCTCCTCCGGTCGCCCGTAAGAGTAAGAAACCCTGCGGGCCCCCTCTGCCTGTTTTCTTTATTTTTCCAGATCCACCGTTTTAAGAAGCTCTCTGATATCCTCTACGGTAAGCCATTCGGTATTGTTCCCGGAGCTGTAGGAAAAGCCTTCCGGCACCTTGGTCCCGCTCATATCCGGTACCTGTCTGTCATTGAATACCACCTGGGGATAGACTATAAAATGCTTGTCATATTCATAGGTATTAAAAGAATCCTCCGTGGTAACCATGATTTCATGAAGCTTTTCACCCGGCCGGATGCCGATTTCCTTCATTTTGCAGCCGGGCAGCATAGCCTCGGCCAAGTCCGTCACCTTAAAGGAAGGGATTCTGCTGATAAAGGTTTCCCCGCCCTTTGCTTCCGTCAGCGCTTTGATCACCAGTTCCACACCCTCCGTAAGGCTGATCCAGAACCGTGTCATACGGAAATCGGTGATAGGAAGCTCAGTGCCGCCGTTTTTAATGATATTGGCAAACACCGGAATGATGGATCCGCGGCTTCCCGCCACATTTCCATAACGCACAATAGAGAAATTGATGTCCTTGTTCCCCGCATAGGCGTTGGCTGCCACAAACAGCTTATCACTTACCAGCTTGGTTCCTCCGTAAAGGTTCACCGGATTTACCGCTTTATCCGTGGAAAGGGCCACCACCCTCTTCACATTGGTATCCAGAGCCGCATCGATGACATTCTGGGCACCGTTAATGTTGGTACGGATCGCTTCGTTGGGATTATATTCACAGGCGGGCACCTGCTTCAGCGCAGCCGCATGAATGACATAATCCACACCCTCAAAAGCTCTTCTGAGACGTTCCTTATCCCTTACATCCCCGATGAAATACCTCATTTTGGATTCGTATTCTTTGAACTCATTCTGCATGACAAACTGCTTGTACTCATCTCTGGAATAAATAATAATTTTCCTGGGGTTATAATGGGCCAGTACGTATTTGGTAAAGGTTTTGCCAAACGAGCCGGTACCGCCTGTTATCAGTATGGTTTTATTATCTAACATGAACTTTCCTCCGTTTGTGTATAGTCTCCCAATTTTTCTGATAGTCTATTCCTTTTTCCTAGCGACATTATATCATAGCGGCAGGGCTAATGCAATGTGGGGCTTCCGTGGCTTCCCCTATCGGCACCTGTGAAGTTTGGATTTTTAATATTTATCTGCGTTCGTTCTCGATATCTTTTATCGTTGGCATAGAAGATCTATATTCCACCGTCAATAAGTTTGACAATTCATACTCAGATATTCCTATAGGTTCTTTTGAACTATTTACTGCATATTTTGCAAGGATATTATTCTTACTCTTACATATAATAAGGCCAATTGTTTTTGAGTCAAAATCTGTTTTAACCAAATCATCCACAATATTCACATATGTCCCAACTTGTCCAATATCTCTTGATGTAAAAGGTACTATCTTAACTTCCACTACAACATAGCAATGCAAATTCAAATGGTAGAATAAAAGATCTATCTTTTCCTCTGTTCCTTCGATCGGAATCGTATACTCTCTCCCAACAAACGCAAACCCTTTCCCCAATTCCATAAGAAATTTTGTTATATTATCCATTAAGGCATCTTTTAACTCTTTTTCACTATAATCTTCTCTAATTGCTATAAAATCAAAGTTATATGGATCCTTTGTTATTTCTTGTGCAAGATCACTCTGTGGTTCAGGCAATGCGGACTCAAAATTTGAAACTGCCTTTCCCTGACGCTCGTATAAGTCAGTATCAAGAAAATTTAAGAGAACTGCCCTTGACCAATTATTCATAATAGTTTTTTCCACAAAAAATATCGCTTTTTTTCTATTTAATTTACATCTATCCATGATAACTCTGTGATGTCCCCATGGTATCGAAAATAAATCATTGTTCGGTAAATCTCCCACAAGTTGTGGAAGATTTAATAAGTTTTCTTTGTTTGCCAACGTCTCCACCGATTGTGAAAAAATTGGATTAGAGTACAATTCATAAAATTTCTTCATATACCTAAGGTTCGAACTTGATAAACCTTGGATCCCTGGCAAAATTATTTTCATGTCTTTACTTAAATTATCAAAAAATCCACTGCCCCACTTACTTTCAGCTGACTTTTCCACAATATCTTTTCCTATAGACCAATAGAAAATAAGCATTTCCTGATTAACCGAAACAGATGCCTTAATTTGCCCCTGTTTATAACGTTTTCCTATGTCCTCAATCCACTTCCTGTACTCTTCATCCATTTTAATAAGTTGATTCATGTAAACCCCTTTTAAAAATCTGTTTTTTCCCACATTTCTTTATAGGCATTAACATAAAAATTAATGCAGCCAGGATATTTGTATACAAATCTTCTACATAACTTTTTATATAATTCAAACATATTCCCATCATCTGCGAAATCTAATAAATAATCCAGACAATGAGACAATTCTTCTTCTAATATCTCCCTGTTGCATAGTTCCTCTACGATCGGTAAATATTCTTCATATGCACGTTGTTTAATCTTGTAAATTTCAAGTGCCGCATTATATATATCATTTTCCATTCCATCAGTCTCCTGTAAATAAAATAATTCCTTCAACAGTTATTATAATCAAATATCCTGGTAAATAATATATTATTGCCAACATAAGTTATCCCGATGGCAGCTTTCAACATAGTATATAATCCGGGCAACCTTTGGTTCCTTTCGCTTGAAATTATTCTCTAAGCTGGAAAAACGGAAAATAAGCAAAGTCAGCCCAAGCCTTTTCCGGTTACCGGTATAGGGAATGACTTTATTTTTAGTCTTTCAGGCGGTATAGAGGATCCGGATTATTCTCCTGGGATACTATGATTTCTTCTTTAAGAAGGAGTTCAATACAGCTTTGGGCTTCTTCTTCAGATATGTCCAGGGCCTGTGCCAGCCGGGGGAGATCCGCCTGGACATGATCGGTGAGGTAATCGAGAAGTCTGGGAAGTGTGCGCTCTTCCAGGTATTCCCGGCGGCCTTTTTGGTGCAGTTCCTTTCTGGCTTCTTCTTTCCCGGTGAGGGGCAGGATAAGGACTACCCGGTCGGGATTGAATTCTTCAAGCAGCCTGGGGCTGTTCCAGCCCTTCCCGGCCCAAATGCGGCGGATTCGCGCCAGACCTTTTCCGGTACCTTCCCCTATCCCTATGAGGTGGAACATTCTGCTGATTCTTTCATTTCTTGCATCCGGTGCGGCGCCTCTTAACACAGCTTGTGCATCGACGCGCATATCCCCGGGATTGGCTATCAGGATCTGTTCTTTTTCTTTGCGGACTAAAATACCGTTCCGATCGTAATAATTCGCATGGCTGAGGGCGTTGGCGAGGGCTTCCCGGATTCCTTCTGCCAGGTTTTCCTGTATCCTTTTATGGGCTTTCTCTTTTACATCCTGGAAACCGAAAAGGCCGGTATCTGCCAATATGCGCATGGAAGCCAGGCGGAAAAAGGCAAAAAGATTCGCACAGCCTTCTTCCGTACTGCCTTCGGAGGAACCGTTTTGCAGGAAACAATCTTTTTCCGGTTCTTCGTACTTCAGGCAGAAGCGGGGAAATTTCTCCCTTATCCGGGCATTTTTACCGAACAGGAGAAGGCCGGCCGCGGTGACGTGGTATTCCCCTTTTTGGTCTTTCTGCAAAGCTCCCAGTTCTTCAAATAACACTTCTTTGGAGACAGGAAGCACCGGGCGGGAGACTTTCCTGTGATAGTCATAATATGCCTGCAGATAGTGATCCATCGTTGTTTCATCCAGGGCTTCGGTTCCCATATCCGGGAAAACCTGGCCGTCCTGGGAAAGGATCGAAGCGTCCCGGAGCATGCTTTCCACTTCTTCCCTGGTACAGCGGTAATCCCCTTCCCCGTTTCTTCGATAAGAACCCATATAGGGATCGCTTCCTATGAATACCGGCTTTTTCCTCCGGTCCGCGCGGGGGACTTCGATTACTACGATTCGTTCCTTTTCTTCTGCGGTCTCCTTACTGCCGGTCCCTCCCGTCCACGCCTCCACAATACGGACCTGATCCCGGGTTAAGATATTGGCGCTGACAACCTGCTTATCCCCGGCTTTTCTCCAGAATTCCTCCAAGAGCCATTCCGGGGAAGGAAGCCTGACAGGGCAGAAGGATTTATCCGGCAGTTCCTCCACTCCCAGCAATATCACGCCGCCTACGGTGTTGGCAAATGCGGAATAAGTCTCCCACAGGCTTTGGGGAAAGCCGCCCTGCGCCCTTTTTGCTTCTATCCGGTTATTTTCCTTATATTTATCAATCTCCGCAAAATCAAGCATTCACAGCCCCCTTTCCCGTCCCGGCCTATACCTGCGGCGGGGTATTTGACTTTCTCAGCCTCATCACCACACCATGTAATCTGCGCACCGTCTTGGGAGCGGCAGATAAGAGCAGCAGGTAAATCTTTTGTTTTCGGGTTAAATAAGGTGATTTTATGGTATCTGCCGTATGGGCCCGGCAGTATTTTTTAACTGCCGTATAAAAAGGATCGCCGGAAACCATTTGTTCCACCGGTATATGAAGCAGATAATCCAGTCTCTGGTACAGTCCGAAACGGACTGCTTCCCCTGCAAGAGCCGGATATTTCTTTTCCACCACGCCCTGCACATAATCCGCATTCCGCACAATATCTACAAAAACCCGGGAAAAACATTTTTTATCCTTTTTCCTGGTATTGCTTCCTATCCGGTAATATACATGGTACAGCTGCAGGGGCAGGATGCAGACGCCGGCGTTTTCCTGCAGAAGCTCTACCAGAAGAAAAAAGTCCTCATTCAGTTCGCCCTCCGGGAATCTCCTGTCCCCCAACAGATTTCTGGACGTGAGCTTGGTGCAGAAGGAGCAGTCCCCTCTGTGAAGCAAAAGCTCACGCAGGAACTCTTCGCTGGTCATAAAACAAATCTGTTCGGGCGGCCGGCATACATCCGGCCTCTTATCCCCATTTTCACCGATTTCATCTCTGGAGGCCTGCACCATCTGCCAGCCGCCCTTCTGCGCCTGTTCCATCAGCCGGGCATACATCTCCGGCTCGATATAATCGTCGCTGTCCACGAAACCAAGATATTCTCCCTCCGCCCGTTCTATTCCATAATTCCTGGCGGAGGAGGAACCTCCGTTGGGCTTGTGGAACACCCGGATCCTCCCGTCCCTGCGGGCCAGCTCATCACACAGCCGGGCAGTGCCGTCCGTAGACCCGTCGTCTACCAGCAGGATTTCCAGATTTCCGTACGTTTGGGCACACACCGATTCCACACAGCGTTCCAGACAGTCCATTATATTATAAATCGGGATAATGACAGAAATAAGTGGTTCTCTCATTCCAGCGCTCCATAAAGTTTGTTCCTGCAAGAATGGCTGTGGATATTTCCCCTTTCTTCCCGGCCATATGACAGGAGCCACACTGAACGGCCCTTCACAGGGCGGTTCCACCCTGCCCTCCCGCAGGTTTTCATAAAACCGCAGGCATTGCTTTGCCGCATTCTCCGCATTCCAGAGACGGGAGACCGTTTCATAGGCTCTCTGTCCCATCCTTCTTCTTTCCTCTCCGTTTTCCATCAGAAAGCAGACGGCCTTCCGGAATTCCTCATAGCTTCCGCCGGAGTAAATCATGCCGTTTTTCCCATGTTCTATGAGGTAAGGAACCGCTCCCGCTTCCCGGTTTGCCACCACGGCGCAGCCGCTGTTCATGGCTTCATTCACCACGGCTCCCCAGCCTTCCAGATGATTGCTGGTAAAAAGATGGATATGGCTTTTTTCCATTCTCTCCCTTACCCGGGCAGGCTCCAGAAACCCATACATGGTAATCCGCTCCTCCAGCCCAATGCTTCGGATATCCTGCCGTATCGTTTCCTCCATCTCCCCGCTGCCGATGAGATGAATATGAAAAGAATAACCCATCCGCGCTAAATCCCCGCCCAGCCTCACCACGAATTCGGGATGCTTCAAAGGCATCAGGCGGCCGGCCCACACAAGCTGTATCTCCTCGCCCGATCCTTTCATCCGCTCCAGTTCCCCGCCGGCATATTCCTTTTTTTCCGGGAAATAACCGAAGCGGAACTTTTTCCCCGGATATGCATGGATCAGGGAAAAATCCGAAGCCACATAGGCCCCTGCACACAGCAGATATACCGGCTTGTTCCGATACCGGATGTGCTCCCGGTATTTGTGGAGCAGCCCCTTTGGGGATATGGCCTTCCACTGCCCTTCCCGGTATATCCGTTCGCTGATACGGATTGCCGGCTTTCCGCTGCCGAGCCGCTTTTCGATCACTTCTTCGTTCTCCATCCACCCGGCCAGCAGCAGATCACAGCCGTCAATCAGACTCCGGCAGATCTCCTCCTCTTCGTAAAGCAGATGCACATAGGGAATGGACCGGACATCCAGCGCCCAGCCCATCCGCACCCGCTCCTCCTCCATAGGCTCCGTCTGTATAAAGGTAAAATCCTCTCCCAGCTCCTGGAATAAACCGTTGCAGAAAGGGATTTGATGGTGATTGATGTAGTTAGAAATGAAGGTTAGTTTCATGGCCGCTCCTTGTTTTCCTGCAATATTTCACGGTATATCTCCATCAGCCGCCTGTAATTTTCATTTCCGTCATGATTCCGGAAGGCCCGCTCCCTGGCTGCTTCCGACAGCTCCTGGGCCAGACCGTCCTCTTCAAATACCCGGATGACACTTTGGGCCAGCCCGTGGATATCCCCTTTTTCAAAAAATAAGGCGCTTTTCCCATCCTCCGCCATGTCCGGAATGCCGCCCGTACGCGCCGCGATGCAGGGCAGGCCCAGCAGCATAGCCTCGCCCAGGGAATTAGGCGAATTTTCCAGCGCAGAAGGGCATACAAACACATGGCTGCCAAGATAGGCCTCCTCCATCTGTCTGTCGGAAAGCTGGCCCAGCACGGAAACCTTGTCCTCCAGTCCGTTTTCCTGGATAATATCCCGGAGATACTTTCCGTACCCGGAAATTTTCAGTTTCTCTTTCCTGCTGCCATAGGCAGTTATACTGTTTCCCGCCACACTCACATGGGCTGCGGGAAATTTCTCCAGGATTTCCGGCATAGCCCGGAGCAGATAATGAAAGCCCTTCAGCGGATAATCCCCCTGGCTGGCAAATATTTCATAAGACCTGCATTGCCCCCGTTTCCATTTTCCTTCATAGAAACAGGAACGCATGGTTTCATTCATTTTATGGTATATAAGCCGGGGATTGCATGCAAGCGAACCCCGCCGGTCAAATTCCGTCCGTCCGGTCACATGAGCGCTTCCCTGCAGCACCAGCCTTTCCCGTTCCCCGCGGATACGGAACTTTTCCTGCTGCTGGCGCAGGCTGTCCTTACGTATCCTATCCCGGAAGGTGGCCCTTTTCTGTACCGGCAGCGGCAAATCCGCCATATAGCTTTCCGCACATTCCCCAACCAGTCCCTGAATTCCCACCAGAATACGTTCCGGCTTTCCGAAGCTTCGCACCATAGCAAGGGCATGAGGGAATTCGGTCCCGAAAATATGGACAAGATCCGGTTGGAAATCCGCAAGAATTTCAGCAAATCTTTTTTCCATACAACAGTCGTAAATTTCAGGCCGCTTCAGGTTCTCCCGGAAGCCATAAACCATAACCTCTTTTTCCCCGGAAGGCGTCCCCCCGTCCTCCGCCTTCTCAGAAAGTTCCCGGAGCACCGTTTTTTTCTGGTATGCGGCAAGCTCCCCCTCTGCCGGAAAACAGACGGCAAGCTCCATATCCGTCTCATGCTCCGTCAAAAACCGGTTTAATACGCCGGTCAGCCAGCCCTCCCGCACACTGTACCTTTGCCCCAATGCAAGAGCCACCGCTGGCGGGCAGATATTGCACAGCCATAAAATACGCATGCTTACTTTCTCCTTCCGTAAATGGCTGATTTCACCTTATTATAGGCACCGGACATCACAGGGCTTTCCGCGATCCTGGTGCGCAGCGGAGCCAGGGAAACCAGCATCAGAAAAGCGTACAGCGTGCTTTTCCCCCACCCCAGATAGTACCGGGTTATCACCTTATGTTCCAGTGCGGATCGCTTTCTGTTTTCCTTTGTTTCCGAAAATCCGCCGCCCTCATAAAAAGCCACTGTTACCGGCATATAAACCGCCAGAGCCTTTTTATCATAGACCGCATACAGAAAATGTTCATAATCCGCCCGCACCCGGTAATCCGTATCATATCCCCGCTGTTCAAAAAGCCCGGCATCATAGAAGCAGACCTGATGGCAGGGCACATTCCGGTAACAGGTAAAATCATTCATGACAGGAGCCGAATGTACCGGCGTGTTCTGCAGCTGGTTAAACTGATGCCCGTAAAAGATGCAGCACCGTCCCTTTCCGCCGTTCTCTCCCTGCCAACGTTCCATAAAGGAGGCGGCCTTTGACAGAACGCTCCGGCTGAAAAACCGATCCCCGCAGTTCAGGAAAAGCACATACTGTCCCTGCACCCTCTTCACGGCCTGGTTCATACCGTCATAAATACCGCCGTCCGGTTCCTGGAAAAAACGGATCCTGCTGTCCGCCGGTATTTCCCGCGGTACCCCTTCCCCGAACAGACGCTGTACCGATCCGTCCGTACTCCCCCCGTCCTTGATTATAATTTCAAAATTCCCGTAATCCTGATCCAGGATGCTGTGAAGCGTGGAGAAAAGCTTGTCCCCCGGATTTAAGGCCGCCACCACTATACTAAAAAATAAATGAGCCATTCAACCATTCCTTTTCTGTGAAAATCCAACTGTGATAAGGCAGCACACGCACGCCTTCCTGGTGTGCCGTCAGTAAAAAATATACAAAATACAACAGGCAGAAGGCCGCTGTAAAAGCATACATGATTCTTTTCTTATTACGCAGGGATTTGCCGCCTTGAAGGGTATCCGGCATATTTTTCAGGATGCCCGGCACCAGAAACACCTGGGCCGTGATCAGATAATACCCGAAACGGGATACAAGCGGAAGAAAGGAAGCGCATGTATACAGGGCCAGCCCCAGCAAATTCAATTTAAAATACAGCAGATTCGCCTTATTTTCCTTAATCGTTTCCCGGTAGGCACAGCATCCCAGCACCAATACGGCGGCACAGCGGATAATCCCCATCAGGCTTCCCTCCAGGCCGGTGTCCTTCTGCAGATAGATAGTATTCTGATAAGAGGGATACAGCTTCAGTACCACGCCCATCCAGAATTCCCGGAAAAGCGGAAGGCTTGCCGCCAGAATGCTTCCCAGGATAACCTGCCATTTTTTCCAGCGGCAGGAAGCAATCAGGTACAGAGGAATCACGATCAGCACCGATTTATGAAACAGTGCCGCAAACAGGATGAGCAAAATAAATTTCCCATATTCCTTTTTCAGCACATACCGCAGACTGTACAGCGTAATGGCAAGGACAAAATAATACCGCACCGTATTAAAGGTCCTGAAATAAAGTCCAAGCAGCATGAACAAAGCGAAGGAGATGGTAAAATCCACGCTCTGATCATACATGGCCTTCAGAAAAAGGATCGCGGTAACCACCGCAAAGAAACCAAATACCAGCAGATAATTTTCCCCGCCCGCCAACAGGTACAGCAGCTTTACCAAAAGATTGAACCCCGGTTCCGTCACCACATAGCCGCCCACATAGATTTCGTGGAAGGTGGTCACATAATTCCCGTAATCGTTTCCCACATCGATGCGCAGGGAGGCGACGCCGGCCATAAGCAGAAACAACGTAAACAACACAGCCCCGTTCATAGCCTGCCGCCTCGTAACTGCACCGGCCCCATGCTCCCTGCCGGCAGTCTCCTGATTAACCAGACATGCCAGCGCTATGGCAGCCGCGCCCAGAAGCCCGTAAAAAATCATTGTTATACCCCCTGTATATCGCAGGCTTGCCTGCGATACTGCGTGAATGAATCGTTTGAAAGGAACTTTCAAACTTATACCTCTCGCATATGAATCCCTTTTCTCATCAGGGCAAACGCCTCACCAAAGGAGTACTCTCTGCACATAACCTCTTTTTGCTTATACAGGAAACGCAGAGCCATGAGATACGCCGCCTTCCCGTACAGGAAACGGTAAAGCACGCCTCTGTCATAAAAAAACTTCTCATTATATCCATGAAACCAGGTGGAGGGCCTTCCGTTCTCTTTCCCTATGGTGACAGGGGCCTTATAAACCTTCAGCCCTTTCCGGATGCATTCCGCCAGAAACAGGCTGTCCTCCCCGTTGCTGTATTTGGCGCCGCCCCCGAACAAAAGGGAAAAGGAGATATTCGCTTCTCTCAGTTTCTCCGTCTTTGCCGCAAAGCTGTAGGTGGGATACCTTCCGCAGTTATACCAGCGCACCCTCCCATAGCCGTCTATATGGTAGGTCGCCCTGTCCTCGGGCACCTCCATGTTAAACAGAATCATATCGGCCCCGGGATTTTTAACAAACTCCGCCTCTATGGCCCTGACGGCACCGGGACGGTAAATAATATCTTCGTCTGCAAACAGGCAGATATCCCCTTCCGCCCGCATAAGGCAGTTATTCCGGGAAAGGCCCACTCCCCGCTCCGCAAAGCTGTAGCACCTTATCCGATGCTCCTGGTAACGATATTCCTTATAGGTATTTTCCCCGCATTGGTTTACAATAACAGCGTCCGCCTGAAGATTCATACGCTCTGCCAGCGTATCCACATCCTCATTCACTGCGGAAACAAGAATTTCCAGCTTCATTTCGTTCTCACTTTCTGTAATAGGCCTTCAGGAATTTATCATCCGCATCCGTGAGAATAGCCCCTCTCACAGGTATCTGCTGTTTTTCCAGCTGCAGCAGGATATGGGTCAGGGCCCTGCCGTTTCCGTTCCCCCAGGGCACCACCAGAACAGCGCCATCTTTCCTGCGCATATCCTCACAGTCCTTTTGCCCGAAAGGCCAGGCCGCCCAATTGAGTGCTGAACCATCCGCCATGCAGGCCGTCAGCACGGCTTCCACTTCTCCACGCCGCTTGTCGGAATCCGTTTCCGTTCCTTTCCGCCAGCCGGCATTCTTCCCTTTTCCCACCTCTATCACGCAAAGCCCTTTGGCCCCTTTCAGAAGATAGGCGGCATTCGTTGCAAGCTCCTGTTTCAGCTTTTCATTTTTCTTACAGGTAAGAATACCCAGCAGGGGGGCCGTACAACGTTTCCGGAAATCCTCCTCCAGATAGATGGAATCGTCCACAATATAACGGAAAGTCAAAACAAGAAACAGAAGAAGCGCACCGCAGACAGACCCAAGGC
This sequence comes from uncultured Lachnospiraceae bacterium, assembly GCA_900548905.1. GTDB lineage: Bacteria > Bacillota > Clostridia > Lachnospirales > Lachnospiraceae > Eisenbergiella. Next base: position 10,431 of record URMK01000033.1, on the reverse strand, counting down.
CGACGGCATTGCCTGTTTTTGTGGCCCTCTCCACTGGAACCGCAGGCTCCACCAGCCAACACTGCATATCGCTCAGCCCCTCAATGGAACGGGCAAACTCTCCCAGACCATATACATAACCCCGGGCGATCTCCTCCGACAGGGCGGCATCTTCGGTAGTGATATACAAAGGCATAATCTTGATATCATTCATCTGCCCCACAGAGACCGATTCCTTCACCTGTTCCTTGGTTATTCCTTCCGGAAGCGCTTCCATCACAAAATCCACCACCTGGTCGGTTTTCATAATTTCCCCCCAGGTATAGGCATTATAATAATCTGCAATTTCCCCGTATTTATCCTTGTCAAAATAAATCCGGTATTGGGAAAACACCTGATACTGAACAGGTCCTGCCAGCACCAGGGCCTGGAACAAATAAATTCCTCCTGCAGCCGCCCCTCCAATGAGGGCCGCAGCCAGAAGCATCCATATCTTACGGAAAAGACAGAGGGCAAAACGCTTTCCGTCCATGCCCTCCTGCCAGAATTTTTCTTCTTTCATCAACTATTATCCTCTTCGGAATCCGACTTCATCGCCGTGATCTGCGCGGTATCCACACCCTCCGTACTCTCCGCCTTAAACAGGATCTTCAAAGTCAGAAGCATCAGCTTGATATCCATCCACACCGTATAATCCTCAATATAAGTCAAATCCAGCTTCAGTTTATCATAAGGAGTGGTATTGTATTTTCCGTAGACCTGTGCATAGCCTGCCAGCCCTGCCTTCACCTTCATACGGAAAGCGAATTCCGGCATTTCCTCCATGTAGCGGGCAATGATTTCCGGCCGTTCCGGACGGGGACCGATAAAGGACATTTCCCCCTTGAGAATATTGATGAGCTGGGGAAGCTCGTCAATACGTACCGCACGGATGAATTTACCCACCGGGGTAATCCGGGAATCGTTTTTGGCGGCGAGCCTGGCCACTCCATCCTTTTCCGCATCCACACGCATACTGCGGAACTTCAATATCTTAAATTCCCTGGCATCCCTGGTGCACCGGATCTGCTTGTACAGAACCGGGCCGCCGTCATACAGCTTGATCACAACTGCCGTGATCAGCATAAAGGGGGAGGCCGCCACCAGCAGAAGCAGGGCGCATACGATATCAATACACCGTTTGATAATCCGTTGTTCCACCGTAAGATTAAATTCTCTTGTAAGGAAAATGGGGGTATCAAAAAGATGCAGCTGTTCCGATCCCTTGATAATGACATCCGGGATTTTAGGCATCATATAAATACGGACGGAACGGCTGTAGCAATATTTAATCAGCTTATTCCTCACACCTGTGGGAATATCCCACAGCACCACACCGCCGTACCCCTTTTCGATTTCATCCAGGATAGCATCCGCACCGGCCGATATATTCAGGCATTTGGAAATATTATATTTATCCTTTCTGCTGGCAAATTTCTGCAGGATATCCTCAATCGGCCTGTCCCCATAAATCAGAAGAAGCTGTCTGGGAGGAAAAAGCTTCCGGTAAATCCGGTTCGCCAGATACGTATAGCAGGCGGCAAACACCACCTGTCCCAAAAACGCCATAAACAGCTGCAGCGGAGGTATCAGGCTGCCGTGGATCATCGCCATCTGCAGATAAGAAAAAATATTGGTGCACAGCAGGGCGAATATCTGGGATCCGAAAACCTCCATGGGCTTGAGATACCCCACCTTCAGGCCTCCGTAGGTCCTGGAAAAAAAGAACAGGACCACCAGGTAAAAGAACAGGATTAACAGATGGCCTTTAAAATACAGCTTTGTGTCATATCTGAGGATAGCAGGATAATAATAACCGAAATAAGCCACGGCATAGCCGCCCAGCATAGCCAGCAGCCCTACATATGATATAAGTAAAACCAGCAGTCTTTTCCTGGATTCCGTTTGATTCATTTATTAGCTCCCATCCGTCCGCCTTGGCGGCTTTTTAGTATACATTCACAGGCCGTAATATCCATTATCACTTTTTTCCGACCATTTTAAATACATCTCTCTATAATTTTCTTTTATGAAATCTCGTATCCTTCGGGCATCCCGTTCATTAAGAGTTCCCATACTCTCTATAGTAGTATCTCCATTCCCTTTTACGAAAAACTTTGCTGAACCGGTTTCTGTAAGCTTTTTATCGCTGGCATGACATGCATAGCTTCAATGATACAATGCGAGGTATAATAGAGGTAATAGCCACAAATCTTAAATTGATAATATTTAGGCAACTGTCATTCCTCCATATACTTTTTATTCCGTTTATAATAATTCAAAACAATATTCAATTCAATATCATCCATACTTGTTTCAATAACTTCACCATTATTATCAATCACCGAGACCCGGTCAGATTTATTTAAGTTTAATACTTTTATGTTCGTTCCATCTTTTTTAAATGCATAACCATTTATAATCATATCTGCGGCATCTGCTGCTTCTAATACATTACACATATTCTATCCTCACACCCTTTATAGGTTCCAAAAATTCGTCAGGGTCAAAATATAAATTCTTTAATATTGGTATCAGATCGATGTATTCTTCTTCATGCCCCTGATACTTAGCCGTCACTACCAGATATCCATGATCCCACTCTATTATTTCCGTATATTTTTCCAGTCTCGGAGATGCTTTAAAACGTATTACATGACCATTAAATGCAAATGATGTATATACCTCATCATTGCTTAATACTGCTTTATCCGCCATATACAGATTTTCCCTCTTCCTTCCATGCAGAATGCCGCCAACAGCAGCCCCTAAGCCCAACTATAATCCATAGTTTACCATACCTACACTCTCCTTGCAACCGCACGCAGGGCCCAGAAGCAGAAGTGGTACAGGCTTGTAAACAGGGAAAGCCCTTCCTGTCTGCGGTACAGGAGCCAGATTCTCCTGATTGCCTCCAGCTTGTTGGAGGACAGGGACTGCGCCGGCCTGCGGTAGACAGCCAGGTTCTCGTCCAGCCCATACGCTGTGTAGCCGCTTCTCAGGATTTTCCACCAGGTAGCAGTATCCTCGCTTTTTACCTGAGGCATACAGACCAGATCCCTGCTGATTTTCTGCAGGTCAAAAAGAACTGTGGTAGTAAAAATCACAGTTCTGGAAAGCGCTTTTTTGTATGTGAGTGTCTCCGGCACATGGACGATTTTCCCGTTTCCCAGCCCATTGCAGTCGCCGAACTCATATCCTGTAAATGCAAAAGCAGCCTGCTTTTCCGTTAAAAAAGCAAGCTCTTTTTCCAATTTTGCTGCTGCCCACAAATCGTCGGCATCCAGATACGCCAGGTACCTGCCCTGTGCAAGCGCCACACCCTTATTTCTGGCCGCTGCCGCTCCGCCGTTGTGCTCCTGCCGCACCGGCCGGATCCGTCCGTCCTTTTCCGCCAGCGCGCATAAGGCTTCGAAGCTGCCGTCCGTGGAACAATCGTCCACCGCGATCAGCTCCCAGTTTTTAAATGTCTGTCCCTGTACCGTTTCCACCGTTTTTTCCAGGAAAGCGCCGGCGTTATAGACAGGCATGACAATACTCACCAAATCGTATTTCATCGCGTTACAATTCTTCCTTTACCAGATAAATGGGACGTTTCTTCACTTCCATATACGTTTTCGACATATACTGCCCGACAATTCCAAGGCAGAAAAGCTGAACCCCGCTCACCATACAGATAATACATACCATGGAAGGCCAGCCTCCCACCGGATCCCCGACAGCCAGTGTCTTTACTATAATTACCAGAATCAGCAGAAAAGCGATAAAGCAGAAAACCACTCCCAGGATAGAAGCCAGCGCCAGCGGCACCGTGGAAAAAGCGATAATTCCATCCAGCGCGTAGATAAAAAGCTTCCAGAAGGACCATTTGGTCTCTCCGTGCATACGTTCCACATTTTCAAACTCCAGCCACTTGGTGGAATACCCCACCCAGCCGAAAATCCCTTTGGTAAAACGGTTGTATTCCGTCATCTGCAGGATAGCGTCCACCACCTGCCTGGTCATCAGACGGTAATCCCTGGCCCCGTCCACTATTTCCGTCTTGGATATACGGTTCACCAGCTTATAAAACATTCTCGCAAAAAAAGAACGGACAGGAGGCTCCCCCTTACGCGTCACCCTCCTGGTCGCAACGGAATCATAGCCCTCTTTGATATAAGAAAACATCTCCTGAAGAAGGGACGGCGGATCCTGTAAATCGGCGTCCATCATTACCACATAATCCCCTTTTGCTTTCTGAAGCCCTGCATAAATAGCGGATTCTTTTCCGAAGTTTCTGGAAAAGGATACCAGACGCACTCTGTCGTCCCTTTTCTTCAAATCCTTAACTTCTTCCACAGTCCTGTCCCTGGAACCGTCGTCTATATAAAGGATCTCCACTTCAAGCCCTTCTTTTTCAAAGAAGGGGGTATTTTTCATTAATTCTTCATAAAAAAAATCTACGTTTTCTTCCTCGTTATAACAAGGGACTATGACACTCAGCAGACTCATGAATGTTCCTCCTAATTCGTAACCGTACCGATCCGTCCGGACGGTTACCCTTCCATACGTATCCTATCCGCTATTCTGGCTATGTATTCACTGTTGGTAGGCCGCACCGCCCCGGAAGCGGCGCTGTAGCCGAACAGATCTTCAAATACAGCCGGGTTCCCTCTTTCCCAGGAAACCTCAATGGCATTGCGTATTGCCCTTTCCACTCTCTGTATATTGGTATGGTTGTTTTTAGCGATATTGGGATAGAGAAGCTTTGTCACACTTCCTACCAGTTCCATGTCCAAAGCAGTGAGCACGATGGCCTCACGCAGATAATAATATCCCCTCAAATGAGCCGGCACTCCCAGCTCAAGCATGAATTCCGATACGTAGCGTTCCATCGAAGACGCATTACCATTTTCCGTCATATCATTCCCTCTCATTCCGCCGCATAAACGACTTTCCCGTTTTACTGCAGTCATGCATTCCAAGTAATCCATCTGCATTTTTCCTGCTTTTTCCAGGTCCATCTACAATAATAGCACGGTATAAAAGGAAATAGAATGAAAATCAATCGATAAATTTCGCACTATAAATACGAATTTTCTCCCTTATCCGACAACGTCTCCACGATTTCTTTCACCCGCTGCGCTTCAGACTGGGGGCACACCAAAACGGCTTCCCCTGCCTGTACAATGATTAAATCGGTAACGCCTACGGCGGCAATCAGCTTGTCTACAGAATACGCGGTACAGTTCCTGCTGTCAAGAAGTAAAGTTTTTCCCACGGTGATATTTTGATTTTCATCCCGGTCCTTCAAAGCGTCAAAGGCGTCCCATCCCCCCACATCGCTCCAGCCGAAATCACCGGTGAGCATGAGCACATGATCGGCCCTTTCCATGATTCCATAGTCAACGGAAATTTTAGGAATCCGGGGATAGATATCCCACAGGGTCTCTTCTTCCCCGGGGGTTCCGAAGCTTTCCGCCAGCTGCATCAGACATTCGTAAATATCCGGCAGAAGTTTTTTAAAATAAGAAAGTATGGTGGATGCTTTCCAGATGAACATACCGCTGTTCCAGGCATAACAGCCGGTTTGCAGATAGGCCGCCGCCGTTTCTTCATCCGGCTTTTCCACGAATTCCTCCACCCTGCGGTAAGGCTTTCCAACCGCTTCCACACTGCGGATATAACCGTAACCGGTGGAAGGGAAGGTGGGCTTAATCCCGATGGTTACCAGCGCGTCCGTTTCCTCCACGGCCTTCACCGCTTCCCGCAGCGTTTTCCGGAAAGCAGCCTCTTCCCGTATATAAGGATCCGAAGGCACCACACACATGATACCGTCCCCGTATTTTTTAACAATCGTCACTGCCGCATAGCCGATGCAGGCCGCCGTATTCCTTGCCGCCGGCTCCGACAGGATATGATCCGCCTGCACCCGCCCTGCCGTCTGCGCAAGCATTACCTCCTTTTGGGAGGCATTGGTAACGATAAAAATATCTTTTTTGTCCGCAACGCCCAAAAGCCGGTCAACGGCCTCGTTAACCAACGTCTCTTTTCCCGAAAGGTTCAGAAACTGCTTGGGCATTTTTTTAGTGGATAGGGGCCACAGCCTGGTACCGCCGCCGCCGGCCATCACGACTCCGTATGTTTTCATAGATGCATATCCTCCCGCTTCAGGGCCTGCTGTGCGGCCCCGCCAGCCTTGTTATTTTCTTGCTTCCTGTACATGTTCCTGAAACCAGTCATAAGCCAGTTTCACGCCTTCTTCCAGTTCTACCCTGTGGCTCCATCCCAGTGCATGGAGCTTAGTTACATCCGTCAGCTTCCGCGGGGTTCCGTCAGGCATATCCTTATTCCAGACAATGTCCCCTTCAAAACCTACCGTTTCACGCACGGTTTCCGCCAGCTGCCGGATGGTCACTTCCTTGCCGGTTCCGATATTCACATGCTGTTCCCCGCTGTAATTTTCCAGCAGGAATACACAGGCATCCGCCATATCGTCCACATACAAAAACTCCCGCAGAGGGGTTCCTGTTCCCCACAGCTCCACACTCGCCGCCCCATTCACCTTCGCTTCATGGAATTTCCGGATCATGGCCGGCAGCACATGGCTTCCCTGCAGATCATAATTGTCATGAGGGCCGTAAAGATTCGTGGGCATACAGCTGATAAAGTCATCTCCATATTGCCGTTTATAAAACTTACACATTTCCAGCCCTGCTATTTTGGCAATGGCATACGCTTCGTTGGTGGCCTCCAGCGGGCCGGTAAGCAGCGCATCCTCCGGGATCGGCTGGGGCGCCAGCTTAGGATATATACAGGTGCTTCCTAAAAACAGAAGTTTCTTTACCCCGAAGTCATGACAGCATTTGATCACATTGCACTGAATCTGCAGATTTTCGTATGCAAATTCCGCGGGAGCCGTATTATTGGCATTGATACCGCCCACCTTTGCCGCTGCCAGCACTACCACATCCGGCCTTTCCTTTTCAAAAAAAGCGGTGACCTGTGCCTGGTTGGTCAGATTCAGTTCTCTGTGGGTTCTGCCGAACACATGTCCGTAGCCTTTTGCCTCCAAGTTCCGCACAATGGCGCTGCCAACCAGCCCCCTGTGCCCTGCCACATAAATCTTATCTGTTTTTTCTATACCGCTCATCTGTTTTCCTCTTTTCTGTTTTATTGCTGCCGTCCAGGCAAGCCCGGAATGTTGCGCGCTGTTGCCTATAAGGATGGAACACGCAGCGTGGCAGCCGTTGTTCCCTTATGTTTCCCAATCACTGCGCCCGGAAACCGTACCGAAGGTCCCCCTCATGCGCTCCCTCCCCCCGCAATTCAATATCCTGTATTCTGGGTGAGGAGGGGAATTTATCATACCCGATCTGCCCGCCGTCCGCAGGCACATATATCGTTACCCCGTCTACTTCATAAGTAATGGCCGCAAAGCTTCCATAACCCTGCTGCCGGATGTAATATGGTTCTCCCGCCGTTTCCGCTATTCCGCCCGCAAGGCCCGCACCTTTTATCAGGAGAAAAACGGACGCCCCGGCTGCAAAGGCATAACAGCCCATGCGTTCCAGCCTTTTGTTTTTTTCCGTCAGATAAACATAACCGTATCCAAGCACGGCAGTGGGCAGCATCAGTACATATACGTAACCATAACGGATCAATGGTGCTGAAAACTGCCAGAAAAAATAGCCGATTATCAGGACGGACGCATACAGAATCCAGTCCCATGCTGCCATTCCTCCGGTATCTCCCGCCTTTTTCCTGAACATGAGGGGGGAGCCCCCAGCGCGGCAGCCGTTTTTTTTCAGCAGCAGGGCCGCCCTTCCTATGGTAGCCGTACCCAGCACCATACAGCCGGCACTTGCCGCAACCCACAGCTTTTCCAGCCCCTTCAATGACGCAAACCAGTTTCCCGCCCAGCCGGCAAAAGGAGTGTCATACAGATTAACGTCATACAGGAGCCTTGCGAAAACCTGGATTTCCTTGGAATCACAGTCCGCATATCCTTTTTCAAGCTTCCAGTCCACCGGGAACACATCCAGGAAGGTAAACGGATAAAACAGCCAGCCGGATATCAGAACCCCACGTATCAGCCATGGAAGGGAAATCAATATGCCAAGCCCGATATACAGGGCAATCTCCTTCCAGCGTTTTCCTTTCAGGAGAAGGATAGCGGGTTTGAGGACCAGCAGAAGCATTACCGCCGCAGACAGCTTGACAGTTACCGTAAATACCAGCAGAAGGCTGAGAAGCGCATAAGGAACCACCGAAGCTTCCCTGCGCTCCAGCAAATCCAGCCAGGCAATCAGGATATAAAAAAGGAACAGCATGGCGAAATAATCGGAAGCGGGAGAAACCATTTCCCGGAACAGTACCGTTAAATAATATACCGCCCCTAACCGGACAAAATCCGAAACCAGCACCCGCTTTCTGCGAACCAGCCTTCCCAGCCCGCAGCATTGTATTCCCACCAACAACGCCAGAAAGCCCTGGACGGCATGCATGTTTTCCGTCCAGGACCCGCCGGCCGCCCACCGCATGCCATATATGGCGCACAGGGGAAAGGCCGCACTATTATAGGCAAATCTGCTGTGAAGGTTACCCAGGCCGGGAACGACACCGTACTCCTCTATCCAGCGGATGGCCTGCGCGTGGTAAAGGCCCGTATCCACATGCATATACCCCCGTGAAGTCCCGTAAGCCATGAGCAATACCAGTGCCGCTGCAAACAACCTGCTTCCCGGCCCGCTTTCCTGCCATTTCTCCCGGATAAATGCAGACAGCTGTCGGCGCAGGACAATTGCACTGACGGCACAGAAAACCAGCAGCCCAAGATTGGCAGCAAGCCCCACCCCGGCAAACAGGCTGTAACCTTCCGCATATACCGTAACAAAAGCGAGTCCGGCCATGAAAATTCCCGTACCCGTGCGGCAGGCATATCCCCGTTCCTCTTCCGGCCCTGTTTTACGGAAAGGCATCAGTACCGCAAAACCCGCCAGAAAAGCAGTTATACCTATATACGCCCAGTTCAGCAGCACAAATAACATAATTTCCCCTCATCAGGCCGGTTTACCGGCTCCTGTTTTTAAACCGTAACTGTTCAGTCTCTTCGCAGTTGCTTAAATTCCTCGCAGCTCATTCCCATGATTTCCTGCATATCCGCATCCATCATCATGGCAACCAGCCCCCTGAAATCCACTTTTCTCTTCCAGTTCAATTCCTTCTCCGCTTTGGAGCAGTCTCCCCACAGGAATTCCACCTCTGCAGGCCGGTAAAATTCAGGGTTCACATCCACCAGCAGCCTGCCGGTTTTCGAATCGTACCCCTTTTCATTCACACCCTGTCCTTCCCAGCGCACAATAATCCCCACTTCCCGGAAGGCTTCCTCCACGAACTCCCTCACGGTATGGGTCTCATTGGTGGAGAGCACATAATCGCCGGGCTTTTCCTGCTGCAGCATCAGCCACATCCCTTCCACATAATCCCCGGCAAAGCCCCAGTCCCTCTTGGCATTCATATTTCCCAGGGAAAGCTTGTCCTGCTTTCCTGCCAGAATGGCGGCAATCGCCAGCGTAATTTTCCTTGTCACGAAATTCTCGCCTCTTCTGGGTGATTCGTGATTAAAAAGAATACCGTTGCAGGTAAACATATTATAGGATTCCCTGTAATTTACCGTAATCCAGTAGGAATACAGCTTTGCCACCCCGTAAGGGCTCTTGGGATAAAACGGCGTTTTCTCACTCTGGGGGGCTGTTTCCGGAAGCCCCCCGAACAGCTCCGAGGTGGATGCCTGATAAAAACGGCAGGGCCCCCCGTTGATACGGATAGCCTCAAGAAGCTTCAACGTACTCATTCCGGTGGCATCCGCGGTATACTCCGGCACCTCAAAGGATATACCCACATGGGACTGCGCCGCCAGATTATAAACCTCCGTAGGCCGTATTTCCGCCATAATGCGCATCAGGGCGCTGGAATCCGTCGTGTCCGCATAGTGAAGAAAGAATTTAACATTATTATAGGGGGAATGAATCAGATGGTCAATCCTGCTGGTTATGGAAATGCTGTGACGCCTTACCAGACCATGCACCTCATACCCTTTTTCCAACAGAAATTCCGCCAGATAAGAACCGTCCTGCCCGTTTATTCCTGTAACCAAAGCTACGTTTTTCATATATAATACCTCTCTGTCTCTGCCCTTTGGGCTTTTTTTGCTGCGGCTGCAAATCAATATATCATTTAATTTCTATGAAAACAATTTATAATCTTGCGTACAAATGGGAATATATTGCTATTGTATTGTTTTTGCTATATAATGGGTGTCAGTTGTGCGGATGCCTTTACTGCAAGGTATCGAACCATTTCAAATATATAAACCCGAACTTCGCAGGTGCCAGACGGCCCTCCGCCCGCTGTCGGCGCCCCTCTCCCGGG
>URMK01000032.1 GCA_900548905.1 uncultured Lachnospiraceae bacterium | reverse complement strand
AAAGGACGCAGCGTAAGGACTGGCGTTTTTAGACGCCCCTTCCAGGAATCCTTGCCGCACCGCCGCCCCAGGGAAAAGCAGGGGAGGGGATGCCGCGGGACACAAAGGGGCATCTGAACGGTTACGGATTAAGTTATATGAAGCATTAAAACATCATAAGTTCCGATTCGAATCATTGAAACCTGTTTGAATTTTTTTTTGATGGATTTAATAAAAACTAAAAGCATTTACCTTGACAAATTCAATAAAATTCAATAATATTAAACTAACAATTAAATAAGTTTAGTGAATGTGAGTTTATTGATTTTATTGTGCGCATGCTCTGCGACGGAAGGGAGTTTCTATGAAAAAAATCAAAATCGGTTTTCTGCCTACAAGAAGAAGTATTTTCAGCGCACCGGATGCGGTGAAGTACGCCAATCTAACAAGGGAGCGTCTGGAGGAGCTGGGCGTTGAATTTGTGGATATAACGGATATAAACGCGGAAGGGCTCTTTTATGAGGAAGCGGACAGGGAAAAAATCCAGGAAAAATTCCGGAGTGAAAAAGTTAAGGGTATTTTTATGCCCCATTGTAACTTCGGGACGGAATATGTATGTGCCAGACTGGCAAAAGAAATGAATCTGCCGGTACTTCTTTGGGGGCCCAGGGATGAAAGGCCGGACGAGGAGGGGATCCGCCTTCGTGACAGCCAGTGCGGGCTGTTTGCCACCGGCAAGGTACTGCGTCGGTTTCGTGTGCCTTTTACCTATATGACAAACTGCCGTCTGACTGATCCGGAATTTGAACGAGGACTCCGCTGCTTTCTTGCCGTCTGCAACGTGGTGGATGTGTTCCGGCATACCAGAATCCTGCAGATAGCGCCCAGACCTTTTGATTTCTGGTCTACCATGTGTAATGAGGGAGAACTTCTGGAAAGATTCAATATCCAGCTTTCCCCGATCCCCATGCCGGAACTGACGGCTGAAATGAAAAAGGTAAAAGAGGAACGCTCGGAAGTGGAAAAAATCGTTGCTTACTGCAAGGATAAGATGTGTGTAAAAATCAAACCGGAAGAGCTGGAAAACGTGGCGGCCCTTAAGGCGGCCATGAAAAACCTGGCGGATAAATATGGCTGTAATGCCATTGCCATACAGTGCTGGAATGCATTGCAGGGAGAGATTGGGATTATGCCCTGTGCGGCCAATTCTCTGCTGAATGAGGAAGGGATCCCGGTGGTATGTGAAACGGATATTCATGGTGCTGTTACCGCTTTGCTGGTGGAAGCGGCGGGAATGGATGAGAACAGAAGCTTTTTCGCAGACTGGACGGTACGCCATCCGGATAATGAAAATGGAGAGCTGCTGCAGCATTGCGGGCCATGGCCTCTTTCCGTAGCACAGGAAAAGCCGGTTATCGGTTACCCTCTGGCTTTTGAACATCCCGGTGCAGTGGAAGCACAGGCTAAGCTGGGGGAAATGACACTGGCGCGTTTTGACGGAGACAACGGAGAATATTCCCTGCTTTTGGGAAATGCAAAGGGAGTGGAAGGCCCTTATACAAAAGGAACCTATGTATGGGTAGAGGTGGAAAATCTGAAGCGTCTGGAAGCCAGGCTGGTGGAGGGGCCGTATATCCACCACTGCGTGGGTATCCATCAGGATGTGGTGCCGGTGCTTTATGAAGCCTGCAAATATATGGGGATTACTCCGGATCTTTATGATGATAAGGAAGAACAGGTAAAAGCGTTTTTAAGAGGGGAATGAGGATAAGGTTCAGGCAGGTCTGAACTGTTATAAATGATGGTATTATCCCGATAAATGGAGGTAAAAGAATGGATGAGATTAAAAAGCTGTCGGCTTTGGCTTATGAGCTCCGCAAAGATGTGGTGGATATGATAGTGGAAGGAAAAGGCGGGCATATCGGAGGCGATATGAGCGTGATGGATATTCTGGTATCCCTTTATTTTAAAGAAATGAATATAAGCCCGGAAAACCAGGAGCATAAAAACAGGGATCGTTTTATCATGAGCAAGGGGCATTCGGTGGAGGCTTATTATGCGGTGCTGGCAGCGAAAGGCTTTTTCCCGAAAAAGGAAGTGATGGAGCAGTTTTCCAAGTTTGGCACCCCATACATAGGACATCCCAACAACAAACTGCCGGGCATTGAAATGAATTCCGGCTCCCTGGGGCATGGCCTTCCCGTAAGTGTGGGAATGGCACTTGCCGGGAAAATGGATCACAGAGATTACCGGGTATATACCGTAATGGGGGACGGAGAACTGGCAGAAGGTTCCGTATGGGAAGGCGCCATGGCGGCGGCGCAGTATAAGCTGGATAATCTGTGCGCTGTAGTGGACCGGAACCGGCTGCAGATATCCGGAAATACAGAGGACGTGATGGGGCAGGACAGCCAGGAGGAGCGCTGGGCGGCCTTTGGATGGAATGTTATCAGTGTGGACGGGAACTGCATGCAGGAGGTGTGCGATGCATGGAAGGCGGCGAGAGCCTGCAAGGGAAAACCTACGGTGGTAATCGCCAATACCGTGAAGGGCTGCGGCTCATCCGTAATGGAAAACAAAGCCCAGTGGCATCATAAAGTGCCGGGAGACGGGGAGTACAGGCAGATTATGCAGGATTTGGAGGATAGAAAGGAGGCATTTTGCCATGAATAAAATACCCAACAGACAAGCTATTTGTGATGTGCTAATGGAAAAAGCAAAGGAAGACAGGGATATTGTGGTATTGTGCAGTGATTCCAGAGGAAGTGCTTCCCTGACGCCGTTCGCACAGGAGTTCCCGGAGCAGTTTGTGGAAGTGGGGATAGCAGAGCAGGATTTGGTAAGTATTTCTGCCGGCCTCGCCAAATGCGGCAAAAAGCCGTTTGCAGCTTCCCCTGCCTGTTTCCTTTCCACAAGAAGCTATGAACAGGTGAAAATCGACTGTGCTTATTCGGATACGAATGTTACGTTAATCGGGATAAGCGGCGGCGTCAGTTACGGCGCTTTGGGGATGAGTCATCATTCCGCCCAGGATATTGCAGCAATATCGGCTATACCCAATATGCGCGTGTATATTCCCAGTGACCGCTTTCAGACCGCAAAGCTGATAGAGGCCCTTCTCCAGGATAAAAAGCCGGCTTATATACGGGTGGGAAGAAATCCGGTAGAGGATATTTATGAGGAAACAGAGGTTCCGTTTGTCATGGATAAGGCTACGGTGCTGGCGGAAGGAAGCGATGTACTGCTGGTAGCCTGCGGAGAAATGGTGCGCCCGGCTCTGGATGCGGTGGCAGTCCTTGCTGAAAAAGGTATCCGGGCCGGTCTGCTGGATATGTACTGCGTGAAGCCGCTGGATGCACAAGCAGTGGTGCGTGCGGCGGAAAAGGTAAAGGTGGTAGTCACCGTGGAGGAGCATGCGCCTTTCGGCGGCCTGGGTTCCATGGTAAGCCAGGCGGTGGGAAGCTCCTGTCCGCGCAGGGTACTGAATATGACGCTGCCCGATGCTCCGGTAATATCCGGTACTTCCCGGGAGGTATTTGACTATTACGGACTGAATGGGGAAGGGATAGCGGCAAAGGCGGAGGAAGGCCTGAAGCTGGGTTAAGAGACTGCCGCCAAGTGGATAATAGAACCTTTGGTTCTATGCGGGCATATCCGTTTGGCTCATTGTTCGCGGGAATAAGACGGGAAGGTGAGAAAACGTGAAACAGGAATATATTATAAGTATTGATCAGAGCACGCAGGGGACTAAGGCGCTGTTGTTTGATCGGGAGGGGAAGATGCTTATTCGGGAGGATCTCCCCCACAGACAGCTGGTAAATGAACAGGGCTGGGTTTCCCATGACCTCTGGGAAATACGGGACAATACCATACGGGCAGTTAAGCTTCTGATGGAAAAAGCATCCGTCAGCCCGGCGCAGGTGGAGGCTGTGGGTATCAGCAACCAAAGGGAAACCACGGCTATGTGGGATCGGGAAACCGGGGAACCGCTGGAGCAAGCTGTAGTCTGGCAGTGCGGACGGGCGGCCGGTATCGTCAGGGATATTGCAAACAGAGGATTCGGTAGTATAATAAGGGAAAAGACCGGGATACCCCTATCCGCGTATTTCCCGGCAGCCAAGATGGCGTGGCTGCTGCAGACGGATGAAAAAAAACGGAAACGGGCGGAAGAAGGCGGTGTCTGTCTGGGAACGATTGACAGTTGGCTCGTGTGGCAGCTCACACAGGAGCATGCCTTTAAAACCGATTATTCCAATGCGTCACGGACCCAGCTTTTGAACCTGCACACGCTGGGATGGGATGAGGAACTGGCGGATATTTTCGGGATTCCTCTGAAGTGCCTGCCCCGGATTTGCGATTCCGATTCGGTGTTCGGACACACCCTTATGGGAGGGCTGTTTGAAAAGCCGGTTCCCATATGCGCAGTTTTGGGGGATTCCCATGCCGCTCTGTTCGGACAGGGCTGCCTGCAGCAGGGCATGAGTAAGGCGACCTACGGAACCGGATCCTCGCTGATGATGAATATCGGAAACAGGCCGATTTCCAGCAGCCACGGAGTGGTTACCTCCCTTGCGTGGAAACGCAGAGGCAGGGTAGAGTATGTGCTGGAGGGGAACCTGAACTATACGGGTGCGGTAATTACCTGGCTGAAGGAGGATATGAAGCTGATTGAGTCCGCCGGGGAAACGGAAGCGCTGGCGTTTTCTGCCAATCCCGCGGATGAGACGTATCTGGTGCCGGCATTTACAGGTCTGGGAGCTCCTTATTGGGATGAAAATGCCCGGGCAGCCATAACAGGCATGAGCAGGGTTACCGGAAAGGCAGAGCTGGTAAGAGCGGCTTTAGACTGTATCGCTTATCAGATAACGGATCTGATAGCCGCTATGGAGCAGGATACGGGAATTCCTATGAAGGAGCTGCGTGTGGATGGGGGGCCTACCGGAAACCGTTATCTGATGCAGTTTCAGAGTGATATCTCCGGAAAGAAGCTGCGGATACCCGCTGCGGAGGAACTGTCCGGGATAGGGGCCGCTTATATGGCCGGTATATCCGCAGGTCTGTATCAGGAGGACGCTTTGTTTGCCGGAAAGGAAGGAACCTGGTTTACGCCCGGCATGGAAGAAAACCTGCGTCTGCATAAAAAAGAAGGATGGAAAGCCGCAGTGGCAAAAGTCCTCACAAGGTGAACCGCGTGTGAAAACATAAAAGGAGAGAATGGGTTATGAGTAAAATAAGTTATCAGGAACAGGCGGAAAGATGGGATGTGTGGGAAGTCAGCTGCCCGGGTCCCGCAGAAGGCAACCCCTTTTTGGATCATACAATAAAAGGGAGTTTTGTAGGCGGACAGGAAAAGGTTGAAGCGGATGGCTTTTATGACGGGGACGGGGTCTATAAAGTACGTTTTATGCCCTCCTTTGAAGGAGATTATACATTTACCATAACGGCAGATTTTCTTGAAGAGGAAGAAAAGGGGAGCTTTGTCTGTACCCCGGCGGGGGAAGGCAATCACGGGCCGGTGAGAGTGGCCGATACCTATCATTTTGCCTATGAAGACGGAACTCCTTATTATTCCATAGGGACTACCTGCTATGTATGGGATCTTCAGACAGATGAAAGGATTGACGAGACACTGGAAACACTTAAAAACAGTGCATTTAATAAAATCCGTTTCTGCATTTTTCCCAAGCATTACGACTATAATCTGGGAGAACCCCGCTCCTATCCCTATGAAGGAAGCCCTATGGACTCCAGTGTCCTGACCAGGGAAAATTTCTGGGACTATAACGGATATTCCGAAGGAAACAAGTGGGATTTTTACCGCTTTAATACGGCGCATTTCAGGCATATTGAAAAATGTATCCTTGCCCTGCGGGATCTGGGCATAGAGGCGGATTTGATTGTAATGCATCCCTATGACCGGTGGGGCTTTTCCGTCATGGATAAAGATCAGGACGACTTTTACTGGAAATATGTAATCGCCAGATTTTCGTCCTATCGTAATATTTGGTGGTCCCTTGCCAATGAATTTGATCTGATGAAAAGCAAAACGGAGGAGGACTGGGAGCGCTACGGGGCCATCCTTGTGGAAAAGGATCCCTATCATCATCTGCGTTCCATCCATAACTGCATGAGAATGTATGATCACAGCAGGCCCTGGATTACCCATTGCAGCATCCAGCGGGTAGACCTGTATAAATCTTCGGAGCTGGTCAACGAATGGAGAGAGAAGTTCCGCAAGCCCGTTGTGATGGATGAAATCGCCTATGAAGGTAACATCCAGCATGGTTGGGGAAATATCAGCGGAGAGGAGATGCTCAGGCGTTTCTGGGAGGCTGCCTGCCGGGGGGGATATCCCGGACATGGGGAAACCTACATGAATACGGAGGATATTCTGTGGTGGTCCCATGGCGGTAAGCTTCATGGTGAAAGCTATAAGCGTTTTGGCCTGCTTCATGAGATCATGTGTGAAACGCCGGGGAGCGGCCTTATGCCGTATCCACGGAGCTGGGATGAGGTATGTGCGGTACCGGAGGAACCGGATGGAGAAAGGGAGTCTGTTAAAGAGTATTATCTGTTTTACTACAGCTTCATGCGTCCTTCCTTCCGGGAGTTCCATTTTGACGAAACGACACCGTTCCGCGTAAAGGTGATCGATACCTGGGATATGAATGTGGAGGACAGAGGGGTATTCTGCGGTAAATTCCGTGTAGAGCTTCCGGGAAAGCCTTACATGGCGGTACAGATAAAAAAGGAAAGGTAAAAGCACCAAATATAGGGTGAAAACCTGCCGGCAGAAACAGGTGGGACGGGGAGAGAATATGATGAACAGTGATGAATATTATTTGGAATTACGGGATTCCATTTCCATCATGGATCTATATACAGAGGAACCCTGTGACGCCCGGTTTCATTTTCATGAAGATTATGAAATTTATCTGTTTCAGGGCGGAGATGTGGATCTGTATATTGAGCAATCCTTTCATCACATGCAGAGAGGGCATCTTGCTGTTTTCAATGACAGGGAAATTCACAGAGCCTGCCATTACGGAGAGATTCCTTACAAAAGGATAGCCGTTCATTTCAATCCCCGGCTGGTTCAGGGGATGTCCACCCGTTCGACCAACCTTCTCGGCTGCTTTCAGAACCACCGCCCGGGAAGTGACAATGTAATTTTGCTGTCTGAAGAACAAATGGATAACCTGATTAAGCTATGTAAAAGACTGGATGGCGTCAGCAGTTCCCCGGAATACGGAGCGGATATCCTCACCGTCTCCTGCCTGGCGGAACTGCTGGTATATGTCAACTCACTGTACAGGCAATTCCGACAGGAAAAGCCGGTAATACCGGATAAAACCATAACGGCAATCCTGGATTATATCGATACCCACCTTTCCCCGGAGCTGTCATTGGCCAGCATAGCGGAATGCTTTTCCATAGACAGGTATTATTTGAGCCACCTGTTTAAGCAGCAGACCGGTAATACGCTGTATCACTATATTCTGATTAAAAAGACCGCAGCGGCCAAGCAGCTTCTGACAGAGGGAAAGAGTGTGACGGAAGCCTGTTATCTGTCCGGCTTTAATGACTACAATAATTTTATCCGTACCTTTAAGAAAATAGCGGGAATATCACCCGGACAATATCAAAAAGGCTTTCTCATGAAGTAGATGCGGGTGCAGATAAAAAAATGACGCGGCCTGTTCCGGGTTCTTTCTCCGGTTTGGGCGCGTCGTTTTTTTCCCATCTCTTGCAGGCGAACCACGGAAAACTGTTTGGTATCGGCATTACATAATAGAAAATGCCATGAGCATGGAATTCAGAAAATTGCCGGCACCATGAAGAAGGATTCCCGGCAGTATGGAACCGTTAAAGATTTTTTCATTCAGCCATCCTAAAAGAAGGGCGGCCATTCCTGTAAACAGGAACATGAGCAGGTGATACCACAGACCTACCTGGAGTCCGGCCAGCAGATACAGGGCGTTGTGCATCAGGCCGAACAGAACGGCCTGGAGAAGGATTCCTTTTACACAGCCCAGCTTATGGCAGAAGCGTTTACAGAAGAAGCCCCTGTACAGGATCTCTTCGGCAACTCCGTTCCCGATAAAATTTTCAATAAACGCAGGAAGAATGGCGGCCGCTCCTATGCCGGCAAATGCATTCACCGATACGGAGCCGCTTCCCTCCAGGTATTCCATGGTTTCCGGGGAAATCCACTGCGTAAAATCAAAGTTATAAAAAAAGTAGTAGATAACGGCAAAAAGGAGAAGCATCCACCATTTGCTTTTCAGCCTGGGGCGGATGAAACCAAGCCACTTAAAAAAAGAATCTTCCTTCCTGTGCCTGAAGAACCACCATAGAAATGGTATGAAAGAAAATACCAGCAGATTGACACCTGCGGTAATTATGCCGGACAGAATGAGCGCCATATTCGTTGTCTCCCTCTTTTGTTTTTTTATTTACTGTTTATCGTTTCGTCTACTATACTCTTTTTTTCGTTTTCTGTAAACACAATAAACGCATACTTTATGGCAAAACACGCAAAGAATTTGTGCCGAGGCTGTGCTAAGATAAAAAAAGCAGCAGCAGAGGATAAAAAGTTTTTTTCTTGGGGGTGGATGTGGCGCCGCCGCAGCCAAGTCCTGGAAAGAATCAATAAAAAGGGAGGCTATTTATGATTAATGCGGCAGTTGTGGGAACGGGGAATATATCGGTAAGCCATATACAGGGGCTTCTTACCTTCCCGGAGAGATGTAAAATAGTGGCGCTTGTGGATATTTATCCGGAAAAAGCGGAGGCGGCCAAAGAGAAATACCGGCTGGAGGAGGCGCAGGTGTTTGACAGCCACGAAGCGCTTCTGGCATCGGGACTTAAAATTGATTTGGTCCATGTATGCACGCCGCCGTCTTCCCATGCACAGATCGCTGTAAACTGTATGAATGCTGGCTGTAATGTGCTGGTGGAAAAACCGATGGCGCCTAGCCTGAAGGAATGCGACGCCATGTTGGAGGCGGAGAAGAAAAACGGGGTAACCATGGGGATTGTTGCCCAGAATCGTTTCCGGAACAGCATATACAAGCTGAAAAAGACGGTGGAAAGCGGTCTGGCAGGTAACATACGCTGTGCCCATGTTAATTCCTTGTGGTGGAGGGGTCATTGCTATTATGATTTATGGTGGAGAGGCACCTGGGAAAAGGAAGGCGGCGGTCCCACTCTGAACCATGCCGTGCACCACATCGATATGATTAACTGGATCCAGGGCGGGCTTCCGGAAGAGGTGACTTCCGTTCTGGCAAATGTAATGCATGATAATTCGGAAGTGGAGGATCTTTCCTTTGCCGCCCTGCGTTATAAAGACGGTTCGGTGGCGGAGGTGACCAGCTCCGTAGTCCACCACGGGGAAGAGCAGGGCATTGTGCTTCAATGTGAAAATGCCAAGCTGGCAGCACCCTGGTCCTGTGTGGCGGAAGTGACGCAGGCAAATGGATTTCCCGTTCCGGAGCATAACCAGGAGCTGATGAAGGAACTGGATGACTTCTATGATTCTATAGAGGATCTTTCCTATGAGGGACATACGGGTGAAATAGAAAATGTATTATCCGCCCTGGAAAAAGGAACCCGCCCTTTTATTACCGGTGAGGACGGAAGAAAAACAGTGGAACTGATCACGGCGATCTATAAAGCCGGTTTCCAGAAAAGGACGGTGAGCCTGCCGATTGCGGTGGAGGATGAATACTACACCATGGAGGGGCTTCTCCGGAATGCAGTCCATTTTTATGAAAAATCCGCAAGCGTGGAGAATTTTGCCGCAGAAGACATTACGGTGGGAAATTATAAATAGAAGGAACGTCTGGTTTCCGGGCGGAAAGGAGAAAAAATGAATAAAAGCGGTATGGACTATGCACCCAAAGGAAAGCCCAATCCGGTGGTGAATAAGGGGGAATTTGTATTTGCGGCCATAGGGCTGGATCATGGGCACATTTATGGGATGTGCAACGGGCTTCTGGAAGCAGGGGCTACCCTGAAGTGGGTTTACGATCCGGATCCGGCCAAGGTGGCGGCTTTTATAAAAACCTATGAAAAGGAAGAGGTAAAAGCAGCGGAAAGCGAGGAGCAGATTTACAACGATCCCCAGGTGCGCCTGGTGGCTGCCGCCTGTATTACTTCGGAACGCGCGGCTTTGGGTGTACGTGCCATGAAAGCGGGAAAGGATTATTTTGTGGACAAAGCGCCTCTTACTACGCTGGAGCAGCTGGAAATGGTAAAGGAGACTATCCGTGAAACCGGCCGGAAATATATGGTCAGCTACAGTGAGCGTCTCCAGGTGGAAAGTGCCATATATGCAGGGGAACTGATACAGCAGGGAGCCATCGGCAAGGTAATCCAGGTTCTGGGAATGGGTCCTCACCGCCTGAGTGCGTCTTCCAGGCCGGACTGGTTTTTTGAAAAGGACAAATACGGCGGGATTCTCTGTGATATCGGAAGCCATCAGATTGAGCAGTTTCTGTATTATACAGGGGCAACGGATGCCACGGTGGTGAACAGTGAAATAGGGAATTACAATCATCCGGAATATCCCGAACTGGATGATTTCGGGGATGCCACTCTTGTGGGAAATAACGGTGCCATGGGTTATTTCCGTGTGGATTGGTTCACACCTGACGGCCTTTCCACCTGGGGGGACGGCCGCACCTTTATCCTGGGAACGGAAGGTTATATAGAACTGCGTAAATATGTGGATGTAGCCAAAGAAGAAGCCGGCGACCATGTTTTCTGGGCGGACAAAGACGGCGAGCATTACAGGAATGTCAGCGGGCAGGTGGGCTTCCCTTATTTCGGGCAGCTGATACTGGATTGTATCAACCGGACAGAGAATGCCATGACACAGGCCCATGCGCTGAAGGCGGCGGAGCTGTGTGTGAAGGCACAGATGCTGGCAAGGAAAGTAAAATAGACAGCAGCTTGATGCGGGGGATTGCGGCAAGCAGCCAGGGGCAGGCATACCTGTTCCTGGCTGATGCCGTGAGCAGGCAGACTTGTTCCTGGCTGACACCTTGAGGGCATATCCCCCGTCTCACTGCCTGTTGCGGTAATCCAGCGGCGTTTCGCCGAAGGCCCTCCGGAAGACCCTGTAAAAATGGCTGCGGTTGGAAAACCCCAGTTCCGTTATAATATCTGATATACTCATGTCTGTATCCAAAAGCAGCCTGCGGGCTTCCTCCAGATAGATATCCTGTCCATATTCCAATAATGTTTTTCCGCTGTATTTTTTAACGATTCGGTTCAGGTATTCGCCGTTATAGTGCAGCTGCATTTCCAGATATTCCCGGGAAACCCGGCCGCGGCCGGCTTCCATGATATGGCATACCTTGGAATAAATGTATTCCTGTCCGCTGGCATCAGACTGCACTCTGTCCATGCAGTAAAGGGACGGCGTGTGCAGGATCCGGAGAAAGCGGGAAAAAGCCACTTTCAGAAAGAACCGGGAGCCCGGTTCCGTTTTCCGGATTTCTTCCACCATAAAATTAAAAAGAGGATGCAGCCGTTCCAGAGCGCCGTCCGCAGGAATGACAGGCAGGTAATCCAGATACACCTTGTCAAAACGCCTGTTTTTATTCAGGCTGTCCAAATAGAGCTGAAACACAGGATTGGTATCCCCCAAAGAGGCACGGGAAGCCGGTTCATATTCCGCTAAAAGCTGTTCCAGGAAAATATCCTGTATCATAAAAAAGACCACCTGGAAATCACCGGATAATTCCTCGCAGTGCTTGATATTCTTATTCATTACACAGCATTGGCCGGGGCCGTAGGTGAAGGTCTGATTTTCCACATGATTGGTGACAGAGCCGGAAAGAACAAACATGATTTCATAGCAGCTGTGCTGGTGCAGCGGCCTGTTTATCAGATTTGCATAGCCGGAAAAGGTCAGCTGGGAAGAAAAGGACGCCTGTTCTGTAATTTGGTACATAGAAATAAAATCCTTTTTTTCATGGCAGGTTTCCAGCAGAATCATGAAAGGCGTGTGCAGCTCATACAGCTGCAGGGTACTGCTGTCGGGATTGAGCACGACCAGATTATCCGGGGCCTCACGGAGCAGCTGCTCCAGAGATTTTTCCCTTGCTACAGATTCATATTTCATCGATTTCTCCAGGTTGGTTTTGGTTACAGTGCGGCAGAAGGGGTTCGGTTCCCGTTATTGCGGACGTACGCCCTTCTTTTTATACTATTGGTAACGGTTCGGGATAGTTGCTGTAGTTTACAGTATACACGAACCAGGTAAAAAAGAAAACCGGTATGCGTGCAGGCGCGGAAGGGAGCGGACGTGGAGAAAATCAGCTTTAATGACAACTGGATATACCATGACGGAGGGGGAGGTGCGCTGGATGCACTGATACAAAAGGGGCAGAATACCGGAAAACCGGTAACCCTTCCGCATGATGCCTCTGTAGGAAAACCCCGTGACGGCAAAGCCTTGAACGGAAGCGGAAACGGTTTTTTTGTGGAGGAAAATTGCCATTATACCAAGGAGTTTTGGGTGGGGGAAGCGGATAAGGATAAGAATGTCCTGCTGGAATTTGAAGGGGTATATCAGAACGCCTTTGTTTATATCAACAATTCCTTTGCGGGGCAGTGTCCTTATGGCTATGGTAACTTTTATATCGATGCCACAAAATTTATTCATTTCGGTGCGGCTAACCGCATCAAGGTAGTGGTGAAGAACGGTGTGCCCAGCGGACGCTGGTATACCGGGGGAGGTATTTACCGGGATGTGAATCTGATGATTGCGGATCGGATGCACTTTATACCCGACGGAATCCATCTGGCCTGTGTGGATGCGGAAACGGATCTTGCGGTGATCCGGGCGGAAGCGGTATTGGAATATACCGGCTGCAAAACCAGGGATGTGGTATTGGAGCTGGAGCTGTTCGATGAAGAAGGCACGACGGTGTCGTCGGATTGTATGCCGGTTACCGTGGAGGAGCATTCCCGGAATGCATTCCGGCAGAGGCTGTATGTGAAGGAACCCAGGCTCTGGAACGTGGATACCCCTTACCTGTACGGATACCGGATCCGCATCAGGGAAGGAGAAGCCGTTCTGGATGAGGAGACGGGCAGCTTTGGTATCCGCAGGCTGCAGCTGGACAGGGTTCACGGTCTCCGGATTAACGGGGAAACCGTAAAGCTCAGGGGCGGCTGTATCCATCATGACAACGGGATTATCGGATCCGCGGTTTTTGCCCATGCGGAGGAATTCCGGGTGAAAAAGCTGAAGGAGGCGGGTTATAATGCCGTCAGAAGCTCTCACTACCCCATGAACAGAAAGCTGCTGGAAGCCTGTGACAAGTATGGCATGCTGGTGATGGATGAATTCTCGGATGTTTGGACCACCACAAAGGTGGATTTTGATTATGGCATGCATATGGCTGAGTGGTGGGAGCATGATGTGACCAATCTGGTGAATAAGGACTATAACCATCCCTGCGTTATCATGTACTCTGTGGGAAATGAAATCCCGGAAACCGGAAACCGGTTTGACGCGGTATGGGGAAAGAAGCTGGCAGATAAAATACGCAGCCTGGATGATACCCGTTTTGTAACCAACAGCGTGAACCTGATGCTGAGTATTATGGATCGGATGGAAGATCTGATGGCAGGTATGGCGGCTAATGCTTCCCCGGAGGCAAATGATTCCATAGCAGCGGAAGAATCCCCGGCGGCAGATGATTCCATAGCAGCGGGAGAATCCCCGGCGGCAGATGGTTCCATGGAGGGAACCGTGGAAATCAACAGTGCCATGAGCAATTTGGGAGAACTGATGAACCAAATTGTGGCAGGGGAAACCGCTGGAAAAGCGACGGAAAGCGCCTTTGCCCAGGTGGATATCGCCGGGTATAATTATGCCGCCTGCCGGTATGAGCCGGACGGGATAACCTATCCTAACCGAATTATTGTGGGTTCGGAAACCTATCCCCAGGATCTGGATGTGAACTGGGAACTGGTACAAAAACATCCTTACCTTATCGGGGATTTCTCCTGGACGGCCTGGGATTACCTGGGGGAAGCCGGAATCGGAAAGATTTCCTACGGACAGAATCCGGGAATGAGTTTTTACGCGGAATATCCTTATAAAGCGGCGTATTGCGGGGATATGAACCTGCTGGGAGACAGACGGCCGGTATCCTACTGGAGAGAGATAATCTGGGGCTTGCGGAAAGCGCCTTATCTGGCGGTGCAGCCGCCCGAACACCACGAGGAACAGCATTACATGAGCAGCTGGAGTATGACCAATGCGGTGCGCAGCTGGAACTGGTCCGGATATGAGGGCAGACCTGTAACCGTAGAAGTATACACGGATGCCGAGGAAGCGGCTCTTTATGTAAACGGAGTGCTTCTGGAGAAAAAAGAGGTAGGGAAGGAAAAGAAAGCCAGGGTACTCTTTGAGACGGTATATACCCCCGGAATTCTTGAAACTGTCGTCTGCCGGGACGGAATAGAAACCGGCAGGGACCGAATCGTGACGGCAGCCTGTCCCGCAATGCTTCAGGCAGAGGCGGATCGCCGGGAAATTCCGGCGGACGGAAGCGATATCGCCTTTGTGGAAATCTGTGTGGCGGATGAAAAAGGAAACCGGAATCCGCAAGCGGATACGGCAGTCCATATCAGCGTGGAAGGGCCGGGGATCCTTCTGGGATATGGCAGCGCCGATCCGGCGTCGGAGGAAAATTATTTTGATACCACGGCAAGGGCCTATGAAGGCAGGCTCAGAGCGGCCGTCAGGGGAGCAGGCCGGGAAGGCGTCATAACCGTAACGCTGCAGGCCCGGGGATGCGAAACGATAACGGTTGTACTGGAAGCGGTTTGATGGTATGCTGATCCTGTAACCAACTGGTGATTTGCAGCATTAGCGGAGGGATAAAAGCGATGGAGAAACTAACGGCAGCAACTGAGACGATCATGACGGAGCGTTTCGGCAAAGACAGCATAATAGCATTGGCAACCGAAGCGGACGGAGTTCCTTATGTCCGTTATGTGGACGGCTTTTATTTGGACGGGGCTTTCTATATAATTACATACGCCCTTTCCAACAAAATGAAGCAGATCGAAAAAAATCCGGTGGCAGCCATAGCCGGAGAGTGGTTTACCGCGCATGGAGAGGGGATCAATATGGGGTATTTCTGCAAAGATGAAAACCATGCAGTTGCGGAAAAACTCAGGAAGGCATTTGCGGAATGGATTGACAACGGACATAACGATTTTAAAGATACGAATACCTGTATCCTCTGTGTCCGGCTTACGGACGGAGTCCTGTTTTCTGACGGCCATCGTTATGATATTGATTTTACCGCCTGATACGGAGACTGTTTCTTTCCCCACCGGTCCCGGGATGCTGCCCGGGAAACCGGAAAGGGGCAATACAGTATAGGAACCGGCGGCCGGATTATTCCGGCCGCCGGTTTTTGGGAACATGGGGACGGCCCGCAGGACAGGGCAAACATTGGTTAGGTACATATGATGTCAATATTGTTATAAAAAGAAGTAAATCTGAAGAATAAAGGCAAAAAAATGAAAGAAAAAAATAGAGTATTGCTATACAATTATTGTATTCCTGCGGGAAACAAACCAGACGAACGCAAAAGCGCATTCACTGGGCGGTTTCCTCGGCAACGGGCCAAAGGGACGCATTGACCGCCTTGCGGGAGAGAAAATATGTGCACACAGGAGGAAGGCAATGAAAGAAGCGGTATATGAGAAACCGGCAGGGACTAATCCCGGGTTTGCCCTGGAATATAACGGGGAAGGACAGCTTGTGTCCTTACAGCATCCGAAGGACAAGGACGGCATGAACTGGGTGAAGGGAAAAGAGCCATGGGGGAAGGTGAAAAGCGGTTTGGAGCTGAGCCTTGGGGTGAGCAGGGAATTTACGGAAAGGGATACATTGCTGGAAACCTATACGTTCCGGAATGAGACACCAT
Organism: uncultured Lachnospiraceae bacterium; assembly: GCA_900548905.1. Lineage (GTDB taxonomy): Bacteria > Bacillota > Clostridia > Lachnospirales > Lachnospiraceae > Eisenbergiella. The sequence goes on along the minus strand of URMK01000032.1, from coordinate 55,216 downwards.
TCGACATCTGGTCCCTGGGAACCTCTCTGGGCATCTATGTGCCGTTTCCCGATTTTTATGCAGATGCGCACACCTGCATGACGGGCTGCTGCAATACGCATCTGTGGTGCGGCGGAAACAGCAGCTATATCTGCGCGCTGCGTATGGGCGGAGGAAATAAGAATCTGGGCATGGTTCTGACACAGGGAAGCCTGCAGGGCTACAGTGTGGAGCGGGATGAGGAAAAGCTGAGCAACGACAGGGGAGTATTTCTTCTGCATCCGGAAAATCTGCATCTTCATCCCGGGGAAACGTATACGATAGCCTGGGAGCTTTTCTGGTTTGAAAATAAGGAAGCCTTCCTGCAGAAGCTGAATGGATATCCCGGTTTTGTAACAGTAGAAGCCCCGGCTTTCCTTTTGCTTGGAGAAGAATCCGTCCGCTTTACCGCCCATGTGGGAGGCGCGGAAGGGGCGGAAAAACCTCACATCCTGCAAAACGAAAGGGAAATCCCTTTTGCATGGGAAAACGGGACGGCTTATGTGGAGGACAGGCCTGAAAAAACGGACGGGCAGGGGCATATGGCAAAGAGAACAGGGGAATACCGGTACGATATACTGTGGAGGGGAAAACGTTCCCATGCTGTTTTCCTGGTACAGCCTAAGCTGCAGGAGCTGGCGGAGCGCCGCTGCCGTTTCATCGCAAAAAAGCAGCAGTGTCGGGATCCGCAGAGCCATTTGGACGGCGCTTACCTGATCTATGATAACGAGGAAAAACAGCAGTATTACAGCCATCTGGACGATCATAACGGGGGAAGGGAGCGCGTGGGAATGGGTGCGCTGCTGGCACTGTATCTGCAGCATTACCCGGATCCGGCACTGGAACAAAGCCTGGATACGTATATTTCCTATGTAAAACGGGAGCTTTTTGATACCCGGACCGGAGAAGTGTATAATGATGTCTGCCGGAATAATGACTGGAAGCGGATGTACAATTTCCCCTGGATCACGGTCCTGTTCCTGGAGCTGTTCCGTCTGAAAAAAGACAGGGAATATCTGAAAGAAGCTTATGCCTGTATGAAAGCCTATTACCGGGGCGGCGGCAGTCATTTCTATGCCATTGGGATTCCCATGTATGAGATGACAGGGCTGCTGCGTGAAAACGGCATGGAGCAGGAGGCGGACAGCCTTCTTTCGGATTTCCGGGAGCACGGGGATTATATCGCCGGATGCGGAAAGAATTATCCGCCCCATGAGGTAAATTATGAGCAGAGTATCGTAGCGCCCGCCGCGGCCTGCCTGTGTGATCTGTACCGGCTCACCGGTGAGGAGGCCTACCGGGAAGCGGCCCGGACGCAGCTTGCGGTCCTGGATTTATTCCAGGGGTTTCAGCCGGATTATCATATGAATGAGGTGGCCATCCGGCATTGGGACGGTTATTGGTTCGGAAAACGCAGATGCTTCGGCGATACCTTTCCTCATTACTGGAGCGCCCTTTCCGGCCTTGCATACCGGGAGACGGAAGAAATTGCAGGAAGCGGCATTTACAGCCGGAAAACGGAAAAAACACTCCGGGGCGTCCTCAGCATGTTCCGGGAGGACGGAAGTGCCTCCTGCGCCTGTGTGTATCCCATGTGTGTCAACGGTCGTAAGGCCGGTTTTTATGACCCATGGGCGAATGATCAGGACTGGGGCCTGTATTTCATGCTGAAATATGCAGGCATCCCGGGGTGATGCCCCGTTGCCTGCGGCGGGTAAGCTGCCTGCCGCGTGATATCTGCTCCCGGCGTTCAGCGCGCCGGCCGGTCCGGCCCCGTTAGGGAATTTTTCCGGTAAACCCTCGGTGTAACGCCGAGGGTTTCTTTGAACAGTCTGGTAAAATAAGCGGAAGAATGGAAACCGCAGATATGGCTGATGCCGGTAATGCTTTCTTCCGTATTTTGCAGCAGACGGCACGCGTGAAGCAGGCGTATGCTGTTGAGGTGTTCCATGACGGTGGAACCGGTTGCCGCTTTAAATACGCGGCATAAATGGTATTTGGTAATAAAAAAATGGGAAGCGATATCATCCAGGGTGAAAGCGTCCTGATAATGCTGCCCCAGATAGGAAAGGATGCCTGCGGCCAGAGGCCCTGCCCTGCCCGCAAGGCTGCCGGTTTCCCTGCTCTCTTCCCGGTACTCTGTGGATAACAGATGCACAAGTCTGACGAACCGTGGATAAATCCGGGCATAGTCATTCTTTGCCGCCAGATCACCCAGTTGCAGACAAAGGGCCTTAACTTCGGGAAAAACCTCCGTCTTTATGCGAAAGTGCGTGAGCCTGAAATCCTGCAGAAGCAGGAGGCGGCTTTCCGGGGTAAAAAAGCGGTTGAGGAAAAGTTCGCCGAAATAAAGGATAAGAAGCTCACTGCCGGAAGAAACAAAGGACTTGTGCATGCAGCCGGGCCGGGTGTAAGACACATCACGGGGGCCGATACGGAAGGCTTCGTCCATGGTGACAAGCGTATATTCGCCGGTGACGGGAATACACAGTTCATACGCATTATGAAGATGGAAACGGGGCATTTCATAATCCGCAGGATAGTGGAAATGTTCAAGCCATATGTTTTTTTCAGGGGAATACAGATGAGAGTGCATTGGCAGGCTCCTCCGTCCGTTATTGTCCGTTCCCCCGCCTGCAGAAATACCGTCCGGCGGGGGAAAAGGTGGTGGGTTATTGTTACTTTATCATATAGGCCCCGGAGGAAAATAGCAAGAATCATCTTCCTGCTGCAACGGTTACTCCCCAAAACTGAAATTATTAGTGATTCAGGATAGAAATCAAGAGACAAAACGTTTATTATAGTATGTATGTGTATAAACCGATAAAACACGGCGATGCATGTGCATAAAAGGATAGTGTGCCGGACGTCTGCTGAACGCAATGTTCAGACACACGCTCGGGGAAAGGAAAAAAGGACGGAAAAGGAGACAGGAAGATATGAAAAAGGAAAAACTGGTAATATGGGAGGAGGGGGAATACGGATATCCCCTTGCGTTTGAGTTCGTACCCAATCTGGTAGGGTATATCCATGAGGAGGATACACAGACAAGGCCCTGTATGCTTGTGGTTCCGGGAGGCGGTTATTGTGTGGTATCGCCAACCGAGGGGGAAATTGTGGCGATGGAATTTTACGGAAAGGGCTACAATGCCTTTGTCCTGACATATACTACCAATCCGTTGATGCTGGAGCCTTTAAAGGAACAGCCTATGAAGGATCTGTCCAGGGCCGTCCGGCTGATAAGAAGCCGGGCGGACGGATACCATATCGATCCCGGCAGAGTATTCCTGTGCGGTTTCTCGGCAGGCGGTCATCTTTGTGCCAGCGTCTGTGTCCATTACAAGGATGTGGCAGATGACAGATACGGCTGCTTTTCCAACCGGCCGGATGCCGCTGTCCTGTCCTATCCGGTTATTACGGCGGGGGACAAGGCACACAGAGGATCCTTCCAGGCGCTGCTGGGAGCGGATGCGTCGGAGGAACAGCTGGAATATATGTCGCTGGAGAAGCAGGTTACGCCCGAGACCCCGCCCTGTTTTTTGTGGCAGACAGCTACGGACGACGCAGTGCCCGTGGAAAACAGCTATCTGTTTGCAGAGGCGTTGAAGGAACAGGGAGTACCCTTTGCCCATCATGTATTTTCTGCCGGCAGGCACGGCCTTTCCCTGGCTGATGAAAAGTGGGCAAAAGGAGAATACGGTGATCCCTATACGATGGAACAGACATTGCAAATAGCAGAAAAGGTGAAGAATGGAACCATTCCGGTATCCGAGGAGGTGAAGGAAAGCTTTCTTCCTCAGTTCGAACGCGGTAAAGAGGAAACGGACGCGCTTCTTGCGGAAAACAGCCCCAATGATGAAGTGGTTATATGGCCGGTGCTTGCCCATCAGTGGATAAAAGCCGTGTTTCATTAAAGGGGGCTTTCTATTATTTTCCGGTATTAAACATAATCAGGGCTTCCCGGCAGGAGTAATCTCCCATTTCATAATAGTTCTTACCGAACCGGTTCAGCCTCTCTATCGAGACTGCCCGGTTTGCTTTTTTAGGCTGGTCGTTAATAAAGGTGATGCCTTCCGTATAATATTCCGCGTCGAATTCCGGGGTGCCCTCTTCCTCATAATAAGGATCAAACAGAAGGACCCTGTCATCCTCTATCCCTGTGAGAAGTACATAATGGCCGACCTCCAGAAAGACGTGCAGCAAAACCACACCCCCCTGCCGGAGGGCATTATATATCTGGTTCCCTTTTGTGATGGTCACGGTTTCGCCGGACAGGAACTCACAATGGATGGGAAACGGCTTGACCTGACTGAAATGGTTCAGCCAGCTGGAAACGAAATTCATAGCCGCTGCGGAGGTGCCGTGTTTGCAAAGTTCCCCCGCTTCATTATAAGTATCCATACAATAGAGCATAATAAATTTAATGACATCGGGATATATTTCTTCCCGGTCAAATAAATAGCGGATGCCGTTGATAAGGGAAACGGGGCCGCAGTCATATTCCGAGGACTGATAAATTAAAAAGTTTTTCATTTTTATTGTACCTTTTTCACAGAGTGTAGTAAAATAGATAGGGTTGTAAAAAGGACAGAAAACGCAAAGTGATTGTAATATAACCCTATGGGCCCGTTTTGTCAAGAAAAGTACAGCGATTAGGCATAACTTTTTTTTAGAAAATCTTGACAAGGGGGTTGTGTAACGATATAATAAACCAATTTATTTCATATCTGTCAGGTAGGAAAACTATAGTATCTATATTATTTATAATACGTAGGGATACGTAAAAAGTGAAGGAGGAGTAACTATGAAAAGATTTGTAAGCAAGACCTTAAGCCTGCTGCTTGCAGCCGTTATGGCCTTATCTCTGGCAGCCTGCGGCGGTGCCGCAGACGGCGGCGCAGCTGCCGAAAGCGCAGCCGGCGGGGAAAGTACCGCTTCCACGCAGCCTGCCGGTAATTCCGGTGAGAAAATTGTGAACGTGGGTGTGACGGATACCCTGAACAGCCTGAATCCGCTTTTGTTAAACGGCGGGGAAATCAATAAATATGCAACGGCTCTTATGTTCCTTCCTCTGATGGAGCTGGATGCGGATCTGAACTTCCAGGGAATGCTGGCGGATTCCATCACCACGGAGGATAACCGTAATTTTATAGTCCATATCGATGATGCGGCAGTCTGGTCCGACGGAACGCCCATAACGGCGGAGGATGTGGCTTACACGGCTCTCCGGCTGACCAGTCCGGTAATCAACAATACTTCCATGATGTATTATGTGTTTGAAGGCGTGGGCGAGGACGGATTTGTGGAAGCCGGCGCGGACAGCGTGGACGGTGTCCAGGTAATTGATGAGAAGACCGTACAGTTTACCACAAAGGAATCCATGTCCCTGACGACCTTCCAGAACTCTTATGCGAGATATCTGCTGACCCTTCCCAAGCATGTGATTGAAAAGTACAGCGAGGAAGAGCTTTCCACAGCAGAATGGTTCAACAAACCGGATGTTGTAAGCGGCCCCTTTTATGTGACGGAGTTTGATGTGGATCATTATATTTCCTATCAGGCAAATGCGGATTACTGGAGAGGCGCCCCTAAAATTGACAGGCTGAATATTAAAATCGTGGATGGCAGCCAGCTGTATGCAGGTCTGCAGTCCGGCGAAATCGATATTACCCAGCATACCATGAGTGTAATCCCTCCGGAGGATTATGCCAGCGTGGAAGCTCTTGAAAATGTGGAAGTGGTTTACGGTTCTCCCGTGACCAACCAGTCCATGTTCATCCAGACCGCAAACGTGCCGGATGTAAGGGTGCGCCAGGCCATGCTGTATGCTATTAACAGAGAGCAGATCCTGACGGAGCTGCTGAACGGGCACGGGGAAGTCGTGGATGGTTTCCTGTCCAGTGCCAGCCCTTTTTACGATGACAGCATCACTCCGATTACCTATGATCCGGAAAAAGCAAAGGCCCTTTTGGAAGAGGCCGGCTGGGACGGTTCCCAGACGCTCCGCTTTTATGTGAATTCCGGTGACAGCACCTTTGTGAACGCGGCGACCGTAATGGCGGCCCAGTGGGCGGCCGTAGGCATCAAAGCGGAAGTCCAGACTGTGGATTTTGCCACACTGATGTCCGTGGGAGGCTCAAGAGATTATGATATCCTGGCCGTACAGTATACGTATGCACCCGTGGATCCTTATCCCGATGTGGCATGGCTGCTGGGAGGCGAAGGCAGCTGGACCGGCTATGGGGACGAAGAAGTTACCAACGCGCTGACCTCCACCCAGCTGACAAGCGATGTGGAAGAGATCAAAGGCCTTTATTCCATCGTCGATAAAAAAGTACAGGAAGATGTCCCTATGATTTCCGCCTATATCATCAGTGCACAGGGAGCGGTAAACAAGCGCCTGACAGGAGCGGTTCCCAGTGTATACGGATTCTTTAACGACGTACAGAACTGGGATATCGTGCAATAATATGGAAAGCAAGTGAGGTAACGATATGTCGCATTTACTGGAGGTAAACGGGCTGACCACCGCTTTTACCGGTGATTATGGAAAAACGGTCAGCGTGGATCATGTGGATTTTTACGTGGATGAGGGAGAAGTGGTCTGCATCGTGGGGGAATCCGGGTGCGGAAAAAGTGTTACCTCACTTTCAATTATGGGATTGTTAGGAAGGGGCGGGGCCGTCATAGACGGCTCTGTCCTGTTTGATGGTAAGAATCTTCTGGAAATGGGGGAAAAGGAGCTGGATGATATTCGGGGAAACCGCATCACCATGATTTTCCAGGATCCCCTGACCTCCCTGAATCCTGTTTTTACCGTGGGCAACCAGATAACGGAAAGCATCCGCAAGCATATGCATCTGCCTAAAGCGGAAGCGGCCAAAAGAGCGGAAAGTATATTGGAAAAGGTAGGGATGCCGGATGCCCATGCAGCCATGCGCAAATTCCCCCATACCCTTTCCGGGGGAATGCGTCAGCGTGCCATGATCGCCATGGCCCTTTGCTGCAATCCGGCCCTGCTCATCGCGGATGAACCCACAACGGCGCTGGATGTGACCATTCAGGCCCAGATCATGAGCCTGTTAAAGGAGCTTCGGGAAGAAATCGGGATGTCTATCATCCTGATTACCCATGATATCGGACTGGTAGCCAGCATGGCGGATCGGGTCCTGGTGATGTATGCAGGGCAGATTATTGAAGAAGCGCCGGCAAAGGAAATCTTCCTCGCCCCCAAACATCCGTATACCAAGGCGCTTCTGGCTACGGTACCCAGCATTTACGACGGGGAGGACAGACAGCTGGTATCCATACCGGGAATCGTGCCGGAGGGCTACGATGATATACCGGGCTGCCGGTTTGCCGATCGGTGCACATTCCGCAGGCCCGAGTGTGATAAGCCCCAGGAGAATTATTCCTTCGGGGAAAATCACAGGGCGAAATGCGTTGTTATGAAGGAAGAGGAAAAGTAAGGATGGATCAGGATAAAAGAAAAAAAGTTCCTCTGATAGAAGTGGAAAATATGAAAAAGTACTATCCCATCAAAGGCGGGATCGTCACCCATACCACCGGCTATGTAAAAGCGGTGGACGGCGTTAGTTTTTCCGTGATGGAGGGGGAAACCCTGGGGCTTGTGGGGGAATCCGGCTGCGGGAAATCCACCATCGGGAGGCAGATCGTAGGGCTGGAGCAGCCAACGGAAGGGAAAATCTATTATGACGGCAAGGATCTGTCCGCATGCAGGCCCGGGGAAATGAAAAAAATCCGTACCCAGCTGCAGATGGTTTTCCAGGATTCCTATTCCTCCCTGAATCCCAGGAAGCATATCTATGAAATACTATCCCAGCCCATGCTTTATCATCATATTTCCACGCCGGACACCATTTCCGGGGATGTGGACAGAATCCTGGACATGGTGGGGCTTTCCAGGAATGTGCTGGGCAGGTATCCCCATGAGTTTTCGGGCGGGCAGAGGCAGAGAATCGGGATTGCCAAGGCGCTGTCCTTAAATCCCCGGTTCCTGGTATGCGACGAGCCGGTAAGCGCCCTGGACGTGTCTATCCAGGCGCAGATTCTGAACCTGCTGCGCCAGCTGCAGAAGGAGCTGCACCTTACCAGCCTTTTTGTGGGCCATGGCCTGGGGGCGGTGAATTATGTGAGCGACCGGATCGCGGTGATGTATCTGGGTAAAATAGTGGAAATCGGGAAAGCGTCGGAGGTGTTTCATTCGCCGGTGCATCCGTATACCAAAGCGCTCATCCAGGCGGTACCTATAGCGGATCCGGACAGAGCGGAAGAAAAACGGAACCTGCTGCAGGGAGAAATCGGTTCCAGTACCAATCCTCCCGCCGGCTGCCGGTTCCATCCCCGATGCCCTTATGCGTTGGAAAGCTGCAGCAGAGAGGAACCCGGGATGGCAGAAACGGTTCCCGGGAGCGGCCACATGGCGGCTTGTCCCGTCGTAATGAGGAAGGAGGCGTAAGTATGAGCAAATATATCATAAAACGGATTTTGATTGCCATACCCGTCCTTATCGGGATCACCATTATTGATTATGCCATTATGTGTCTGGCGGGCAGCCCGCTGGAAATGCTCCAGGGTCCCAGGGTTTCCCAGGCGGCTGTGGAGGCAAAACGGATTGCCCTGGGGCTGGATCAGCCTTTTTATGTCCAGTATTTTGTCTGGCTGGGGCAGCTGCTCCAGGGAAATATGGGGTATTCCCTTAAAAGCTACCAGTCGGTGAGCGCCATGATCGGCAGCCATCTGGGGCCTACCCTGCTGCTTATGGGCGCCTCTCTGGTGGTGAGCCTTATCATGGCGGTGCCTGCGGGGATATACAGCGCCATCCACCAGTATTCCAAAGGGGATTATACGGTAGTTACGTTATCGTTTCTGGGCAGCAGTATTCCCGGATTTTTCCTGTCCCTGCTTCTTATTTTTATTTTTACCGTGAAGCTGGGCTGGCTTCCTTCCAGCGGGATGACCACGCTGGGGACAGCGGGAGGAGCGGCCGATGTGGCAAAGCATATGGTCATGCCTGTGCTGGTGCTCGCCACCTCCATGGCAGGCACCAATATCCGGTATATCCGGAGCGCCGTCCTGGAAATCCTGCAGCAGGATTATCTGCGTACCGCTAAGGCAAAAGGGATCGGGCGCTTTAAGGTGATTAACAAGCATGCCCTGCGCAACGCCCTGATTCCTATTGTGACGGTAATCGGTATGGAAATTCCGATGCTTTTCGGCGGACAGGTAATTATTGAACAGGTGTTTTCCTGGCCCGGGCTGGGCCTGATGACCATGAGCGCCATAACAAACAGGGATTATCCGGTAATCATGGGTGTGTGTCTGTTGTCCGCGGTGGTGGTCCTGGCGGCGAATCTGCTGACCGATATTTTATACGCACTGGTGGATCCTACGATTCAGCTGCAATAGGAGCAATGGGATATGTGGAAGAATAAACAAACGGAAGAACCTAAAAAAAGAGATATAACGAGAGAAAGCTATCTGCAGACCGTGTTCCGGCGTTTCCGCCGGCATCATCTGGCGGCGGTAAGCCTTGTGATATTGATAATCCTGGGAGGGGCGGCACTTCTGGCTCCGGTGATCGCACCTTATGATCCGGATGCCATTGTGGGTACCTTCAGCGGCGCGCCCAACGCGCAGTTCTGGCTGGGAACGGATCAGATAGGAAGGGATGTGTTCAGCAGGCTTCTGTATGCCATGCGGATTTCTTTGCTGGTAGGCGTGATGGCAACCCTGATTTCCACGGTGATAGGAGTGGTGCTTGGCCTGATCGCCGGCTATTTCGGCGGAGTGGCGGATATGATCATCATGCGCTTTACGGATATGGTCATGTCCTTTCCCTATATCCTCCTGGTGCTGGTGGCCGCTTCGATTTTCAAGCCCGGGCTTTGGAATATCATTCTGATACTGGGTTTTGTGGACTGGCCGGGTATCGCCCGCCTGGTCAGGGGAAACGTGCTGAGTCTGCGGGAAACCAATTTTATCAAAGGGAATATCGTGGCCGGAATGCCGCTTCGGCATATCCTTTTTTCAGAAATCCTGCCCAATACGGCGGCGCCTATCCTGGTGTATGCCACCTCTGTCCTGGCGCTGTCCATGCTGGACGAGGCGGCATTAAGCTTCCTGGGAATGGGGGTGCAGCCCCCTACGGCCAGTCTGGGGAATATGCTGAACGGCGCCCAGTCGCTGACGGTGCTCACCAAACAGCCGTGGCTCTGGATCCCGCCGGGTCTGCTCATTGTGGTTCTGGTCATTGCTATTAATTTCATTGGGGATGCCCTTCGTGACGCGCTGGATCCCAACAGCAGGAATTAGAGCGTGTTTGAAAATTCATTCCCACAATCTGCACGCCCCACTTTGCGGGGAATTTATCCCAAATTCAATCAACGTAGCCCGCTACGCCTCATGAATTTGGGACAAATTCCCCACAAATTGTGACGCACATCTTGCAGAAAGCAATTTTCAAACACGCTCTTGTGCTGCAGCCGGCATGTATATAAGCAGGAAGAGGTGAGAACTATGACGGAACAGATGCTGAAGGAAGCTTTTTACTGGTTCCATCAGAACCCGGAGCTATCCTATGAGGAATATAAGACAACGGCCAAAATTAGAGAACTTCTGGAAAAAGAGGGGATCGAAATCCTGCCCTGTAAGCTGGAAACCGGTCTGGCGGCTGTGATCCGGGGAAAAAGAAAAGGTCCCGTTCAGGCGCTGCGCTGCGATATCGACGCGCTGCCTATCAGGGAGGAATCCGGCCTTTCCTACCGCTCCCTCTGTCCGGGGAAAATGCATGCCTGCGGCCATGATTTTCATATCACGGCAGGGATCGGCACGGCTCTGATCCTTCAGGAAAAAAGAGAGGCGCTTAGGGGAAGTGTGCGGATCCTCTTCCAGCCGGGGGAAGAATCCTCCCTGGGGGCGCTGAAAATGCTGGAAACCGATGTGATGGAAGGGGTGGAACGGATCTGGGGAATCCATGCGGATCCCACCAATCCGGTGCATACCATCGGAATCAGAGAAGGTTATGTGGCCGCTGCCGTGGATCGGTTTGTGGTGACCATACAGGGAGTGGGCTGTCACGGGGCACATCCCGACGACGGTACGGATCCCATTCCCGCTGCGGCGGCTATGGTGCAGGCCTTTCAGACGATTATGAGCAGAAATGTAAACGCCTTCCATCCATCCCTTCTGAGCGTCACAAGGATCCAGGCGGGGAATACCTGGAACGTGATTCCGGAAACGGCCCAGCTGGAAGGGACTGTGCGGACCATGGAACGGGAGGACAGACGTTTGTATGAAAAAAGGCTTCGGGAAATAGCGGAGCAGACGGCCCGGGCTTATGGGGCCGCGGCGGCTGTGGAATGGATTCCCGGGCCTCCTGCGGTATACAATGACGGCCGCATGGCGGAACTGGGAAAACGGAAGGCGCTGGAGCAGGGATTCCTGGTCGCGGAGGAAGAACGCTCCCTGGGCGGAGATGATTTTTCTTTTTACGCGGAGCATATTCCGGGCTGTTATATCAAGATCGGAACCGGAAAAGGGCAGCTGATCCATCAGCCCGGCTTCCGGGTGGATCCGGATGCCCTTCTCCCCACCGCGCAGTACCTGGCCGGACTGCTCCTGGAGTCCTGAGGGCCGCTTTTAGGTTATCATTTACGGCCTCTCTGTGCCTGGGGGAGATTCCTTCCGCCCGCCCTGCCGGCTATGGTATGTTCCCTGCGTGGGCACGCTTTCGCTCTGCCAAAAACGCAGCGGTACTAGGATTGCACAGGACGCAATCCAAGGACCGGCGTTTTTAGAAGGCCCGTGCAGGGAACATACCATAGCCGGCAGGGCGGGCGGAAGGAATATCCCCCAGGCACAGAGAGGCCGTAAACGGTAATACTTTTAGAAATAATCGGAAAAATAAGGCTTTTCAACCGGAATCAGCCGCTCCAGCCAGGTGAGCATATAGTATTCGGTCTGGATTTTCTCATGATCATAGAGATAGGTAGGCCTCTTGTAGCCCATGAGCATGGTAGTCAGGGTATTGATGCTTAACTCCACCACATTGATGGACTGGTTATCCTCCACCTGTTCGCAGACCGTTTCCCCGTTGTGCCAGGAAACCATGAAATCGGCGTTGTTCCAGGAGGACATCTTGTCAAAGACCCGGAAATGGATTTTGAAATCCTCGGGCTGGATCTGGTAAGGGTATTCGGTAAGAAAATCCTTCACGTCAACGATACGCGCCATGATATAAGGGGAAATGGTCTCCGTGATCTCACTGTCCTCAAACAGATAGGCCATAGGCTCCCCGGAATAATTATCCCCCTGCACCTGGGTGATCATGGAAAAATGGGCGCTGACATAATTCCACAGCCCATAGTTCGCTTCTATATTCAGATAAACCATATCTTTGATGTGGAAAATTTCGTTGGCAATGTAGTAAACCACATAGCCCAGTGGTTTATGATCTTTATTGTAATAGACGGCGGCAATCATATCATCATTTTCCCAGCGCCAGTATTCATCCCAGGCGAGATTGTCCCGGATCATGGCACCGTGCCGCTGATAGGCGAAGTAAGAATAAACGTTCTTGTAATCCTCAGATTCCAGGCTGACCCGTTCCACCATACCGGTCACAGGCCTGGATTTGGGCAGCTGGGTATCCTTTACCGTAAAGGTGAGCTTGTCGGAAACGATCTCCCAGCCCATTTTCCGGTAGAAGGGTATGGAATAGGGATATAGAAAAGATATAGGGAATTCCTGGTCATGCATATAGTTGATGGCCCTTTTCATCAGGGAATGTATCAGCCCCTTGCCCGTGTATTCCGGATAAGTAGCCACTCCCGTGATACCGCCCATATCCATAATGTTGTCGTGGATATTCACCTTCATGGAATAGACCACGATCATGGATGCCAGTTTTTCCTTGTAAAACCATCCCAGCACATATGCTTCCTCCAGGATGGGACGTTTGGCATATTTGATTTCATCCTGCTCCCAGCCGGTCTGGAGCAGTTCATAAGAGGTGACCTGGAATGCGTATTGGAGCAGGGCATTAAACTGTTCCAGGTCACTTTTGTCCAGCTCCCGCATTCGGTAATCACCGTTTGTTTCCAGATATGTATGATTTTCTTTTTGGTTTTCCATAAAAGCCTCGTCTGCTGATAGTTGTTCTGTTTCTTGCTCCCCGAGAGCGGCGGTTTTATGCCGCTGCAAGGATCTCCTTTTTATTTTACATCAAGAAAACCGTAGAGTCCATGGGCTTTTTGAGAAAAAACATCCCTAAGTTTTTACAAAAGGGGAGAAAAATGTCCTCAAATCCCGCCGGAAGCGAGCCAATCCGCCCATTGGGCATAGTATTTCCCCAAAACATGCACCTGATCCTTGGTATAACCAGCGGCCAGGTTTCCGTCCCCGTCGTCGAATAATTCATTCGCATTCACGTAAATAAGTGTTTTCCCGTCACACAGCCCTGCAATGAACTGGTTTATCCGGTCAATGGAGGTGTTATTATAAATGCCGTCAGAAGCGGATTTTTCCGCGGTAACATGGAGGTTGGCTTCCAGAAAAAGGACGGCTTTTGGCTGCAGGGCCCGGATCCGCGCGATGGCAGAGGCGTATTTCTGTGCCGTCTGTTGGAAATCATAGCCTAACTCATTGATGCCAAGCATGATATAAATCCGCTGGTAGGACACAGTCTGCAGGAGCTGGGTGAGATCTGTTTTGCCGAGGCGGGGAACGGTCAGACCGGTATCAAAAAGTTTATATACACTCATGCCGGAGGAGGCAAATACATCGGCGCATCCTAAATCAGCGTACTCCGAAAGACCTACGGTGCGGGAGTCTCCTATGAACAGGGTATCGGCGAAACGGCCCGGCCCGGCAGCTTCGGAAGCCGGTCTCTGTGACTGGATAGCGGCAGTACCGGAAGAAGGGATTTCGGAGGCAGGGGCGGATTCCGGGGACAAACCGGATTCCGGGCTCACAGGATCGGGCATTTCCTTTTCCTCCGCCTGAAGGGTGGATACGGCAGGGGGGAGGAGCGTACCCGGAAGAAATGATTTCCAGATAAAAGGCATGGCCAGCAGGACAGACAGGAGAAGCAGGAGGGAAAAACGGTATTTTTTCATGGAAGCTCCTTTGTAAACGGGCGGCTGCCGGGCGGCTGTTTCGCCGTTCCCATATGCAGTCCGGTATGTATTTGAAAATTTATTCCTGCAATCTGCGCGCCCCGCAAACGGCGGCGTATATCCTGCGGAATTCTAAAATTGAAAATATAAAAACGGGTCATTCATCCCCTGGCAGAGGCAATATACGCTGGCCCAAAAGACTGCAAGCAGAAAAACGGCGGCGGGCCAGGAGTTTTTCGAGGCTTTATATAGCTTTCCGGGAAGGCGGGTGCAGAACAGGAGGGCCGGAAGCAGCACGGGCAGATACTGCCTTGTGTACTTTGCCATATCCCCGGCAAAAAGCACCGGCATGTCCGGCCGGAGAAAGGGGAAAAGCTTACACAGATACATTTGCAGATCCCCCAGATCCGTAATGGCAAAAAAGGTCCAGGAGAGCGGGATCAAAAATGCCATATACAGATGGCCTACGGGAGGGAACGCTTCCAGAAAACGCTTCAGCCCTGCTTTTTCCAGGATAATGACCAGAAACAGTAACATGCCCCACAGGATAAAATTCCATCCGGCGCCATGCCAAAGCCCGGTCAGAAGCCAGACAAGGCATGTGTTGCGCAGCATAAGCAGGATACCTTTCCGGTTCCCTCCCAGAGGGATATATACATAATCCCGGAACCAGCCGCCCAGGGTGATATGCCATCTGCGCCAGAAATCGGTCATGGAAAGGGCCAGATAAGGGCGGCGGAAGTTAACGGGAAGGCGGAAGCCCAGCATGAGGCCCAGCCCCACAGCCATACGGGAATATCCGTAAAAATCAAAATAAATCTGCAGGCTGAAGGCCGCTATGCCCAGCCAGGCCAGAGGTGTGGAGATACTTTCGAAGCCTATAGCGCCGATGGAATTCCACAACCCACCCAGCCGGTTTGCCAGAAGCACCTTCATCCCCAGCCCGGTAACAAACAGGCGTAGCCCTTTATCGGTTTTCGCCAGGGAACACCTGCGGTTTTTAAGCTCTCCGGCGATGGAAGCATACGAGACAATCGGCCCGGAAATAAGCTGCGGAAACATACAAAGGCAGGTTCCGAGGCGGAGCAGGGAGGTCTCCCCGCGGCTTTTCCTGCGATAGACATCCGAAAGGTATGAAATATTCTGAAACGTATAAAAGCTGATACCTATGGGAAGGAGCAGACGGGGAAAAGAAAACCGCCCTCCTTTTCCCCCGGCCGTCAAAAGCGAATTCACGCTATCTGCCGCAAAGGAAGCGTACTTAAATAAAAGAAGCCAGAATAAATGATAAGCCACACCTGCACAGAACCATCGTTTTCTTATCCGGGCTGTCCGGGAGTGTTCCATAAGGCTTCCGGCAAGAAAGCTGACCAGGACGGAAGCGGGGAGAAGCAAGAAGTGGAAGGGATTTCCCCTGGTTCCCCATGCATAAAAAAACAGGCTGCCTCCCAGCAGTACCGCATTTTTCAGAAAAAAAGGGCTGCAGTAATATAAAATAAGAAAGATAGGTAAAAATAGAAAGAGAAAAGGAAGACTGCTGAACGTCATATATAAAACCTGCCTTGTCATAATCTGAGTGATAGATGCTTGGAAAAAAGAAAAAGTTTTAAAACGGCAAACTTTATCAGCAGAAGTTTCATCTATATATCAGAAAAACATAAAGGAGATAAAAAAATGAAAAGAAAATGGATGATTGTAATAGGAATTCTCAGTGCGGTGAGCATAACTGCCTGCAGCGGCAGCCAGAACGCACCGGAAGAAACAGCGCCGGAAACCCAGGCCGTATCCGAAGCGCAGACGACCGCCGGGGATACGGGGACGGCAGAAGAAGGAACCACAGATAACGCAGCTGCGGCAGGAGAAGAGCAGTTATATTGTATCGTTAATGAAGCGACGGCGGATTCCCTGAATGTTTCCGATATGGAAGGAAATGCTTACGACTTTGCGGTAAAAGATTCCGGGCTGAAGCTGAATGATAAGATATTTATCTATTATACCGGAAACCTGGAAGATGGTACGGCACAGGTGCTCCGGGTGGAGAAATACGAAGACGCGGAATAATATCCAGGGGGCTGACCGTTATGGTCGGCCCCCTGGCGTATAGGAAGCAGGAGTTAATCACATACATCTTCCTTCAGGCAAAAATGATTTTTATCCACCGTCAGGAGGCCGTCCTTCTGCATTTTACCCAGTTCGTTGGAAAGAGCGCTGCGATCGACGCTCAGGTAATCCGCCAGCTGCTGCCGGTTGAAAGGAATGGTGAAATCCAGGCTTTTGTTCCGCGCGGCCTGATAGGACAGGTAGGAAACCAGGCGCCCCCGGATGGACTTGGAAGAGGTATGGAAAATCCGGCGGGACAGATTCAGGTTTTTTTGGGAGGATATTGTCAGCAGGTTGCGGATCAGCTTGCTGTGGTGTAGGCAGGCGCTGGGGCAGGTCTGCAGAATCCGCGCCCCGTTCAGGAATAAGATCTCCGAAGGCTCAGAAGCCACTGCGCTGACCATGAGCGGCTCCCCGGGGATACAGGCGTAGGTTTCCGCGAATACCAGCCCGGGACCGATGCTGTCCAGTACGCTTTTATTTCCCCAGAGATCGTCATTTTCTATCTGCACGCGCCCCGAAAGCACCAGCCCCATGGACTGGGCCGTATCGCCGGCATGATAGATAGTTTCCCCCTTGGAAAATGTTTTTTGTTCTGCACCGAGACAGTCCAGCATGGACTTCACTTCATCGAGGGAAGAACCGCTGAATAAAGGCGTTTTTTGTAAAAATTGATAATCCATTCCGCTCCTTCGTTGTTATAACAACATACATGTGTGAGTCATTGTATTATACTGGATGCATAAAGTCAAGATACAGCCGAGGAGGAAAACGGTGATGATTCGTAAAATTATCCATATTGATGAAGACAAATGCAACGGATGCGGCCTGTGCGCCGGTGCCTGCCATGAAGGGGCGATCGGCATGGAAAACGGGAAGGCCAGGCTGCTGCGGGACGATTACTGCGACGGCCTGGGAGACTGCCTCCCCACCTGCCCCACAGGGGCAATTACTTTTGTGGAACGGGAAGCTGCCGCTTATGATGAGGCCGCCGTAATGGAAAATAAAAAGGAAAAGATACAGAAAGAAGGCGGCAGCGTATCCCGGCTTGGGCAGTGGCCGGTACAGATTAAGCTGGCACCGGTCAATGCGCCTTATTTCAACGGGGCGCGCCTGCTGGTTGCCGCGGACTGCACCGCCTATGCCTACGGCAGGTTCCATGAAGATTTTATCCGGGGCAAGGTAACATTGATAGGCTGCCCCAAGCTGGACGCCTGTGATTATACCGAAAAACTGACCGAAATCATAAGCCGTAACGACATTAAGAGCCTGACCGTGGTACGGATGGAGGTTCCCTGCTGCAAAGGGATAGAGCATGCGGCCGTGGAAGCGCTGAAGAACAGCGGAAAATTTATTCCCTGGCAGGTAGTCACTATCTCTACGGACGGACGTATTTTAGAATAAGAGAATGCCGATACTAAGAAGGATAGAGAATAACGGTCCGGCAGGTCTGCCCGCAACTGCGCGGCTGCCGGACCGTTACGAAAGGAGCAGGTAATGTCTTATATTAAAAATATTGACCATGAGGCCGTTCTGCCTTTGGTAAAGCAGGTTTCTGCGCAGCCGGGACAGATAGTGAGCAAAACGCTTGCGCAGAATAAGGCGGTCAGCCTTACGCTGTTTGCCTTCGCCAAAGGGGAAGAAATCAGTACCCATGATTCGGAAGGGGATGCCATGGTGCAGGTACTGGAGGGCGTGGGCCGTTTTACCGTGGATGGAACACAGCATCTGTGTACGGCGGGAGAAGTGCTGGTGATGCCTGCGAAAAAGCCGCATTCCGTGTATGCGGTGGAAGCATTTAAAATGCTGCTTACCGTGGTGTTTCCTTCCTGAATGGGGAAGGAAGCGGAAAAAGCCGGGGCTTATGAATGTGCGTATGCACGGACATAAGCCCCGGCTTTTTCTATCATCAGGAGGATGGGAAAAGAAGGTATTTGGGTGTTGGGATTCTCTTTGTCTGCGCAGGATCGGCCGGTTTATTTATCCTTGATCTGCCGTCCTTCCGCATTCATGTGGTAGCCGTCACGATATATCAGTTCGGAAACAGGAACGATTTCGTAGCCTTGCCCCTTTAAATTTGTGATCAGGGTATCCAATGCGTCCGCCGTATATTTAGCGCCGTTGTGGCATAGGATGACGGAACCGTTACCCAGATGCTTGTTATTACATACGGTGCTGATAATGGAATCCACGCCGTAATCCTTCCAGTCCAGGGAATCCACATCCCACTGGATGGAATAGTAGCCGCATTTGGTGGCCGTCTTTATGACGTCGTTGTCATAATCTCCGTAGGGAGGACGGAAAAGGAACATTTCATAGCCGGTGAGGTTTTTCACTTTTTCATGGACCTTCATCAGTTCCTGCTCTTTGTCATCGTTGGAAATCTGGCTCATGTTTTTATGGTTCTCGCTGTGGTTGCCGAGGTCGTGGCCGGCCGCGAGGATGGCCTTCACGTCTTCCGGATAGCTGTCAACCCATCCGCCTGTCATGAAAAAGGTCACATGTACGTTATGTTTGGCCAGGATTTCCAGGATTTTCTGTGTATCCTCATTTCCCCAGGCGGCATCGAAGGAGAGCGCCACCTTTTTCTCATCCGTTTCCACACAGTAAATGGGAAGCTCTCTTCCGTTGATCGTGCTTGAGACGGAGACCGCCTGGGGCACAAAGGTGGTAACACATTTGACAAAGGCCACTACGCCCAGAAGAAAAAGGGCGGACTTGATAATCTGGTTACGCAGATTGGTCTTGAAATCCTCCGCTTCCCGGAGCCTTTTTATCTTGCATTGTATGAGATGGATAAAATCTTTTAGCATAAGCTGCACCCGGTAAATCTATTGTTACAATATATGCCGGGATCATGAGGTTATGCGGCCAGTTATGCAGGTACAGGCTATAAAATATCATGGGACGGCGTTTGCCTGCGGCACAGACAGCCCTCCGCTATCTGATATAAAGGAAGGTGGTGGTGATCCCCAAGTCTGCCCACAGGGAAAGAACGGAACAGAATTTCCAGGTGTTTGATTTTACCTTCTCCGAAGAGGACATGGAAAGAATCCGCGGGCTGGATGAAGAGGAAAGCGCGTTCTTTTCCCATTATGAATGCAGGGAAACAGGAAAGTGTGTGTTTGAGGATGCGGTGAACGTTTTCGTGGAAAAAGCGAAAGACTGCGATGGCTTTGTATTCGGTTCTCCCGTATATTACGCACATCCCAGCGGAAGGCTGTTCACCTTTATGGACCGGGTATTTTATTCGGGAAGCAGGAAACCGAACGAGGAAAACGAACCTGCTGACCAAGCTTAAAGGAAGGCCTGTTATTCATCCCCAAAATGCAGCTGTGCCGCTGAGGATGGATTTTTAAAGCAGTTAAACTGTATCTGTTTCCTGTATTCCGACGGGGAAATACCGATCTGCTTCTTAAAAGAAGTAGAAAAACCGGAAGCGGTGCCAAACCCCAGGCTTTTTCCGATTTCATCCATCTGCATATCCGTATCGGCCAGCAGGTGCGCCGCATGATCCGCTTTTTTAGACAGGATATACTCCGTGATAGTGCGGCCGGTAAACTGGCGGAACAGGTTTTTCAGCTTGGTGGAACTCATATTGGCGAGCCGGATGAGATCGGCCTGTCTGATTTCTTCGGTATAGTTGTGGTCTATGTACCGGAGGATCCGCAGAATATCTGCATAATCGGCGCTCTTTTTCGGGAGCCGCCCATTTCCCATTTCTATCAGAGCGGACATAAGTTCATAGGCTTTTGCCACATAGTAAAGCTCTGCCGCCATGCCCGTCAGTCTGCTTTCATGTATTTGCGTCAGTACATCCATCATTTCTGACGGCCAGCTATGTACGCCGCCCATACGTTTCAGAATTTCAAGAGGCTTTACGTCCGTGGCAGTAAATGCCGTTTCCAGATGTTTTTTATAAAAGGTGGGGACATACATAACCTCTGTATAAGCCACTCTGGTTCCCGCCTGCATGACAGTGCTGACTGAATCGCCCTGTTCTTCCAGAAAAGCCAGTATTTTACCGGGCGGGAGATACCGGGCATAGTCCATGCGCAGCGCGACATAGAGTGAACTGTCCTGCATGGTAAGCGGTGTGTCCCTGCAAAAAACAAAATCACATTTCGTGACTATAAAATGCGGTTCATGGGGCAGATACCAAAAAAATCCCCGTGTGGTTTTCTGATCTCCGCACAGGTATATGCCGCAGCCAACCGGATTGTCCGGCCGGATACTCATTCCCATAGCGGAGCACATTTCCTGAATCATTTTTTCTGACATGGCACACCTTCCTTTTCCTGTCGGACATCTTTCTTTTTACGAAAGACATATATGGCGTCGGCTGCTTGCTGCCCGGCGCGGATTAATCTATAATACCGTTTGGTTAGATAAAACTAACTAATTGGTATTATAGCGTAAAAAGAGGTTCTTTTCAAGGAGGTGAGCTATATTTGAGGATTGATGTCCGCTATAAATTTTTTCTTCTGCTCGTTATCAGCGTGACGGCATTTTCTGCAAAAGACCTTGTGTATGGAAGTCTTGTCTTTGCAGTAGTCTGTATTCTGGCTTTCCTTTTGGGACAGAGAAAAAAAACCATAAAATTCATTGGTGTCTACATATGCCTTGCTGCCTTTATCCTTCTGGCAGGCTATGTCCCTGCCTTCATCAGGAGCATGCTGCTAATGATTATATTGTGTGCCCGGATGTGTATGCCCCTTATGCTCTACGGACAAATATTCTTGAAAACAACTGCGGTCAGTGAAATGGTTACAGGGCTGTACGCCATGCATATTCCCCGTGCCTTTGTCATCACTTTTGCAGTTGCCATGCGTTTTTTCCCCACGGCAAAAGAAGAAATAGGCCATGTGCAGGATGCAATGGCGCTGAGAGGAATCGGGCTTTCCCTGCATAATCTGCGCAGACGCCCGGGCCTGGTTCTTGAGGGGCTTACGATTCCGCTTCTGGTCAGGGCTTCCGCCATCGCGGAGGAATTGTCGGCGGCCTCTATCACACGCGGGCTGGATAATCCAGCTCCGAGAACGGCGTTTACCAGGCTGCATATCACTGTACGGGATACGTTAGTGACCCTGCTTTTTGTTCTTGTCCTTGTGAGTATCTTGATGTTGCGGACTGTGATGGGGAGGTGATGAATTGATTGAATTAAGACATGTGGGTTTTCGTTATGAAGGGACTGCTGCTGCTGCGCTGACGGATATCTGTTTGACAGTGGAAACCGGTGAGTGCGTGGTACTTACGGGTAAATCCGGCTGCGGGAAAACAACGATTACGCGGCTGGTTAACGGACTGATTCCTTATTTCTATCCTGGTGAGCTTTCCGGCTGCGTGAAAATTGACGGACAGGAAGTACAAGGACGGGAGCCTCATGAGCTTGCAGAACAGGTAGGCTCTGTATTTCAGAATCCGAGAACGCAGTTCTTCAATACGGATACAGACAGTGAAATGGTGTTTGGTATGGAAAACTGTGGTGTCCCTTATGAGGAAATGCACCGCCGTTATACCGGGACGGTAAAGGATCTTTCTTTACAGAAGCTCTGCCGCAGAGACATTTTTGCCCTGTCCGGAGGAGAGAAGCAAAGTATAGCTTTTGGCAGCGTTTATGCTCTTTCACCGGACATCTATGTGCTTGACGAACCTTCCGCCAATCTGGACAGAGAAGCGGTAGGCAGGCTGCGGGACACTCTTCTGCATTTGAAACGCAGAGGAAAGACAATCCTCATTTCCGAGCACAGGCTTTTTTATCTACGGGATGTGGCCGACCGGGCAGTGATGATAGACGGCGGACGGAATGCCGGAGCCTGGAATGTGGAGCAGCTTGCCGGGATGCCGTTACATGTGCTGTACGAAAAGGGGCTGCGATCGCTTTATGACACCGACGTCCGTTCTGTCCCTGCAGGCTGTCCGGTCAGGGTGCCGGCCCTGGAAGTACGCAGGATTACCGTAAAGAGGAAAAAGAAAACGGTGCTGGATGGAGTGAACCTGACCGCCTGCCGCGGAGAAATAGTCGGAGTGACCGGACCGAACGGAATTGGAAAAACGACACTTGCCCGGGTGATTTGCGGGCTGATGCGGGAGAAAAGCGGAGCGGTTTATTTTGACGGGCTTCTGACGGATGCTCCGTCAAGAAAACGATATGCGTTTCTTGTGATGCAGGATCCGAACTATCAATTATTCAGTGATAGTGTGGAACATGAATTGGATCTTACGCTTTCCGGCGAACGGCCGGATGAGGCCAAAAAACAGGCACTGCTGGAGGCTCTGGATCTGGAGTCTGTCCGAAAATGTCATCCGTTGTCCCTTTCCGGCGGACAGAAGCAGCGGCTGTGCATTGTCCTTGCAGCCCTTTCCGATGCGCCGGTGCTGCTGCTTGACGAACCCACCAGCGGACTTGATTACAGGAATATGCGGCGGACGGCGGGCATGCTTATGTCTCTGGCAAAACAGGGGAAGGCGATTGTTGTCATATCTCATGATAATGAGTTTCTTGATCTGGCCTGTACCCGAATCGTATCCGTACAAAAATAAAGAAAAAAGAAAAGGGAGGAACATTTAAAATGAAACAAAACAAAACCTATTCCAACACGAAGCTTAAAGGACAGGATTTTATCAATCTGGGCATTTTCACAGTTATCTTTATCGTTCTTTTTTTAGCCTGTATTATGGTGATGAGCCTGACAATTTACACCCAGCCCTTCGGCGTTGCGCTGGGCGCACTGATTGCCGGTCCTGTTTACATGCTGCTTCGGTCGAAAACACCAAAGGCAGGCGCCATTCTTTTATTCGGCATATTGTTCGGCCTTGTGATGTTCGTGATGGGAAGCGGCTGGCCGATTATTGTTTCCGTTGCGGCGGGGGCTCTGCTTGCGGAGCTTATTGCACGCAGCGGGAATTACCGGAATTACATAAAAGAAACGGTCAGCTATGCCGTTCTGATGACAGCCACTGCTGCGGGTTCCTATGTCCCGCTTCTGACAATGAAAGACTATTACCGGCAATTGGCAGAAACCAACAGCATAGACAACGATTTTATGGCACAGCTGGTTGAATTTGTAAGCGGTCCCTATCTGATCCTGGCCGCGGTTGTTACTATTGCTGCCGCAGTTCTTGGGACGTTGCTCGCCCGCGCCATGTTCAGGAAGCATTTTATAAAGGCAGGGCTTGTCAGGGAGGCTGTGTGATGGCAGAAGAGAAAAAAGCAAAAAGCGGAATGCCGCGGCTCTTTGAACTGGCAGCAGACCATAAAGGATTGCTTACTGCCAGCGGTATTCTGGCTGCGCTGGCCGCGGCGGCTTCTTTTATTCCTTATCTTGCAGTGTATCTCATCGTGCGGGATGTGATTGCGGTATATCCTGATTTTACCAAACTGGATACCGGCACAGTCATAGGGTATGGCTTTCTGGCAATAGCAGGGATTGTGGCAGATGCTCTTTGTTTCCTGGTATCGTCTGTTTGCGCTCATCTGGCGGCGTTTGGGACACAATACCGGCTCAAAACCATATTTACTAGGCATCTGGCAAAAGTACCTCTGGGATTTCATCTGAACATCGGAAGCGGCCGGTTCCGTAAGGTTATTGATCAGGATATTGATAAAATGGAGAGTTTTATCGCCCATACCTACCCCGATATGGTCGCCTCCTTTGCGGCCCCGGTGGTGCTTCTGGTCATGCTGTTTGTATTTGACTGGCGGTTCGGGCTTGCGGCTCTTGCAGCAGTTGCGGCTGCCTTTGGTATCCAGATGATGACTATGGGGGCGGCCGGGCCGGAGATCATGCAGGAAATACAGAAAACAGGCGCGGACATGACGGAAGCTTCCGTCGAATATGTGCGCGGTATGCCCGTACTGAAAGCTTTTGGCCAGACAGCAAGTTCTTTTAAGCAGTTATATGGGGCAATTACGGCCTATACAAAGATCATGCTTACCTATACGTTCAAATGGGAGAATTACACGTCTGCGTTTATGGCGATCATCAACAATATTTACCTGTTTATTCTGCCGGTTGGGATTCTTATCGGTTATAAAACAACCGATTATGCGTCCTATCTGTTGAGTTTCCTTTTTTATCTACTGTTTACGCCCGCCATAGCATCCATACTTCATAAATTTATGTATGTATCCTCTTCCAGTATGAGGATAGCGGGAGGCGTGGCTAACTTTGATGCGATGATGGCATTACCGGAACTGCCGGAGACCGGAAAGGGGAAACATCCAGCGGATTCCTCCGTCGCTTTTCGAAACGTGTCATTTTCGTATGAGGGTACGGATAAAAAGGCTCTGTGCGAGGTGAGTTTTACCGCCCCCGCAGGCAGAATTACGGCCATTGTCGGCCCGTCCGGCGGGGGTAAAAGTACGATTGCACATCTGCTTCCCCGGTTTTGGGATGTGGCGGAGGGGAGGATCTGCGTGGGAGGTGTTGACATCCGTGAGCTGTCGGAGAGTGAATTGATGGAACAGGTGGGTTTTGTTTTTCAGGATGTGTATCTTTTCGGGCAGAGCATCCGGGAGAACATTCGTATGGGGAGGCCCGGTGCGACGGACGGGGAAGTGATGCAGGCGGCAAAGGCGGCTATGTGCGACACATTCATTTCCCGGCTTCCTAAGGGCTATGATACGGTTCTGGGTGAAGAAGGTGTTCATCTGTCGGGCGGCGAGGCACAGAGGATCTCCATAGCCCGTGCGATCATCAGAAGCGCGCCTATTCTGGTTCTGGATGAAGCGACGGCTTTTGCCGATCCGGAAAATGAGCAGCTCATACAGGAGGCTCTTGGCAGACTGATGGAGGGAAAAACCGTTATCATGATCGCCCACCGCCTTGGTACCGTTAAAGACGCTGATCTCATTCTGGTGATGGCCGAAGGCAGGCTTGCCGAAGCAGGATCGCATGAAGTCCTTCTGGAGAAGGGCGGAATCTATGCCAATATGTGGGAACGTTACAAACAATCCCTCAGATGGGGAATTGGGAGCGGAAAGGAAGGCAAAGCATGAAAATACTTAATAAATTATTGCTTCTTGACGGACAGGGGCAGAAAAATCTGCGCAGTGCGGTGACTGCCTGCTTTCTTACCAGCCTTTCCCTGATGCTTCCTTTTATGGTTACCATTCAGGTTTTTATGGAGCTGCTGAAGCCTCTTACAGGAGGAGAAGTATCCCGGACCAGGCTGTGGATTCTGTTCGCAATGGGATTTGCGGCCTTTCTTGTAATTTTCCTGCTGTCAAAGCACGATTATAAGAAAGCCTATACCACTTACTACGGACAATCGGAAGCGGCACGTCTGCGGGTGGCGGAACAGATGCGCAGGCTTCCCATGAGCTTTTTTAATGCACGGGACTTGACGGAGCTTTCTTCCAACATTATGACGGACTGTACCAACATAGAACAGGCCATGTCCAACATTGTGCCCCAGCTCATCGCCAATATCCTTTCATCCGTGTTGGTATGTGTGTTACTTGCGGTATTTGACTGGAGAATGGCGCTTGCAATGTTCCTGATGCTTCCGTTCGCAGCCCTTGTCCTGTATCTGAGCCATAAACTGCAGGGCCGTTTGTTTTCCCGCCATGTGGAGGCAAGACTGCATGCGGAAAAGATGTCTCAGGAATATCTGGAAGGAATCAAGGTCATCCGTGCCTGCGGCCTGGGCGGGGAACGGTTCAAAAGTCTGGATGATGCGTTTACCGGGCTGCGCCGTACGGCTGTCCGCGTGGAACTGGCCTCCGGCTCAATTATGGCGCTGTCCACCATGCTGCTGCGCTGCGGCATCGGTATTGTAGCGTTTGTGGGAGTAACACTGCTGACATCGGGACGGATTGACTTTCTTGTTTTGCTTATGTTCCTGTTGATTGCAAGCAGGATTTATGGTCCCATACTCACCGTACTTACCATGCTGCCTGACCTGCTCTATCTCCGTGTTTCCACAGGCCGTCTGCGCATGCTGATGGAAAGTGAACCTATGGCGGGAAAAAATGATATTAAGATTGCGCATACCGGGATTACCTTTGACAAAGTCCGCTTTTCTTACAACGATGCCGAGATTCTCCGGGATGTGAGCTTCACCGCCCCGGAAGGGAAGGTCACGGCATTGGTGGGACCTTCCGGCAGCGGCAAAAGCACCATATCCCGTCTGGCCGCCCGTTTCTGGGATGCGGACAGCGGAAGCGTGTGCATCGGCGGCATCAATGTGAAGAAGCTTGACCCGGAATATCTGATGCGGCTGTTTTCCTTTGTGTTCCAGGAGGTCACGCTATTTAATGATACCATTGAAGGAAATATCCGCATCGGTAATCCGGAAGCCGGTGAGGAGGAAATAAAAGCGGCTGCAAAGGCGGCCTGCTGTGATGAGTTTATCGAAAGGCTTCCGGATGGGTATCAGACGATGCTCGGAGAAAATGGTGCGACCCTTTCCGGCGGGGAGCGTCAGCGCATTTCCATTGCCAGGGCACTGCTGAAAAATGCACCGGTGGTCATTCTTGATGAAGCCACGGCCTCTTTAGATCCTGAAAATGAGGTATTTGTCCAGCAGGCTGTCAACCGTCTTGTATCCGGTAAAACGGTTTTGGTCATTGCCCACCGGCTGCGTACGGTTGCTGCCGCGGATCACATCGTTGTTCTTGAAAACGGAGCGGTTGTAGAGCAGGGAAACCACAGAAGCCTTATGGAACGCCGGGGGCTGTACCGGCGGCTGTATTCCATCCAGGCGGGTAATGCCGTGTGGAGCCCCGGGAGCTGACGAAAGAGCGCTGCCTTATCCGGGAAGGAAAGGCAGCGCTTTGTCAAATAACCAGGGAAGGGGCCGCATAGGTCCTTCCCGCCAATTCGCTGTTAAGCATATACAGCCCTTTCGTATCGCTTCCGAAAAGCTGCATTTTGGTGATGAGATCCAGAGAATTCTTTTCTTCTTCCCCCTGTTCTTTGACAAACCAGTCCAAAAACTGTACGGTCCTGAAGTCATCGGCCTTCAGGGCGGCGGCATAAATTGCATTGATCCGCCCGGTTACGTATTTTTCATGTTCTAAAGAAGCCTTCAAAGGGGCGGACAAGTCCTCATCAAATACCTGCTCCGGTTTGCTGATGGGCTGCAGGGTAACACATTCGTCATTGTTGTGTAAGTATTTATAAAACAGAAGGGCATGATCCTGCTCTTCCTTAGCCTGTATTTCAAACCAGCCGGCGAAACCGTCCAGCCCTTTTGAGGAGTAAAAATTAGCGATATCCAAGTACAGATATGCGGAATAAAATTCTTTGTTGATTTGCTCATTAAGCATTTCAGCGACCTTATTTTCCATTTCTCCGTCACCTCTTTCCATTTCTTATGCAGCCTTCCGGCTGCATCTACCAGCCAAGTATATCACGGCGGGGCCTTATGTCAATGTTATCCGGTATTTATAGAACGCAAATTCCGACAATCGGAAGGCGTCATGCCCGCCGCCCCGGGGAAAAGCTGGAGAGGGTCCAGGGGATGCCGCAGGGCACAAAGAGTTGTCCGAACTGTTACGCTGTGGGATTTTACTACGGGTTTTGTAAAAAGAAAGCCGTATCCTTTTCCGGATAAAAAGAGTATAATAGAAAGAAGCTAGCGGAGTTCTGCTGACAAAGCCGGCTGCAAAGCCGGAGGAGAGCAGCAGTTTGTAAAACAGAATACCAGGGAGGTGGCAGTATGATAGAAAAATATATTTTTCTGAAGACAGAACAGGATGCTGTACGTTTAAATGGGATTGTTACAAAATATCCGTACGATGTTGATATGGTCCATGGGAAATACGTGGTGGATGCCAAGTCTATCCTGGGCGTACTCGGAGTGGGGGTAGGGAATAAGACGAAGCTTTGTATCAACACGGATGAAGCGGAGAACCTGCTTGCGGAAATAGCCCCTTATCTGTGCGAGTAAGCCGGGCGAACGGCGGCTGCCGGCGGGACAGGAAGGCGGCCGCTTTCTTTCGTGTGCTACAGGGAAAGAGATGTGAGAAGGTTTTCTTTGAGCTTGTCTAACTGGGAAAGGGTTTCTCCCTTCAGGGAAGAGCGGACCGTAACCACAGGATCCAGCACCCTGACATCCTTCATTTCCTGCAGCATGGCCTGGATCTGCCTGCCCGCCGCAGGGGCCCAGGATCCGTTTTCCAGCAGGCCGATGGTACGGTTCTGCAGATTCAGGGCTTTCATATCGTGCAGAAAGTTAGCCATGACCGGGTAAATGCCGTTGTTATAGGTGGGGGCGGCCAATAGCAGATGGCTGCAGCGGAAAACTTCGGCGATCAGGGTGGATACATGGGTATTGGAGATATCGTATACGCAGATATTCTTCACGCCGGCGCCTGCCAGGCCGTGCGCCAGGATGTTAATCGCATTTTCCGTATCACCGTACATGGATCCATAGAAAAGGGCCGCGGTCTGCTCTTCCGGCTCATAGCGGCTCCACAGGTCATATTGATGGAATAACTGATCCAGGCGGCTTCTCCACACCAGGCCATGGAGCGGGCATATCATTTTTATATCCAAAAGGGAAAGCTTCTTCAGCGCGGACTGGACCTGAATCCCGTATTTTCCCACAATATTTCCATAATACCTGCGGACCTCGGACAGCCAGTCCTGTTCCAGGTTTACTTCGTCATTGAACAGATTACCGCTCAGGGCGCCGAAGCTGCCGAAAGCATCGGCGGAGAAGAGCAGCTTCTCTGTTTCTTCATATGTCATCATGACCTCGGGCCAATGTACCATTGGGGTTAAATAAAAGCGCAGCGTGTGGGAACCAAGCCCCAGGCTGTCTTTTTCTTTGACCGTGAGCATATGGCCTGTAAAATCAAAATCATAAAACTGGCGCATCAGCGCAAAGGTCTTTGCATTCCCCACCAGCGTTATATCCGGGAAACGCAGCAGCAGCTCTTCAATGTTGGCGCAATGATCCGGTTCCATATGGTTTATCACCAGATAGTCCAGCGAGCGTCCGTTTAACGTATGGAGAACGTTCTCCAAAAACTGACGGGAGATCGAAGCGTCCACCGTGTCGATTAATGCGGTGTGTTCATCCATGATAAGATAGGAATTATAGGTGATCCCATGGGGAATGGGAAACAGATTTTCAAATAAAGCCATACGGCGGTCACAGCCGCCCGTCCAATATACGGAATCTGATAGTTTGCAGGTGCAGTGCATGAGGGATTCCTCACTTTCCTTTTTGCAGTATTATCTGTTATACTGCATTTCTTATTCAGAAACATATGGCTTTATTCCGTCAGGTTTCTTTATCAGTCGATTCCATAAGGAAGGCCCAAATCGAAGAGCCAGTCGTGATCTTTCTTCGGCTTTAGCGGAACGGACAATTCGCTCAGAATCATTTTGTGCACATCATAATAGACATCCCGGCGCCCTTCCTCCAGAATACTGCGCACCTGCGCGCACAGGTCTTTATCACCGTCCAGAAGATCGACCAGATCCCCGGAATATCTCGTTTGACGTCCGGCTTTCAGCTCTTCCAGCACCGTATCAAAAGACTTGGCAGTTGCGTAATTGCGTCCCAGGTGATCGGTAGCGGCATCCAGGCTGTCACAGATAGTGATGATATCAATAAAAATCTTCTGGGGAGAAGCCGTATTGTCAAATTCCTGCGGATATCCCCGGGTACCGTCATAGCTTTTGTGGTGTCCCAGCGCGATATCCCGGAAAACCGACAGACAGGGCAGATTTTCCAGCATTTCACCTCCGGTGACAGGATGGAACATAAGCACCTGGAATTCCAGCTCTCCCAGGCGGTGGCTCTGGGCGTTAATTACACTGGAGCACAATACCTTTCCGATATCATGAAGCAGCGCACCGGAATAGAGATAACGCCGGAACTCCTTCCTGCGGCGCACCACCTCTTCCGGAGAAGTGGTTCCTAACTGGCCTGACAGCAGATCCGGACGACGGTCGATCAGACGGTCCAGAAGCTCAAGCGCCAGCCTGCCGACCATGATGGAGTGCATGGCTGTCTGTACCTGCCGGAACATGGTCAGCTTCAGAAGTGTCTGCAGCAGAATTTCCTCATCACAGATATGAGGCAGCGCGGAAAGCACATAGCAGTAATTATAGGAACCGCAGACGTAATCCACAAAGGTAGTATAGGGCCGGGTGGTAAAATACCGGGCGAAAAGCTCCTGCACCGCCTGGTAAAGAGCCGGTTCTTTTTCTCCGTGCCGGGTCAGATTTTCGGTTGCCAGCTGGATGGCGCTCACGGCCTCTACTGCTCCCTGGCTGTAGGTGGCACCTGTAAACAGTGTGGGAAAATACTCCTGTGTCAGCTGTGTGAGTTCTGCGAGAATCGTCTCATCCGTGCACAGGCCAAGCAGACGCTGGGCCATCCGGTAAACCAGCCCGGTTCGTACCCGGTAATTTAACGAGGGAGCTTTTCCGGAGCGATCAGGGTCATGCTGGCGGTGTGCGGCGGCCTGATAGATGACCTCTGCCTGGGCGGCCGTACACATCCCGGGCATTAGGCATAAGGCCCCAAAACCCATATAATAAGCAAAGTCAGGTATGATCCGGTTGAATTCATACCCCTGATCGGTGCGGATAACATATGCGGCAGCACGGTTTGCCGCTTCATAGCAGGCTAACATGTCATCCAACAGTCCGGGGGTGATGCTTCCCAGTTTTAAACAGTTGATAAAGCGGTCAAATTCCAAGTCATAGATGGATAACCCCATGCTCTGCTCTTCCGGGGTAAGCTCCATGAAATGCCGTTCATAGAATACGGCGGCACGGACACAATCCTCATAAGCCCGGGAACCCAGGTGGATGGGTTCCAGAAAGCCATAGGAAAAGGCACGTACCGTATAGCATTTCATTAATGCTGTCTCATCACCAAGCGGACTATAAAAATCCACAAGTGAATCTGCGATTTCATATGCGCAACCGAGATCCTGCACGCGGGTGATAAAACGGAAAAGGGAGTCTGTCAGCGGGTCTGCCACTTCCCTGGTCCAGCGCCCGGGCGTACGTGTGAACCAACGGACATGGCGATCCAGCATCTGCTCATTGCGTACGTAAGCCTCCCGGATCTGCCTGGAGTTATGGCGGTATCCCGCAATCCACTCGTCTGCCGGGAGATCGCTTACTATGAGTTCATAGCTGGCATCATTTATTTCCGACACAATCAGGTTATAATCGGCAAACCACTGTGTCCACTCCTCACGTGAGCAAAATCCATGAGTTACATTTTCCATGTCCGTCCCCCCTGTAGTACTAATGTTTAACTCTAATTATATGATTTCATACCGGCTTTGTAAAGGAAAGAGAACTGCTGGTGTAAAAAGAGCCGGCGGCCTATACGTTTTATAAAGTTACCGCGTCGGTCATCCATATGCTTCGGGTCAGGAAAATGAAATCACCGGAGGAACGGTATGTGTGATTATTTTGTTCATCGGCATCTATATGATCCGTCTGGCCGGGCGGGAGAGAAAGAAAATTGCAGAATGAGCCAATCAGAAAAACCGCTCCGGAGTCTGTTCCCCGGGGCGG
Organism: uncultured Lachnospiraceae bacterium; assembly: GCA_900548905.1. Classification (GTDB taxonomy): domain Bacteria; phylum Bacillota; class Clostridia; order Lachnospirales; family Lachnospiraceae; genus Eisenbergiella. Next base: position 23,457 of record URMK01000032.1, on the reverse strand, counting down.
TTTTTCAGCCCATGTGCGCCTGTCGGCTTTTCCAACGTGTGGCGGTGCTGCCACGGCATGCACTGGGTATGTGCATAGCACTGGTAACGGAATGGAATGCCTTTAAGCCGGGCGTAGCGTTTGGCATGGCAGACCTTTTGTTCGCCCTGATCACCGTTTTTGTATGGAGAAGGGGGGGAAGTAAGAAAGCGCAGCTGTCTCCGGCTATTCCGCTTCTTCCAGCAAACAGCTTAATGCCGGAATCTGTATAGTACGGGGCGTTCCCAGACGGGCGTCATTGACATAAACCGTCTGGTTTTCTTCCGTCCAGTTTGCGAGAGCCAGGCCCAGCCTTCCATCGGGCGCCTCCCACAGGCAGTCGAAGACTGCCGGGGCTTCGTTGGCAAAATCTCCGTATTGCCAGGATATGGTACGGATCCCTTCCAGACGGGCAGGTTTTTGCATCCGGCCGTAGACCAGATAAGGCTTTCCGGCGCCGCGGCGCACGGCGGCGGCGCTTTTCATGATAGCAAGAGTATCGTTGTTATTTCCCAGCTTCGGCTCCCATACACCCCATGGCTGCGGGTGATCCCGGTTGACAAAGTCTCCGTCCCCTGTGAGGACGCCGCCGGGGATATTGCCCCATACAAAGTTGGCTGCGGTCCTTATGGGCAGATGGTACGGCTCCTGGCCGCAGCCGAAGGCTCCCTGGAATAAAATGTATTCATGGTGGAGAAATTGGGCCAGGGGTATAAAACCGCCTTTATAATAGGGATGTCCGGGAGGGCCAACGCGGACATCGCAGATATGGATATCCCGTAGGAAATATTCACAGCAGGGCTGTTCCAGGGCAAAAGCCATGGGGCGGCCGCTTTCCCGGCAGACACTGCGGAACGTATCTCCCAGCCTTTCGCATGCCTGTGTCATCCATTGCCCGGGCATGGGCGGATGTCCGTGATCCTCTGCGTAGCAGGGAAATGCAGTACAGCCTACGTTCTGATCCAGGAACTGGATATAATCCAGCCCGTCCCCCGCAAGCCGGAGACAGAAATCCTCCGCTGTTTTGCGTGTGCGTTCCACTTCCAGGCAGGCCGCATAGGAATGTCTCCAGGAGGTATCCCAGCGTTCCTGCCAGTATGTATTTTCCACGGTACGGCACAGGGTTTCGCCTCCTTTTTGTTCCAGGAAATAATCATGCCCGTCATAGCCGGACCAATATTGTTCGGTTACCCAACGGGTCCCGTTGCAGTAGGAGCCTACATGCCAGCCGTGTTCCCTTGCCATTTGGGTAAAGCGCCGGAGCGATTCATCGCCGCCGGCCGGAGGGAAGCAGTCCGGATAAACCCAGGGCCCTTTCTTTTCCCAGGCCATAATAATGGGGGCGATGGGAGAGTCCAGCGCTTCCGCCGTCTGTTCCAGAAGGGGGATTGCTTTTTCATAAGGCTGGAAGCATTCGTTTGGCTCCACCGGGCCTTCGTCAATTCTGCCCTGGATACGGAGAATGACATGGACAGGTGAATCCAGAAGCCAGCCGGGAATCTCCGGCCGCTTTTCCAGAGGGACACTCCATGTCTGGCAGGAGGACCAGCGCCTGTAGATATCCGCCGCGTTATACCAGTCCCCCCGGAAACTGCGCAGCAGGAAGGTGTAACCCAGTTCATGGGGCTGCCTCCAGTCTCCTGCATGGAAAAAACCAAGGCGCAGGCCGCTGCGGTGAACGGGCTTTATTAATTTAAGCGCTCCCTCCGTATCGTCACACATGGCGAGCATGCCGGCCCTGTCGTTGTAGTATTCCAGAAACTGGGCGAAAACCTGTCCCGGATAGTGGAAGGTATCCCCGTTTTCTGGTGTGAAGCGCCAGGCATGGAAGCTGTCCGGCTCCAGCTCCCGGGGCTGGGGAGCCTTTTTAAGGAGGCCCGCATTAAGGGGATAGAGCAGGGCTTCGCTGCCGGGAGTGCCTTCAAGCTGGTACCGGGATATCAGAAACGGGTAGGCTATCCCGGTAATACACAGTCCGTTGGTTTCTTTCAGGGAAAAGGTGAAGGCAAAGCTGTCGGGACGTACCTGGATCCGGCAGACTATGGTGACGCCGGTCCCTTCTATATCGGTGTAGGTGTATTCTATTCCCTGCTCCAGTTCCCGGACTGCGGGAATATCGTGAACACTTTCTATTTCCATGAGCCGATCCCGGAGCCGGTACTGGAAGGAAAGACTGGGAAAACTTCCCGGCTGGATAAAATCCAGTCCGGGAGCATGGGTACAGCAAAAGGAAGTGATGCATCCCCGTTCGTTGAGCGTGAGGATATCCGTTTGGTTTTTCAGCTGCTTCACAGGTTTCCTCCTTCCCCTGCGGAAATAAAGTGCAGCGGGACAAGCATGACTCCCGCACGGCTGGGGGTGGAAAATTCCGCAACCGCGTGATAGGAAAGCTCGGTGAGGCTTCCATCGGAAGGACGCCCGAAGGAAAAGGTAAAAATGATGCTTTCCCTGTTTTGGAACCAGACGCCCTCCGGCACATGGATCAGGGCGGAAGAGGGAGAAACCGACCATTCCTCCTTATCACCGCAGCCTGAATAAATCCGGATCCGGAAATTTTCAGAGGTTTTGTACCGGTTGTGGACGGTAAAGGTAACCCGTTTATTCATGCCGGGGCTGATGGATGGGCCGTTTTCGTAGGTTACATCTATCCGGAAGAAAGGGAAGGTAAAACGTGCCGTATTCATTCCCCGGTACAGGAACGAATAATCCCGGCATTCCAGTTCCCTGGTAATATCGGTAGGGCCGCTGCCAAGGCGGATATCTGCTTTGTGGAGCGCAAGGGCGCGGGGAACAAGGGCTTCGATCCTTCGCTGCAGCTCAAAAATATCTTTGGGCAGCAGGCTTCCCAAATTTCCCAGTTCGCCCAGATTCAGACATGCCGTTTTCAGCCCGGTGCCTACGGGTTTGGCCCATTCCTCCGGAATACCGTCGATTCCCAGAAGGATACCCAGCAGGGAACCTGCGGTAGCGGCGGTACAGTCAGTATCTTCCCCGCAGTTGACGGCAAGGCAGAGGGTTTTTCCGAAATCCCCTTCCCCGTATAAAAGAGCAATGGTGATCATGCCGATATTGGAGGGGGCTTCCCAGCCAACCCGGCCGTCCCGGAAGCCTTTGGCCTGATCCTCCTGTGATATGGTAAAAATAAAGCCCCCCAGGTAGCTGCGCAGGATTTCATCTCTCGCATCCTGCCAGGAGGTTTCCTTATCATAGAGAGACTCAGCCAGACGGACGGCGCCGGCCACCGCGCATTCGGAGGGAATATAGGATAGCCCGATATGCAGCAGGGTACGGATATCCTTTTCCAGAAAAGCGGCGCTTTCCATGGCGGCGCAGAAAATTTCCGCATAGAGGCCTTCTCCTTCCCCGTGGTCGATGAGGGCATCTTCATAGGCATAGGTGACTGCGATCTGGGGACAGCCCGGTGCAAGACAGGCCCAGATTTCAGAGCGGATATAGGCCCCGCAGCTGTCTTTGTAGGGATTGTTCACCGTTCCGGAAAAAGGCGGCTGCAGGCCCAGACGCATATTTCCCTTGCAGTTTCCGTATTCCGCCCAATGCGGGGTTACGTAATACATCCAGTAGTCGCCCAAAAGCCCGGCATCCACCTTCACACCCTGCTCTTCCAGGGCAACGAGCCATACCAATTGGATATCCATATCATCATTTGGCAGAGGTTCTCCTGTGATTTCATGTACATAACCATCCACATGGTTGATACGTCTGTGCCATTCATCGCGCATCCCCAGAGTTCCGCCGGCATTTTTTCCCAAAAAACATCCCAGTACCCGGTTGCGGTAATCATCCATCTGATAATTCATTTCTTTTCTTTTGCCTCCTTTTAGCCTTATGTTTCCTTTGTTTTACTGCAGCATCCGCGGCGGCAGATACCGCTTCAGATGCTGTTATTGTAAGGGGGCGGAAAGCAGAATGTAAATAGGCCATATTTGTATATGCCATATTTACGGAGGAATAAGGCCGGTGTGCAAGAAAAGCACATAGTCCGCAAATTTGACCGATTGTATTTAAACGGCCCATACCCTATGATGAAAACAGCGAATGCAGCAGTTGCAACTGGCCTGAACGCACAACCTGATTACTCAAAGGAGAAGGTATTATGAAGAAGAATTGCTTTTGGAAGAAACACAGGATAACAGCCCTTTTTACGGCCGCTGCTGTGGGCATGGGCCTGCTGGCCGGCTGCGGCACGAATGAAGGGAAAGAAAGCGGGGCACAGGCTTCTGCGGAAAACACGGCACAGCACGGGGCGGAAACAGCAGCCGTTGTGAATGAAACGGGGATGCCGATTGTGAATGAGCCGATTACGCTGAAGGTTTTGATAGAGACAAGCCCCCTTTATCCCATCAGCCCGGAGCTTTGGTATTTTAAACAGATGGAGGAGCTTACCGGAATCCGCTGGGAAATCGAATGCGTGGATAACGATCAGTGGAAGGAACGGAAAAGCCTGATTTTTGCATCACAGGATCTTCCCGATATCATAATTGCAACCCCCCAGAATTTTGATACCGGAGATATCATTACCTATGCGGGGGCAAAGCAGCTGATACCGCTGAATGAACTTCTGGACAACTATGCCCCCAATTATATGGGGCTGCTGGAAAAATACCCGGAGAGCCGGAAGCTGTATGCACCGGATGGGAATATGTACGGGCTGAACGGCACCTTTGCCGGAGGTAATTTGGATACGCTGGGTGCCAGATGCTTCCTTAACACCGCATGGCTGGAAACAGCAGGGCTTTCCATGCCCCAGACCTATGAAGAATTTTATGAAGCGCTGGTCGCCATGCGGGACGGCGATTTGGACGGGAACGGGGAAAACGATACCATCCCTCTAAGCGGTACCAATAATCAGTATTCGGTGGATCCCTTTGTGGCAGGGCCGTTGGGAATTCCGTTTACTTCTGTGGCATCCCGCTGGATGACGGAAGGGGATAGAATTGTCTATGTACCGGCAAGTGATATCTATGTGGAATATTTAAAACGGATGAAGCAGCTTTTTGATGAAAAGCTTCTGGATCAGGAATATTTTACGCAGAATGAAGAACAGCTCAGGGCCAAAGGGGCCGCAATGCAGCTGGGGGCATATTCCTATTCCGCCCATTTCGTGATGACGGGTTCAACCGATCCTGCGGTTTACGGGCAATACGAAGTCATCAATCCCCTTACCAGCGAATGGAATGAGGAAAAGGTATGGTACGGGGATGCGGTGCGTATGCCCAATATTTTTATCACCAGCGCCAATCCGTACCCGGAGGCCACCATCCGCTATTTTGATTATGCATTCAGTGACGAGGGCTCCGAAATGTTTACCGGGCCGGAATACGGACAATGGGAAGGGGAAGGCGGCCTGAAATGGAACGAAGACCATACGAAGTGCGAGTATGTGACACCGGAAGGCTATAATGGGATGTGGGACTATCTGTGTAAAGAAATCGCCCCTCTCGCCGTGGAATTCCAGGGAAATTCCCAATACGGTGACGTATGGGGGAGCATGCAGTATACCCCGGAGGATACCTCCTTCAAGTCGCAGATGAAAGAACGGATTGCCCCTTATCTGAAGCAGGAATTCCCCCAGCTGTTCTTTACGATTGAGGAACGGGAAGAGGTGGCGCTGGTACTGGATGAAATCAAAAACTATACGGCGCAGATGGAAGTGAAATTCATAACCGGGGAGGAACCCATAGAGAACCATCCCCAGTTTGTGGAAACTCTGAACAGCATGGGCTTAGAGCGGCTGATCGAGCTTTATCAGGGAGCCTATGACCGTTATCTGAGCGCCGGCTGAGAAGCGAAAGCTGTACGGAACATCCGGAAAGGAGCCAACCATGCAAAAAAGAAAAAGACAGCCGGAACGGGGGGCAGGCCCCCATTCCAGGCTTTCCCTGATAAGGAGCAACTATCAGATTTACCTGCTTCTGCTGCCAAGTGTCCTTTTTTTCCTGATATTCTGCTATGGGCCTATGTACGGGGTACAGATCGCATTTAAGGATTTCAGCACCGGCCTGGGAATCACCGGGAGTCCCTGGGTGGGACTGAAGCATTTCAGACGGTTCATAGACATGCCGGTATTCTGGAATGTTTTTAAAAATACCCTGCTGCTTTCTTTTTATAATCTGTTGATTAATTTTCCCATACCGATCATAGTGGCTTTGATGGTAAATGAAGTAAAGGAAGGCATGTTTAAAAAGACTATGCAGACGGTCACCTATGCGCCTCATTTCATTTCCACGGTAATTGTATGCTCCATGCTGACACTGTTTCTATCCCCAAGCGCGGGCTTTATCAATAAGATCATTGAGCTCTGCGGGGGAGAGGCGGTGAATTTCATGGCGAACCCGGACAATTTTAAACATATTTATGTCCTGTCCAATACCTGGCAGCATACCGGCTGGAGTTCCATCATATATGTGGCGGCTCTCTCCAGCGTGGATCCTGCCCTGCACGAATCCGCCGTGGTGGACGGGGCGACCAGGATGCAGCGGATCCTGCATATCAACCTGCCCTCTCTTGCCCCTACCATCGTAATACAGCTGATTCTGTGCTGCGGCAGCATCCTTGTATCGGATTTTGAAAAGGTGTTGATTCTCCAAAAGCCGGCAATCATGGAGGCCGCGGATGTGTTGTCCACGTATGTCTATCGGATCGGTATCCAGCAGGCCCAGTTCAGCCTGTCGTCGGCCATCGGACTTTTTAATTCTGTCGTGAATTTCATTGTTTTAATCACAATCAATAAAATGTGCCGAAAGATCGGAGATACCAGCTTATGGTAAAGGAGAATTCCCATGAAAAAACTTTCCCGCAGTGATAAAATATTTGATATGATAAATATAGTTCTGCTGACACTGATGATGCTGGTGATATTGTATCCCCTGTATTTTATTTTAATAGCTTCCGTCAGCAGTCCGACGGCGGTTAATGCGGGAGAAGTGCTTCTTTTTCCCAAGGGGGCTACTTTGGAAGGCTATAAATATGTGCTGAAAGATACTTCGATCTGGAAGGGATATGCCAATACTATTATTCTTACCATAACGGGCACTTTGGTTAATATGTTCCTGTCGGTTACCTGCGCCTATGCATTGTCCAAAAGCCACCTTCCTTTCATCAAATTCATTATGTTCGCCATGACCTTTACCATGTTTTTTTCCGGAGGCATCATTCCCACCTATCTGCTGGTTTCCGGTCTGGGGATGAGGGATACGATATGGTCGCTGATTATGCCCGCTGCGGTATCGGTGTACAATGTGATACTTATGAGGACTTATTTTATGAACAGCGTGCCGGATGAAATCATCCAGGCGGCGAAAATAGACGGCTGTTCGGAAATCAGGGCTTTGACGGCGGTGGTACTGCCTCTGTCCAAGCCCATCCTGGTGACAATCGCCCTGTTTTACGGGGTGGGGCACTGGAACCAGTTTTTTCAGGCACTGATTTATATCAGCGACAAAGATAAGTTCCCGCTGCAGCTTGTGCTGCGGAATATGCTGCTGATGGGGAATAATGCCATGACAAGCATGCTCAGCGGGGGAATGAGCGGAGAAAATGCCAAGTACCTTGCGGAGCTGATGCAGCAGATAGAGATTCTGAAATACGCGGTTATTATCGTTTCGGTTCTGCCGGTGCTGCTGGTATATCCTTTCCTGCAGAAATTTTTTATGAAGGGTATCATGATGGGATCATTAAAGGGCTGATAAACAGATTGCGGGGGCGGTAAGAATGAAAAGGAAGAATACGCACAGTATTTTTTATAAATATCTGATATCCTTTCTGATTGCGGCGCTGATCCCCCTGGGGATTGCTATTGGATCGTTTTACCTGTATAATGTGCAGTCTCTCAGGGAACAGACGGAAAAGATAAACCTGCAGAAGCTGAAAGCGGCGGCGGGGCTGGTGGATGAAGCGGTTTCCAGCCATTTCAGGATGGTGTCCTCCATTACGGTGGATCCCTCGCTGCGGCCAAGGCAGATGACGGGCAGCGTGTATGAACGGTACCAGTGTCTGAACACGATGAAGCCGCTTTTGAGCAGATATCCCGAGCTGGAAAAGGGGTTTTTTATTCTGAAGGAGGAGGACTGTGTCTACTCTGCAAGCGGAATCATGTCCTACGCTACCTTCCGTAACATGGAACTGGATATCCGAACGTATCTTTCAGGGGAACAGGAGCATCTTGTCCCCTATCTTCTGTTTCCGTCAAAGGAGGAAACGCAGCGGCTGGTCTTTGTCTATCCCGTCCCCACATATACGCCCTACGGACATCTGGTTTTCCTCATGGAGGCCGAAACGGTTAAGCAGACGATTGCCTCTGCGTTTTCCGATCAGGGATTGCAGCTTTTTTTGGCTTCTCCCGACAGGACTGTTTTGTATGATGAGTTTTCCCGACGGGAGCCTGGATTTGATAAAGCCAGGCTCCTGGAGATATCCGCATCGCCCGGTTCCCTGGCCGGAATGGATTGGGATAAAAAGAACCAAAAGCCGGGATCCCTGCTTTACTATACCTCCGGGACAACCGGCATTACCTATGCGGTGGCCGTATCGGTTTCCCTGATGGCGGAGGGGGATGCACTCTTTCAGGAAAACCTGCTGGTCCTTCTGTGCTTCCTTATTCTATTTCTGTGCCTGACCCTGGCGGTGGCGGTCAGCTTTTTTAATTACAGACCCATCCGGGATTTATTCCGGCTGATGGATAAATCCGGGGGAAGAAGGAATGAACTGCAGGCTCTGCATGAATATATTGAAGATCAGAAAAAAATAGAGGACATGGTTTCCTGGCAGGAACCCTATTTGAAGCAGCGGATTATGGAACTTTTTTTAGATGGTATGATAGAAGAGAACGAACTGGAGCGGGCCTTTTCGGATTTCCGTTTTCCGGGGCAGGGAAATTGTTATACGGCGGTGGCGATCTGCCTTTTCCGAGATAAAGGCACCATCCACTCCCTGTACAGGCAGGAAATTCTGAATTTTTCCCTGGAGCTGGAGATAAGGAATGCCCTGCATATCTGCTGCATTGAAAAGCCCAGGGATTCTTCTATCTGCTGGATAGTCAACGGTGCCCAGGAAAAGGAGTTTTCAGAACTGGCTATGGAGATTGACAAGGGGCTGGCGCCTATACTGGCGGATTCGTTGGATATCCGTTATGTGATTGGGATAGGAAGCCGGGTGAAGGAACTAAGGCAGACGAAGGACTCCTTTTATGAAGCATTGGCGGCGGCGGAATATCTGAAACAGAACCAAAGCGGCAGGATGCTCTTTTATGAAAATCTGGGGGACAGCCTGAGACAGGCCAAATCTCCGGACGGGGAAGAGCTTCTTAAGCTGGTTCAGGCCCTGCGGCACGGGGATGATTCCCTGTCGGATAAGATTTTCGGACGCTATTTTGAAAATCTGGCCCGGAAGTACCAATCGGTCCTTCTTTTCAAATATTTTGTTCTGGATATGGTAAAAAGCCTGAAGGATGCCCTGGCTGATTATATTCCGGCACAGCTGCAGGAGGAATTCTCTTCCCTGGTAACGGTGGAAGGGGCAGATGTCTTGAAAGCCCGCATGGAACAGCTGCTGGGCAGAGTCTGTACGTATACGGCCCAGACCCGGAAAAGCCGGCAGGAGGATCTGACGGAGCGCATTCTGCGTTATGTACAGGAGCATGCGTTCAGCCCGGAACTGAGCCTGGAACGGCTGGGGGATGAATTCGGCCTTTCCCCGTATTATATCAGCCGTTTCATAACGGAACAGACAGGGGAAAACCTGAAAAGCTATATCACACAGCTGCGGTTGGAGGAGGCGAAACGGCTGCTGGAGGGCACACAGCTGCCGATTCAGGAAATTGTAAGCCATATCGGCTACCTCGATACATCCAGCTTTATCCGCAAATTCAAAAGGGAAACGGGAGAGACGCCGGGAGAATACCGGGGAAACAGACGGCGGCCGGAGGAAAACGGCGGCTGAGAGGGCGGGTGTGACCTCTTACCCCTTTGATCAGTTCTTACCGTCGGATATTACCAATACTGCTAATGCCGGGTTGATCGGAAAAGGGGTTATTCAGGAACATATTATCGCCAGTGCCAATGTGGGGCAATCGGTAGTGCCGGTTTATACGGACGGCGAGGTGTTCCAGTTTTCGGAAAACCAGCCCGGTAATACGGCGCCGTATGTTATCACTTTTGACGGTGTCAGCATGCTTCCAACAGGGGTACGTTATGAAATGCTGGCAGAGATGGCGGCTTCCGCAATTCCGTTATATTAAAATAGGCAGTGCACTCCTTATTTTAAATGGTACAGGCTCCGTTAAACGGAGCCTGTTTTTGCTCTGAATGCTGCAGCATGTAGAGAACCGTATTGTTGTCTTCCGGAAACCATAATGCTTTGCTTCAGCTGTTTGGAGAAGAGGATGGATAGAAGAACTGGTATCTAATCGGGGCACATTTCCTGAAAAATGAGGAAAATATCCGGTGTAATTGTCCTGAGATGTTTCAGGTTTGTTACAAATGGGGGATATACTGCGGTTATACAGAAAGGAAAGGAGGCGGCGGACGGTGAAGCTATTGATTGTGGAAGATGAGGAAATGATTGCCAGGCTCATCCGGATAGGGCTGGAAAAGGCGGGATATTCCTGCGAATGCGTTTACGATGGAAAGACGGCGGCGGATTTCCTGGAGCAGAAACGGTATGATTTGATTCTTCTTGATATTATGCTTCCGGAAATCGACGGATATGAGCTGCTGGAATACAGCAAAGAGTTCGGGATACCGGTTATCTTTATTACGGCAAAATCCGGCCTGGAGGATAAGATTAAAGGCCTGAGGGCAGGGGCGGACGATTATATTACAAAACCCTTTGAACTGGCCGAGCTTACAGCCAGGGTGGAGAGTGTGCTGAGGAGGTATCATAAGGGGCAGGCCCGGATAAAGGTGGCGGGTCTGGATATTGACAGGGAATCCAGAACGGTAAAAAGAGACAGGACGGAAATTGAACTTACCATGAAGGAGCTGGATCTGCTGCTGCTTTTTCTGCGGAACCGGAACATAGCCCTGTTCCGTGACCGGATCTACGAAGAGGTCTGGGGCGGGGAATACGATCCGGAAAGCAGGACGGTGGATGTGCATGTACAGCGCCTGAAAAAAAAGCTGGGGCTGGAAGGCGTTATCGTACCGGTAAGGAAAATCGGTTACAGACTGGAGGCGGATAAGGAATGAAGCTGAGACAAAAAATTATGATTTCTGCTCTTTTGCTTTTTATGGCGGTATTTACAGGAGCTAATATCCTGACTATAGAAAACAGCTGTAAGCTCTCCTTCAACCGGAGCCTGCAGCAGGCCAGAGATGAGCAGGAAAGTATTTCATCGGGGATTGAACAGTATGTATGGGCTGAACGTGAGAAAAACGGGGATAACGGCAGTCCGGATGCGGTCACGGACTATCTGGACAGCAGGGTGAATTCCCAGGGGACAGCATTGGAAATCCTGGCGGATGACAAGGTGCTGTACAGTACTCTGGATTTTAAACAGCCGGTGGCTGTGGAGGTTGAATATACCAGCAGGCTTGCAACGTACAGCAGACAGGAAATTGACGGAAAACAGTATCTGATTCTGAGCAGTTTTTTCCCTCTTAAGGACAAAACGATACGGAACCTCTTTTTCGTGGATATCAGCGGTATCTATGCGGATCGGGCCAAGCAGTACGCTTTTTTCTTCCGGCTTGCTGCGGGAACTGCGGTGCTGCTTGCTGTCTGCCTGTATCTGCTCACCGGAAGGCTTACCAAAACCTTGCGCGTACTGACGGCTTCCGTGAGGAAAACAGGAGAAGGCAATTATGCGGAGCGGATACCTGTCACGACGAAGGACGAAGCGGGGGAACTGGCGGAAAGTTATAACAAAATGGCGGATGCTATTGAGGCCACCGTGGAGGAGCTTAAAAGGAAAAACCAGGAGCAGCAGCGGTTTACGGATAATTTCACCCATGAACTGCGCACCCCCCTGACGGCGGTAGTGGGCTATGCGGATCTGCTGCGTTCCACCAGCGGTGACGAAGAATATGTGCAGGAGCTGGGCGAGTGCATTTTCCGGGAGGGCAAACGGATCGAGAAGCTTTCGGAAGTGATGATGGATATGATCTTTTTAAGAAGGCATACCTTTGATATGGTCCCTTGTGACGCAGGAGAAATCATCCGGCAGGCGGTCATGGCATATGAACCTGCGGCGGTGAAAGCGGGACTGCGGCTGGAGACGGTATTACCCGGAGAACCGGTCCTGCTTCTTGCTAAACCGGATTTGCTGCTGGCCCTGTTCGGCAATCTGGTTGATAATGCGGGAAAAGCCTCCGAACCAGGCGGCAGGATATGGATAAGGCTCAGGGAAGAGGGCGGATCCGTCACCGCAGAGGTGGAGGATGAAGGAAAAGGGATACCGGAGGAAGAACAGGCCCGGGTTTTCGAAAGTTTTTACCAGGTGGACAAGGTGAGAAACCGGAAGAATAACGGCGTTGGGCTGGGCCTTTCCCTTTGCTCGGATATTGCCCGGATCCATGGGGCAAAAATCGAGCTTGTTTCCCGGGTGGGAAAAGGGACAATGGTAAAAATCATGTTTCCCTGTTACAAAGAGGTTACAAAAACCGGGTAGTCTGTATTACGTGCAAAACAAAAAAGGTACATAGCGGCCTGAGAAAGAGGAGGATTTACCAATGAAACGAAGGATACAATTGCTGCTGCTTTTGGGAGCGCTTCTGGCGCTGGTGCTGACGGGGTGTGCGGCCAAAGCGCCTGACGGCGGCGGGACGGCTTCGGGGGATTCCGCAGAGGCAGAAAAGCAGACGCAGCAGTGGATCGAGACCTCTGCAAAGAAGCAGGACGACATGCAGATAGAAGCGGAAGCCGGCACACAGGTTTCCGGGGAACCTGCCGGTTCAAATCTGGAGGCGGCCCCGCCGGAGCTGGTGCAGAAGGCTGTGGATGCTCTGAACTATTATTTTGATGTTACACTGGATGCAGAGGACTTTGAAATCGGCAGCCGTTTTTCTCCGGAGGAGGTTTATGAAGGCGATCTGTATAAAGCCAATACCACCCTCTTTTTTTCTTCCCCGAAAAACAGAGAAGAAACGGGGTATTTCAATGGCGAATATGTGACGCCGGAATATATAGTTTCTTTTCTGGAAAACGGGGAGATCAAAGATATCTATCTGGCAGGGATGAATACGGTGTGGGAAGATGCCGACAGACCTCCGACAGTGGAAGAGGCAAAGAAAACCACCAGGCAGTTCCTTCTTTCCAAAAAACTGTCTGCAGAAGAGGATATTGAACTTCTGGGTGCAGCTTTTACCAACGATACCTCTATCGCCGTCATATATAAGGACGGCAGGGACGGGGCCATCGTGGTGACTGTGGATGTGGCCTCCGGCAAGGTGGACTGCTTTGACCGGCAGAGCAGGGGCCGGGCCATGAGATGGATCGCACCGATAGAGGCAGGATCCGGAAAGGGATGACGGCAGTATGACATGACGGCATCGCACAATACGTTACTGGTCACGGAGTGGACGGTAACTACAATACCCGTACCGCCCGGCATGGCGGTACGGGTATTTGACTGTGTGTGGATACTGTGTTATCATAAAAAAGCACCGGCGGCCGAAGGTGTGTAAAAATCTGTCGCCGCAATTCCATTCAGACCCTATTCAAAAACAATTCGTTATTTCTGTCCTATTCGGACAACAATTCATAAAATGAGAAAAAAATTAGTAGCAACCAGAAAAGGAAAAGAGTAAGAGGCGGTTGTCCGGTGTTGGATTTTCAGATATAATTATGTGGAGGGCGGAAATTTACACATGGCTTACGGAACAGGAGGCTGTGTGGATAAACACAAACAGAAAGAGAAACAGACCGAAGCACGGGAAATACACCATGAGGATCTGGCACTGAAAACGGCAGCGCAGTATTTCGGCGAAGAATTACTGCCTCTATTGGGGATTCCCGGAGAGGTTAAGTACATTGGGCCGACTGAAAGTGTGAAGCTGGAGGCGAGACAAATGTATCAGGATTTTAATTATTTTTCTGAAGAAGGAGTCCTGATGCACCTGGAGTTTGAGAGCGATTCCGTTACCCGGGAGGATTTAAGGCGGTTTCGTGAGTATGAAGCGGCTGCCAGCCGTACATTTCAGTGTGCAGTGATTACTTATGTGATATGTACCTCAAAAGTAAAACATTTGAGGACTGAACTGGCGGAAGGAATTAATAGGTATCGGGTTAAGCTTGTCCGTCTGAAGGATTCGGACTCGGATCAGCTGTTTTCCGCGCTGGACAGGAAACAGAAGCAGGGAAAAATGTTGGAAAAAGCAGATCTGGTGCCTTTGCTTTTAACACCGTTGATGTCCGGCAGCCTGGAAATCGGAGAGAGGATCATTAAAAGTTTACTATTCCTGCAGAATTCAGGTAATGCAGTAACTGATATGGAACAGGAAAAAATGTTTGCCGTGCTTTATACATTGGCGGATAAATTCCTGGACGAGAAGGAACTGAGCAGAGTAAAGGAGATATTAGCAATGACAAAGTTGGGAACAATGTTGTTTAATGATGGAAAAGCGGAAGGGAAAGCAGAAGGGATTGTGCTATATTAATGACAGGCCAGCTAAAACCCAGTAAAATCAAGGGTTTCGTGGATGTGCTGATTTAGTCCTACTACTGTCGCTATCGCTTATTATAGCGTACTACGGATAGGATGGCGCCATTTTTATACGCAATACCTCTTATAAGTGAATAGTTATTATTATATCAATTGCAGCAGGGTAATTGATGTGATTTGTAGTCAAAACAGGACTAGATCTGTGTATTAGCATACATAGGTTTAGTCCTGTTCTAATTCTGACACAGAAAGGAGGCAAGTGTCGTCCCTGTTTTTTATCCAATATAAAAAGTGAGGAAAAAATATGTGCAAAGTATGGGGAATTGTAAACCGAAAAGGAGGCGTAGGGAAAACGACAACCGCTACGACTTTAGCTTACCTGCTGTCTGTGAAAGGCAAAAAGGTGGCTCTGATTGATTTTGACGGACAACGGCACTCTACAAAGCTTTTGGGGGTACAATCCCCTGAAAAGCTCTGTACAACGATTTATGAGTTATTGAAATGTATAGTTATGGACGAAGAACTGCCAGAACGGGAAAGTTATATGATTACAACGGCGGCCGGGGTGGACTTAATCCCCGCAAATAATAAATTAGATAACTTTGAAAAGCTTATGAGCGATACGGATTTTGCTGAATATAAGCTTAAGGAATATGTGGACACCATTCGTGCGCATTATGATTACATTTTGATTGACTGTATGCCGAAAATGGGCACACCTATGATTAATGTCATGATATGCTGTGACGGCCTTATCATTCCGGTGCAGTCGGAAACGCTGGCTGTGGAAGGGATGAGCGAATTTTTCAAGGCTTACCATAAAATCAGGAGCAGAATTAATCCGGAATTGGAGATAGAGGGAATCCTCATAACCATGGATAATCAGCGGACTAAAGTAAGCCAGAGGGTAAAGCGGCAGCTGCATGTTTCACTGGGCGAGCATGTCCGGATATTCCAAAATTGTATCCCCCGCTCTACAAGAGTACCTGATGCAGTAGATGCCGGAATGACGGTATGCGAACTTGATCCGACAAATGCCGCATCCATTGCCTATCAAAATTTTGCAGAGGAGTTGATTAGCCATGCCGGTTAGAACACCTAAAATCCCAAACCTGAATAATATCCTTAACAGTACCTTTTCCGAAGATGACATCTTTGATTTTCCGGTGAAAGGTCAGGAAAACACGGTAGAGTCTCCGCTGTCGGAAATGGATTTTACCCGGATGGAGGATTATGAGAAACACCACTTCAAAGAATATTCCGGTTCACGGTTAGACAGCCTTGCAGACAGCATAAAGCGTGTCGGCATCTTGCAGCCAATTATATTGTGGAAGACAGACGGCGGATATAAAATCCTCAGCGGGTATAACAGAAGGAATGCCGCACGTCTTGCAGGCATTACAAAGGCACCGGTCATAATTAAAGAAGGCATATCCGAAGCGGAAGCGATATTAATCATGGCGGAAACAAACCTTAACCAGAGATCTTTTTCTGAAATGGCGGAATCTGAGAAGGCATGGTGCCTGAAGGAACATTTCGAAGCAATGAAATGCCAAGGGAAAAGGATGGACATCGTAAGAGAAATAGAAGAACTTTTGAATCCCGATCAGGATACAGGCGGAGGCCGGACGGATCAGAAAATAGCGGATGAATTTGGGACGAACCGAAATAAGATAGCCCAGTATATCCGGATTGCGGGTTTAACGGAATCCTTGCTGAAAAGGCTCGATAACAAGGAAATCACATTTGGCCAGGCATATTCTCTGTCCTTTCTTAAAACAGGGGATATGGAAATGTTAGAGAAGCTCCTGTCAGAGGGGTATAAAATAAATACAGAAAATTCCCGATTATTGAAGGAATATGCGGAAAATAAGAAGCTTACCGATGATATAATCAGAGAAATTCTATGCGGAGAAAAAACAAGAAAGCCCAAAGGGAACAAGCCGAAACCGGTTAAGCTGAAGCCGGCTGTCATCAGCCGGTTTTTCAGCCATGGGGAAAGCCAGAAAGATATTGAAGAGACAATTATTAAAGCGTTGGAAGCATATTTAAAGGAAGCGGATGAAAGGGAACGGAGGGAATCGAGTTAACGATTCCCTTAAAGTTATATACGAGGAAAGGATAGAATCTTGTGGCAGAAACTACTTATGATTATTTTTATGGGGCGCAGGCCGAACAGTTTACCTTTTACCGGCTTCCCAAGGTACTTATTACAGATCCCCGTTTTAAGAAAGTTTCCAGCGATGCCAAAATACTTTATGGCGTTATGCTGGAGAGGATGTCTTTATCCATGAAAAATCAATGGATTGATGGGCAAAACAGGGTGTATATCATTTTCACGCTGGAAGATATTATGGACACCTTTGCATGCGGTGAAAGAAAAGCAGGGTATCTTCTTTCGGAATTGGATACCAAAACAGGCATAGGTCTTGTAGAAAAGAAAAGGCAGGGATTGGGAAAGCCTAATCTGTTATACCTCAAGAACTTTATTGTGAAAGAGGATAGTTCTTCAAAAGATATGCAGGTCCAGAGTGGCAAAATCTTGCAGGTCTGCGATAGCAGAAATATGGAAGGTGAGACTAAAAGTGGCTGCGAAGAGTGCCCATTATCTACAGTGGACACAAAGGAAAGCACTGGAAAAGAAAAAAACAGGATACAGAGTGGCACGATCCTGCAGGTCCAGAACCGCATAATTCAGCCGTTTGGTACTGAATATAACGGGGTAGTACCGTATGGCAGTGTGGAAGAAGCCTGGAATTATGGGGCTTTGCAGGAACAGATGGATAAAAACACGCAACTACAGAGTAGCAATGACGTGCAAGTCCAGAGTGGCAAAAACGTGCAGGTCCAGAGTGGCAAAAACATGCGGATCCAGAGTGGCAATAACGTGCAGGTCCAGACAGGCAAGATCCTGCCTGTCAAGAGTGGCAAGATTTTGCCGACAAATAATATTAATAATAATAATATAAATCTGAGTAAGAAAGAATCTATCTATCCATCTATCCAGTCTAAGCCTGAAGAAATGGATGCGTATAGGGAATTTATTAAGACGAATATTGAGTATGATTTTATCCGGGCTGATTGCAGGAGGAGGGAAGAAGAATATCTGGACGAACTGGTGGATCTTATGGTGGAGACTGTCTGTATCGTAGAGGATCCCATAAAAATCGGAGGGAAGCAGTATCCATATGAGATAGTGAAACAACGGTTTCTAAAACTGGATGCATCCCATATTCGCTATATCCTGCAATCGCTTCATGACAATACAACAAAGGTAAAAAATATCAGAGGATATTTACTTACAAGTTTAATGAATGCGGCGTTGACTATTAACCATGCATATCAAGCAGAAGTAAACTATGATTTGTATAGAAATCAGGGCTAAAACCCGCATAAATACTGAAGGTTTGGCACTTTGTCATAATTTGTGACGAACCAAGATGATTAGAAAGATTGAGATGATGAAGGCAGAAATTATAACCTATCCGGGTAAAAAAGGAAAAAATAGAAACATACAAAGCGCGAGAGAAAAAAGGCGAAAGAAGGATACAAAGTATAAAGGAGCAATCACATATCCTGTCCAGGATGATGGGGGAAAAGGAATAAAAAGTGGGAAAAGAGATCATGCCTGCAGATTTAAGTAAAGAGAATGGGGAATGGAGGTGTCAGCTTGCGTAAAGTAACCATGCTTGCCGACCTTTATCGCAAGGCGGTGCAGGAGTATACGAAAACGCCGGCTGAATGGAAAGGTCTGTTAGCCTGCGTGGCACGGTTCTACAAGCGTTCCTTTGACAATGCTGTATTGATTTACGCCCAGAAACCGAATGCCACGCAACTCGGCACATGGGATGACTGGCATGATGAACGGATTGGGCGCAGTATCAATAGGGGGGCCAGAAGCATTGCTGTCATTGATATGCAAAATCCCGGGGCCAGCTTGAAACACCTCTTTGACTTCATGGATACCAACGGTACAGAAGAAAGTTTTAAGAAATTTATGCGGTACCATTGGGAGTTGGAGGAGCAGTACTGTCCCAGCCTGATGATGCGGTTTCATGAAAAATACGCTGCTCCGATGTCTGGCGTGGAAGCCTGTCTGTTTTGGCTGATAAATAAACGGGTTGAGGAGATTCTTCCCAAGTACATGGAACATTTTAGGGTGAGGGAAGATAATAGCCCACTCTTTGGTATGCCGGAAGAGGCGGTGAATGCAGAATTTAAGGAAATTGTTACAGCCAGCGTTGCCTATACTGTATTTTCCAAGTGCGGTCTTCCAACAGAAAACATAGATGACAGCAGCTTTGAAAATATCAGCCTGTATCATACGTTGGGAATGTTCATGTCCTTAGGAAGCTGCACGGTATCCATCACAAGACCTATTTTGAAAGAAATTTACCAGGAAATTGAAGCAATCAAAAGCGAAAGGAGCCAAATTTATGAGAGTAGAACCTTTGATGAATCTCAGTTACATACAGGGCGGGGACGGGATGATGTATCCCGAACTGCAGATCTCCGGGGAAAGGGACAAAATGCCCGTGGGCAAGTACGGGGAACTATGGAAGAAGTACATGATGGAGAACCATCCGCACCGCCTGTCGGAGCTGATAGCGGAGGGAGTGGTAAACAAAACAATCCGGAAAGTGGACGAGGAAGCACAGAACCGCAAGGAGGTGTTGATCCAACAGCTTTTGAAAACCCGGCCGATGCCCAATACCGAGAATACGATGAAGAGAGTTGGACACATGAACAGCCTGACAATGCAGGCAGAGGAAATCGTCATGAACGAACTGGTGCTGAAAGTCAGATAGTACCACAAGAAACTAAGGATGCAGAGCCGCCCATGGATGGTCACAAACCGTCTGCGGGCGGCCTTTTTGCTGTACCTCAAAATAACCAGCCTAAGCCAATTTGGACAGAAGATAAGCCGGGACTGATCCCGATCCCCGTACATCCACAGGATACGGAACACGATATAGGATTATTGGAAGATGAACAGATGATTGCTGACTTCCTGCGGGAGGGTACTGGTGTGCAGAAGGGAAAACTGCGCATCTATCAGGCAGTCAGAGGTATGCTGTCGAAGAAAGAACTACAGAAATTCATCAAAAATGAATATGATTGGTATGGTCTTTTGGTCGGAGAAAGAAGGTTGGATGCGAAACCCAGCGGGGGGATATCCCTTGAGTGCAGGGAGAACGGAAAGATTTTACGCAGGCAGCTTTCCTGGTCAGAGACAGCAGAACGTATTACGGCATTGGTCCTTCAGGATTCCTATCTGACGGAGAAGGAAAAAGCAGACCTGGAAACACTGGAGGAACTTCACATAACCGATGAAAACCTGCAAACGGAGACAATCCTCACCGTCCCGCCGGATGCCCGCCAAATCATGCTGTTTGATTTATTTGGACAACAAAAGGACATGTATGAGGACACAAACGACGACGATAATGATGGTCTGCTGGACAACATGGATGCCCTGAAAGCAGCCCCGTATGTGAACCAGACAAACATAGAATATGCCGATGCTATTATGCCTGATACGGAAAGCCGTGGGCATGGACGAGGGAGTAATTACCATTTTTTGCAGGAACATCACCTTTATGATGGCGGGGCTAAAACCAAGTGCAGAAATAATATCGCAGCTATCCGTCTGCTAAAAGAATTACAGGCGCAAGGGGCAAATAGGGGGGCGGCCCATATAGCAACTGCAGAAGAACAGATTACCCTCGCGCGGTTTGTGGGCTGGGGAGGCCTTGCTAATGCCCTGACACCAGGAAAATCCGGTTGGGAGAATGAGTATGAGGAAATTAAGGGCTTGCTTACCGAGGCGGAATTTCATTCGGCCCAGGAAAGTACCCTCACCTCCTTTTATACGGATCAGGAGGTGATTAAGCATATTTATCGAGGGCTGGAGCGGTTTGGTTTCAGGGGAGGCAATATTTTAGACCCTGCTATGGGAACTGGGAATTTTTATTCCGTTCTTCCGGAAAGTATGGATAGTTCCAAGGCAGACGGCGGTGGAAAAACAAAACTATATGGAGTGGAGTTGGACACGATATCCGGTGAGATTGCTAAACAGCTTTATCCGGAAGCGGAGATCCAGATCAAAGGTTTTGAACAAACCAATTATCCGGATCACTTTTTCGATGTGGTTATTGGCAATATCCCCTTTAACGCCATCCGCGTGGATGATACCCGTTACAACCGCCATGGCTTCCGTATTCATGACTACTTTTTAGCAAAATCCCTGGATTTGGTAAGGCCGGGTGGAATTGTGGCGGTTATTACCTCTAAGTACACCATGGATAAAGCAAATTCCAAGGTACGGAAGTATTTGGCACAGCGGGCAAAATTACTGGGAGCAATAAGGCTTCCGAATAACGCGTTTAAGGCGGTGGCGGGAACAGAGGCTACCGCTGATATACTGTTCCTGCAAAAGCGGGAACGGGAAATAATACCCGATGAAGAGAACAGTCCTTGGCTTTCCATAGAAGAGAATAGGGATGGCATTCCCTTAAACACTTATTTTATAGAACATCCGGAAATGGTATTGGGACAAATGGTTTTTGATGAGAGTATGTTTGGAAACGAGAAAACCACCGCCTGCCATCCTATTCTCGGGGAAGATTTAAATGAGCGGCTGGAGCGGGCGGTTTCCTACCTGGAAGGAGAATACCATGAGGCTGATTCCGAATATGCCGGGGAAAAAGGGACAACCAAGGATTCCCTTCCTGCGGATCCTTCCGTACGTAATTATAGCTATACCATTGTAGAGGACGCTGTCTATTTTCAAGAGAATTCTAAGATGTATTTGCAGGATATTACCGGTAGGAAAGCGGAGCGAATCCGAGGTATGGTAGAAATCACGCGGTCGGTGCGCAGTCTGATTGACTTCCAGAACCAGCAGGCTGGGAATTTAACATCGGAAGAATATGAAGCCTGGCTTCAGGAACAAATCCGGCATTTGAACATGGTCTATGACCGGTTTGTAAAAGAGTATGGGTATCTAAACTCCTATGGAAACGTAATTGCCTTTTCCCGGGATTCCAATGCACCGCTCCTGCGTTCCATAGAGAAAGAGTGTAATACGGAGGGAGGGCAAAATGGATTAAAAGAAATACGCTTTGAGAAATCTGCTATGTTCTTCAAAGCGACTATTAAACCGAGGGTTACGCCCAAAGTGGTGTTTTCCGCAGAAGAAGCCCTGAAGGTCAGCTTAAACATCAAAGGCTGGGTTGACCTTCCATATATGGCGGGACTGTATCAAATGTCAGGCAGCCATAAGGCAACGCCGGAGGAGATCATTGTGGAATTGGGGGATGCCCTCTATCAGGATCCGGAGGCATATTCCGGGAATCCGTTGACCGGCTGGATGACTGCCGGGGAATATTTAAGCGGTTATGTTAAAGAAAAGCTTAAGACGGCAATCCGTAAAGCAGAGGAAGAACCGGAGCGCTTTGCAAGGAATGTGGAAGCCTTAAAGGCCGTGCAGCCGGAACCGCTGACTCCGCAGGATATCAGCTTTGCACTGGGTACCCCATGGATTTCCGTAGATGTGTATCAGGAATTTATGTATGAAACCTTTAAAACCAGTAACTATAAACGTACCAGTCGTAATGCGGTGAAAATGGAATTTTCCGAATACAGCGGAGCATACTTCATCAAGAACAAAAGTATAGAAAAATTCTCCGTCATCGCAAGCCGGACCTACGGAACGGGACGTATGAACGCTTATGAAATTTTGGAAGCATCCCTGAACCAGCAATTCGTAGAAGTCAAAGACCGTTTGGAGTATGTGGATGAAAACGGGGAGGATAAAGTTAAATATGTCCTGAATAAAAAAGAAACGATCCTTGCCCGTGAAAAGCAGACGCAAATGAAAGCGGAGTTTGAACGATGGCTGTTTGCGGATCCGGAACGTGGGGCACGGCTTACAAACCTCTACAATGATAAATTTAATAATGTACGGCCCCGGCAGTACAACGGCACCGACCTTTTTTTCCCGGATATGTCGGAAGAGATACAATTAAGGCCCCATCAACGGGATGCTATCGCCCATGGGTTGTACGGGGATGGCAACCTGCTTATGGCTCATGAGGTGGGAGCAGGCAAGACTTATGCTGCCATTGCCCTGGCTTATGAGATGAAACGGCTGGGAAAGGCACATAAACCGCTGTTTGCCGTACCGAACCATCTGGTTGGACAATGGGCGGATGCGTATATGGCGCTTTACCCCAATGCCAATATTTTAGTGGCAGAGAAAAAGGATTTTCAAAAAAAGTATCGCCGCCGGTTTGCTGGCAGGATTGCGGCCGGAGATTATGACGCTATCATCATGGCCCACTCCAGCTTTGAATTGATTGGATTATCCAGAGAGCGGCAGCTTGCGGCAATGCAGACAGAGCTTGATGCTGTTACGGCGGCCATTAACGAGCAGAAAGATCAGGAGGGGCAGGAATGGTCCTTAAAACAGATGCTGATATTCAGGAAAAACCTCCAATTCCGTTATGATACTCTGTTTCATGCAGATAAAAAAGACGATTTAATAAACTTTGAGGAATTGGGGGTAGATGCCCTGATTGTGGACGAGGCACATGCTTACAAGAACAATTTCAGCTACACAAAAATGCGTAATGTGGCAGGTATCAGCAGCACAAGCAGCCAGCGGGCTATGGATATGTACCAGAAATGCCAGTACATCAACGAGATAGGAGGCGGTAAGGGGGTAATTTATCTTACAGGTACACCCGTTTCCAACACAATGGCTGTGCGCCCGTAAGGGGCTGTAATAATCTTACCTTGAGCAAGTAATAGGGCAAGGT